>NZ_MYFL01000009.1:28286-37010 GCF_002193035.1 Delftia sp. K82 | reverse complement strand
ACTGAAAACGAGGAGACCCCGATCCTGAAGATTGCTTGCGCCTTGAACTTGGAGGAGTCGACGAGGACATTGACGGACTGGGCCGCGTCCACGAAGGCTCGATTCATCGCTGACTCCTCGGGCGTCAGCATGCCGATGCCCCCGGTCGCGGAGATCCCGTGGACGCCCAGGAAGGCCGCTCTGACCGTGATGTCCTCGAATGCACCTGTTTCGAGGCGGCCCACACTCGTCATCTTCTGAAAGTCCACGGTGCCCTGCAGGAGATGGACAGTGGCGTTTCTGCTCTTGGCCAGCTCCATGGCGACGGTCAGTCCGTTGGTGACGACATGAAGGTGGTGATGACCTCGCAGAGCTTCCGCGAGGTGCCTGCACGTGGTACCGCCGTTGATGAGGATGCAGTCGCCGTCCGACACTGATTGCGCGGCCAGCTCCGCGATGGCTCGTTTCTCGCGGTAGTTTTCCCTCTCGCGCTCCGCGTAGCTAACACTCTCGTACCGCGCCCAACCCTCTGCATACACCTCATTGCCGGGAATCGCGCCCCCTCGCGTGCGGGCCAGCACGCCACGCTCCTGCAATTCGATGAGGTCACGGCGGACAGTGATCGGCGATGTCTGAAAACGCTCCGCCAGCACGCTGACTTCGACGACGCCGCCCCCTTGCAAAAGGGCGACGATTTCTTTCTGGCGAGCTGCTTTGAGCATCTGTTTTCTTGCATTTCAGGACGGTTGACGCGCCACGCGCGCACGGGATCGATGCGGAAACTGTACCGCCCGTATTTGTCATGAGTTTGACTCATCATGTTCGTAGCATTCAGGACATGAACACTAACGATCAAATACGAACAGTCGTCTTTGATGTCGATGGAACCCTTTTCGACACCTTGCCCACCCTCGCAGCCGCGGCCAATGAGGTGCTTGTGCTCGCCGGATTGCAGGCCGTCGAGCCGCAGCATCTTCGTCCTGCCTTGAGCCAGGGCATCACCGCCCTCTTCCAGAGCGCGCTCCGGCTTCAGGCCGCGTCTGTGCCGCTCGCGTTGGGGTCGCGACTCGAAGATGCCTTCGCGCACCGCTACGCATCGCACTGGCTGCACAAAACTGTGGCATACGACGGCGCTCTCGATCTGCTGTCGATGCTTCGTTCGCAGCGCATCGCACTGGGCATTTGCACGAACCGCGATCAAGGCTCCACACGCACGCTTCTGGACAAGGCAGCGCTGACCGGCTTCTTCGACGCGATCGTGGGCCTGGGCGACACCGAGCATCCCAAGCCGGACGCCGCGCCGTTGCACCTCGCACTGACCCAGTTGGGCGGGACGCCGCGGACAGCGCTGTTCGTCGGGGACTCCGGCATTGACGCAGCGTGTGCCCAGGCGGCTGGCGTACGGCTGGCGGCCCATCTCGGCGGCTACGCCGCGGCGCCCGACGACTTGCGCCCGTGCACCGTGGCGTTTTCGGGCTACGCAGAGTTTCACAGCTGGATGGCCGCCCGGACATCGACTCAGTCAACGGCGGAGACGAACGACCATGTCTGACATCCAGATTTCCGGCCTGACCAAACGCTTCGGCAACGCTGCCGTTCTTCAGGAACTCGACCTGACAGTGCGCGACGGCGAATTCCTCACCCTGCTGGGCGCGTCCGGTTGCGGCAAGTCCACCTTGCTGAAGCTGATCGCCGGCCTGGACACGCCCGACACCGGCACGATCCGCATGGGAGACCGCGACCTGCTCGCCCTGTCACCCAGCGCACGGGACTGCGCGATGGTGTTCCAGTCCTATGCGCTGTACCCGCACATGACCGTGCGCGAGAACATCTCGATGCCGCTGGTGATGCGCGGCCTGGGGTTCTGGGGTCGCCTGCCGGGGGCACGCCTGGTATCCCCCGGGGTGCGCCGCCGGCTCGCCGACATCCATGCCAGCGCACATGAAGTGGCCCGGCGACTCGCCATCGACGGGTTACTCGATCGTAAGCCGGCGCACCTGTCGGGCGGCCAGCGCCAACGCGTCGCCCTGGCGCGCGCGATGGTTCGCCACCCCTCCGTGTTCCTGTTCGACGAGCCCCTTTCTAATCTGGACGCCAACCTTCGCCATGCGCTGCGTGCCGAGATCCGGCAGCTTCACGACCAGTTGGGCGTGACGTTCATCTACGTCACGCACGATCAGCACGAAGCCATGTCCATGTCGGACCGTGTGGCGGTCATGCGCGAAGGCCGCATCCTTCAGGTGGCGCCACCCGAAGATCTGTACATGCGGCCACAAAGCCTCGAGGTGGCTCGATTCGTCGGCGCACCGCGGATCAACGTCGTGCCGGGCGACATCCTCGCCAATGGCGAGATCCATTGCCTGGCGCAACGCATCGCAGATACCGCGGGGAACGGCGGGCCCTGCCGTGTCGCCTTCCGGCCGCAGGCTGTCACCTTGGCAAAGGCGCCGGGCCTCACCGTGCGCGGCGTGGTTGGCCATGTGGAATACGCGGGTGCCGAATTGATGGCCACGCTGACCCTGCCGAGCCAGGGGGAAGCCTGCATCGTCTGCCTCCCGGCTGGCACGGCAGCGCACGCAGGGGCCGAGTTCGAGGTCACGGTCCCGTGGGAAGCCCTGCATGTCTTCGACGCCGGCGGCCAGCGCATGTCGATCGGTCGATGCGACACCCTGAAGCGAGTGGCCTGAAAGCCGAGCATGCGCGCCCATCCTCTTTCCACCGTTTCACTTCTCGCGCCCGCGGGCCTTCTTGCGACGCTTCTGCTGTTCATACCCGTCCTTGCCGTATTTCTGATGTCGCTGACCGATTGGCAGTTCGGCGCCACCACCCTGAACTGGGTCGGCCTGCAGAACTACGCCGAACTCTGGTCGGACGCGGTGTTCCGCAAGTCTGTGGCCAACACCCTTGTCTACCTCGTCCTGGTCACCGGGGGATCGATCACGCTGGGCCTGAGCCTCGCCTTGTTGATCGAATCCGATCGATCGGGACGCGGCTTCTACCGCACAGCCTTTTTCATGCCGGCCGCATCGACGCTGATCGCAATGGCGGTCGTGTGGGAATTCCTGCTGCATCCGAGCGCCGGGCTCGTCAATCACCTGCTCCAGCAGGTCGGCGTCGCACCCCAGAACTGGCTCAACGACCGCCACCTCGCGCTGTACTCGGTCGCCGCGATCGGCATCTGGCAGATGTCGGGGCTTGCCCTGGTGTTCTTCCTGGCCGGGCTGCAAGGAATCCCCCGCGACGTGCGAGATGCGGCGGAACTCGACGGCATCGATCGCCCCTTCGATCGATTCCGCTTCGTCACCTGGCCGTTGCTGGGCCCTACCACCTTGTTCGTCATCACTGTCTGCGCCATCCGCGCCCTGCAGGTCTTCGACACCGTCCATGTGCTCACCAAGGGCGGGCCGAACAAGGCCACCGAAGTGCTGCTGCACACCATCTATGCGGAGGGGTTCAGCTTCTTCCGCATGGGTTACGCCAGCGCCATGACGGTGGTCTTCATCGCCGGCATCTTCCTCTTGACCCAGATCCAGCACGCCGCGCTGGAGCGCAGGACGCACTACGCATGAAACCTCCTTCCCCTTCCTTTCGGATTCTTCGCCACGTGGTGCTGATGGCCGTGGCCCTGGTCTTCCTGATGCCGTTCATCTGGATGGTGCTGACCTCGCTCAAGCCTGCCGACGAAATCTTCGGCAGCGAGATTCATCTTTTTCCGACGCGCTTCGCTGCAGTGGAGAACTACACCCTCGCGCTAACCAAGGTCCCCTTGCTGCGCTACCTGTGGAATGGCGTGCTCGTCTGCGCGGGCATCCTGGTGCTGCAGATCCTGGTGGCACTGCCTGCCGCCTACGCCTTTGCCAAGCTGTCGTTCCGTGGCAAGCCGTGGGCTTGGCGCTTGGTGATGCTGGCGCTCATGGTGCCATACCAAGCCACGGCCATCCCCCTCTACGTAATGCTGTATCACGCCGGTCTGCTCGACTCGATGGCCGCGCTCATCCTGCCTTTCAGCGTGTCCGCGTTCGGCATCTTCCTGATGCGGCAGTTCTTTCGCACCGTGCCCGACGACCTGATCCACGCCGCGCGGCTCGACGGCATGGGTGAGTTGGAGATCGTCTGGCGCGTGATGCTGCCCACGGCCATGCCTGCCTTGCTGGCGTTCTCGATCTTCTCGGTGGTCTGGCATTGGAACGACTACTTCTGGCCACTGCTGGTCATCAATTCACCCCATCTGGCGACGCCGCCGTTGGGAACCATGTTCTTCCGCAATGAGGAAGCAGGCAGCGCGTTCGGTCCGCTGATGGCCGGCACGGTGCTGATCACGGCGCCGCTGGTGCTGTTGTTCGTCGTCGCGCAAAAGCGCTTCATCGAAGGTGTGACGCTCACCGGCGTCAAAGGTTAAACCGCAAGGAATCAAGCAATGAAACAACTGTTTAAGAAAACCGCCGCACTGGCCGTGTTAATGACCACCGGCCTGGCACAGGCTCAGCAACCGACTGAGATCGTGATCGACTACGCGTACGCTGATCTCTTCAAAGAGGTCCATGAATCAATCGCAAAAGACTTCATGGCGAAGTTCCCCCAGTACAAGGTCACGTTCCGTGCGCCCACGTCTGACTACGAGGTCGCGGCACAACAGGTTCTGCGCCAGGCCGTCACGGGCCAGCTCCCCGATGTGTCTTATCAGGGCCTCAATCGTCAGCGCGTGTTTGCCGACCGTGGGCTCGCTGTCGACCTGACGCCCTTCATCAAGGCGGAGAAGGGCTGGGCGGGGATGGGTTACGACCAAGCGTTGCTTTCACTGGGGCAAGTCAAGGGTCAGCAGGTCGGCATCGGCTTCGCGCTGTCTACACCCGTCATCTACTACAACGCCGACCTGATGCGCAAGGCGGGCGTGGAGCCCGATCGCTTTCCCATGAACTGGGATGCCATCATGAACGCGGCCAAAAAGTCGAAGGCGGCAACGCCCGGCACCGAGAGCCTTCACGTCGAGTGGGACATCACGGGCAACTGGATGTGGCAGGCGCTGGTCTTCAGCAACGGCGGCACCATGTTGACCGCCGACGAGAAGAAGGTGGCCTTCGACGGCCCCGCAGGCAAGGCCGCCATGCTGACCCTCGAGCAGCTCGTCAAGCAGGGTGAGATGCGCAACATCTCCTATTCGGCCGCCTTGCAGGACTTCGTGAGCGGCAAGCTCGCGGTACTGGCGACAACCACTGCGCGCCTGGGCAGCATCACGAAGCAGGTGGGAGGCAAGTTCGAGATTCGTACCGCCCGCATGCCCGTTGCCAAGGACGGCCGACTGCCGGCCGGCGGCAATGCAGCGATGATGTTTTCCAAGGATCCTGCCAAGCAGGCCGCTGCTTGGGAATACATCAAGTTCGCCACCGGCCCGCTGGGCGCGACGACCATGGTCAAGGCAACCGGCTACTTCCCGGCCAACACGTTGCCAGCGACCGACCCGAACCTGCTTGCGCCCTTCTACAAGGCAAACCCCAATCATCTGACCGCCATCGCGCAGATGCCGGTACTCACCGGCTCGTACGCGTTTCCGGGTGACAACGGCTTCAAGATTACCGACGTAATCAAGGATCACCTCCAGACCGTGGTTTCGCAAGAGGTGCAACCCGCCGTTGCCCTTAGCGAGATGAGCAAGGCCGTCCAGGCATTGCTGCCGCGCTGAGTGCAAGGCACGACCATGCACAAGTTCATCCACATCACGGACATTCATCTTGTCGAGCAGGGTCGCGCCCTCTACGGCCATGACCCCGGCAAACGGTTCGAGCGCTGCATCGACAGCGTGATCGCCGAGCACGCGGACGCAGCGTCTTGCGTGATCACGGGCGACCTCGCACATGTCGGGCACCCGGACGCCTACCGCCAGCTGTCGGAGCAATGCGCGCGGTTGCCAATGCCGGTTCATCTGATTCTCGGCAACCACGACAGCCGGACCAACTTCCGCGAGCGCTTCCCACAGGTGCCGGTGGACAGCAATGGGTTCGTCCAGTACGAGCAGGCCATCGGGAGGTTCAGGGGTCTGTTTCTGGATACCAACGAACCGGGAACGCATTGCGGCGTCTTCTGCGAGCAACGGGCAAACTGGCTTTCCCAGCGCTTGGCGGAGGATGATTCACCGGTGCTCCTGTTCATGCATCATCCGGCATTCCACCTTGGCATCCCGGTCGCGGATCGAATCGGATTGGTCGACAACGAATGGTTGCTGACAGCACTGAAGGGCCACGCGCATCGCATCAAGCACCTGTTCTTCGGCCACATCCACCGGCCCATCTCGGGCACCTGGCGCGGCATCCCCTTCTCGACTTTGCGCGGTACCAACCATCAGGTGGCACTGCACCTTGGGGAATCCGAAGACATCCCGGGAAGCTTCGAGCCACCACAGTACGCCGTCGTCCTGCTCGACGACGATTCGGTGATCGTGCACCTGCATGACTTTCTCGATCGCAGCGAGAGATTCTGGCTAGGCGCGTAGGCGCGGATGCAGAGGCGGCCCTTGGTCCAGTGCCGTGAAGTCGATCCTGCCGACTCTGCAGGCGATTCAAGCCTCAATCAAGGGCCGAAGCGGGCCCTAAGAAATCGTAGTGCACCTGCCGGACGGGCACGCCCAGCGTGCGCCGCGAGCGCTGCGCACGCTGCACGAAAGGCTTCGACCCGAGGAAATAGCTGTCGGTGCCGCACCCCCGTTGGCTCACTCTCCAGTCGGCGCCAACAACTCGACCTACGAATTAAGAGTCTTCGCTACCTCGATTTCTAAAGAATCTCAAAAAGTTGGAAAAATCCAGCATCCATGCGAGTTTGCGGTTGATTGAGGCTACTGAACTGTTCTCGCAGGTTCCCCTTTTATGTGAAGTATTCGCGGCATGATTACACGGGCTTTACACGTGAGCCGCGGGCGAAACCTGCTGCTGGCCTAATGGCACTCTCCGAGCAGAATCGAAGCGCTTTACCTTGCGAAAGCGGTGCTAACGTGCTTTTGTGTTCCAGATCTGTGAGGGCCATGACTCCAAACGGCCAACTGCGGGTCTTCGAAATTTGAAACTGGTTGATTGCTACCTGGGTCAAATAAGTCTCCCTGTTGTTCCCATTTCATTGCAGCGACAAATGCGACGGCAGGGCTTGACCTGCAGATTCAGGCCACTTCGAAATGCCTGTCTGAGATTGACTGGATTGACATGACACTCTTTCGGAACGTTGCAGTTTTAGCTGGGGTTTTGGGATCGCTGCTTGGTGCCGGCAGCTTTCCGGCGCAAGCGCAAGAGCTAGCGTACGTCGCTGGAGTGCCCAGCGCCGACGGCATCGGCAAACGCTACCTGGGTCGCGAGATCGCACAGGTCATGGGGTGGCAAGGAGCGCCATGGCTCGAACGCCAGGAACGGGAGAAGGAAGAACGTACCGACCTTCTCCTGGATGCGCTGGAGTTGAAGCCAGGCATGGTGGTTGCCGACATCGGCGCTGGTACCGGCTACCTGTCCCGTCGCATGGCGCGCCTGGTCGCCCCTTCCGGCAGAGTCCTGGCGGTCGATGTGCAACCCGAGATGGTCGCGCTTTTGCGCCAGGCTGCGGAAGCCGAAGGCATGCGCAATATCACGCCTTCATTGGGTACTGAAAACGATGCCCGTCTGGCGCCGGGGTCCGTCGACCTGGCGATCATGGTCGACGTGTATCACGAGCTGTCTGCTCCGTATGAGATGCTCAGGAGTGTGGTGCAGTCGCTCGCGCCCGGCGGGCGGGTCGTTTTCGTGGAGTACAAGGCGGAAGATCCCGCAGTACAGATCAAGCAGCTGCACAAGATGACGGAAAGGCAGATCCGCCGGGAAGCGGAAATCCTGCCGTTGCAGTGGGTGCGTACAGACGCGAGGCTGCCGTGGCAGCACGTCGTCATTTTCCGAAAGAAATCCTGAACTGCAGAGCTTTGGCGAGTGCAAGCTTCTTGGCCTTGGCGGGTAATCTTCAGTTCGTCGGATCGAGCACCAAACGCGCATTTAGGTCGTCGACGAGCCAAATGACGGCGGATCCAGGCGGATCCAATGCTTGATTAAACGCCGCCATCGTCAAGACGAAACCTGCCGGCTTGATGTCATCGACGTTCAGAGAAACCTAGATGCTGCGCACAAAGGCGCTTTGCGCCATGTGCGTACGGCAGCCGCCGCTCGCCACTTGAGGATCTATGCGGTACCCCTGTCGTCATCCTGATTGCCGACTTTCAGCAGTCAGTTTATGGGGCCAAATACATCGCCGCCGTCGAGGTTTGCAAGTGCCGGCACGGTCGCCTGACCTATCAATGTCGCGGATGCATGCTTTCAGCTTTGGTACAAACGAGTAGCGCGGCGGCCTAAAACTTCTGCCATCAGTCTGAAGCTGCCTTTAAGTCGACTTGTCTGCGTCTTCGTGGGGCGGCCTGAAGCAGCGGGGCTTACCGCCGTCGACAAGGTCCACAAGGGCAAGGGCCGCACTGTCAACGCGCGCTTCTCGGTGATGTGCGCGCACTACCTGTACGACCCTGACTTCTGCAACGTCGCGGCGGGCTGGGAGAAGGGGCGCGTGGAGAAGAACGTGCAGTACAGCCGTCGGCGCATCTGGATCGAGGCGGCCCGACATCGCTTCAGTTCCTTTGTCGAACTCAATGCCTGGCTGAGTGAGCGCTGCCGCGCCCTGTGGAACGAGATCCGCCATCCCGAACACAGCCAATTCAACGTGGGCACGCGCTGGTTGGGGTCTCCTCGTTTTCAG
>NZ_MYFL01000009.1:0-25464 GCF_002193035.1 Delftia sp. K82 | reverse complement strand
ACTGAAAACGAGGAGACCCCATTTTTGAACAAATCAAAGGCTTCTCTGAGTACGGCTTCCCTGAAAGCCACGCGGCCAGTTTCGCGCTGCTTGTGTACGCCAGCTGCTGGCTTAAAAAGCATCATCCTGCCGAGTTCCTCGCAGCTCTTCTCAACTCCCAGCCGTTGGGTTTCTATTCGCCATCACAGCTTGTGCAAGATGCTCAGCGGCACGACGTGCAGGTGCGTGCGGTGGACGTGATGTACAGCGAGTGGGACTGCACCCTTGAGGACCTTCCGGACGCTCCCGCTGTGCGTCTGGGCCTTCGCCTGATAGATGGCTTCAAGGAGGCATCGGCCGCGCGCATCATGGCGGAGCGGGCACGGGGTCCGTTCGATAACCCAGAGGACTTGGCGCACAGGGCGAAGTTGGAGCAGCACGAGATGCAGTTGCTGGCGGGCGCTGACGCACTGGGGAGCCTCTCTGGGCATCGTCGACAACAAGTCTGGCAGGCTTCTGCGTTGAGACGTGCACCGAAGCTCCTGCAAGGGGCGCCGGTCGATGAAGACTTCCTTGAGCTGCCCGCGGCTCTCGAAGGGGAAGAGGTCGTTCACGACTACAACACTGTCGGCCTCACTCTGCGAAGCCACCCCATGCTGCTGTTGCGGCCTCAGCTTCAGAAGCACCGGCTGGCCCGAGCCTCTGACCTCGACCGGGTCCGGGCAGGGCAGATGGTCAGCTACGCCGGCATCGTCACCGTGCGTCAGCAGCCCGAGACAGCCAAGGGGACTGTGTTCATCTCGCTCGAGGATGAGACCGGCAATGTGCAAGTCATCATCTGGCCTCACCTCAAGGAGCGGTTTCGCCCGGAGGTGCTGCGTTCAAAGCTGCTTGCGGTTTACGGGCGCTGGCAGCGCGAGGGCGATGTGAAGAATCTCATCGCCTTCAAGCTCAAAGACCTGACACCGCTGCTGGGTGGACTGTCCACGACCTCACGGGATTTCCATTGAAAGAACGGTTTCCATGGGATGCTACATCTGAATTCAGTGGCCATCAGGTCATGGAGCTGGAGGAGGTCGACACATCGCATGAAACTACAAAGCGCGAGCGAAAACGGCCTACCTTTGTCGATGCCGGTTTTCCGGGATGCCGACCAATACATCGAGTTGACCCGCCCCGACGGCCAACGCACCCAACTCACAGCTTCTGCCTTGGAAACCTTGCTGTCGCCAGCACTGATATGCATGCCTGGCAGACCAAGTGTGCTCGTGCCCATCCAGCGGGACTATGCAGAGCACTTACTGGGTCATCTCGAGCAAATGCAGCTGCTCCCGCGTGCCAAAGCCTTGCTTTACCAGCGACGCCACTATCTGAGCTCCCCGAGGACCTTGAAGTCTTTCCAGCGTGGCAGCCTGATGTTCTTCTACGAGTCCATGCGCCACAAAGGGCTCAAAGCCGTGGTGGCCATGGCAAGGGTGACAAATGCCTACTTGAGTGCCCAGGGGCTGGTCGACAAAGGGGACCTGGACCGGTCCGCACTTGAGGCCAACGATCTCGCGGCCATCGGAAAGTCCGACATCAAGACCGTCGTGGCCTTCAGCAACCTGCAGAACCTGCCGAAACCTGTGCCTCTGGAGAGCCTTAAAAGGTTCGGTTGTGGCGAGCCCACCCAACTGCTGGCCAGCCGATCGCTTACATCCGAGCAGATCGCAAATATTCTTCTTGAAGGATTTCCAAATGAACGCCGCCCACAACTTCTTGATCTCTCTTGAAGAACGGCATGCGAGCAGGATTCTTCAAGGCACCAAGACCGTCGAGCTTCGTCGCCGTCCCATGCATGTCGCCCTTGGATCGACGGTCTGGATCTATGTAAAGATGCCGGTGGGCAGTATCGTCTGGTGCGCCACGGTGACAGGCCTGCACACACTCGCCCCCAGTACTCTGTGGAGGCGATTCGGCACAGTATCCAGGCTCAAGCGCCACGAGTTCTTTGAGTATTTTTCGGGTCTGCCAAAAGCCTTTGCACTGGGGCTGAGCGAACCTACACAACTCGCGTCTCCCATACCGCTGAGCAAGCTGCGCGACATGGCGGGCGGCTTTTATCCACCGTGATGAGCCAGGCTCTTCACGGCAGACCCCACAAGTCGACCAACCTGCAGCGAGAGCTGGAACTGGCGTGAGGCGTTCTTGGAAAACGCCTGGACCGCGATTAGGCTCTACGGCGATCTGCCGCAGCAGCCATCTCTGCTAGGAACGGCCCTTCGTGTTGGGCAGGTTGAGCGATGAGAAAGGCGTTGCGATCTTGGCCGATGATCCACGCAGGAGGCTTGCCCCGTCCTGTCCATGTGGCGCCAGTAGTTGGATTTTGGTACTTGGCCGCGCCTTGCTTTTTGCTTTTGGCGGGCAGCAACGGAAAGACTTGCTGAGAGGTGAGGCCAAACTCGGTGACGAGCTCTTGTACGCGACGAAGTGCGGCTGTGGCTTCGGTTTTCTTTGCCTTGGCGATTTCTGCATCCAGAGCAGCTTTCGCGGCCAGTAGTTCGGTCAAATTCATAGTCATACCTTGGTCCATGGGCGTGCGCCATCACATGTGGCGCCAACAATTATCGGGCTTACTTGGAACTGACTGAGCCTCGCCGCCAGTAAAGATCAAGTCGGTGGGGATGGTGAACGGCAAAGAGCATCCGTCCCTGCTGCCGTCAGATTCATTGCCCACGGGCATCCAGGGCCGTGGCGATCTGCAACTCTCTCGTTGCGTCGATAGTCAAACGCAGTGCACGGCGCACAGGGTCCACTCCAGCAACAGGGGAGCGCGACTGTGCTGCTATCGCACCGAGGCAGTGGTTGATGACGGATGTCGGAGCACCGAGTTGCTCGCGCTCATACCGCGACAAACAAGAGCGATCTACGCCCAGGAGCTTCGCGAATTCGCTTGGCTGCGCTGGCCAGTCCTCGATGTCAGCGTCCAAGGCCACCCATTGCCTGGGCTTTCTGCGCGTCACGTCCTCCAGGATTTGCTGGCCACGAGAAGTGTCCCGAAAGCTCGCCAGAAGCCAGGGATCCGCTCCGTGGACACGCTTGTGGAAAGTGCCTCCGATGAAGCGGGCGCGCAGCTCGTTGGGCAACAGCTGCAGCGTCTTGGCATAGCCGGGGCGTATGCACCATGTACTGCTGAGCACGATGGCTACTTGGGGGTAGGGGGTGAGTTCTTCTTGCAAAAGGGGCAGCCACTCGAACAAGGAGTGCTCAGAGGCTTGGTATGGGCTCATGTAGATGCCACGTCGGGGATGCCAAAGCACAGCTTCATGGTGAACCACGCCGTCAAGATCAAGATACAAAACCACGTCAGCGGTGCGAGGCGAAGACGCAGGGATGTAGGGAGTCGAGCTGCCTGCGGACATGCTTGTCATGTCGGCATTTTCACGCCATGCGATGTGCTCGTGGTCGGTGACCTTGGGGGGCAAGGGGCATCCGCCTACGGCGTGCCACGGCCTGCACCACGACACTGATGCCAGTAGCCCAGCCCGCCAGCGGTCCTTGCGACAACCCGACCACTCGTCCATGCCTCTTCCATCCCCCTCTTCAGAATCTGCGAAGACTCCCGTAGCAGCTCCTGCGCACAACGATCCCACGGCAGTGTCCCACCCCACCGATGGCTGCATTCGTGTTCGTGGCGCGCGCGAGCACAACCTGAAGAACGTGGATGTGGTGATTCCACGCAACTGCCTTGTGGTCTTCACCGGGGTGTCCGGCTCGGGCAAGTCGTCGCTCGCCTTCGGCACCTTGTATGCCGAGGCGCAGCGCCGATACTTCGAATCGGTCGCGCCCTATGCGCGCAGACTCATCGACCAGGTGGGCGTTCCGCAGGTTGATGGCATCGATGGACTGCCCCCTGCAGTGGCTCTGCAGCAGCATCGTGGCGCACCCACGGCGCGGTCGTCGGTAGGCAGCGTCACCACTCTTTCCAACCTGGTGCGCATGCTCTACTCGCGTGCTGGAGCGTACCCCGCGCACCAACCCATGCTGTATGCGGAGGATTTTTCACCCAACACCCCGCAGGGCGCCTGCCCGCATTGCCATGGACTGGGCCGTCTTTACGACGTGACAGAGGCGTCCATGGTGCCGGATGATTCGCTCACCGTGCGTGAGCGGGCCGTTGCCGCCTGGCCAAGCGCCTGGCAGGGCCAAAATCTGCGCGACATTCTCACAACGCTGGGCCACGACATCGACGTGCCTTGGCGCAATTTGCCGCGCAAGACGCGCGAATGGATCCTTTTTACCGACGAGCAGCCCACCGTGCCGGTGTACCCGGGACTCACGGTTGACGAGGTTCGGCGCGCGCGCCAAGCGGGCCAGCCGCCCAGCTACATGGGCACGTTCACCGGCGCACGCCGCTATGTGATGCAGACATTTGCCACCAGCCAGAGCGCAATGATGAAGCGCAAGGTGTCCAAGTTCATGGTGGGGACGCGCTGCCCAGTCTGCCATGGCAAGCGGCTGAAGCCCGAGTCGCTTTCGGTCACCTTTTGCGGTCTGGACATTGGCGATCTGGCTCGCTTGCCCCTTGACGCCTTGGCCGATGTGCTCCGACCTGTGGCCGAGGGCGCGACCACTCCAACCGTGACGGGCGATGCCGGTGCTGCCATGACTGCTGCTGCACGCAAGCGCGCCGCACTTCAACGGAAGGCGGACGGCGCCTGCGCCCATGCTGCCGCACCCGATGTGCGCCGCACGCCCCACCTCTCGCCCGAAAAGCAGCTGGCTGCACAGCGCATCGCTCAGGAACTGCTGGTCCGCGTGCAGGCCCTGACCGGACTGGGGCTGGGTTACCTCTCGCTCGACCGGGCGACGCCCACGCTGTCACCCGGCGAGCTGCAGCGCCTACGGCTGGCCACGCAGTTGGCATCGCAACTCTTCGGCGTGGTGTATGTGTTGGACGAGCCGTCTGCCGGACTGCACCCGGCCGACACCGCTTCGCTGCTGACTGCGCTGCAACGCTTGAAGGACGCTGGCAATTCCATCTTCGTGGTCGAGCATGACGTGACCACCATGCAGCGCGCAGACTGGCTGGTGGATGTAGGCCCCGGGGCCGGCGAGCGTGGGGGGCGCGTCCTGTACAGCGGCCCGCCCGAAGGCCTCGCAGAGATATCCGAGTCGCAGACGCGTCGCTACCTGTTCGAGGACGGCACGCGTTCACGCCGCGAGCGGCGCACCCCCAAATCCGAAAATCGAACTCAGGGTTGGCTGACGCTGCAGGGTGTACACCGCCACAATCTGCGTGGCGTCGACGTGGCCTTTCCCACAGCGTGCCTGACTGCCGTGACCGGCGTCTCCGGCTCGGGCAAATCGAGCCTGGTTAGTCAAGTACTGCTGGAGTTGGTCACCGCCCACTTGGGGCAGCCCCTTGCGTCGAGTGAAGGTGAAAGCCTGGCCGACGGGCCGCCTGATGCCACAGCGGACGGCGATGACCCGGGCTCCATCATGATGACAGATGAAGGCGCCACTACTTCAGGCCGACTTGGCGGGGCCACCGACCACGTTCGCCGGCTTGTGCGCGTGGACCAGCAACCGATCGGCCGTACGCCCCGCTCCAACCTTGCCACCTACACCGGCCTGTTTGATGCCGTGCGCAAGCTCTTCGCAGCTACACCGGCAGCGCGCAAAAGACGCTATGACGCAGGCCGCTTTTCGTTCAACGTCGCCAAAGGCCGCTGTTCCACCTGCGAGGGCGAAGGCTTCGTGAGCGTCGAACTGCTTTTTCTGCCCAGCGTGTACGCGCCGTGTCCCACCTGCCACGGCGCGCGCTACAACTCCGACACACTGTCCATCACGTGGAACGGGCTCAGCATCGCCGATGTCCTTGGCCTCACGGTGGACGCTGCCTGCGAGGCGTTTGCCGCCGAGCCTGCCGTGCTGAGGCCGCTGCATGCGCTGCGCGACATCGGGCTGGGCTATTTGCGTCTGGGCCAGCCCGCGACAGAGCTGTCAGGGGGTGAAGCCCAGCGCATCAAACTTGCCACCGAGCTGCAGCGTACCCAGCGCGGCCATACCCTGTACGTACTGGACGAACCTACGACGGGCCTGCATCCGGCCGACGTGGACCGCCTGTTGCTGCAGCTGGACGCACTGGTCCAGGCTGGCAATACCGTCGTGGTGGTCGAACATGACATGCACTTCGTTGCCTCCAGCGATTGGGTGATCGATATCGGTCCTGGTGCGGGAACACAAGGTGGATGCATCGTAGCGACTGGGACACCGCATCAGGTGGCACGTTGCACCGCCTCGCGCACGGCACGGTATCTGGCGGCAGCATTGAACAACACCCCCGCAAACTGAATGGCTCGCTTGCGATCCGGTACCTTGGAAAAACCGCAATACGCGCTCGACAACAGCTTTTGCGTGGGTGCACGTCGACTGGTTTCTGTCGCTATTCTCTGTTCAAGGCTTGTGTCACTTCTTCGTCAATAGAATGAATTTCTTTGCATGCTTTTTGAGCGCGAGCCTGAGTTGCCAGTTGATCATAGAAATTTGCGACTTCACGAAGCTGCTCTTCATCGAGGTCCTCAATCCCAATCATACGATTGCTGGCAGATTTACTCGCTGCCAATAACTCGTTAAGCTTAAGATGTAGTGCGACGCTGTCCTTATTTTGGCTTTGCTGGATCAAAAAAACCATAAGAAATGTGACAATGGTCGTGCCGGTGTTAATCACCAGTTGCCAGTACTCTGAGAAAGAGAATACTGGTCCTGCGGCAGCCCAGACAAGCACGCAAGCTAACGCTAAACAGAAAGCAACTGGGGAACCAGCCCACCGTGTCACTTTGCTTGCAAAATGGTCGAATGCCGTCAGTATGGGGGACCTGTCAGCGTAAGAGGCACTGGACGTGTCCGGCATTGAACCCAGCACGTCTCTGGTCGAGCTATTTGGAGTATTCGTTTTAGACATGATGTGCTCGGGTAATGCTGGAGACCGTACGGTCTCCAGGCTTATGTAAAGCAATGAATCCGCTACACAGCAGGGGGATCGGTTTCGCGTTCGGGATGTCGATGGCGCGCAATTGCAGATACAAACTGTGCGATTGCTGAATCGTCAATCCCCACCACGATCCCGGGATCTTCATTACCTGAAGGCAGGAGCGGCGGGATTTGTGCCATGTGCATAAGAACCGTGGAAGCGGTCATGACCATTATGGGTTTGCAATGGCGATATTGATCTTTGATAAATTCAAGTGTGTGACCATCCTTAGCCAGCTCCTTGACGCCCATTTCCCCATCAGGCAGGACCAAAGCATCGAAGAGGAATCCTGGTTCGTTTTCCAGTGATGCATCGGCATCGATGACCGCACCCTTACTCGTGGTAAACGGGCCAATGTGAGGGGCAACGAAACGTGGCACCGCTCCCAGTTCGAAGAGCTTGCTATGCAGCTTGATCAGGCTCTCGGCTTCAACGCCATTGGCAACCAAAATTGCAACCTTGCGCCCCTGGATTCCTGTTTCTCCAGGTCGTGCGAGGAGCGACAACGAGGGCGACATGTTCACCTCAGCTGCAGGAGCGCTGGTCAGCGCCTTGGGCATCGGCTCGGGCATTTCCGTGATGCCCAGCTTAGCGGCTACCTGGTTTGCAAGCTCTTCAGAGACATTGCGTAAGGAAGACACCATTCGTTCACGGATGGCAGGAACCGTGACCTTGCTCAGCTCGAAACGGAAGGCTGCCGCGATGTGGGCCTGCTCAACCGGGCTTTGGCTATCGAAGAATAGTTTGGCCTGTGTGTAGTGGTCTGCGAATTTCTCGGGTTTCGCACGCACTTTTCCTTGGGCAGCTCTGGCTTCGATCCGTGCAGGAACGGACACAAATCCTTGGGCAGCACCTGCCTGAAAGGGACAACCGCCGCCCAGAGAATTGGGCTCGTAGGCTACTTTGCCACGGTGAATGGCCTGCCGATGCATACCGTCACGTTGGTTGTTATGTACCTGTGTCAAAGGGGTGTTTATTGGGATCTCATGGAAATTTGGGCCCCCAAGCCGCGAGATCTGGGTGTCCACATAGGAGTGGATGCGGCCGGCAAGCAGGGGATCGTTGGAAAAGTCGATGCCTGGAACCACATGCGCAGCACAGAACGCCACTTGCTCCGTCTCGGCGAAGAAGTTATCGGGGTTACGGTTCAAGACCATGCGGCCTATCGGGCGCACGGGAACCAGTTCCTCGGGGATGAGCTTGGTGGCGTCGAGGATGTCAAAACTGAACGCATCGGCCTCTTGCTCGGTGAAGACCTGCACGCCAAGTTCGTATTCAGGATAGGCGCCGGCCTCGATGCGTTCCCATAGGTCGCGCCGGTTGTAGTCCGGGTCCGCGCCCGAGATCTTGACCGCCTCGTCCCAGACCAGCGAATGCGTGCCCGCCTTGGGGTTCCAGTGGAACTTGACGAAGACCGACTCTCCCTGTGCATTGACGAAGCGGAAGGTGTGCACGCCAAAACCCTGCATCGTGGCGAAGCTTCGGGGGATGGCGCGATCCGACATCAGCCACATCAGCATGTGGGTGGACTCGGGCATGAGCGAGACGAAATCCCAGAACGTGTCATGGGCGCTCGCGGCCTGCGGCATCTGGTGATGTGGCTCAGGCTTGACGGCATGCACCAGGTCGGGGAACTTCATGGCGTCCTGGATGAAGAAAACCGGCATGTTGTTGCCAACCAGATCCCAGTTGCCTTCGTCGGTATAGAACTTCACTGCGAACCCGCGCACGTCACGTGCCGTGTCCTTGGAGCCGCGCTCTCCAGCCACCGTCGAAAAGCGCACAAACACCGGCGTGATCTTGCCTGCCTCTTGGAAGGGTGCGGCACGTGTCAGCTCAGTAAGCGGCTCATAGCACTCGAAGAAGCCGTGGGCGCCGGAGCCGCGCGCATGAACGATGCGTTCGGGGATGCGCTCATGGTCGAAATGGGTGATCTTTTCGCGGAGGATGAAGTCCTCAAGCAAAACGGGCCCACGCTCGCCGTACTTCAACGAGTTCTGGTTGTCCGCAATAGCCACGCCTTGGTTGGTGGTCAGCACCTGACCCGCCGCATCCACACGCACTCGGTCCAGCGTGTCTACGGTGGCATTGTTGCCTTGCACAGCCTCCGTACCCGTTTTGGCTGAGGAATTTTGCTCGGACAGGGTGCTGGCGGTTGCTAGGCGCGACGCAGAAGCACTCACAGCGCCAGGAGCAGGTCGTGTCCCGCTGTCAAAGCCATGCTCGCCAGCCTTGGTCGGGTTGTAAGGGCGGCCGGCAGCAAGCGTCTCAGTCTGAAGAGATTTTTCCGACAGTTGGTCCACTGCCTGTATAGAAGCAGGACCACTGTCTGTATTTCGTGCTGGGGCCGCCTTGACGCTGTCCCCGGATACCTTGCCCGTCTTTTTCATCGTGATCTCCTAGGTTAAGAAAATCAGAGGATAAGGTGAGCTCGTAATAAGAATGTAGGAGGAGGTTGATAAGTTCTAGAGATGGCGTCTGGGCGAATATTGAATGGCGTAATATTTTCTGCAATTAATACTGAAACCGCAATTTTTACCTTCGACGGATTGGCTCGTTTGCGGCTTCCGCCTACTTGCCTAGTTGCCAAAATTTGGCAGACACTGGGGAGCGAGTTTTCAAATCCCAAGTGTTTAATATCATGCAAATATACAGTGTCGAAATGCGGTTCGTCTACGATGTTCGTGATGCAAGTGGCGCTGATTTTATATTTGGCTTCCCTGTCGCGGCCGACAAACAGCAAGTCATTCTTGACGAGGCCATGAAGATTAATCAACCCGTTGAGTGCAAATTGCCAGCCCGGCTACGACGTGGAAATCGTGTATTTCATCTACATGCAGAGCAAGGGAATTTTGAACTGCTCTATAGCTCTACTTTTTCACTAACACAGCGTGTTTTCCAATCTCGCGAATATAACGAGGTCCCTATTGGTGTGCTACCGTCAAGTGTTCTGCCATATTTATATCCTAGCAGATACTGTCAGTCAGATAAGCTAGCTGCAATAGCTTATAGAAACTTTGGCAAATCTGAACCTGGACTCCAGCGAATCGCCGCAGTCAGGGCTTGGGTAAGGAACTATATAGCCTATTACCCCGCAGCCGGGGCCACAACAGCATCCGCTCTCGACACCATGATTGACCGGGCAGGCGGAGGGCGCGAGATTGCTCACCTCACTATTAGTTTTCTGAGGGCTCTTAACATACCTTCCCGTTTGGTCACGGGCATTAGTTTTACAGAAGGTGAAACCCAACCTATGCCAACTTTCCACGCCTGCGTAGAGGCTTTTCTGAGCGGTGGGTGGGTGTTGTTAGATCCGATAAGCGCAGGAGATACGAAGAATTTCATAAGGATCGGCAGAGGACGTGATGCGGCGGATACCGCATATGCCACTATTTTCGGTGCGGTGATATCGATGCAGCCCACAGTGTCGATGGAAAGAGACTCAAGTAATTTGACACAGCTGGGCAAATCCCCGTCCACGGGTGATCTGAATTGCAAACAGCTTTCAAGATATTCTGGTGCCCGCCATCCTGCCGAACTTCGATTTTAATGACACTATTGTAAGTGAACCATTTCAACACAAATTAGCGGGCGCTATCAGTAGCGACCTGTCAATAGGCCCTATCGTTTATTTACAAAATCCTTTCCTACCGCAGGATAGGTGCGTAAAATTGCATCGTCTTCTCGCGCCAATGTTGGTAGTCATAGTAAGAGGCAAAAATCTGTTGGATTTGATTGAGGATCTTTATTTGTACGACGTAAAAATCGCCAACCATTGCAATATTGTGTTCAAAAATTGAAAATATGGTGGCAGGTAGTTTTGAAGAGTGGGAATGGTCTTCGGGAGCTTCGGGTTGCCGTTGCCCCATTGGAAATTGATTTTCAGGAAACGAATAAATGTTGGCTTTGGAATAATTAATTTTGGAGAATGATTTAACAATAAATGCATAGATAGTCTTTGAACTATACGACGTGGCGAGTCTTTTGCACCATAGTGGGGCTAAAGTTTTTCGCTTATCTTTCATGAGGTGATTTTATGGCCAGGAAGGAAAAGACGCCTGAGGAGTTGATCTCGGCGATATACCAAGCACTATTCAGCAGTCAGTATTCGGTCCATTTTCATGTGAAGAATTTACCTGGCATCTCGATAATGGCCCTACCTTTGCAACAAGATGCTTGTGCGTCCAATTGGGTCGTCAACATTGAATCAGGTGACCCCGAGCTTCGGGCAGCTATCAGGCACGCAGCATCCATGGTTCAACACGAGTTTGACTTGGTTTCCCGTCACAGTTAATCAACGGCTCGTGCATTTGAGATTCTTTTTTCGCACGCTCCAAGCGGAGATGGACCGTGTGCGCGAAAAGCTCTTGTCTTGAATTGATATGTCAAAATACCATTACCGGGTTTTCCCGCTATACCTAGGATGCTCGACTGTGCAAGCCAAGGTATTTTGATCAGATGATGGTCTGTGCGCCCATCTTACTAGGCTGATACGTCGTTAAAATCAGCAGTATGACGCCTCCTTTTCAAGATGAGAGACATCAGCGCCCACTACAGCGCTTGATTGGACGCCCTTTTTTAGCCGCTGCACTATCCCTCGGACTTTTGACTTTCCTGTTGGTCGCCACCAACGCATGGCTAGCATGGCGTGCACATGCAGACGCCTGGTCTCAGGCCGCAAAAACTTCTCGGAATCTTGGGCATTCTGTTGCACATCAATTAGACAGTGTGTTCAGCGAGGTCGGACGGGTACTGAACACCATAGAATATATAATTGAGCAAGCAGATATGGAGCCAGCGGCCCTTGAGTCGCTTCAGCCATTGATGGTCAACCATCTAGGAAACGCCGATTATTTGCATGGAATATTTGTATATGATGCCAATGGAAATTGGCTCGTACACACACAGGCGACTCAACCCCCGAACGCAAACAATTCAGACCGCGAGTACTTTATAAGCCATCGCGAAAGCCCGAGTAAAAAAGTGCTTATCAGTAAGCCGTTGCAGAGTCGTTCCACGGATGAATGGATTATTCCGGTTTCCAAGCGTCTCAATGATGCTAACGGAAGATTTGCGGGTGTTGTTCTTGCTACGATTAGAGTTAGATATCTATTGAATCTTTTGGATGGATTTGATATCGGGGAACAGGGCGCCATCTCACTGAGTCTTGCCGATGGTATTCTCGTTGTACGACGACCATATTCCGTTGAAGACTTGGGTAGAACCATTCCAAATAATCCACTCTTGGATATTGCAAAGAATGAACGGGCCGGAATGCTATTGCTTGCGTCCCCTTTCGATGGAATAAGGCGACTCGTCATCTTCGAGCATCTGGGAAATAATCCTCTCTTTGTGACAGTAGCGCTCTCAGAGGAGGAAATTCTGTCTCACTGGCGTAGCGCTACCCAAGTGCAAGCCATTTGTTTACTAATACTTATTACAGTTATCGCGCTATCTGGAAGCTATGTTTTCCGTAGCATGAAGGTCCGTAGAGATGCTGACCGTGCGCTGCATAATGCTCATGAGCAAATTATGCGGAAGAACCAGCAGCTTGCCGAACTCGCGGATCAAGATGGTCTGACGGGTATATTCAATCGGCGAGCGTTCGACCTACGGCTCGCAGAAATTTTCGGACAAAGTCGTCGATATCAGCGCAAACTATCAACAATAATCTTCGATGTAGATCATTTTAAGAATTACAACGATATTTATGGTCACTTGGCCGGTGACGATTGTCTAAGACAGGTGGCATCAGCCCTTGCAGGAGCTATGCGTCGACCTGGAGACATCTTGGCACGCTACGGAGGCGAGGAGTTTGTTGCAATTCTTCCGGATACTGATGGGCAAGGTGCCCTGGAAGTGGCAAATAGTGCGAGAGAAAGGATCGAAAGTCTGATGCTTGTCCATGAAGGCAGCGATATTGGAAAAGTTACCGTTTCCTGTGGCGTGGCAACGGCAGACTGGAATGACACAAATTTGACCGCCGAGAAGCTTATTGACCTGTCAGACCAAGCTCTGTATGCCGCGAAGCGTTTGGGTAGAAACATGTGCATCCTGAGCGCATCTGGCCGTGCAGGGGGAGACCAGTAGATTCCGATCGCGCCAATTCTGCAAGCTCTTCATACAGAAATTCTCTGAAAAATACTACAGCATCGTCCGTGCAGGCCTACAGAAATTAATGGCTATCGGTAGGAATATCAATATTCCTATCACTCGCCCTGGAGAACGATGATGCCCAAGACACGCTATGACGAAGTCCAGCTCAAGGATTTGCTGTTGCAAATGATGGAAACGGAACTCGGCGGAGAACAGGTTTATCGGACGGCTTTGCAATGTGCCATCAACGAAGACCTAAAAGAGGAATGGGAAAAATATCTGGAAGAGACGTTAAGCCACCAGAACGTTGTCCGCACGACATGTGAGTTCCTGGGCATTAATGCGGACGAAGTGACGCCTTCGCGCCAGGTGGTCAAGCACATCGGATTGTCGCTGGTAAAGGCCATGGAACTGGCGCTCAGTGCAGGTGATCGCAGTGCAGCGCAGCTCGTTGCTTGCGAATGTGTGGTGCATGCGGAAACCAAGGACCACGCAAATTGGGAGCTGCTGGGCATGGTGGCGGAAGTGGCCGCCGGTGAGACAGGTAAAGCGCTCAAGGAAGCGCATGCGCGGGTGGAGAAGGATGAAGATCATCATCTCTATCACACAAAGGGCTGGTGCCGTGAACTCGCCATTCAGAGCCTCGGTCTGCCGGCCGTCCTGCCACCGCCTGAAGAGATCAAGCAAGTGGAGACGGCCATTGGTGCATCGCGTGCCGAGCAGCAGCGCAAATCCATGCTCTGACGACCAAAATGCCGCGTAGTCAGGTTTTAAAGCCTACCGATGTGCCTCGTAGTCCGGTGGTTCTGTTGCTGGTTGATGTAATCAACCCATTGCAGTTCCCGAATGCCGGCGGTTTGGTTCGTGAGGCAGTACGAGCGGCAGCCAAGATCTCGAAGCTTAAAGCCAAGCTTAAAAGTCGTAATATTCCGGCAATTTATGCCAATGACAACTATGGAACTTGGCAAAGCGAGTTTTCTGATATTCTTGTCGAATGCATGGGGTTATCTGGACCTCGTGGAGAAATAGCGCGGACCCTCGCCCCCAGTGAGAAAGATCTCGTGATATTGAAACCCCAGCATTCGGCATTTCATTCCACTCCGCTTCAGCATCTCCTCGATCGCATGGAAGCGGAGAAATTGATCATCGTGGGTTTTGCCACTGATATGTGCGTCATGCTTTCTGCCACTGATGCACGGATGTCAGGATATAGCGTGTGGGTGCCGAGCGATTGTACGGCAGCTGAAAATCCTTCAAGAAAAGCATTTGCTTTGCGGCATCTTCGCCAGTCATTCAAGTGTTCAGTGAGAGCATCAACTGGTCGGATGGTGAGCGATGATTAAGGACCTGGTCCTTAATGCAATAGCGAAGTTTGCCATATCTCACGCTGAACCGCGGCAAGCGATGGTATGTACATACGCGGGTGAAGCAGCGGAAAACCTTGCCATACCGGTGTAGAGGTCAACTACCTCTTGTGCGTGATTGATATTTGGAAAAATGCGCCTCCAGCTTGACCGAGCCTCAATGCCTCACCAGATTCATGCGCGATGACCTCTTGGACCTTTGCGTGTGCAAGCGCAGTCTTGGCACGCCAATCCTTGGCGCTTTCTGTACATCCCAAACTGGCGACATACCCTTCATAGAGCCCATAGATACCGCCAAAGATGGTCAACATGGCTGTCTTGAAAGCATGCTCAGCAGCTTTGAGTTCCTCAGAGCCTAGGCTATGAGCATTTCGCAAGACCACTTCGATCTCGCAGTCGGGACTCGGGATACCCTCAACATAGTCACGAGATGGACGTGCATCCCCGGGCGGAAGATAAGACATCCCTTCAAGGGCAGCAGCCAAGCTGTCATTTTTCTTGGCGTGGGTTTGGTAAACATTCATATCGCTCTCCGTTAACCGTAACTTTCGCTCCTGTGCATGCGAAATATTATCGAATCGGTCCAGCATCCATTACATGCTTACCTTTGCAGGAGCGTTCCACCAAGCTCCAAGTGCTCGACATAGATGTTCTGGATCAGCTGGCTTGGTAAAAATCAGATCGAACTCTGTCTCAGCTATGCGGGACCGCATCTGTGCCTGGCTATGTCCCGTAATGGCCACGATGAAAAGGCGCGCGCCTAGCGCGGAGTCCCGAATTACCTGGGCCACCTCCACTCCGTCCATTTCAGGCATCCCAATGTCCAAGAGGACAACGTTCCAGGAACCCTGCGCCAGTTTTTTCAAGGCTTCTCTTGCACTGGTGCATGGAGAAGCCTCGGCGCCGTCCATTTCCAACAGTGCTGCCATCGTCTCAGCGATATCGGAGTCATCATCCACAACCAAGATGCGCATGCCATAAAGGGGTAGCGCACCTACATTCTCATCCGTAGCATTCGTGTCGCGTTGATTTTGCACACTGCCCCCTTAAGGTATCGAGAATAAAAATTCTCATTCATTCGGGTGAGAAAGTTTCACCGATGCCCAATTTATTTCAACTGTTGCCATTATTAACAAACGGGTGCAAGCTCAAGACCTGCCTACGACATCGAGTTGATAGAGAAATTCTAAGATTTCAGAGAAATTGTTCAATTCTGTCAAAGCTCCAAAATGTTTCCTCAGTACCTCGGCAAGACGTCACGGGATGGCTGTCAACGGCTCAAGTGATAGACCATGGGATTTCCAATTGTCGCTGCTGGATTCTGCCGCTGAGGATGCACTTTGTACATCTTTCTGTAATTGTTGGACTGTAGCTGCTTAGGCACTATCCCAATAAATGCAGGGGAACGTCTGAATCGGGGTTCGTGCGGCAAATGCCTACAGTTCCGCAGCCTTTCTTCTGGCGCGCGAGTCGTGCTGCAAGCTCGGCAGTAGGGTTCTACGCGCGCGAGATTATGGGCACAAAAATTGCTCCACCACTTGAGGTTGAAACTCAATTTCAGTGGCAGCGAATCTAACGACGGAGATTCTGATGAAGGCACTTACCTACCACGGTTCCAAGGATGTTCGTTATGAAACGGTGGCAGATCCTCAACTGCAAGATGAGGAGGACATCATCATCAAGGTAACTGCTACTGCTATATGCGGCTCAGACCTTCATATCTATCGTGGAAAGATTCCTGAAATGGAGACCGGTGATATTCTGGGACATGAATTCATGGGGGTGGTCGAAGAAGCAGGAAGAGGTGTAAAGCACCTGAAAAAGGGAGATAGAGTAGTCGTGCCGTTCGTCATTGCTTGTGGCGAATGTTTTTTCTGTAATAGATCACTTTTTGCTGCTTGCGAAGAAACCAATTCGGGGCGCGGGGCCATTATCAACAAAAAGTCTGTAAGGCCTGGAGCTGGGCTGTTTGGCTACAGCCACCTGTACGGCGGGTACTCAGGTGGACAGGCGGAATATGCTCGAGTTCCTCGGGCCAACGCTGGGCCAATTCTGATACCGGATTTTTTGGGTGATGATCAGGTGCTTTTTCTGTCGGATATTCTGCCTACCGGTTATCAGGCGGCACTCAATGCCCGTATCTCCAAGGGGTCCACATTAGCTATATTTGGTGCGGGACCTGTAGGGTTGATGAGCGCACTGTGTGCGCGCTTCCTGGGGGCTGAAACGATTTTCATGGTGGACGATAACGTTGACCGGCTGGAATTTGCAAAACAAACATATGGCGTGATACCTATCAATTTCTCGGCCATTGATGATCCTGCCGAATTTATTCTTGAAAATACCCACAACCGCGGCGTGGATGCCACGATTGATGCTGTGGGCTTTGAGGCCAAGGGTAGCGCCGTGGAGACCGTACTGACCACCCTGAAGATCGAGGGCTCCAGCGGGAAGGCACTGCGCCAGTGCATTGCGGCTACCCGACGCGGCGGTGTGGTCAGCGTTCCCGGCGTTTATGCGGGCTTCATCCACGGCTTTCTTTTTGGAGACGCCTTTGACAAGGGGCTGTGCTTTGAGATGGGGCAGACGCATGTTCAGAAATACCTCCCCGATCTGCTTGATCACATTGCTAACGGATTGATGAAGCCTGAAGTAATTATCTCGCATCGCATGGACTTGAGCGAGATTGTCAAAGGATATGAAATATTCGAAAAGCAGGAAGAATCTTGTCGCAAGGTTGTACTAACTCCTTAGTCTGTTGAATGACAACACGAATGAAATACAGAGTTCGCCGGACAGGGTGACTCTGCCTATGCAGATTATTCTCAAAGGTTGTGAGTGCATCTCGTTTTTTGATTTTTCCGAAATCTCTAGGAGTGGATTATGTCAAAGCAAAAGCGCAAGAACATGAATCATGGCCTGGGTTTTTATTCCGGGGCGTTGCAGGAAAATCCGAGAAATACACGACAAGTCCATCAGAGGCAATGAGTAGCTTTAATGCCTTGCGGGGCTTGGGATATGCCAAGTACTTTTCAACGTAGTAGGAGCCTTCATGACCCAGTCCTTTACTCCGGAAGATGTGTATCTTGAAAGAGTTGTTTCCGGACTTGATGTTTCAGCGAAGAACCAAGTTGTCTGCTCCGTGAAAGGAGCCGACCGCGAAAAGGATGAGTATTTTTCGTGTCTATGGTTGATTTCCCCGGTGGGCGACGAGCCCAGACAGCTTACCTGGGGATCCAGTCTTGACAGCGGGCCTCGATGGTCCCCCGATGCTTCCCAGATCGCTTATCTGTCCAACCGGAACCAAGGTTCGTCCCAGGTCTATCTCCTGCCTTGCAATGGTGGAGAGCCTCGCCAACTCACTAGCCTTGCGCGCGGCGCTTCGGATACGCGCTGGAGCCCCACCGGGGACAGGCTGCTGGTGATAGGCAATGTCACCGTTGACCCCAACCAGCGTCACGAAGGATGCGTCCGGGACGACGGGGCCAAGGCCAAGGCGCCAGATCCAGATTCTCCGAAGCTGTGCTGGAGGCTTCCTTACAAGCTCAACGGAACAGGCTACATCCTCGGCACCCGCAGTCACCTGTTCGTCGTCGATGTGAACGATGGGCAGACGACCCAGATCACTTCCGGAGACTACGAGGTCCGCAGTGCGGCGTGGAGCCCGGATGGAAAGAAAATATGCATTTCCAGAACCCGAGAGAAACCCAACGAATATCACTGTACGGATATTTGGGTGCTGGATGTCGAGAACGACAACGTGCGCAGGGCTGAGCGCATGTCCTTTGACCAGGCCAACAGTTCATCACCCAGCTGGTCGCCCGATGGCCGATGGATAGTCTTTACGGGCTCCCTGAATTCAGGTGATCCCCAGTGTAGGCTCTGGTTGATAGATCTGGAAACCAAAGAGGTCAAAGGGCTGGGCTCCGAATCCTTGGAGGTGGTGCCCGGAGACCTGTGCTGGACCCGAAGCGGCGATTCGGTCGGTTTCATACAGGCGCGCGAGGGTGTGCAGTCCGCCGCTTTGATCTCGGTGCCGGAGGGGCAATGCAAAGTGATTGCCAAAGGCAACCGTCATCTGGATTCATTGGCCCTAGGGGATGGGTTTGTGTACACGGCAGAAGATCCGACAAGCCCGCAGGAAGTCTATTACAAGGCAATCGGCGGGGAGCAAGAGCAGAAAATCAGCAGCTTCAATGCTTGGTGGAATGAAAGAGACAAGCTGGCTGTGATGTATAGGAGCTTTTGCACGCCTGACGGCGATGGCGGAACGGAGGATATAGATGGATGGGTGTTGCAACTGCAAGGTGGTATCGAGAGAAAAAGAAAAACGAAGGGCCCGCTGCTTGTTGATTTCCATGGTGGGCCGGCAAGCTACGTCGATTTGAGGTTTTCCGCCCATTCCTATTGGCAGATATTAGCCTGCGCTGGTTGGACGATATTGTCAGCCAACACGGTTGGATCATGCAGTTATGGCCGAAAGTTCTCGGACAGGCTGCGCGGCAAATGGGGTGAACTTGATTTGCCGCAGCATCTGGCCATCGTGAAGCAGCTGCAGATTGAGGGGGTTGTTGGCGACAGCATCGCGGTCAGTGGAACTTCCTATGGAGGTTTCATGGCAGCCTATAGTATTGGAAAGTGTGAATGGATTAGCGCTGCCGTTGTGTGCGCCCCAGTCGGAAATATTGAGTCTCATTTTGGTACTTCCGATGGTGGGTATTATTCTGACACTTACTCCATAGATGCCAAAAAGAGTGAATTCCACCAGCTTGCGTATCGATTGTCGCCAACGTTCCTTATGGATAACGTGAGAACTCCGACGCTATTCATACAGGGTATGGAAGACGAGCGCTGCCCAAAGTCACAGACGGAAGAGCTTTATGTGAAACTGGCCAGTGCTGGAAACGTTAAGACGGAAATGGTTCTCTACCCTGGAGCTGATCATTCATTTTCTGTCTCAGGACGGCCCTCGCATCGCGTTGACGCGCTTCAAAGAATATGTGAATGGCTTGAAAGTTGTATAGAAAATAGGAGTTGAGATTCTTATGAGTCCGTGAAAGGAGGTCATATGCGATCTATGGGCAGCCGCCCTGACGGAATATTGAGTCGCAAGCAAGCCGAAACGATAAAGCGTATTGCAATTGATTCGACTTCGATATTCGGTCAATTTCAGCTGAATATTTCTGATGAGAATCTGAAGATTTTTCAGAGCCTGGATGGGAGCGTAAATATTTGGCGAATCAGAGTCGGCCAGATAAGAAAGGAGCATCATATCAATATTGGCGATTTTTCCCGGGCTTATGGGCTGTGCGCAGTAAATAAGCGCCGCGTACGAATGACAACCATATAGGGAGATATCTTGTAGTCCAAATATTTGTACCTACTAGCGATCTCTCTCAAAGTTGGATTGGAAATTGTTATGACCAAGATGAAAACTCCCACGTCTGCCGAAGAGCATGCTCGATATATGAAGGAAGGGTCTAATGGCAGGGCGAACTACAAGGCTTCTGTCGGAAATATTGGTGAGCCCAGAAACGTCAGAAACGAGCCGGATCCGAAAAATAGAGGTGGGGATTATTTTTCGGGCAGCCCCAGTAGCTTTGGGGGCGCCAGGAATGCTTCTCTGAGTAAGCAAGCAGGAAAAATTGACCATTCTCACAGCGAAGACCCAGCTCAAAACGAACGGACGCGGGAAGACACGTCGGAGAATAAAAACGCAGATTTCGCCAGTTGGCGGAAGGAAAAGAATGACAAAAAACGGTAATGTTGGTTAAGGATCCGTTTATCAATGAGAGTGGCAGAACTTCTTTGCCATACATGTATTGAAAGGAGTGAGTATGAAAAAGGTATCTGTGATGGTGGCCGCAATTCTTGGTTTGGCCCTTTCCGTCGGTGCGAACGCCCAAGTCAGCAAGAAGGACCAAGAGTTCCTGAACAAGGCTGCAGTTGGTGGTCTTTATGAAGTGGAGGCAGGACGTTTAGCCCAAGAAAAGGCGAACTCATCTGATGTCAAGGCCTTTGGCGAAATGTTGGTCAAGGACCATTCCTCAGCGAACGATGAACTGAAGGCTTTGGCTACCAGCAAGAGCGCGGTCCTGCCTTCTGAGTTGCCTGCAGAAAAGAAAAACCGCTTGGCCAAGGTCGCCGAGGCCAAGCATTTCGACAAGGAGTTCATCCGGGAAGTGGGCATTGATGACCACCGCAAGGACATCAAACTTTTTGAGAAGGCCAGCAAGAACGCTGACGATCCGCAGATCAAGGCTTTTGCTGCCAAAACGCTGCCTGCCCTTGTCAACCATCGTGAGCATGCCCAGGACCTGCAGAGAAGTCTAGGCAAGTAGGAATCGTTCCTCATCCCTGCCTACATCTTTTGAAGACTACGCTCAGGCAAGGGTAGAGGAGAGCTACTCCCAGTAGCGTCTCCTGCCATTGAAGGAGTTTTCGTGGATAGCGTGTCGCCAGCCTCGCAGCCCTTCAAGGCGATGTCTCCTGCAAGGCCGCTCAGGACGGGGGTCTAAGCCACCGTGCTGCCCAGCGAATGGGGTCTGTGACTTACTTGACCTTGGTACGGAACATGGCACTGTCGCAGCCTTCGTCGCTGGAGCTGACTGTAGTCAGACCGGTATTCGGCGCGCTGATGATGGACTGGCCGCCCCTCCGCGCGTTCGCCCCTGTCCTTTCGGGAGGTCACGTGCACACAGGAGGCCTTTCTGAGAATTGCCTGTGTTGCGCGCCACGCTGATCCTCCAACCTTGTCGGATGCCTATTGAGAAAGGCGTGCTTGCTTCACAAGCCAATCGAAGAACGCGCACATAGGGCTAGCCCTCAACGTGGCCTCACGGTAGAGCAGGTGATAGCCCAACGGGGTGCGGAGGGCCGGCACCTGCACCTCCACCAAACGCCGGGCCGCCAATTCGGGTTCGATGAGGGATCGACGAACCAATGCCACACCGCGTCCCCCCAGGGCCGCTTCGACCACGCCGTTGGAGCCAGCAAACACCATGCCGCGCTGCGTGTCGATGTCCTGCACATTTGCGGATAGGCACCACAAGCGCCAGTCTTCGCGGTGTTCGTCGTGCAGCAAGCGGCTGGAGGTAATGTCCGTCAGGACGGCGCGACGGCGTGGAGCAATCAAGCGAGGGCTGCATACGGGAACCAGTTCGTCGGTCAGCAGCGGCACCGAGCACGCCCCCTGGGGTGTTTCGCCCAAACCGTGTCGTACCGCGAAATGCACGTCCTCGTGCCAAAGATCGACTTTTCGATTCGTGGTCGAGATCTGCACATCCACCGTGGGTGCTTCGTCTTGAAAGCTCTGCAGTCGAGGCACCAACCACTGCACTGCGAAACCTGGCGTGCAGCTCAGCAATATGCGCACTTGCTGCCCCCTGCGCAGGCGACTGGAGGCCTGCCTGATGAGCGCCAACGCCTCCTGACAAGCGGCCACATAAGCGTTGCCTTCGGCTGTGAGCACCATGCCACGGGCTTGACGCTCAAAAAGTGAGCAGCCAAGGAACGTCTCTAGCTTGCGGATCTGCAGCGTAACCGCACCTGGCGTGACATGCAGTTGGGCGGCGGCACGGGTCACGCTGCCATGGCGCGCGGTGGCCTCGAAGAAACGCAGTGCAGGCAAGGGTGGAAGGGGGTCAGGTGCCATATCGAGTTGAGTTGCACTCAACGCTGCTTGAAAAATGCTACGTTGTTTGCTACGGATGTTCGCTGGAAGATGGCAAACCATGCAATAGCAGAGCTCAACAGCCTCCCCCCAGCCATGTCTTTCGCCAGTCTGACTCGTCTCTTGATCCTCGCGGCCTTATGGGGCGGCAGTTTCCTCTTCATGCGCATCATTTCACCGGAGCTCGGAGCAAGTGCGACGGCTTTCGGTCGGGCGGCGCTGGGCGCTTTCGGCTTGATTGCATTAGTTGCAATCATGCGGGTGCCGATGCGGTTCAAGGGGCAGTTTTTGGCAACGCTGGCACTGGGTGCCATCAATTCCGGGTTGCCGTTCCTACTGTTCGCTTGGGCTTCGCGCAGTTTGCCCACTGGATACAGCGCGATCCTCAACGCCACCACACCGTTGATGGCGGTAGCCGTTGGCTCACTGGTTTTTGGGGAGCGCGTCACTGGCGCGAAGATCCTGGGCGTCTTGCTGGGAGTCGCGGGCGTGGCGGTGCTCACCGGTGCCGCACCATTGAGCGCCCCTCTTCAGGCGGCAGGGGGCATAACCGCATGTCTGCTGGCCACAGCTTGCTATGCGCTTGCGGGCTTCCTCACTACACGTTGGATTGCGCAACGGGGCGGACTGGACAGTCGCCTGGTCGCCCTGGGGAGTCAGGTCGGCGCGATGTTGCTGCTTTTACCCTTCGCCGCCTGGCAACTCGCGCAGGAGCCGATTGCGCTACAACGGGTACCGGCCGGCGTGTGGTGGTCACTTCTTGCGCTGGGGATGCTTTGCACCTCCTTGGGCTACGTTCTGTATTTCCGGCTCATTGCGGATGTGGGGTAAGCGTTCCGCGAACCCATCTTTCATCTCACCGTTGAAGCTGCGAACCTCGGGTCTTCGCAATCAACGAACGAGACGAGGTGGACATGGATCGACAGCAGATGGAACGGTGCCTGGAGCAAGTGGCGGCGTATCGTGCCTCTGGCCAGAAGGCGCAGGTATGGGCCGAGGCCAACGGGGTGCCAGCGGGAACGCTGCAAAGCTGGTGCGCACATGCGCGGCGCTGGCAGGCGCGGCTCGACGGCGTCAGCCCTGAGCCCTCGCCAGCCGCCAGGCCGAGCGGCTTCGTGGCCGCCCGCGTGGCGCCTGGTGCCGCATCGACATCGGTGCGCGTCGAATTGAACGTGGGAGGCACCCGGCTCGATCTGCATTGGCCGCTGGCGCACACGCGTGAACTCGCTTCGCTGCTGCGGGAGTTCGGCCGATGATTCGCATCGACGTCATCTGGCTGGCGCTTGGCGCGGCCGACCTGCGCGGGGGCATCGACACGCTGTTGGCCCAAGTGGTGCGCGGCTTCGCGCTGGGCGCGCAAGCCCACCACGCCTACGTGTTTGCCAACCGCCGCGCCGACCGGCTCAAGGTGCTGGTCTACGACGGCGCGGGCATGTGGCTGTGCACCCGGCGGCTGCAAGCGGGCAGCTTCGCCTGGCCGCGCCAGGACACGGGGTCACTTCAACTCACGCGCGAGCAGTTCGACTGGCTCGTCGCGGGCCTGCCGTGGCAGCGCCTGGGCAGCGCGCAGCCGCAGTCGATCACGGTGGTCTGAATGCGCTCGATTCGAGGTCGGGATTTGCGCGTTTGTCTATTGGAGAAAGTCATGCCTCGCGCGCACGCGCGCGCGAGGCATGATGGCGGCCATGCTCGAAGGCCCGGACACCCACACGATCGATGCGCCGGGCGCACTGGATTCGATGCAGGAGCTGCGCGATGTGATCGGGCGCATGCAAGGCGAGCTGAAGTTCAAGCAAACCAGGATCGAGGCGCTGAACTTCGAGATCGCGCGGCTGAAGCGCTGGCGCTTCGGCTCCTCCAGCGAGAGCCTGGAGACGAGCACGCAGGCGGTGCTGTTCGATCAGATCCTGGCCGACACGGCGCTGGAAGACCGCGCCGCCCAGCAAGACCAGAAGCCACCGGTAGCGCCACCCCGGGCCAAAGGCCAGGCGGTGCGCCAGGCGCTGCCGGCGAGCCTGCCGCGCATCGATCACCATCACGAGATCGAGCAGACCCACTGCGAGTGCGGCCAGCCCTTCAAGCGCATCGGCCAAGAAGTCAGCGAGCAGCTCGATTGCGTGCCGGCCCAATTCTTCGTGCTGCGCCATATCCGCGGCAAGTACGCCTGCACGTGCTGCCAGACGATCCAGGCCGCGCCGATGCCCGCGCAGATCATCGACAAAGGCATCCCCGCGCCGGGCCTGCTCGCGCAGGTGGTGGTGGCCAAGCACGACGATCACTTGCCGCTGTACCGGCAGGAAGAGATCTACGCGCGCTCTGGCGTGCACATCCCGCGCTCGAGCATGGCCCAGTGGATCGGCATCTGCGGGGTGCGTCTGGCACCGCTGGCCGATGCACTGAAGGGCTTCATCCTCAGCCACGGTGTGATCCACGCCGACGAGACGCCGGTGTCGCTGCTGGCGCCGGGGCGCGGCAAGACCAAACGGGCCTACGTCTGGGTCTACCGCACGACCAACTTCGTGGCCCAGCGCGCGGTGCTGTTCGACTTCACCGCCAGCCGCGCCGGCGAACATCCGCGGCGCGTGCTGCGAGGCTTCGGCGGCACGCTGGTCAGCGACGATTACAGCGGCTATTTTGGGCTTCAGGCGCAAGGCGTCAGCGCCGCACTATGCTGGGCCCACGCGCGGCGCAAGCTGTTCGAGGCGCACGAGTTCAACGCCAGCCAGATCGCCGGCCAGGCGGTGGCGCTGATCGCAAAGCTGTACGAGGTCGAGCGCGAGGCGCGCGAACTCGAACCCCAGGCACGGTGGCTGCTGCGCCAGCAACGCTCCAGGCCCATCGTCCAGGCCCTGCACCTCTGGCTGACCGGGCAGCGCCAGAAGCTGGCCAATGCCGACGTGACGGCCAAGGCGATCGATTATTCGCTGAGCAATTGGCGCGCGCTCACGCGCTACCTGGACGACGGCGACGTCCCAATCGACAACAACGCGGCGGAGAACGCGGTGCGCCCGCTGTGCGTTGGCCGCAAGAATTGGCTTTTTGTAGGCTCGCAGCAGGCCGGCGAGCGCGCTGGCGTGGTCATGAGCCTGATCGAGTCGGCCAAACTAAACGGGCACGATCCCTGGGCCTACCTCAAGGACGTCTTCGAGCGTCTGCCCACGCTCAAGCAGCGCGACCTCGCGCAGCTGCTGCCGCACAACTGGCGGCCTGCCACCGACATCGCCGTGCCAAACGCGGCGCTCGCCGCCGCCGCGTAGAACCATCCTTCAACACGCCGTCATCGACGGCGCAAGGGTGTCGTTCGCGGAACGCTTACCAAAGGCGCGCAGGATGCGCCG
>NZ_MYFL01000008.1:57769-152752 GCF_002193035.1 Delftia sp. K82 | reverse complement strand
ATACACGCAGATAACTCCTTGATTTCACACGTCCTCGCAAGCCATGCGCCACCGATCTTTAGAGAGATGCGCCGTTGTACTTTCGTCTGTACGGAAAACGCGCCACTGTACTTTAGATTTTTTGGCCAGCAAGGCTGAGGAGCGAGCTATCGGCCGAGGCGCAAGCGCTCAAGGCCGATGGGCGGCGGCGTCGCGGGTTGGCAAGGGCTCTCGTGTGGCAGCTACCGACCCAAAGCGGTCATGGTCGCCGTTTCTCCAGTCGGATGTCTCCGCCACCAATATCGGACTCGCTACCCCATCCTATGTGACGATAGAGTCGCGCAGCGCGGCTCCCAGCGCCGGTTTCAAGCCATGCGGCATGGCGCCGCTCAAACAATGCGGCTTCACATGTCTGAGTCAGACGCGTACCTATACCGCGACCCTCATGTTCAGGCAACACAAACAGTGCGAACAGGCACGCGTCGTCCAAGCCGACCATCGCAAAGCCAACAACCTCCTCATCGATGGTTGAAACCCAAGCGCAAGGTCCGCTTTCAATGGCCAGGGCTATGGCTTCCGGCGTGACGCCTATCGCTGAAAGCTCGTCGGCAGTCATCGTGTTTTCTCCAACCGATGCTCTGACTTTGAACATTGCACTCACGTCTGTGACAGACGCAGGCCGAATTCTTGAAGGACAAGTTTTCATGAGGAAATGGTAGCGGCGACCGTCTGTTGCGGCCGAAAGCGAGCGCATTGGAAACCCGTGAGGCGCTTTTTCATCTGAGGTTCGCACCATCTATCAGAACGACAGGTATCTCGGTGAGATCTACGCCCTCTAGACAACGTACATTCACGGCCCATCCTTCGAATGGAAGCTTGCCCTCTGCCAGTTCGTCTTCCGTTGGGTTGCTTGGAACACGAAAAGGCAGGATTCCGCAAATTGGACAGAAGTAGTCCTTGCCCGTCCTTGTACCCCATTCATACACGCTCAGACTATCCAAGGAGCTCAGCACTCGCAGCGCTTTTTTGGGGACCCGGTGAATCAGTGCACCTCGGCGTGTGCACACAGAACAATTGCAGCTTCGCACGTGGTTGAGATCAAGCTCAACCTCGAAGCGACACGCGCCGCAGTGACATGAGCCTTCGTAGGTTTTCATGGACCGAATTCTCTCCTAGAGCCGTGTCTGAAGGACCGCTCCTGGCCAGCGTTCTGCCGGTCACAGGACTGCTCGAGCCGACGCTCATCCGCCACGCAGAAGCTCCTTCCGCATCAAGGAATTCTGGACCGTCACACCCCGAAGCAGAGGTAGTCGTCGCTCGACGACCTTGAACCCGTGGAGAGCAAAGAACGGCTCGGCAGTCGTGCTCACGTCCGACGTCAGCTCGCCCAGACCAAGCGACTGGGCCTCTTCATGGATACGAGCCATCAGAAGTGTGCCAATTCCCTGTCGCGGATGGGCGCCTGAGACGAAGAAGTGGTCGACGTAGCCGTCCGGCTGAACGTCCGCATAGCCGACGATTTCACCGTCAAGCTCGACCACGAAGGGTCGGATTCCTCGAACTTTGTTCGCCCATAGGTCCATGTCGAGGTCCGCAGGCGCCCATGCCTCCACTTGCTCAGGTGAGTAGTTGCGAGAGGCGACCTCATGAATGGCCGTGAAGTACACACGGAACAACGCAGCTTCATCACCATGCCTGAACCGACGAATCTCCATGAGGTCCTCAATAAGCCATAAAACTAACCACGAGTCTGTCACATCTAGCCCGAGAAGCGAACGTCCGCACCCGGTGCCAGCTAGCCGCCGTTCAGCGCGGCCGAACCAAGCTTGCGCCCGTGCGGCCGTCACTGAGCACCTCAGATTTCCGTCTGTTCTGAGATTTCTAGGGCGTCATCAACCTCGATGCCCAGATATCTCACTGTCGACTCGAGCTTGGAGTGTCCTAGAAGCAGTTGAACCGCCCTGAGATTTTTGGTGCGCCGGTAAATCAGCGTTGCCTTTGTTCTGCGCACAGAGTGCGTGCCGTACTCTGCCCGGTCCAGGCCGAGCTCCTCTACCCAGTGCCCGAGGATCCGAGCGTACTGTCGGGTGCTCAAATGAGGCGACTCGTGCAGCCGGCTGGGGAACAGGAAGTCCTCGGACTTCAGGCGGGCCTGCTTGATCCAGACCTGTAATACGTCTCGCGTTACCTGGGTGATCTCGAACTGGACCGGTCGCCGTGTCTTCTGCTGCATGACGATGGCGCGCGTCGCCACCTGATCGCCATGGCACACGTCCCGAACCTTGAGTGCGACGAGGTCACAGCCGCGCAGCTTGCTGTCGATACCGAGGTTGAACAGGGCGAGTTCACGAACCCTGCCGTCCATCTGGAGCCGAACGCGTAGCGCCCAAATGTCCTTGAGTTTGAAGGGCACCTTTTGGCCGACGAGCTTGCCCTTGTTCCAAGGCTCGCGGTGAATGAAGTTGCCTGTGGTTCCCATGATGGTCTCCCATCGAGTAAAGAACACTACAGGATGCACTTCTCAACGGACCGAAGTCGCCGCGTTGCCGGTGCTCCACGCCGGCTACGCGGGAATTTTCGACGTCGGCTGACTTGCGTGCTTGTGAAATGTAAGTCTCGGCAATGAGACCTTCAAGGATGTCACTCTCTCAACATAATTCAACTATTCAACATTTGATGTATTATTGTCAAATGCAAGAAGCCCAAGTCATCCGCTCTCTCTCCGCCCTGGCCCATGAAGCCCGCCTGCGCGTTTTTCGCGCCCTCGTGGTCGCAGGCCCCGAAGGGCTGACACCCAGTGTCTTGGCCGAGCTGTTGGGCATCGCTCCCAATGCACTGTCCTTCCATCTCAAAGAGTTGTCCCATGCTGAGCTGGTCAGTCAGGAACGTCATGGGCGCAACGTGCTGTACCGGGCCGCGTTCCCTGCGATGAACGACCTCTTGGCCTACCTCACCGAAAACTGCTGCCAGGGCGCTGTGTGCACTTCGGCAGATGCCTCTTCCTGCAACTGCTAACGGAGCACACGATGAAACGCTTCCACGTCCACATGCACGTCGATGATCTGGCCAAGAACATCACCTTCTACTCCCAGCTCTTTGGCGCAGAACCTGTCCGGGTGGAAACCGATTACGCCAAGTGGATGCTCGATGAACCTCGGGTGAACTTCGCCATCTCGACCCGGGGCAACAAGCCTGGGCTGGACCATCTTGGCTTCCAGGTGGATGAAGCAGTGGAGCTGGCAGAGCTCAAGGCGCGCGCCGAGTCTGCGGACATGGCACTGCTGGATGAGGGCACTACCACCTGCTGCTACGCCCGCAGCGACAAGCACTGGATCACCGACCCCCAAGGCATCGCCTGGGAGCACTTTCATTCCCTTGAAAACATCCCTGTGTTCAATGAAGCGGCGCAGTCGGCGCCCAAGGCCAGCGCCTGCTGCAGTCCTGCCGCAGCGGCGACAACCACTGCGTCTTCATGCTGTGCACCCCACCCCCAAACTTCCCACTCCAAGTCTTGCTGCTGAGGCTTTATGACCAACACTACAACACCCTTGAATGTTCTGTTTCTGTGCACCCACAACTCGGCGCGCAGCATCCTGGCGGAAGCCTTGCTCAACGATATGGGCCAGGGGCGCTTTAAGGCCTATTCGGCTGGAAGCAGCCCACGAGCCAACCAGCAGCCCAACCCGCTGGGCTTGCAAGTGCTGCAACGCGCAGGCGTGTCCGTAGAGGGCCTGCGCAGCAAGAGCTGGGACGAGTTTGCCGTGGCCGATGCGCCGAAGATGGATCTGATCATCACCGTCTGCGACAACGCCGCAGGCGAAGTCTGCCCCATCTGGCCCGGACACCCCGCTACTGCGCACTGGGGCTACCCCGATCCTTCTGAAAGCGATGCTGATGACGACGCCAAGCTCGAAGCTTTCCGCCAGACCATGCACATGATTCGCCGCCGTCTGGAGCTGCTGGTGAATCTGCCCGCAGACAAGCTGGAGAAGGCACGACTGCAGGGCTCAGCCCGCGAACTGATCGCGCACTGATCCACTGCCTCGCCAACGCACACCCATCACTTACCCACGGTCTCCATCACGATGCTTTCGGCTGTACTGATCTTTTTTTTCACCCTGGTTTTGGTCATCTGGCAACCACGAGGCCTGGGTATTGGATGGAGTGCCTCTTTGGGGGCCGTTATCGCTTTGCTGCTGGGGGTGGTGCATCTGGCCGACATTCCCGTGGTATGGCACATCGTCTGGAACGCCACCGCAACCTTTGTCGCGGTGATCATCATCAGCTTGCTGCTGGATGAGGCCGGGTTCTTCGAGTGGGCAGCGCTGCACTTCGCGCGTTGGGGCGGCAGCAAAGGCTCCAAGCTGTTTGCCTTTATCGTGCTGCTGGGCGCCGCCGTGTCGGCACTGTTCGCCAACGATGGGGCCGCGCTGATCCTCACTCCCATCGTCATGGCCATGCTCGTGGCGCTGGGCTTTTCGCCGGCAACGACCTTGGCTTTTGTGATGGCGGCAGGCTTCATTGCGGACACGGCCAGCCTGCCGCTGATCGTCTCCAACTTGGTCAACATCGTCTCTGCCGACTTCTTCAAGATCGGCTTCAACGAGTACGCCTCTGTCATGGTGCCAGTCAATATGGTCTCGGTGCTCGCCAGCTTGGCCATGCTGATGCTGTTCTTTCGCCGGGATATTCCAGCCTCCTACGACCTTGGCCAGCTCAAGCGCCCAGCCGATGCCATCAAAGACCCAGCTACATTCCGCGCTGGCTGGGTAGTACTTGCGTTGCTGCTGATTGGCTTCTTTGGCCTGGAGCCATTGGGAGTGCCTGTGAGCGCCGTGGCGGCAGCGGGCGCGGTCATCTTGCTGGCCGTGGCAGGCCGTGGGTCGGTCATCAGTACCAAGAAGGTGCTGCATGGTGCCCCCTGGCAGATCGTGATCTTCTCGCTGGGCATGTATCTGGTGGTCTACGGGCTGCGCAATGCAGGCCTGACGGACTATCTGGCTGCGATGCTGGAGCGTTTTGCACATGGCGGTGTATGGGGCGCAGCCATTGGCACGGGACTGCTGTCTGCCTTGCTGTCATCCGTAATGAACAACATGCCGACAGTGCTGGTGGGCGCTTTGTCCATCGACGCCTCCAGTGTCAGCGGCATCGTTAAAGAGGCGATGGTCTATGCCAACGTAATCGGTTGTGACCTGGGTCCCAAGATCACCCCCATCGGTAGCTTGGCCACGCTGCTGTGGCTGCATGTGCTGGCAAAGAAGGGCACCACGATCAGCTGGGGCTACTACTTCAAGGTTGGCTCGGTGCTGACCGTACCCGTACTGCTTGCCACTTTGGCTGCCCTGGCATTGCGCCTGAGCATCTTTGCCTGAACACACCCCTCTGTCCTGGAGCCGGTATGAGCAATATCACCATCTATCACAACCCCGCCTGCGGCACCTCCCGCAACGTACTGGCCTTGATCCGCAACAGCGGCGAAGAGCCCACGGTCATCGAATACCTCAAGACGCCTCCTGATCGGCCCATCTTGGAGCGCTTGCTGGCCGAAATGGGCGTGCCGGTGCGCGAGGTCCTGCGGCAAAAAGGCACGCCGTTCGATGAACTCGGTCTGAGCGATCCCAAGTGGACCGACCAGCAGCTGATCGACTTCATGCTTGAGCATCCAATTCTGATCAATCGACCCATCGTGGTGACGCCGCTGGGTACTCGTCTGTGCCGGCCGTCTGAGGCCGTGCTGGACATTTTGCCCCGCCCTCAGTTGGGCGCATTCACCAAAGAAGACGGAGAGGCCGTCATCGACGCGAAAGGACAACGTGTTGCACAGCACTGATTTACCCAACCTCGACGAACACTCCTTCGAGACTGCGGACCTGACTCGGTTGCTGCCTGCCCAGCGCGCAACGCATGCACCTCGCATCTTGCTGCTTTATGGATCGGCCCGTGAGCGCTCCTACAGCCGACTGCTGACGGAGGAAGCTGCTCGGCTGCTTCGCAAACTAGGGGCAGAGCCTCGGATCTTCGATCCACGTGGGCTGCCGCTGCCAGACGATGCGCCGGAGAGCCATCCCAAGGTCCAGGAACTGCGCGATCTGGTGCAGTGGTCCGAAGGCATGGTGTGGACTTCACCCGAGCGCCATGGCGCAATGACCAGCATCCTCAAAGCCCAGATTGACTGGATTCCGCTCGCCGTGGGCGCTGTGCGGCCGACCCAAGGCAAGACCCTGGCGGTGATGCAGGTCATTGGGGGTTCGCAGTCATTCAACGCACTCAACCAGATGCGCGTGCTGGGACGCTGGATGCGTCTGATCACCATCCCCAACCAGTCGTCGGTGGCCAAGGCATTCTTGGAGTTCGATGAAGTCGGTCGCATGAAGCACTCTGCCTACTATGAGCGGGTGGTCGATGTGATGGAGGAGCTGGTCAAGTTCACGCTGCTGACCCGCGACAGTGCAGATTACCTTGTGGACCGCTACAGCGAGCGACGTGAGTCTGCACAAGCACTCTCGCAACGCGTTAATCAGCGAAGCATCTAAAGCGCCGAGACGATGCAACGCCGCACCCGGATCACTGCCATGCTGGGCGTGGCCCAAACGCTGTCGTGGGCTTCGTCGTACTACCTTCCTGCTGTTTTAGCAGAGCCGATCAGCAGCGCGGTCGGCATGGCGTACTCCACGGTATTCGCGGCCTTCTCGGTGGCGCTTTTGGTTTCCGCTGCCATGGGACCCATTGCAGGACGGTTCATTGACCGCTTCGGTGGCCGTCCAGTATTGGTCGCCAGCAACCTGGTGTTCGCTGCTGGACTGGTGATCCTTAGTCTAGCCACGCAGGCCAGCCATGTGTTCCTGGCCTGGGCCGTCATGGGCATAGCCATGGGCAGCGGCCTGTACGAAGCCGCCTTTGCCACTGTCGTTCGCCTGTATGGCCAGGACGCTAGGCGTGCCATCACTGGCATCACGTTGTTTGCCGGCTTCGCCAGTACCGTAGGCTGGCCGCTTTCCAGCTATCTCGCGCATGAGTTTGGCTGGCGTGAGGCATGTCTGGCGTGGGCACTGCTGCACCTTCTTTTGGGACTTCCGCTCAACCTGCTGCTGCCGCGCGCAGCTGCTGCAGTAGCTGAACCGGAACCAGGTGATAAACAACCTGCGGCCAGCCCCCACGAGCATTCAAGCGCAGCTGGCAAGCCGCACAGATCCACAGCCTATCTGATGGCCTATGTGTTTGCGGTTTCGTGGTTCATCAGCACGGCGATGGCGGCGCACCTGCCGCAGCTTCTGCAGACGACTGGAGCAGCAATTGGCGTTGCCATCGGAGCCGCTGCGCTGGTGGGGCCCTCGCAGGTGGCGGGGCGGTTGGTGGAATACGGGTTCCTGAAAAACGCCCACCCTCTGCTGTCTGCCAAGCTGGCCATCTTGGCGCATCCCGCTGCAGCACTGTGTCTGTATCTGATTGGAGCGCCTGCAGTGAGTCTGTTTGCAGTCTTGCACGGGCTTGGGAACGGAATTTTGACGATTGCCGTGGGCACGTTGCCGCTCAAGGAGTTTGGTGCACAGGGCTATGGACAGCGGCAAGGCTGGTTGATGGTGCCCGCGCGCATCGTGCAAGCGGGGTCCCCGTTTCTCTTCGGAATGGCTGTATCCCATTGGGCGCTGGGAGCATTGTGGCTTTCCTCAATGCTCGGCATCACCGCGTTCTTTGCGCTGTGGGCCATGCGCATTCAGCCCCGCGCTGCAAGTGCGCAATAAATTTGGAGGTCGATGTGAGCGTGACACTGTATGACGTGATCATTGTTGGAGGAGGCCAGGCAGCACTGTCCGTTGTCTACTTCCTGAGGCGCACAAACCGCTCAGTGCTGATCTTGGACGCAGAGGATGCAGGTGGAGGAGCCTGGCAGCATGGCTGGGACTCTCTGCGCCTGTTCTCTCCTGCAAATTGGAGCTCCATTGCTGGCTGGCCCATGCCTAGCTCCGGGGAGCAGTACCCAAGCCGCGACCAGGTTGTTAGCTACCTGCGGCAGTACGAAGCCCGCTACAACCTCTCGGTACAGCGGCCCGTGCTGGTGACGGCGGTGGAGCGTAGAGACCACGGTTTTGCCGTAACGGCAGGTGACCGGTCGTGGGATGCGCGCGTGGTAGTGAGTGCCACAGGGACTTGGCGCAACCCGTTTATTCCGGAACTCGAAGGTCGGTCCGCGTTTGGCGGTCTCCAGGTTCACTCCGCACATTACGTATCGCCCAGCGCATTTCAAGGACTGCGCGTCATGGTGGTTGGCGGTGGCAACTCGGGTGCGCAGATCTTGGCCGAGGTTTCGCAGGTCGCTGTGTCCACTACCTGGGCCACTTTGAGCCCGCCTGCCTTTCTGGCAGACGATGTGGATGGAAGAGTGCTCTTTGAACGCGCAACTGCACGGTGGCTGGCAATCCAAGAAGGCCGTGACCCGACAGACTTGCCAGGGGGATTTGGCGATGTCGTCATGGTGCCCCCTGTCGTGGATGCCCGCGCACGTGGCGTGCTTCATGCCGTAGGAGCTTTTGAGAGTCTGACAGCTGAAGGCGCACAGTGGGCGGACGGCACCAGCCGCACGTTTGAAGCCATCTTGTGGTGCACCGGGTTTAAGCCCGCACTCCAGCATCTGGAGTCTCTTGGCGTGGTGGCCGATAGCAAAGTCACCGTAGACGGAACACGTGCGCGCGATGTGCCAGGCCTCTGGCTGGTCGGCTACGGCGAGTGGACCGTGCCCGCATCGGCCACTCTGATAGGTGTCATGCGCACCGCGCGCTCCACTGCAACCGAGATTGACCAGTACCTTACTGGCCAAGTGCCAGCGTAGGCACCGCTGGGTGTGTCGGTTTACATGTGCATGTAAATGCACGTATTATTCGATACATGACTACCTCGCCTCTCAACCGTACGCATGCTATTGACGCCGCCATCGGGTCCTTGGAAAGCAGCTTTTTCAAGGCGCTTTGCGAGCCTGCCCGGATTGCAGTGCTCAAGCGCGTGATGCAACTAGGGAGCGCTGATGTAACGGAGATCGCTGCCGAGTTGCCCCAGGAGCGCTCTGTGGTTTCTCGCCATCTGCAGATACTGTCTGAGGCTGGCATCGTGCGCGCGCAGAAGTCAGGCCGACAGATGTTCTATGAGGTGGACGGTCCCTCAATCATCCAGCGGCTGGAGGACATGCTTTCACACACCAAAGGCATTGCAGCTCACTGCTGCCCTGGCAATCAGCGGTAGTTTTTTTCATCTTATATGTGTATATGTGCGCACAAATGAACATAAATAACTTCGAAGTGATCGTGATCGGTGGCGGCCAGGCTGGCATGGCGTGCGGGTGGCACCTACAACGCCAAGGGCGTGACTTTGTAATCCTGGATGCGCAAGACAGGCCTGGGGGAAATTGGCGCAACTACTACGACAGCCTCACGCTGTTTTCGCCGGCACGGTACTCGGGGTTGCCTGGCATGGCATTTCCGGGAGATCCAGGTCGCTACCCCCTGCGCGATGAGGTGGTTGGGTACTTGGAGCAATACAGTGAGCTCTTCCAGTTGCCCATCAAACAAAAAGCGCAGGTTGTCCTGGTGGAGCGAGAGGGGACAGGCTTTCGCGTCGCAACAGCAGATGAACAGATCTTTTTTTCCAAGGCCGTCGTGGTGGCCACGGGGGCATTCAGCCACCCCTACATCCCCGAAATAACAGGCCTGCAGGACTTTGAGGGCCGCGTGCTCCACAGCGCAAGTTTTGGAAGAGCCCAAGAGTACTCTGGAGAGCGTGTCATCGTGGTGGGCGCTGCAAACTCTGCGGTACAGATAGCGCATGAGCTGGCCCAACTGGCGAATGTGACGTTAGCGACCCGAGAACCTGTGCGCTTCTTTCCCCAGCGGCCTTTTGGCATCGACTTCCACGCTTGGTTGAAATGGACTGGTTTAGAGAAGACCAGATGGCTCAACGACCAAAGCACCCCTGTGCTCGATCGTGGGACCTATCGACGTGCGCTGCACTCTGGGCTGATTCGGCACAAAGACATGTTCCATCAAGTGACGCGTGATGGTGTGGTCTGGCAAGACGGGACATATGACCCTGCCTCGTTTCCACGTACACCAAGTCATGCAGCCAAACGAGCGTTCTCCCAGGTCACTGGGGGCAGGAAGCCGTTGGCCGAGTGCAGGCGCTGGCGGTTGTACCAGCCCTCGATCCAATCGACTATGTCCAGCCTGGCCTGCGCTCGCGTGTCGTAGCGTACCTGATGGATGCGCTCGACCTTCAGCGTCTTGAAGAAGCTCTCCATCGGCGCGTTGTCCCAGGCATTGGCCTTCCTGCTCATGGACATCGTGATGCCCAGCTCGGCGGCCAGTGCCCGGTAGCGCCCGCCGGCATACTGCGACCCGCGGTCGGTGTGGACCAGCAGCCCCTTGGCAGGTTTGCGCAGCCACCATGCCGACTTCAAAGCGGAGCACACCAGCGTGGCGTCGATGGTCTCGGACATCGACCAGCCGACGATGCGCCGACTGGCCAGGTCCAGCACGGCGGCCAGGTACAGCCAGCCCTCGCAGGTGGGCACGTACGTGATGTCCGCCACCCACGCCTGGTCGCTCTGCCAACCATCAAAGCGCCGATCCAGCAGATTCGGCGCCACCGGCAAACGGTGCGCCGAGTCGGTGGTCGTCACGAACGGCTTTCTGTACACCGGGCGCAGGCCCTGGCGCCGCAGGCTCTTTCGCACTCGCTCGGCGCTGACGACCTCTCCCTGCTGGCGCAGCTTGTGAACGATCCGAGGGCGGCCATAGCTTCGACGGCTGGCATCGTGGATGGCCGCCACCTTGGCGTCCAGAGCCTGGTTGGCCAGCGTGTTGGGACTGGGCGGGCGCACGCGCCATTGGCAGTAGCCGCTGCGAGACACCTGCAGCACGCGGCAAAGCCGACTGACGGTGTATTGGTCGCGATGCTCGTCGATCCAGGCGTACTTCATCGCGACCCCCTGGCGAAGTACGCCGTCGCTTTTCGAAGGACTTCCACATCCAGCTTCGCGTCGGCCAGTTCTCTGCGCAGGCGGCTGTTCTCCGCCTCCAGTTCACTCACGGGGCGGCGCGCAGGCGCCTCGGTGGGCGGCACAGCCGCGCCACTGCCGCCGCTCGCTGCGACACCTCGCCTGGACCAGTTGCCCAACGTTGCCACCGGCACGCCCAGGCGACGTGCTGCCTCGTGTCCGCCGACTGACGCCGCGAGTCTGACGGCCTCAGCCTTGAATTCCTGTGTGTACTGCCGCTTGGGCAGCTTGCCTTCTTTCATTTCGATTCTCCGTACCTCTGAAGTTATCAACTTCTTGCTGTACGTGAAATCGAGGCAGGGTCAATATGAGCCGGTTGAAAGCATCATCTTTGCCACAGGATTTCGCCCGAACCTGGGAGCACTCGGTCAGCTGCCAGTGTTCGATCAACAAGATCGGGTAGCTCATAAAAGCGGTGTCTCGACTACGGTGCCGGGCCTGTACTTCGTAGGGTTGCCCAAGCAGCGCAGCTTTGCATCGGCCACATTGCGAGGTGTGGGGCCAGATGCTCAGTACATAGCTAAAGACTGATAGCTCAATTGCGCTGATTCAGAATGACTGCTTTGGGTGGTGGATTCAACCGCGCTGCGCAAAGTCGATCCTTCAAACCGATGCAGGACGAATCGAGCAATCGGCTGGCAGCTTCCAAGGTTGGAGCGGTCGTCCATGACCGGAACCGCTCAACGACCGGTGTTGATCGTTGCGGTCACTCGTGCACTGCACCGTGAATGGCTCAGATCAGCCTGAAGCAGCCGGCCAGACGGGCGTCGCTGCTGACTACTCCTGGCCGACAGCAGCCTCTACTTGAGGACCAGACTTTTCAGGGCCGTACCGTCATCCTGCCGAGCGCCGTAGATGGCTCGCATAAAAATGCACTGTAGGGGTGGTGTGGCCGCCGCTAAGGCCCAGGGCGCTTCACCCGCGCCCGAATTCTAGGCATTCAAACGATGCACACCCTTCATCGCGCCGGTGCACCAGTGCGGTAGGGCTGGCGGAGCACTCGAACCCACTCCGCATAGGTCAACGTCCGAGCTTTCGATCCTCGTTCGCGCCCGACCCAGCGCATTCGCCCTGTACGGCCAGCTCAGCGTGGATGCCTTCGACGCCGAGGCCTCGGGTGGTCTCGATGCGTGGGACCCACTCACGCCAGGCAGCCCCTGGTGACCCAGCTCAGCCCTACCGCCACGAGTTCTATGTGCCTGCAGGCAACGCTTCGCCGCAGTCCATCGCGGCTGCGCCCCGCAAAAACAGCAGTTCAGTGTGGAAAACTAATGTGCTGTGGGCTTCCGCCCGAGTTAAGAGTTTTATTGTGTAGTTCAGTCTTTTTGTGGAATCCACAACGGCCGAGAGTTTCGTGAACACCTTCAAACGTGACTACGTGGCCCGCATGGACCTGCGTGACGCGCAGACGGTACTGGCGGAACTGCCAACGGCCTTCGAGTACTTCGACTAAGTGCATCCGCATTCTTCGTTGAAAATGCGTTCGCATCAGGAGTTCAGGCGGCAACACGCGGCATGGGCTGACCAGGCGCACTACTGCGAATAGGGCGGGGGCGGGAATACGGGAGCAACATCATTTTTTGCTAGTTTTTGGTGTTGGTAATAGTGCAATTCGACGAAGCTTGTTGAGTTCACTTCTAAGTCGAGATAGTTCACTTTCCTGTTCTTGTCGCTCTAAGCGCGCTTTCTTGGACTGCGCAGCGGACGCATACGATAAAAATTGAAATGGATTCTTATGTCCAAGTCTCATGGCGACGGCGGGTGCAATTGACATCGAACTAGTGTCCATACCAGCGCTTAGGCGTGTCTCTACTTCTTTATCTACTGCATCCGAAGTGAACTTCCCTCGGAAACTATGAATTGAGGTGCCTTTTTCGAAGCCAAGAGATCTCATTGCCTTTGCAATGAGCTGGGTCATGGCCCGATCAGTTAATGGCTTACCACTGCGTTCAGATAAGAAGATTCGACCTTTGTGATCGGTTTTTTTATCCGTTTTTTGATTATTAATTCAGCCCTTTGGTTCTCTATGAAACTTGATATCTGTATTGCAAGATCCTTTGGAATTGGAAATGAGTTGGAGTAATTTTTCTTCTGTTTTGAAGGTGTAATCCAAAATTCATCTGTGGAATTGGCTATGTCTTCCGCAAGAAATTGGTTGGTGTTTAAAGAATTTATTGATCCTCTTCTTAAGCCGACGCGTGACGCAATGTCGATGAATAGCGAATTTCGATAAACTAAATAATTGCTTGAGGGTGATGCGAAAAAGTATGCATGAAGATCGTCGACAGTCCTTTCGGTTGGTAGTTGTCTGGGGGTGACGTGAGAACTGTTCTGAAATGAAGTCCGGAAGCAGAGCGGGGTGCTATAAGAATTCGCTGCTTTCCATGAAGAAGTTTGCAAAGAACGATTGCTTGATTGCCTAACCTCGCTCCTGACTGAGCCTCTAGGACCAATTAGATTTGACCTACACATGCCGCTGCTTTGTAACCAGTGGAGCCAATGATATATTCGGCGCAATTTTGCATTAACTGTTATTTTTGATTTTTCTTCTACACCTCGATGGGATCTCGCAGATATTGTCTTCTTGAGTAAATTATCTCGATAAAGAGCGAGATTCTCGTCATTCAAACTGTCAATCTTCAATTTTCTCGCGCGTAGATAGTTCTCAAGTTCCACTAAATGTCGAAGTTCTTGCTCGATAGTGGACGTGGAGAGCATTCTACTTTTCATGGCCAAACCGTAGTTGACGATATTTCTCAATACCGTCATGTTACCTATGTCATAGCAAATAAATTCAGTACTTTGGGCATATGAAACCTTAGAAAGGATGATTTCATTCATTTGATTCTGGAGATTTTGTTTCGTTTTAGATTTCCATCTCTTAGGGCTTTTAGAGTGGATTTAAGCTCCTCAATTTCTTTGTCTCGAGACTGAAGTAGCCCCCGAAATTCGCATGCGACCGAGGTAAGTTGACTCTCTAACTCTTCAATCTTTGCATTCGCCTTGAAGGTCTCACGTATTGCGTCGATAAGTGCTCGCTCGGAAATTTCACGCAGTGTCCGATGAAGATTTTTCGAATTTCTAAGTGCGGCAATCCGCTCGCTCTTGGTTTTGGAGGCATGTCGGAATGCGTTGCCATCTGCAAGAATGGCAATCAGCGTTGCTTTGATCTTTGGGTACTTATCAAGCGTCGCAAGTGCGTTCTTTTGAAATGATAAATTTGTTATGTCTTTGGGAATTTCTTGAGATGCCCACAAGTTGAATGCGCGAATGCTCTTCGGAATCTTAAGGTCCTCAGGCAAATTCTGCATACTCTGTAGACTGCGTAGTGCCTGAATTTTAGTTGTGATATTTAATTTGGCATTATTTTTGTTTGTTTCTGAAATATGGCTAATCCGTGATTTTGAATTAATCATTGATTTCAATTGGAGGTCCCAAGTCTGTCTCTATGGAGATGAATAATTGCTTCAAGGTTTTGAAGGTTGGTTAGATAAAGTCTGTATTTAATTGAGTCCGCTTGAAGTTCGGCGATTTCTCTTTTCATTAACTTGTGTTCCTGCTCGAGTCCGTCTAAGTGAACTGAAGTGCAACGGTGGTATGGGCAGTTATGGCAGATATTTGGAGAAGCATTTTCTTGTTGAAGCAACTTGGTATTTCGGCTGTAGCAACGGGCTGCTGGTCGTGCTATACCTGCATTACAGTCCCCATGCCCAAATGGTATCGTGCTATGCCCTCGATCAAGAAGCAATTTTGAGAGCCTGGCTGACTGATCTCGCAAGTCAGAGTCTCGGTAATCAAGCATATTGGATAAGCGACTGTGAAATTTCTGAATAAGTCGCATAAAACCTCCTGAGCTTCTCGCGGTACCTGAAAGAATCTCGAGAACGACGGATTCAATCTTCTCCCTACCAACCTCATTAACTGCTTCCTGCAACTCGTTCGCGTGGGAATTCCTTGCACGACTGATTTCTTCCTTGGGTATTTTCCAGAGGAACTCCGCGCGATCATTCAATGACCGCGTTCCAGGGTCAAAAACGTAGTGCAGAGTTTGATTGAGATCGCGATGGCGCAGTTGTTGCGCGAGAGCCTGTAGGAGGGCATTTTCGTAACGATAATGAAACACAATTGCGTATGCTCTCCTAAACATATGAGGATTTATGTCTGGTGCTTCGGAGGTTGAATAGGCGCGCTTGAGAAAATGTCGAGCATCTCCTTTGCCAGTAGTCGATGCGCGATACCATGAGGGTTTTGGGAAGGCACCTATGAAATTTAAACATATGAACAAACTATGTTCTTCTCGTGGCGGGGAGCCGTGGGAATTAAACCAGGCAATTGTCGATAATTTCTCTAAAATCTTGAACGCTTTGTAACTAATTTCATTGACGTAAAATGGTATGTATTGCATATCCGTCTTTTCTATGTAGAAAAGACATTCGTACAGGCTCAGAGTTTTATCAATCACCTCAAGACTCTGGGTCTTCAGTCCTACGACTTTGCCTGCTACTTCATCTCGTCGCCGGCCATTCATTATCGCGATAACGAAAAAGCAAGCGGTCTGCAGCATTTTGGAAAGGGACACGACGGATGTCTCGTCATCAAAACGATCGGATTGAAGTGAGGTTACTTTCACGTTCAGGAGTGACTCAACTACTTCTCTTTCTGCAATACTCTTCAATGCAATAGTGCATTTTTCTCGATGAGAAAGCCCCTCTTGTTTCATGCAATGCGCTGATTCCACGAGAGATACGTTCATTTTCAAAATAGCCGGCCCATAGGTTTCAATCCATTTAAACCCTTCTGTCAGTAATGTTGCAAGCGAGTCGGGAGAGATATTTTTCGTTCTATTAGGCGGTTTGCCATTTTTTTTGGCAAAATTATTTGCGCTGAACGCGGGAATATTTTGAAGGCCATAAGGGGCGGGAAGATCTGCAAGCTTAATCAGCTCAGTGCACAGCATTAGTACGCGCTTATAAGACATCCCTTCTCGTAATGGAGGCAGCTCTTGATCAAGGTGATAGCCTAAAACATGATATCGAGAGATTATCTCCGTACGAATTGGGCGAGTCTCTATCTGACTTACGCTGGTCCCGAGTAGTCGCGCGACTTCTGTCCGGTTTATATTAACAGACTTGTCCTTCCATCGACTTATTTTGTCCAGATCTTGTTTGGACATGCCAGATATCGCTTTATGGGCCCGTTCGGAAATATCTAAGGCGAGGGACCACCCTCCTGCACTGTATTTTTCTAATAGTTTGTCCCACAATGCGAATGGCCAATCGGAGAATTTATGAATGTTGTTAAGCCAGCAGTACTCAGAGAACTTGACGTAATTCAACGCGAGCTCAGCTGCGACCTCCGCGGTGGTTTTACACCAACGTTGACGCAGCAAGTGCGCATCTAAAGTCATTGCAATCGCTATGCAAATATGGGGGTGTTGTCGAAGTTTGGTAGGTTGTTCTGAAATAAGTGAGGCCGGCATCCATAAATTTCCAATGTCAACTGTTTTCCAATTATTTTCACCTTTAATAGAGTGGAGTATCTTAAAATTGAGCACCCATTCCCCAGAAATTTTAAAATTCGAGCAGACAGGGGTAAATGGCCTTTCTCTGTCTTTCTCAAAATATTGAATGTCAACATTTTGACTACTCTTCTGTGACTTTGTCTTCATAGAATTTTGCAATGTGACGGTAGGGGCCCGTTTTGAGTGCTTCACACAATCCGATTGCGAAGAGCATTGATTGCAAGTGGAATTTCTCGAATGCTGCTGGGTTTCGATTAAGGATTCTCTGCCAGTTGCGCTCGTAGAAGTGCTTGCTACGGAAGGCTTCCTCCATCCGCTTATGGTTGATCTCAATTCGGCGATTGCCGCATCCATCGGCGCTGTGGCAGTGGCGAGCCGAGCAGGATAATCCATCGAGCCAATCCCTAAGGGGCGGATCTTCTGGTGCTATACAAGAACTCCCGTCCCCAATTGGAATGAGAGGTACTGTCGTATCTGCTGATGCGGGATCCATTGCATATCGTACGGATGCCTCCCAACGCCGTTGGAACTCTAGATTAGTAGCCGCATTGAGGCGCTGATGAAGAGTGGAATCCAAGTATGCTGCTATCGACCCCATCCCACGGTGGCCTGCTGCCTCCATCGCTGCGAATGCGCCATCCTGCCCGAGCGCTACTAACGTAAGTGCTTGGGCGCGCACATCCTCGAGAAAGAAAGGCTGAAGATTATGTTTCTCTCTAAAATTTCGAAGATGAAAGCCCCAGTTTGCCCTGCGTCGTGAAATACCAGTCTTTCGGTCCAAACGTGCGGTTAGCCAGAATCTCTCTTCTGTGGCCTGGGAGTAGCCTCGCTTGATAGATTGGTCGAGTGATCGCTCGACTAGTGAGATAGCCTGCATGGCGAGTTCGTCTGTAGTCTCAATGACTACAGCTGGTGTTTCGTTGAAGACTTTGGTTTTAATGGATTGAAGTTGTACGAATGATCGGCTGCGAGTGATTGATGATTTCCTCATTTCTATAACTGAGCTGATGTTCCATTTTGTTCGAATTTGAATGACAAGGGCGCAAGCAATTGCCGTGTTCGCCGGTAGAAAGGTGTCATATCTCAATAGGTTGGAGAATCCCCCAACTGGTTGAATTTCTAAGTGCTGACAGATATAACGGGTTATTGCTTGCCCGTAAGGATGTATAAATCCTTGTGGGGTGCTTTTATTTTGTACTGCTTTGAGGTCTGTCTGTAGGTAAAGCGAAAATAGTCCAATTAAATCTCTTTCGCTTAAATCGGTCCTCATCGGGTGACGATAATTATCTCGGATAAATGTTGCATTTTTTGGAATGGGGATCTCACGTAGAAGTGCAAGCTTTTTACATGCCTTTTCGTATGAGTTAATTTCATTTAGACATGCTGTCTCAATGTGCTTAATATCGAGTTTAAGTCTATCCTCGACTTTTTCCTTAAGATCTTTGGCTGTGCTGTGTCGCAGTGCGCTAACTGGCGGCGTCGGCTCTCCGGTGGATGGGTCAATAAAAATGCCATCGCTTATAATTTTCTGCGGATTTTTTTGCCTAAGCAGTTTTGTTTTGTAAACAGTCTTAATTCTTGAAATACGTCCTTCGGGGTTGTATGCGATTAATGCGTCACGAACAAATTTTCTTGTGACTATTGAAGCTTGGCGCGCCATTGAGTGAGTACAGTTTTCGAGGAGGTATGTCTCCATGTTCTCAAAGAGGCGGGCGAGGGTCTCTGGCTCGACGGCATTGAAGACCTCTGCACTTTCAACTGACCAGTAGAGATCCTTTTCCAACGCATGCAGGCCGATATCAAGAGAGTCCCATGCCGAAAAGTGGAGTGGCTCCAAGGCTGTGGCTTCGGATAAGTTGACTAAGGTAGGCCATGCCCAGATTGCGAAGGCTGTATCCCAATCCTGAAGACGGAGGATGCGCGTCCGTATGGACTCTCTCCCGTACCTACGCGCGTAAGTTCGCAGCTCAAGGGTGCCGGACGTCACCTTGTTCGAGCTAAGTTCAGATATCTTTGCAGCCACTAGGTGTGCTCGCATGTTGATCAAAGTTCATGCTACATCGAGCAGGTCATGCAGATTTCCATCCTTGCAGCGGGATTCACGCCCGGCGAGGCCGATGGCCTGCGCCGGGCAATGGCCGCGTGGAAGCGCAAGGGCGGGCTGGAAAAATACTACGACAAGATCGTCCAGGGCATGACGGCGCGTGGCTACGACAAGTCCTTCGCCGACGCCATCTTCGAGCAGATCAAGGGTTTCAGCGCGTATGGCTTCCCGGAGTCGCATGCCGCCAGTTTTGCACTGCTGGTCTACGCCTCGTGCTGGCTCAAGCGTCATGAGCCTGCAGCGTTCCTGGCGGCCATGCTCAATAGCTTCCCGCTCGGCTTCTATTCGCCCAGCCAACTTGTCCAGGACGCGATCCGACATGGCGTCGAAGTGCGCCCGGTGGACGTGATGCATAGCCAGGTTGATTGCACGCTGGAAGACATCGAGCACCGGCCCGCCGTGCGCCTGGGCTTGCGCCTGATCGGGGGCCTGAGGGCGAGTAGCGCGAGACGCATCGAGTCCGAGCGGGCGCGAGCGCCGTTCGACAGCGCTGAGCAACTGGCCAGGCGCGCTGGCCTCGAACAGCATGAAATGAAGCAGCTCGCCGCCGCCGACGCGCTGGCCTCGCTGTCCGGGCACCGACGCCAGCAGGTCTGGGAAGCTGCAGCGCTTTACGCACCGCCGCAGCTACTACGCGACGCGCCAATCGAAGAAGACGAGTTGGAGCTGGAGGCGGCTCGCGAAGGTGAAGAGGTGCTTTGGGACTACACCTCGATAGGACTGACCTTGCGCAGCCACCCGCTGAAGCTGCTCCGACCCAGGCTCGATCGCTACAAGCTCAAGACCTCCGCGCAGTTGCGGCATGTTCCGAATGGCTACACCGTGCGCACGGCCGGCATCGTAACGTTGCGCCAACAGCCTGACACTGCCAACGGCACGATCTTCCTGTCATTGGAGGACGAGGACGGGGCCACCCAGGTCATCGTATGGCAGGACGTGCGGGACGAACAAAGAGAAGTGTTGTTGAACTCTAGGCTGTTGGCGGTCAAAGGACGGTGGCAGCGTAACGGTGATGTATGCAATCTCATCGCTATCCGACTGGCGGATCTCAGCCATCTACTTGGGCGCCTGGCCACTGAAAGTAGGAATTTCAAATAGCAGATGCCCCGCAATGAAAAGGGCCGGGTTCGCCGGCCCTTTCTGTGTCGTTCCACCTAGTCAGTCCTCATCGTCGCGTACGTTCTTCACCGTAATCCGGATTTCAGGGTTGAGGTGTTCCCGGAGGTGGTAGAGACCCTTGACGTTCTTCAGCCCTGCCCAGACTGCAACTTGGCTGGCTGGAACGCCTTCATTGAGCCACATCACCAAGCGTGTGTTGCGAAGGATCTGCGGGCCCAGACGAGCTGGCAGCGGCTGACCTGCCGTCTTAGCCGCAGCGACGAGAAGGTCTCGCACCAGCAGGAGCAGGGTCACGGATGTCATTTGACCAGCTGGTTTTCCACCAGGACGGCTTGCCGCACGGTTCGTGCAAAAAAGACTCTCAACTTCCGGCTTGCTTGCGACGCGGGGCCGACTAGCGAGCCAATCCTCAAGGGCGGCAACGGCCTCCGTGGGCAGTACAACGCGGCGCCGCTGGTTCTTGCCAGGCCCATCGAGCTGGAGCTGGTGAGGTCGCTCCGTCCCCTCGTCCATGGCATACAGGACCGAATTCAGCGTGAGCGTGCGAACTTCCATAGGTGTCAACGCCATCGCGGTCAGGCAGATAAGCAGCGCGCGATTTCGGGCACTGATCGGATCTCCATCGACTGGGGCGAGCAGGATGGAGTTCAGGGCCGCCCACACCTTTGGCGTGACGATCGCTCCAAGCGGATCTTCGCTCGGCGGCGTATCCATTCTTTCGAGAGCTTTTGCCGGGTTGGACGATACCCATCCTTGTTGCAGTGCGAAATCGTAAATGCGCTCTAGCAAACGCCAGTATCTGCGGCGGGTAATATCACTGACTTGGGTGTCTTCTTTGCGGCTTTCAGGTCCAGATGTCAGAAAGCCGACGACATCCTCGCTAGTGACGGCGTGCCACTCTATAGGGGCTGGCAGTTCCGCATTTCTGCCAGTCTTCAGATACTTCGTCCAGGTACTCCAGAAGTACCGATACGATGGCTCACCTTTAAGGCCAATAGGATCTCTGTCAGCCGAAGAACCGTAATCGAGCCACAGGTCAAGCAGAACTTCGGCGCTCGGCGGCTCTTTGAAAATCGATTCTTGAAATAGCTCAGACATAAGTCTACCTTTCGAGCATCCTCAATTTCCACATTATCACCCAGGATCTCTACAACTGCTAGCGATAGCTTTGACAAGCAGGCAAATTTTCTCAATACGGCAGGTCATGTAATATCAATACAACACTTCTATTGATTCTCTCGTGGATTCCGCAAATGCTCTTATTAATGCCGTGCCCTACGAGGGCTTTCTATTCTTCCTCAATAGCGTACTTGGCCTTGGAAGATAAATCGGATAATCGTCCCCAACCACCCTCTTCCAGTGACCCTGTCATAAACTCGATAGCGCAAGCGGGATAACCTTTCCACGCCTGCTTCAACCTATTGGACTACCCTCCTCCGTTGGTGATTGACAGCGTATTTAGCTCCCGTCAGCGAGGTCATGTAATATAAATTGAACCGCCCTTGGCCAGCAGAGCAAGCCAACACCGCACCTTGAACGCCTGTTAGAACCGGGCTTCCCTCGCCCTTGACCAGCTGCAGGCCCAGTCGTCCTAGTAATGTGCCCATGACCGTAAAACGTTGCCGGGCTAGTGAAACAGGCTCCTGCACGCCAAAAAAAAAGGGGCCGAGGAAATAAATCCTCGGCCCCTTCACGGTTTCATCACTTCACTTCTTCGGCAAAGCCGATACCCGAGCCACCTTCCATGCGAAGCCCAAAACGACCGATCGAGGTTGCATCCTGCCCCGCCTTCGCGGGAGAGCCATCGTAGGTGATCGTGAGATCGTTGACAGCAATTGAAGCGCGATTCAGCTGAAACGGCATGTCATAGGTCCGGTTCGCATTCAGCACAACTCCCTCGCTTGCCAAGCCAAGATGGAGGACGTGAGGACCATCCTTCAAATTCAGCGGTACCGGAACGCTAAACGCCTTGTATGACTTCGCACCTTGAAGCTCCAGCCCCAGAGGTGACAAAGCATCAATGGCGCTCGTACCACCGACACTTACCAGGCACGGCCATTGCTCTATGAGGCCATTGATTGCACTCATATCCGCGTTCAAGCTCGCACCGACCAAGCGTGCTGCCCTGCATGCGGGCATGTGGCCAGGGTCAGTGGCCTCACCGCTCTTGGCAACGTTCAAGGAGGCGATCACCCGGTAGTTGTAGATTTGACCGCGCACTGGCGGCACGTCATCAACCACCCTGGCCGACTTACCGGTTTGAATCAGCTCCGCATCACGGTATACGTCATACGTGAAACCGGCTGCGCCATCCGCTGGTGCATCCCAAGTAACACGCACCAGATCCTCCAAGGTGCCGTCCGTGGCCTGAAGATTCTTGACCGGCATTGTCGGTACGCTTGCAACTGTTGTTACCTCAATGGGCTTCAACAACGAAACACCGGCTGGTGGGACGGCACGAGCAGTGCCAACCAAGGTTTTTCCGTAAAGGATGTTGTAGTCCAGAGCGTGTTGGCGGCTACCAGCCTCGCCCATTGCCAAGAAGCTGTCCAGATCTGCCCCACCCTGTACGCCGAGCTTGGAGACCCAACTGCCTTGCGCCGCACCGTTGTAGGGAAGCGATCCTGCTCGACCCATTATGGTGCTTGCGGTCAAAGGGTGACCGAGACCAAACTTCAATGCCAGGGTGTCGCCGGCGGGGGGCAGAATCAAATCAAGAGGGATTTCGAGGTTCTTCCCCTGGTCCGCCGCTGCGGGATCCGCGTACTTTACGCGCAGCAGATAGCCACGGGTACCCCAGACGCCAGGGCGCCACCGAATGACGCTCATGCTTGCCGACTCTGCCCCAGCAGCCAGAGAAGATGTGCCCCCAACTTGATAATCGCCAGTGGCCACGGCAAGCTCCAAGAGCATGGGCAAACCTTCAGTACGACTGACTGAGACCTTGAGGAACGCTTCCGCGTCTGTTTGGCCAACGACAAAACTGTTGCCACCAGGCCCAGTGCCGATAAGCGCCTGAAGCTGCACAACTGGCTTTTCGAGCGGCCTCAACTCAAACGTTACTTCGCAGCTAGACAAGGTAACCGCGTTACTCACGTCAACCTTCACATGATAGGTACCGATACGCCCGCCATGGTTGGAGAGAGGGACGTCAAACTTGTAGACACCGGCAACTGGCGTGGGATTGTAGAGCCTTGAGTCCAGCTCACCCGTCGCTTCACTCCAGACCCTTGCAACAACTGCTGTCGTCTGATTATTTGCCGCGAATTGGACGCTCACCGTCCCATTTATGTCATACAAATAGGGCTTATTGACAGCAAGTCCACTGCAAGTCGCGTCGCCCCAAACCCTAATATTTACTGGAGTTGAGGGCGACCCGTAAGGAGTACCATCCTTGAAAAACTGGCGCGAGAGAACGTAAACGCCAGGTGTCGAAGGAGCAATGAGTGAAACCTGGGAAGTAGCACTAGTATTCTGCGTGACATTTCCTGGGAAGATAGCCTTGCCATCACCAAAATTGCCGGAGCCGGATGCTTGCGCAAGGTAAAACTTGCCGTCGCTTGACCATGTTGTGTAGCCGGTATTCTTCCAAGTCTGTGGCACTATGAAGGATGCACCGGCCCGTACATTCTCTGGTGCTGACTGAGATACAAAAATCGGCATTATCTGCGGAATAATAAAGCCTTTCGCCACACCACTCCATTCACCGGCCCCTGCAGCATTTGTCGCCCTTACTCGGAACTCGAATATAGACTCATCGGTAGTATTAAATATATAGCCACTGCTCGCAACGAGGGATGCCCAGTTCTCGTCGGGCTGACGGCGATATGAAAGCTCATACCCGGAAGCCCCTTCCACTGCGCCCCAAGTGACTTGGATCTTTCCGACTAGGGTCCCTTGAGTTGCTGCAATAGCTGCAGGTTGAACCATGCTTGCGGCACAACTACCGGTCACACTCCATCCATTAGGTACCCTGCATGTAGCTGTCCCATCACCTACTACGCCGGCTGCGATGTTTGAAATTGCCACCACTGCATTTGGCTGTCCTACGCCAAGAGTTGCTTTGCAAGAATTACCAGGCCCCCAAGCAACAGTGGCTGCAGCGCAGTTGTATACTTTGATCTCGTAGATCACGTATAGTGTTTGGAATCCACGGTACCCGGGGTTACTGGAAGGCGTTCCTCCCGTTGAATAATCGTACCCACCAAGCATCGCTCCATCACGGTCCTCACATGGTTGTGATTGAGCATCCGCGAAGGAGGTCGTGCTATATCTGCTACATAGTTGTCCAAAACCAATGGTGTACTTATGTCTTACCATCAATCCGTCACTTGTCTTGGCGTGCGATACGGTCTGACTGGCGCCCGGTACGAGGGTAATCTTGGTTCCATCGCCTGTCCCACCAAAGACAGCACCATCATTTTGAGCGGTGATCTCTAGTGACATAGTCGCGTTGTTTCGGACATAAGCAGTCCCGGCATGCGAGCTTATGGCGGCGAAGGATAATATTGCAAAAATCAAGGACTTGCACAGTCCAATCGATAGCAGTAACAAAAACCAATTTTTTTGAGCAATCGGCAATACGGGCGCGCGAGCTTGAAAACTCATGATTTTCTCCAAGTGAAGAGAGTTGCCATATCTGCGGACAGCACACGAATACCTCCACGTGCTACCCCCTGGCGTGCCTCTGATAGTACAGAGTGCTCCTAGCGAAAATCAGCCGAAAAGCTTCCATGTAGGAAGCTGTTCAAGGGAAAACGCCCGATGGGGTGTGGCCGAGCGATGTTCAACCTGTTGCACATCGTCTATGTGTAGCGGACCGCGTGAGGATTGCTCAGGCGGCCCTTACGCAACCACTGCGGCTACACTGTTAGCTATAGAACGCCCTCATCGACTGTCCCGCTCAGGCTGATAATGGCGACGAACTGCTAAGCCAGCTGATCAACATCAAAACCGGAGGTTTCGAAGCAGACTGCTCAGCAAAAGAATGCTTCTACACGCTAAATATTGCCCACTCAATGCACGTTCATTTGCATGGTCGCGGCAGCCCACAATAGGCAGCAATGGAATTGATAACGCCCAGAAAGCCACGCCGCTATTATTTCGCTTTCCGAAGAGCAACTGGTTGACTCTTGGGAAAGCCCCCACCGAAGTGGAAGCCTGTCAGCACCGGTCACAGTGGAGGCGAAGAAGTCGGAAGACACCTTCGCCTGCACGTGACGGTTCTGCTTTACGCTGCAAGCAAGAGCAATTGATCTTGCTTAGAGTGTTCATTGCTATGAGGTTGGTCCCCCATGCAAATTGATTTCAAAGGATGTGATGTCGCCAACGCAGGACCGCAATGAAGGCCTCGCTGGGTATGCACCATGTCAACCGCTGCACTCAAACGGTCAAGCTGGAGCGTATCTCCTTCATCCTTTCCTTTAAGGTTCCGAAGGAGTGCGATCGCGGGACGATCATAACCGTAGGAATTGCGAGCGCTCATTTCGTAGACCCTCATGTAATCCTTCGTTAGCGCCTCCCCGCCCTCGTATTGCTTCTGAAAATCGCTATTTGCCTCGTCCATGTTCCCAGGAATCCACTGACGCAGTTTTCCGACGAACTTGTTGATTTTCTCCACAACCTCGCTGGACTTAGGATAGAAATGGAGTGTCTGAACCCCCTTGTAGTAACGCACATCGAAATAGCGCGAGGCTATTCGTTCACTTGAACGCAGATCGGATTTCTTCATGGCAGCAACCAGGCCATCATACCCGTGGGGCTCACCCATCAGATATCCCCACACCTTGTCTACGTCCGCCAGGAACCGTTCAGACTCGTAGTCCAAAGATCCGCCGAACGAAAGTTGAAATCGAGGCATGATGAAACGCGATTTTCGAATGCGCATACCAATACGATGCTTCTGATTCGATTTCCAGCTCCTGTAAAACACCACATTGTCGGATGAACGCTCAATAATGGCATCGAACAGATCGACAATCATATCCTCGTAGATAGATGGCAGTGACTGAATGACCCCAGCCAGGAAGCCGTGGATATTTGCCACACTGAACTCCATGGCATAGATGCTTTCCGCTGATGCCTCGACTTTCCTTCGCGCCTGGTTGCTGAGTCGGTCATTCAGGAGCGAAGAGCGAAGGATCTGCCCCCAGGCTCGCTTCTTGAGGTTGTCGTACCGCACCTTGAAGTCATCGTTGGCCGCAGCACGAACGTTGCCTGCCTCGGTGCGGAAATCACTTCCCACACCCTTAGCCTGCATCTCATCGAGCGTGAGTCCCATGCCCTCAGCGAAGTGATCTGCCAGTGCCACGGCTTCGCTTGCAGCGCGAGCTGCAGCTACTGCCTGGCGGAACCGGTAAGACGTGTCCTGGATGAAGTTTGAAGGAAGGGAAAGGGCAGTACAGACCTCAACTTCTATCTCGCCCCTCAAGGCATCGCCCTTGGTGAGCCCCCCAAGCAACCTGTCCAGATCCATGTAGCGCGCAGGCGTCTTCTCCAAGTAAATGAGCGCTACTTCGACTTCCGTCTTTCGTTCAACATCGTCTATGAACTGGTCGCGCAGAAACTCGACTGTCCCGTGTGCCGCAATCAACTCGACTAAGCGCTGGCGCTCTTGAGTCCGTGGATTACGGATAGACTCCGCATTGATAATGGCCACAATTTCTGCATCGTATACAACCTCCCACGCGTGCAAAACGTGAGCCTCACCGCGAGCAAACGGTGGATTCATGAGAACAGACGTAACCGTTGCCAACGACTGCACGTCCATGAAGTCGTAACCCAGTATCTGGATATCCAACTCCTTGAGGCTATCGTGATGCCGAGCATCGATTTCTACGGCCGATACGTGTCCAACGTCACCGAAGCGTTTACGTGCATAGTCGAACACTCTAGCGCCATTTCTCCCTATCGGCCGATCTTCAATATCTGCAAGCCACGGTAGATCTGCGTCTGGAACTCCGATGAACCCTTCTCGGGCATGACGGATTAGGTGCCCCTTCCCAGCGCTCGGATCGCAGAGGTGGTTGACTGGCCTTTTAAACTTCGCATACATGCGGGCTGCCGTGTGGGCGCCGGTCGGGTAATACTGATATGAACTCATGGTGATCTCCAGTGATAATCCGGAATCACCCCCCATCCGGGAGGTGAATCCCGGATGGGGTTAGTAACGTTTAGCTAATCAATCCAGGCTTGCGCCGGGGTATGACTCAGGTTAATCGCCTGCTATTTCCTCGAACGTGAGTGAGGTGAAAGCAGGCAGCAATAATGCCTTGCGGCAAAGCAGCGGATCATGGGCTTCCCAGCACTGAAGCGCGTCGTCCCAGATAGAACGGTCCACCTCGTTTGCGTCGAGCGGACAGTGCTTCGCTGAGGGAAATCGCACGTCGCCGTCTTCGCGCATTGCCAAGCCGTGAAGTACTCCATCCACCAGGATTAGGTATCCATGGAAGGGCGCATCGATCAGGGCCGTGCCCGTAGGCTTGTCGACCAGCAGCGCAGCCGCAGCAGCGCACCAGCCGCTGTAGGTTCGCAAATCCAACCCTTGAAGAGCGGGCTTAAGTTCCTGTAGGCTGGACTCTGCTGCCGCAACCAGATCAGCATCTCTCTGCGCTATCGCGATCTCCAGCTTGAGGCCGTAGATCGCCTGCGCAAGACACGCGGTGTTGAGTGCCCCAGCGCCAGCTAAAAGGCTATGCATTCGGTCGAACGCGTTGTCGATGGCCGAAAGCGCCTCAAAGCGTTCTGCACCAGCGACCTCGAAATCGACACTCGCATAGTTTGTGTTGCAGTTCAAGCAAGCCTTCACCCATTCCAACATTGAAGCCTCATTGCAGAATAGGCCGTCGGCCTTGTTGATCTTCATTTTTAGAAACACGGTTTGCGTGCTCATAGTTAAATCTCCAAGAAAGCCGTTAATAGGCCCGTGCCTTAATCCGAACCCTGTCGTTGGGGTGGTAGTAGGCAGTCCAAGTGTCAGTATTGGCGTGAAAACCTATACGGCCTGCCGAATTGTGCGTGACACGTTCGACACGAATTTCTCGCTTCGGGTTGCCGAAGCAGAGGACATCGTTTTCGCGCACCTCGCTGACCTTGATGTAGAACTTGTTCATGGCGGCGCCTATTTAGGGCTTTCTACGAACAATGGATAGGGGCTCCACCCATTGGTCGTTTCCAGTTTGATGATCCGGCCCCGCAGTGGACACTGCTCCACCGCATAAGCCAGAGAGCGACCCTCTGCCACTGATTGTTTTGCCTTTGCAATAGCCGTGATGAAAGCGCCGATCCGACGAGCGGGTGCGCTGATTGCCTGAGTAAGCATACTGACCTCCAACTAAGAAGCAGGTCAGCTCCCCATGCGGGAAGTTGACCCGCTGGGGCTAATAAGCCCGGTAAAGGGCGAAATTTGCTGGCTGCTTTGATTCCCCCAAGCTGGGAATTTTGATCGTCAGGGTTACCCTGGCGAAACAATGGTGACTTTCCAAAGAGCCTCCGCGAGAAAGCCTTTGGAAAGCCCTGCAGAACCCCGTAGGGTCTGCAGATGCATGAAAGGGACTACGTGCCCCAGAAGTACCCAGAGGGCGCGCTGCAATTGCCTGCTATGAATCGAAGCCCTGGCATCCTCCGACGAAGAAGCTTGCTCAAAAATGAGTGATCGCCACCTCTCCAGAACCGCAGACTGGAGGTAACGCGGTACCGCCCATCCTCGGCCTTTTTTATGCAAACGCGGTTACAACTCACCAGCGACAGATCGCGATCGCTCTCAATGGTGATATCCAGTTCTCTTCCTTTATTCACCATGGTGACCCTCGTAGAACGAGCGCACCTCATCGGGAACAAATATCAACTCGTTCGGCGCGGATGAGTTGAGGAGCTTTTCCAATGAATCAAAGTCCATAAGTTCCGATTCGAAATTACAATCGGAATCCCTGGAGAAGTCAGTGAACCAAAAACACCGAGTGGCCACCACAACCTCCGGCTCGCCGAGCTTAGCTTCCTCCTTGATTCCTATAGGCCCCCAAAGATCAGGTTCGTAATAGAACCTCGCCTCCGACAGCTCAGTTTCCTCAACTATCCGACGCACTTGAACGAGTCGTCTGAGGAATTCCAAAGATATCTTGGTGGCGCAGTAAGTAGGCCCTCGAAAAAGTTCCTGTGTGGCACGAGCACCAATGACTAGAATCTGTTGCTTAGCCAAATTTTCGATATTCATCCATCGCTCCAATGAAAAGCGCGGACACTGGCCCCAAGAGAGCATCAAGTGCCCTCGCGGGTTAAAAAATCTCCCCAGCCACTTGGCAGGGTTTAAATGCGAAATGTCTTGCCTACCGAATGTAGCTCTTCAGTGCAGCTACTAACTCTTCCTTGCCAAAAAGGTATGCAGTTAATACATCTTGATAGCCGTCATGGGTAACGACTAAGAATTCACAACTACTTGGGGCAATCTGTTTCGCGATAAGGAAGCAATTTTCCGCGCGCGAAAAGACAAATATTTCGCCTTGACTCCAGTTCTTGCTCTCGCGTTGACGCGCAGCCATGGACTCGATGTCGGGATAGAAGGAGACCTGCTCAAGGTTGCAGGGCTCACCGCACGCAAACAGAGCGCTTCGCACGATGTCAAGGGAAAGTTTGTGATGTGACTGCTGCGAACTCGGATTCACCATTTTTCGGTGACCGAACGCCTGAAGTCCCTCTCTCTGCGGGGGAGAGTTTTGAAAAGACATACGACTCCTTTTCGGGAATCGTCTTCCCACTGGAAGAGATTCCCAGTGGGTTGAAAAAAGCCGTGCAAGCACGGCTGAAAGTTGCTGCATCGCTAGATGCGCGGCCAGCTACCGCTTTGACTCCATCTCACTAGGCCGATGGAAAAAAACTAGTTCTTCAAACCGCCCCAAGGGCGCTTTGAGCAACAAGCTCGAAGGGGCTTGAAGGCTTGTCGTGGGCTTCAACGGGCTTCCTCGACACAAGGCAGACCTTTGGCCTGCTGTCGCGAGCGCTCCCACCGCAACCCGAGCGCGCCCAGATTGACGAAAACTGCCAGGACGATTGTCCCGAGCAAGATACGATCAGAAAGGATTTGATGAACGATGTCAGGCATGCCCTTCTTATATTCCACGCAGCCTACCGCGTCAAGATGCTCAGGCACTCGGAAGACAAAAAAGGCAGACCACGCGATGCGCAGCCTGCCTTTTCATTCTAGGCGCCATGCTGCGCCTAACACTTAATCGTTATTGCCTTCACACAACGCGGCACCCTTTTTCGAAGACGACTGCCATTTAAGGCCGACGACAGCAAGGTTTATGAGCACGGCAAAGATTACCGTGCCCAGCGCCACAGGATCGTTCAAAAACTCATTCATGATGTTCCTTCTCCGTATGCAGCCGCATAACTCCAACGTGATTTTACTTATGCAGCGCATGCTTCATGATCGACCGGATACCCAGCACGATGGCGGCGAAAGCTGCCAAATACACCAGGGTGAGCGAGGTGTTGCCAGACATCGCCGCATCGTACATCCCATCTAGCGACTTGGAGGCCAAGTGTGGCATGAGAAGGGCTGTGACGATCCAGGTAGACCGTGAGTTAAGAAATGCTCGCAGCGCCATTCCGCCAAGCATCGGCAAAGCGATGAATGCAGGCAACAGAAATACGAACAGCAGGAACGACATTCCAAGCAAATTCGCCATAGGCAGACTCCTTTATTGATTGCGCTGGCTCACCCCCTTGCCGGGGAGGATCCCCAGCAGGGTTGGTAAGCCGCACCTCAGGAGGCGCGTAGACGTGAAGCCCTTGGCAGAAGGGTTCGATTCAACGGGCGTTGCCCGCGTGGTGCTCCGGATTTGACGAACGATTACCGCCCGTTGCCTTCAGAGGTGGGACGATGCTGCGCAAGGCGTCATCGATGTGCCTGTCATTTAGATAGGCGTACAGATTGAGATCGCCTCTCGCCAACATGCCGCCGCCGAGACGAAGGCGACTGGCGCGGAGTAAATCCCAGCGGTAACGCAGATCCCAGTTCTTGCACCTCATTGCCTGCGAGAAATTCCCCAAGCTGTACGCTTCACGGCGTTCCGGGGTGTCCTCGGGGACCACTGCATCGTGCAGTGTCTGGAGGTCTCGCGGTCTTATCCTCAAGTCCATCTTGTGCTCCATCCAAAAAGTCGGACAGAGCCCCCTGCGGGAACTCTGCCCGCAGGTTGAAAAAGCGATTTCGGTTTAAACCAACTACACCCAAAAGTACGCACGGACAAGCCTGCGCCTCTCCGGGTAGCAGCGCCCGCGAGTGACCTCATAGGGAGCCGAACAGACCAGGTTGCGAAGAGCCGCAGCACGCATCAGCGGCGAATACGACTCAACGGACCGGATGATCCGTATCAGTTGAAAGCTGGGCAGCACATAGGTGGTGCGCACTTGCAGCCAAAAGCGTTGACGCTTCTCGCTGGTTAGAACGAACACCTCGTCTAAGGTCGGACTTCCCATGCGCGTCACGCGACGACGAGCCGTTCGCGGCGCATGCGGCGCGCAAGAGCCGCAACACTGCTGCGAAGCTCATTGGCCTCGGCGGAGCGGAACGGCGCCAGCGCGCGAAAGGTGCTAAGCCCCATCGCCTCAGGGATGCCCATTACGCTCGCCATGCCTTCGCCAGGCTTGAGCTGGACTCCGCAGAGCTGGCGCGCGAGGTTCGCCGTGAAGCAATGGGCCATATACACAGGCCGCCGCTTCCATTCCTCGAACCTCTGGGCGCTTGCAGTACAAGCCAACTTAGCTGATGGCATAGTCATAGAACTCTCCTTTGAAATGGGCGAGTCCATCCCCGGCAGGGATGAGCCCCGCCCGGGGTTTAAAGCGCATTGATCGGTAGCATCGCGGGTGCGTGCCGCATGGATCAAATTGCTCAGACAGGGGACCAAGAAATCGAGGCGCCCCACCCCGCTGGGCTAGTGCACCCACAGGGTTAAGAGTTCGCACAGATGTGCGTGACGAATGCTGATGTGCACGAGGCGCGGACAGCTACCGCTTCAGACCAAGGCAGAAAGCCATGGAGATGAATTTGCTTTCCAAAGCCACCTGCTGGAGGCTTTGGAAAGCCCGCGCACGTAAGTGCACGAGCTGGACCGCCGAAGCGGGAATGCCTAGGTCCTCGACCTGCAGGCCTCACTCAAGAAGTGAGAGCTGCGCAGGTTCGACGACGGGCGCGTATTGCAATGCCGTGGTAAGCACGCTCGCTAGAGATGCATTGGGGAGCTCGTTGGCAGCCAATCTGGCTGGCGCGCGCAACACGCCGGCATCGGCCAAAATGAACTCGCCAAGCAGTTCTCCCACGGCCTCAAATGGCTGGTAGCACACGCTCTGCCCAAGCAGCTCATGGCCCAAAGTCAGCCCCAGACCTTTGATGAGAAACGCCGGTACGCCCTTCAACCGTGCATGCTCCAGCAGAGTGAACTGGCGAAGCAAGCTCGGGTCGTGGCTGCTGCGCAGCTTCGGATCCGTGCTGCGCACCTTGGCATAGCCTTTCGTGATCGTTGGGCAGGATGTGCTGTCCGCCGTGACGATCTGCATCTTGAAACTGTTCCCCTTCTCGCGATCGCGGTCTTGCTTGGCCAAGAGGCCCGCCATGGTTGACCAGCGATCATCATCCGGGGCTACTGTTTCAAGAATCTCGGCGATGCGTCGCTCCACCTTGACTGGGCGGCTCAGCAATGCGAAATCAAAGTCGAGCCCCTCAGTAGTAGCGACCATGCACAGGCGTTCACGGTTTTCTAGGACATTCCACTCGGACGCATGAAGCACTGCTTCGTGCACCTGGTACCCGAGGTCTCGCAACTGGTGCCGCAAGATGAACATCGAGGCCGAAGTGCGATAAGGCACCACGTTCTCGACGAGCACGACAGCAGGCTGTGTCTTCGCGACGATTGCAAGAAACGGCGCGATGAGATGTCCCACTTCCGGATGCTCTTCAGCGTGGCCAGCGCCGCGCTTTGCTCTACCGCTGCGGGAAGCTCCACTGCAGGGAATGCCAGCGCACAGGACCTCAACCTTGTCGATGCGGTCCATGGCCCATGCATCAAAGGCGAGCAGCTGCATAGGAGCAGCCAGCGAGACCGTCTCATCATCCCAAGCGTCATTGTGCGCACTGGCGTGCTCCAGCAGCTCGGGACGGATGTCGTTCGCGAAGGCGAGACGGGACTTCACTCCTGCGGCCCTCATTCCGGAATGCAGTGCATGATCCAGGATGCCACCACCGTGCGAGATCGACCCGACTGAAATGGCTGCTGCCGCTGCGATCTTTGCCCGCAAACGCGCAAGCCGCTCTTTCTTTGCCAGCTCGACAGCACAGGGCAGGATGACGATTCGCAGCTTCTGCGAAATCACACGCACTCGCGTGAAGCCGGTTAGGACCGCCAGGTCCTCAGCGCTATTGATGTCGATCACAGGCAACTCGCCAGCGCCAGCAATCTTGCGCGAAACCCCGCGCTCACCGTCGGCATCAATTTCCAGCACCAGCATGCTCCGTGTTTCGTCCTTGCGGACACGGAAGCGCTTGCCAGGGTGAAACCCAGCGCGCGAGGCCTTGCGGCCCTGCAGCCAGAGACGGGGATTGCCCCGGTGATGACCGATTTTTGTGGTCTCGTAAGCTTTCATGTGAACTCCGTATAGAACGCGGAGCCCTGCCCCAAACGGGACAAAAGCCCCGCAGGTTGGGAAGTGAGCGATCAGACGCCCTGTTCGATCAGCAACGCTTTGAGCGTCTGGAGGCGATGGGAGTCCATTTGAAAAGTGGTGCCCAAATAGCCGGTGTACGTCTCAGCGGTGCGGAAGACCCGGCAAGGTATCGAGAAGTCCACACGGCCGCCAGGCTGCGCACGCCCATCGCGGAAGAACCAGAACGTACCAGGCAGAGTTGCGCGGGTCAGCTCCAGCGATTGCCTGGGCGTGTGAGGGTTGAGAGCCCCTGAAAACTCGCCGCTTCCAGAGGCATGCAGAAAGAATGACCCGCTGGGGGAAGTCTGGAGGCAGTCGTCCCAGGCGTGACTGAAGCGTTCAATCTGACCCGTGGAGAACACCACGAAATCGCCGATTCGGGGACCTTCAATGCGCTCTCGGTTGGCCTGAATTTGCGCCAGGCGCTCTTGGTCATGCTTACCCATTTCGAGTGTCATACCCGTTTCCTTTGAGTGGTGGAGACGGGCACCAGCCTTGGGGGCTTGCGGGGCCCGTCAGGGATGGTGATAGCGCAAGGGGTCTCCTCGCGCCTGGAGGTGGTTCAGGCTTCCGCGCGCGCTTCCATTTCGAGTTGCTCGCGAGTCAGTCCTTCTTCCTCCATCCGTTGGTTGCACAGGGATACCGTTTCTGCAGAGCGATCACGCACCTCTTGAGGAAGGCTCGGATCATCGCGACGGGCCTCTGCTTCCAGCAGGATGTTCAGGAACATGGAAAAAGTCATCATGGCAGTGCCTTTCATTCGAAGAACGGCAGGCACTTCCCCATCGCGGGAGCTGTGCCCGCCAAGGGTTACAAGAAGCCAGGGTTGAACTTGCCCCCGGCTGGGTTGTTGACTCGTCGCCTCAAAGGAGTGGACGGGATGAGTTGCTGATTGTGACTCTCAGCTGGAGTTTTCGCAGCAGGCGTAGCCGTGCTGATGGAAAGCTTTCCAAAGGTGCTAGCACAGCACCTTTGGAAAACCCTCGCGCCCGAGGGCGCAAGGATCATGGGATGTGGTCAAACCACTGTCAGGTGTTGGAAACAAGCCCGGAAACCCAGCTAGAGGGCGGGTTTTGTGGCTTGCTTTCATCGGGAGAGTCACTGGTGGAGCACGTTGCCGTGTCCGTTGCAGCCCCCTTCTCGGCCGACTCCTCTCCAGAGGTCGAGCCCTTGTTGCGCTTACCTTTCTGTGCTTCGGCCAGTCGGAAGACCTGCATCAGTTGGTACAGCGCGTGAGCGTCAACTGACACGGTCTTCCCATGCAGAGTCTCGGGGTCACCCTCGAAACCTTCTTCCTTGAGGCTGCCCACCAAGGAGCCGACCGAAGCATAGATCGCAATCGCGCTCTTGCGTGGCGGTGTCCATTCGCGAACAGCTGCAGGCCGGATCTTGGTCTTTCCTTTGGCCTGCTCTTCCTGAAGCTTATTGCGCAGGAACTCAAGAGCACCGTCGCCTCGCTCGCGCAGGACCTCGATGGCAGTGGTAGCCGATACCTGGTCGATATTGACCATCCGCTGGATCTCAACCGGTGCCTCGGCCAGCACAAGCATGGCCTGCACGTGAGACAGTTCCTTGTTGCGCCGCTTCGCGATCTCCTCTTCGGAGGCGCCCATGCGCAGCAGCTTAAGGTAGTTGCGAGCGATGCCCACCGGGGTGAGCTTGAGGCCGTCTTGGCTGTCCATCTGGCAATGTACGCGGTCCATGTCGTTGCCACGGAACGGTATGCACACCAGATGCGGAATGTCCACGCCGCGCGAGATCGCGAGCATGGCGCCCCGCGTTCGTTGGTGGCCTTCGACGATGTAGAACTTTCCAGTGCCGGCGTCAATGCGAACCACCAGGTGCGGCACGAACTGCCCTCGGGCATAGGCCTGAGCGAACTCCTCGATCTTGGCCACTACGCGCGGATCGTCGTAGTCGCGTTCGTTGAACCCTGGCTCCTCCAAGAGGAGATGCGGCGGGATCTTGAACACATCATCCTTCTTGACGCCCGTCTGGTCCGAATGCGAGGCCTGGGCTTTGAAAGACCTGTGGATGGTCTGTGCGGTGCTATCTGTCATGGTCTATCTCCTATGAGAAACGCCGTGAACGCACCGACCCCCATGGGTCAGCACGCCCATGGCAGGGTTAAAAAGAAAATGGTCAGTGTGGCATTACTGCCCGGGTTGGAACACCAACTGCCTTGAGGGGCCGCCGGCAAACATGCAGCACAGGGCTACAGGAGTCTCATTGATGAACGCCATGCGTTTTGCCTGCTCAATGCCAGTGATCAATGCATCCTCCGGAGAGGTCAGCCCGAGCACGGTATAGCGATCATCATCAGCATCCGACCACACCTTGAACCGGTCGAAGCTGCCATCGTATGCGACCTTGATGGTGCCGCCGATGGAAACTCGTTGGAGGTGAGGTTGGGTGCCTTCGCGTGCGGACGAGGCAAGAGCTTCGTCGCAGCGAAGCTCCAGCAGCGCTGTCAACTCAGCCGCATCGCGAAGGGCATCGACGCAATCGCGCCGCTCGTCCTCTTCAATGCGCCTGCGCAAGGCATGCGTCGTTCCCGGGCAGCCGACAAGCTCGCGCTTGCGCTGCTCGTACTTCGATTCGTGGCTCATGCAGTCTCCGAGAAGAAGCGAGCCAACGCTAAACCCGTGCGGGCTATAGCAAGCCCGCCAGGGTGAAAAATAAGCCCCCAAAGGAGCACAGGTCTCTGCGGATTCAACTCCTGCAGCTAGGAGCTTCATGACTTGGCAAAGCCGCGTCGTAGAAAACTGATTTCCGAAATCCACGCTTCGCATGGACTTGGGAAATCCGCTCCCCTCCAAGGGAGGGTAGCAAGTTAACGAAATGATACACGCACGCGCACGGTTGCGACACCCCTGCCGTGGCATCACCGCGCCGAGCAACGGAATCCAACGGGCCTCGTTTCTGAAGACCTTTGGTTCGAGAGCCTTGAGAAACGCCCCTTGGCCAAGGCCAAGGAGCGTAAGGGCGTGCAGCGCCCCTAAATGCACGCGGTCAAACGTTCACACCGATCAGCGGTTGCCCGTCGCTGTGCATGTGGTGCGAAAAGAAGCTGGTATTCAGCGGGTGGTCCCAAGACCATCTACCAGGCGTAGTACCAAGCCTGACAACTATTTCTTTAGCCTCACCATACGTCGCTGCTGGCGCGACCGTCCCGACGACTTGAATGGTGAAGCATCCCGAGGAGCCATGCCCTAGAGAGGTGGCCTGCGAGCTGCCGGGAAACGCATAGCCGATCACATGCTCGGCGCGCGGCGTGGCCGCCAACAGGCTTAATTTCTGATTTTCCATATTTAGTGCTCCGAAGAAACGGAGCCACACCCCTGCGGGGTGTAGGCCCCGCAAAGGTTGAAATCTTCCGCCAGGTACGGCTGGAAGGGAATGCCCAAGCGAAGCCTGGTGCGGCTCTGCGTAGGCTGAATCGGCCGTGCCTATCTCAAACACGGTCGGACATGAACCCCAACAGAGCGTTGACGCCCCGGGGTCGCAACTCAAGAAGCGCGAACGCTCCCTGTTGAGTATCGCTATACCTCGCGGCGAGGGCGATAGCCTCATGGCCGAGTGCATTACGCACACGGAACAATTCGGATTTTTTGAAGCACCCTTTTCGGTCAGGAAGGTGCTTGAAAAAACCACCCTCCATGCCCCAGGGGGCACGAGGGTAGCTCATAGTGTCAGGCAGCAACCGCTGCCTCAGCCTGCGCCGGCTCATCGACAGCAGTCAAGTCGCCTGTGTTCAGGTCCAACTCAGCATCGATCTCGATCTGCTGCTTGCGCAGTTCATCGAGACGGGTCTGCTTGTCGAATGGCTTTCCGATCACTCCGGCCAACTCGCGCATCTGGTTGTTCAGACCTTCTACGCGCGCCTCCGCGATCTTCAAGTGCTTTTCCAGGCTCGATTGAGACGCCTCCAAGCTAGCAGCACGCAGGACCTGCGCCCCACGCGAATGCCGCCCCAGCTCATACTCCCAGCCGCCTTGCAGAGTCAGCTCACACCTGCGTTCGGCCGGGTTTGAAGCAATGAGCTTGAAACCGTTGATGGCCCCAATCTCTTGCATACGCCCAGAAACGCTCTGAATCGCCACCGTCAACGCCTTCGCGGCTTTCGACATGTCGGTGTAGGTTTTACCCCCCACCTTCACACACGGCGCCTTGTCAGCCGCCACTGCGTTCTCCATGTCGATCCTGATCTGCTTGACCGCTTCCTCCATGTACCGGATCGATGCAGGCAGTCCTTCAAGCTCACGCTTGTTGGCATAGCTCTGCCTCGCCCATTCCTGGTACAGAACGTTCAGCTTCGCCAACTCGGCGTCCACCCCTGCCTTGCGAAGCACGAGAGGATTACCTGACGCCAGCGCCTTGATTTCAGCGTACGACAGCGCAGCCAACTCAGCGTCCTCGGCAGTTCGCAACGCGGCATTGCCAGTCATGATCTGCGCGATGAACCTAGCCTTGCTATGGAGCAGCTGGTACATGTAAGCATCAAAAGAACCTTGCGTGATGTATGTGAAGACGAACACCTCAGGGTACATGTTCCCCTGGCGGACGATACGGCCTTCACGCTGTTCCAGATCACTCGGCCGCCAAGGGCTATCCAAATGGTGAGCAGCGATCAACCTGTCCTGGATGTTGGTTCCTACGCCCAGCTTCTCGGTACTCCCCAGCACCACGCGCACCGCCCCTTTTCTCACAGCCCTGAACAACGCATCTTTCGATGCATCGCTGTCGTGGTCATGGATGAAGGCGATCTCATGAGAGGGTATTCCCATGCGCACCAAGTTCAACCGCATCTCGTCGTAGGCGCTAAAACCCCCGTCGTTTCGCGGTGTCGATAGGTCGCAGAAGATGATCTGAGCACCCTTCGACTCGGCGTACTCCTTCCAGATCCTGTACACGTTGTTCGCGCATACCTGGATCTTTCCCCCTTCAAGCTCTTGCGCCAATGGGTCCACCAGCCTCATGTCCAGCGCCGCCTTGCGGCCGTCACTGGTGACCTTCAGCATGTTGTCCTTGTTAGGCCTCACACCGCCGCTACGGATCTTCCCCGCGCGCTCGACGAGTTCAGCAACAAAGGCCTTCAGGTCTGGACTTCCCGCTACCGTCACCGTTTCCTTCCGGACTTTGGGAGTCGGTAGATCGAGCATGTCGGCGGTCCGGATGTCCGCCACCATGCGGAAGATAGACATCAGCTCAGGAAGATTCACGAAGCGTGCAAACCGGGTCTGCATCCTGTAGCCACTGCCATCAGGTGCAAGCTCCAGCGCCGTCACGGATTCCGCGAAGTTCGCGGCCCATGAGTCGAAGCAATCAATCTGGTGCCGCTCCAGGGTGGACTGCTGCAGGAATCGCATAACAGTCCACAGCTCGGCCATCGTGTTGCTAATTGGCGTTCCGGTTGCGAAGGTGACGCCCTTCCGGTCGCCACGCCGCTCCATCACACACCGCGTCTTCACGAACAGATCAAATGCACGGTCTGAGTTCGAGGACGGCAAACCTGCGATCCGCTCCATCTGAGAGAAGCGATACAGGTTTTTCGCGAACTGACTCTCATCGATCATCAGCCAGTCCACTCCCAAGTCCTCGAAATCCAGAACGGCGTCCTTCTTCCGGGTGTTGTTGAGCTTATCGAGCTTGGCCCTCCATGACTTCTTCGCCCTCGCCAATTGCTTGACGATCTTGTTGCCGCGTTCCTTGGAATGCAGACGGATAGCCGATTCGATCTTTTCAAGCTCCTCTTCGACAAAGCTGGTCATGTAGTCATCACTGACCTTCATCGACTCGAACGTGGCCTGTGTCACCACCACTGCGTCCCAGTCGAACGTCGCGATGCGTGACAGCATGAGCCTGCGCCGATCACCCTGCAGGTCCTCTTTCGAGGCGAGCAGAACATGGGCGCTCGGGTATGCCTCCATGAAGTTGGCGCCGAACTGGTAGAGCATGTGATTTGGAACCACGTACAGCACCTTGCTTGCCTGACCCAATCGCCGCAGCTCCGCACCTGCACAGATCATTTCGAGCGTCTTCCCTGCCCCGACCACGTGGGCCAGCAACGTGGGATATTGGCTCGACACGATCCGCCACACCGCGTCCCGTTGGTGCGGACGCAGTGAGTAGATCGAGGACATGCCTGGCAGCACCAGGTGCTCACCGTTGAACCGGCGCGGCACCGTGGAGTTGAAGAGCCTGTTGTAAAGGCCAGCCATCTCGTCGCTTCGGCCCTTGTCGGACCACAGCCACTCAACGAACTTCGCCTTCAGGTCGTGCTGCTTTTCTCGCGCCGCGATGGTCGCATGCGAATTCACAACAGTCCCCCCGGCTTCGCGCTTGTCGTGCACCGTAGGCCTGCGCTGGTTCAGCTCCATCTCGAACAGTTCTACGGCGCTCACACGCCCCGTTCCGTACGTCTGCCTGTTGCGCACGTCCGACTCAGAGAACCACGGCGCCTCCACGTTCCAAGCCCCTACGCTCGCTTCGTAGGTCACCTTGAAGCCCTTCCTATCGAACAGCGTGCTCAGGAACTCTTCGTAGACACCTGTGGGTATCCACGTTGAGCCAACGCGCGCAGTGATGTCGGCGGGGCCTAATGGCACGGGAAGGACAGCCTTGAGAGCTTCGACGTTGCGCTCGAAGCGAGCGCCACAGGACTCTGCTGCCAGGAGCTTTTCGCGCACTAGGCCAGAGAGGTAGGTATCCGCATGCTCCCAATGCCCCGAATCCGGGTCAAGGTACACATGGCCGCCCTTCTCCAGCGCCTTCATGACCTCGTCAGCCGGTTTCCCGACCAATTCAGCTATGCGCAGCGGCAGCACGCGAGCAGATTCACCGAGGCTGACTTGCAAAGCTTCCACTGCGGTTTCGCATGAGGTCACCCGCTTGTATGCTCCGGCCGTACGGCGGTCGAAGATTGGTGCCTTGCCGGCGCGCTGCTCTTCTTCGTTCCAGACTTCCAGAGACAGCAACAACGGGAGATCGGGATCGACTTTGAATGTGCGCCGATTGACCCTGTCGTTTATGTACCCGTTCTTCGCCACGAAGGCGTCGTAGGAGACATTGAGGGCCGTGCGATACACGCCCAGCATGCCGTCGTCGTCGGAGGCTGTTTGCGCTTTGATCAGCTTTCGGGCCGTATCGCGCAGCTGAATCAGACCCAGCACACGCTCCAACGTACGCCCTGCGAGATCGCAGGGAATGGCCTCGTCGCCCATCACCTCGAACACCTTGCCATCGATGAGCGTGAGGCCAGGCCGATGCTCACCTTCAAGCTGCAGTACCGCCTCTCGACGTTCGTGCTGCTTTGCGCGCATCGCCGTGGGCTGATAGATGCCATGCGGCATCGACATGATCCGGTCTGCCAGTTCAGCCCTTAGGTCGCCCTCAAAGTCACACACAAGGAGCGTCCTGGAGCCTATAGAGCGGGTGCGCAACTTTCCGATGACAAGGCTCGCGTTCTCAACGAAATACTCGTTCACCATCAGGTTCGACCTGCTGCAGTAGCCACTGTCGCGGCTGTACAGCGGAGAACCCCAGGCAACCGGTTTCGATGCAGTCCACCCAGCCTTGTCAACGTCCGCGACAGGCGTCGCCAACTTCTGAAGGATCACCAAGTCTGTCACAACCTCCGTCCCAGCTATGGCCGCGAAGGTTGTACTCGGCAATCGGATGGCGGTTACCAGCTTGGCCTGGCCAGCAAGGTACTTGCGCACCTTGTCATCCACGGAATCCATGGTGAAGCTCGACGTGATGAACGCCACAAGCCCACCAGGACGAACCAGCTCCAGCGCTCTCGCAAAGAAATAGTTGTGCACTGTGAAATCGGCGAACGCCACGTTGCGCCTCTCGGCTACTCCGTGATTCCCGAAGGGCACATTGCCAATCGCGAGGTCGTAGAACCCCTGCGGCAGCTGCACGCGCTCGAAAGCGCCGTGATGTGTCACCACACCGTAGGGGCGATAGAGTGCCTTGGCGATCCGCGCTGGTATGGAATCGAGTTCCACCGCTGTCACGACGCTGGCGCTGGCCACGTCCTCAGGCATTGCACCCAGGAAGTAGCCAGCGCCGCTGGCGGGCTCCACGATACGCCCCCCGGCGAATCCCATGGCCTTGACAGCTTCCCAAACTGCGTCCACCACCTCGATGGGCGTGTAATGCGAGTTCGGGGTGCTTTCCAGCGCAGCCGTGTACTCTTCAGGGCTCAGCAGCTCCTTGAGTTGCGCGGCACGCGTCGCCCAGGCAGTGTCGTTCTGCGCCAGATTGAACGCTTGCGGCAGGCCACCCCACCCGGTGAACCGGTTGAGGACAACGCGCTCACGCGACGTGGGCGCGCTGGACTCTTCCTCCAGCTTGCGCAAGAGTTCAATCGCCGCGACGTTCGCCTCGAACTTCGCCACCGGGCCCGACAGACCGTCGAGATCCGCTTTCAGCAACGCCGGCCAAATGGGCCGATTGTTGATTTCCGGACCCTTCAGCGCCAGCGAAGGGAGCACGCCATCGGCCACTGAAGCGGTAGCCACCGAAGCCCCAAGTGGACCCAGGACCTGCAGTGGATCTTCCTCGGGGCCGAAGCCCGGGAGCCACATGCACGCTTCGGCGATAGGTTTGATTTTCATGGTGTTGCCTCATTGGGAGAACCCCTGGAGACAACACCCCCTCTGCGGGAATGCTGGCCCGCAGGGATAGATGAACAACCGCCTTTCGGCGGCACGGTTTGCTGAGTTTTTGGCTCCGTCAGCTCGGAGGCTTGTCACTGCAGCATCACGCCGCAGAGTCAAATCGGTTTTCCTAAGCGTGCGAAGGGCGCGCTTGGGAAAACCCCCTGGCACATGGCCAGGGCGGTTCAGGGGAAATGGCGCTAGCGCCAGGTAGGGGCAACGCCCAACATCGACTGGGGTCGCCGGTTCTTCACCAGCTTGGACGCCTCATGGGCTTCTTCAAGCGTGGCAAATTCCACTGGCTCGATCTTCAGCAGCCGTTGTTCGTGTCGAAGGATGTAGCCGTCAGGCCCAAGCGCTCGATCGTCTGCCGCGCCGCCGAACGCGGGGTCGCCGTCGCCGCAATACTCGATGACGATCATGGACGTTGGCTCAACACCGCGCCACTTCGCGCGTATGCGGCCCACGGCTCCAGGTTGCTCAAGGCTGTGCGCCTCAGGCATGGGGACCTCCGGTCTTCACAGAGAACCGGGTAAGCGAGAGGCGTGTCAGCCATTTCGGGCCAAACTCGTTTCGCACCTGGCGCAGGAGGTATGCATCGGGATGTCGCTCCTCCTTGCCATCTATCCAGATGGCCTTCAGCTTGGACTTCCAGTAGCGTCCGTGACGTTGCGCGAATCCACGCAATGCATCCACTTGAGCCGAGGTTGGCTCATGGATGTTCGCACCACAGACAGACGCAGCCTTCTGTGCACAGGCCCCCTGCGCCAGCGGGAGGCTCATCTTTTCTGGAGCGGCCATGATCTTTTGCTGGGGCTGCTCCACCGTGATCGTCGTTGCCCCCGAGGGAGTTTTCTTCATCTCCATTGTGTTTCCATAGAATGAGGCGGCACCTGCCCCAGCGGGGATCAAGGGTCCGCCAGGGTTGAGGTATCAGCCAGGCCGCAAATCACTAGCGATCTGGCTACGTGGTATGCCGAGAGTCAGGATGCCGTAGCGCCAGCATCCTGATGCAAAAGCGCCCGCACTACTTCGGGATGGTCCTGCAGCGCAGACACGATCGCCTCCGCAGAAGTTTCGAAGTCGTCTTCGCAACCGTGGTAGCTGTACAGCCCTTCCTCCGTTGGAAAGATCTCGCAGCCAGCCTCTCGCAAAGCACTGAGGAGCACCTCCTTGTCGTGGCCACCAAAGCCGCCGTTGCGGATGGGCAGGATCCGGCGCGCCAAGGTTCGGAAGGCATCAAGCCGCAGGATCAGAAGATCGACGTCGCCGACCAGATCCGCCTCGGCATTCACGGCCAGTTTGGCCAGCCAATCCTGGCAGATCCTGAGTCCCGCTTCCTTGATGCCGTAGCCGCACATCTCGACACCCGCGTGAAGGCTGTCTTGCAGTTGGCCAATGCCCGCTTGGGCACTTGAAATTTCGTTGGTTTCCATTTCAGTCTCTACCTTGAAAATCGACAGGTGTTCCCGACGGGGAGCACCCGTCAGGGCTATCGAAATCCTTCGCCCGCCTTCGCCGGCCTGGGTTCAGGGCAGTGTCCGCGCTGCCGCTTGTTGGGCCCCGATGGACATCGGGTACACCTTCAGGCGGGACGCGGCATTGGGAGTGAAAGACGAAGTCCGTAGAACAAGCACGTCTGAACCCGTCTGGCATTGACGCCTGATGAACTGCGCGATGCGCTGCTCACGCTCGCTCAGATCGGCGCTACTGCATCCACCAAGCAAGGCCGCTACCGCATTGCGCTTCGCGCTCCTGTACTGCCTGGGTGTCATGTAGAGGCCTTGGTCTCAGGCACCGCAGAAATGATCCCGGTACGCTTGTGCAGATACAAAGGATGCGCCGCAGGGCAGCCCGTGGTGTATGTGCCGATGCTGCCATCGCCATTGTCTACAAGGGTGCTCACGGAGCCGTCGGCGTTCCGACGACGGTCACCGATCTTGGAATAGCGCGCGCGAGGGGCGAGCGCATGGGTCTTGCTGGTCATGTTGGTTTCCGAATAAACACGAGCCAAGCCCCCACGCGGGGATGGTGGCCCGCGTGGGTTGAGTTTTGGAGCGGCAAGCCGTCCGGTGGGTACTGGTTTTGGTCTCTCCAGCGCGAGTTCTCAACTCAGGATTACCCTGGGCAGTGAATGAGGTTTTTCCAAACCACTCGAAGAGGCGAGGCTTGGAAAAACCCCCTGCATAACGGCAGGGAGTATTGAAGGTGCGCGACAGAATCATGTCGGCGCGATTGAAAGAGGAGATCGATTGCACACCATGCCATGCCGGCCCCAGTTCAAGCTGAAGGCAGCGGCCGATGTGAGGGCCATCAGCACCGCATCGAAGCCCGCTCTTGCCACTGATGGAGAGAGCGGATCAACGACGCATCGGATTACTTCGGGTCTTCCTCAAGGCCCTTGCGTATCAGATCGAGGATGGCTTGCTGGGTGGGCTTGACGTAAGGGCTCAGCATATTCAACGCCAAGTCCACCGCCTTCTTGCGGTCCTCCAGCCTGGCCGCGCCAAGGTGCCCCAAGTCCTTCAACCGTGGAATCACACTCACGGCAGCGAGCAGGTCATTCTCGGCGCGCAGGCGTTCGTGATTGGCGACCAACAGTGGGCAATGGTCCGCCTCAGCGACGTGCAGGCCCGCAGCAACTCGGGCCTTCTCAACCTCTGCGAGGTACAACTCCCAGTCACCTTCTGCGAGCAGATAGGCGTGGTCGGGGTGAAGGACCACCAGGTCCTCCCTGCCGTCCTGGAACTCGGGAGATACCTTGAGCTGCAGGCGAAGCAGGACTGCCTTCTTGTAACCGTTGACGATGGGGTCCAACGTTCTCTCGATAGCGATCGCCTCGAAGAGGCGTTCGGCGGCCTCGATCATCTTGTCGGTGAAGATTGCGGGGCGGTTGAGTTTGTTGCTCATGGGGTTTCCTTTCGCGGATGAAAAAGGGAGCCCCACCCCATGGGGTTCAGGCCCCCTGGGGTTGAGATAGAAGCGTCAGCGAGCGAACGACTTGAAGGCGCTACTGAAGTAGGAGCCGATCAACTCGCCACTGGCATCGAAGACGTGGAAGACGGCCTCGGTCCTTTGGGTGAGATTGCTGAGGGTCCGCGCCGCGTAAGCAACGCCGACCACAGCGCAATCCTCCAGGCTCGATGGAACGGTCAAGTGCGCCGCCTTCAACAGATCCACGTCCAGGACACCCGTCCTGAGGCACATTGCTCTCTCATGAGTATCGATGGCGCTGTGGACGTGAGCACGCTTGCGCAACTCGGCAGTGGAAAGTGCAACTGACGGGGGATTGACGACTGTCGACATAGTTACGCTCCAAAAATTTGAAGGCGCAGCCCCCTCGGGGGCTGAACCCCCGAGGGTTGAAAGACAGATCACACGAGGCGAGCTTCCTTGGCGGCCCTGAAGAAAGACGCCATGGACGCTCCACGCAGCGGCTCGGGCGCTGGTTGCGCTCGGCCGGTATGGAAATACTGCTTTGTCAACGGCAACCAAACTGCCCTTGTCAGGCAGAACTTGGTGTCGCGATCCAGGCAGTGGACATCACCGCTTTTGACGGTGAATTCCCCGAGCCCACAGCTACGGGTGTTTTGGCTGGTGCCATAGGCAACAAGCGCCTCTCGGCGCCCATCGCTTCTGGTAGCCACTTGCAGAACGAGCACGGGCCTGAATTTAGGCCCAGGCACCATTACCGCTTCCGATTCAGGGAACCAGACGCGCACGATCGCCCCTATTGGGGCGGATATTTCACACATTGAAACTCCAGCCCCAACAGGGGAAAAGGTTGAGTAGAACTACTTTTGCTGTTGCTTCAGCAGGCCGTGTGCCTGGAACAACTCGCTCAAGTTGGTGGGTTCTGGTGAGGTCGAAACAGCTGGTAGACCGTAGGCACCGAGGTGCTCCGCGATCGCTCTTTGTATCAACGCTTCAACAGAAATGTCCAACTCACGCGCCCTCGCCTCCAAGCGCTCGGGCGTGGTGTCGCTCTCGTCGAAGTGAACTGGGATGATTGGCATATCGCTCTGATTAAAAAAACGCCGCAACCTTGACCTCGAAAGGCTTGGCTTCAGGCGCTCCATAGTAGAGCGAACCATCGCCGAGTGGTTAGACCATCTCGACATTTCTCGCACCCGGGGGGCGCGTAACTTCTGCATGTGACCTCCAAAACGGAGGAGGCCACAACCACAAGGGGTTGTAGTCCCCAAGGGTTGAAAAAACGGTTTCCCGTTGACTGATGCTGTAGTTTTGACTCCACAGCTTGGAGCTTTCAGATTCAGGCAAAGCCTGCATCGATGAATTCTTGGCTCGCGACTCGCGCCGTGAGCAGCCAGCGAAGAATACACCCGCGTCGTCGTTCCATCAAGGGCGAAGCCTCTACACGCGGACACTTTCGCAGACGCACGAAGAACACGCCATTCCTGCATCTCGCAAAGCGGCAAGACAATGGTCGGCGCCGAGCAAGGGGGAAAAGCAGAAGGCCGGCAGCGCGAACTGCCGGCCCTCGCCCGAGAACTGCGCGGCGGCCACCACGCGGAACTCTTGATCAAAAACCCATAGGACGGAATTTAGACCATGAAGAATGATTTTTAGACCATGAAGAATGATGCCACGCCTCGCGCAGCACGTCAAATGCAAGGCAGGACTGGAAAGACTCCCGCGTGGAACTCAGCGCAATGCCGACACAAGCTGAACACCTACGGTGCAGAAGCCGTAGCTCCACGCAGCCGCCCCCGTATCGCGCAACAGCGCCTCATAGTGAGCCTTGTACTGACTCGGCATGGCGACAAAGCCGCTCGCGACCTGGAGAGCTTCTTTGAGGCCCTGCTGGCGCGCGTGCTGGCCGTTGTCACCGTGAATCTCGTACCAGCCGGAGTCCTCCTCCTTGATGATGAACGAGATGCCTTCAATTTCCAAACCGCCTTCGCGAAGCAGCGTGCGCTTGCCCACATAGTTATGACGGTCGCTTTCCCAATTGGGCAAGTCGGTGCGTTCGGTCGTCCATACCGTGCGGTAGTCCTGGTGAATAGCAAGGTACTCTGCCAGCGAAATGATTCGAGGCACGGAACGCTTCGGCGATGCGCTTGACTGTTGTGGTTTCATGTTGACTCCAAGAATATAGGGAGTCACGTCCCCTGCAGGGGATCAATGACCCCCGGGGTTGATGGATGCGTGCGGATAGACCGCCAGCATGAGGTTGCTGCTTTTACTCCGCAGCTGGGAGGGTTTAACGCGAACGAGTTCGCGTTGAAGAAAGCGATTTTGGGAGACACCCGTGCGGGGTGTCGCGCGAAAGCGCCTTTGCAGTCATTGGGTTGCCTCAGCGACGGATGTTGGCGCATCCACTGCTGACTTGTACCCAGTGCTTTGACCGAGGTCTTGGCGTCAAGCGACCGAGCACTATGCTGGCTCAGCCGCCGATTTGCCCATGTGACTGAGCAAAGACTATCGGCCTGAAAGTTTGGCCTTGACCCATTGCAGCCAGCCCACCCTGCGAGTGCCGAGCACAGCGAGTGGCTTTCGCGGTACGGCGACGACGTGGGGCAGACCTTCAATGCGAGCGATGGTGATGCGCATGTTCCGTTTCCTTGTGAATTTGACGGACAACGACCCCCTGGGGCAATCGGTGCCCGAGGGGGTTAATTCAGACCTCTAGTCACAGGTCCATGGAGAGAGCTCAATCGGCTGGAACGGATGCTCCAGCTTCCAACCGAGGCGCTTGGCCACCGGCGCTGCGAGATAGAGCCAGTTGCCGCTGGGCGGCAACGGAACCTCGACGGACAGCGTGGGATCCGGATCAAACACAATCCCCAGTGCGTCTGCGGCGCGTTCGATTTCCGTGACCACGTCGTCCACGCAACATTGGTCGTTGTACTCCAGCACCAGCCGCTTGCGCTGGTGTCCCTCTCGCAAGCTGGAGCCTGTCTGCCTGAAGTCAGAGTAGAAGACCTCAACAGTATTTCCGGTCGGGAATCCGAAGCGCAGCACTATGCCCGTAGAGCGGTACTGGTTCGCCTCAGGACCAAAAGCAATCATGATCTCCATCTTGAACTCCTCAAACAAACAGAAGGCACTGGCCTGAAGGGTCGGCCGCATGTTGCATGGGTGCGGGACTGGACGCGGGTGACATCACTCCTGGCTCGTGCTCGAAAGCGCCAGCCTTGAGGATTCGGTTCGCGGCCGTGAACACCCGGCTGGCGCTCTTCTTGAACGCCTCCCGGGTGCTGCCGCTACCAAGCCATGCTTGCACATAGCCCCGCGCTTCCTCCAAACCAGGTAGGCCCAGAGCCGAGCAGCAGAGAAATGCGGTGGCCTCAGCCTCCGCTTCTCGAATGCTCTTGTCCAGCTCGAACAGACATGCGAACTCGGCGTCCTTGGCGTGGAGAATGCAGTGCGCCAATTCGTGGAACAAGGTCTTGTGAGGCAACTTCGCCAACGGCGAAATCGACACTTCCTTGCTCGACGGCCTGGCAAAACCCTGCGTGTTCCCGCTCACCATTTCAAAGGGCACTTCCGTGACCTCTAAAGCGGCCAGCGCCTGAGCTTTGTCCCATCCGCAGACAGGTGTCTCGGGCGGCGAGTATGACGGGCAGTCTCCACGTTCATCGGGTTCGGTTTGCGAATAGGCAAACCAGTTGTTGCGTATGACGAAGATTCGCTTGCTCCCCGTTTCCGAAGTAGCATCCGCATCGCCGTCTTTGGCATCACCCCGAGCCTTGTCGCCCTTCACGGTGACGGGCATCCATAGGCCTAGGGCCTTCTGCCCTTTCGCCACCTTGCGCCCCTTTTCCTTCCACGCGTGAAAGCTGGAGATCGGCGATATGGGCAGACCGCGATCAACCAACTGCATCATGGCTAGAACCTGGTTGCCCAGGCTGTACTCGTGGAAGGCGCTGTAGTAGGTCCCCAGCACGCCTGGATCCGTGAGGATGGAGTCGAACAGCTTCGACCAATCAGGGCGCCAGGGCTCAGGCGTTTTCGTTTCCATAGTCTTCTCCAAGAAGAGCGGAGAAGCCCCCTTGCGGGGTGCTATCCCCGCAAGGGTTGATGGTTTACTTCACGATGTCGAACTCGCCTTGCCGCTCGCCTTGAAGCGGCGGCTGGTTCTCCAGGCCGTCCAAAGAAGGCACTTCACGTGCGCTGCGATTTCCCGCTGACGCGGCTGCCGGGGAGGCTGGCGTGACGATCCCCGATCCATCGGCGCCCTTGCGGGCGGACCGACGCTTCGGAGCACCGCCAGCTTCTGTGAGTTGACGCAGCGTGGCCTGAATAGAGTCCATCTGCTGGGCCTGCGCCATCACAGTGCTGGCCAGGAACGAGATCTTCCCCTCCAGCGACATCTCAGCATCGGCCGTTGCAGAGGCGGGCGATGCAGGAGCTGGTACTTCCTGAACTCCAGCAGCTACAGCGCCTGACGGGGCCGAAGGTGCGGGTACAGGCAGAACGTCAGAAAAGCCCGCGAGGCCTTTCTTCATGCTGTTGACGATTTCGACCAGTTGAAGGACGGCGTTTTGGGCCTCCTTCGCCTGTTCGAGCCTCGCCTTTTCTTTAGCCACTGCCTCGGCTTTAAGAAGCGCCTCCTTCTCGGCTTCGAGCTTCGCCTTCTTTTTCGCGTACAGAGCCGCGAAGACCCCGGCGATGCGATCGAAGAGGTAGAGCGCAGACCCAAGCAGAGCGATAGTGAACAATATTTCTTGAGTAGACATGGAATACCTCTTTGAGTTGAAGAACCCAACAGGCACACCACTCCCCATCGGGAAGTGTGTCCCCGATGGGTAGGTTTAAGCACCAGGAGCCTGGCACATAGATAAGCTGTATGCCTGACGGCGGGACAGCGGGCCCCTTCTCACCAAGCCATTACGGACATGGATCAGAAATCGGTTTTTCGAAGCATCCTCGCCAAAAGATGCTCGGAAAAACCCCCTTCGCAGGGGGTTAAGAAGTCTCTGACTTTTCAGCCACAGCTTCCGAGGTAGCCACAGCATTGCAGACTGCTCATCACCGTCCCCGGCAATGCATGCAGCTGCACTTGGCGGTCAGGATCGCTCTGGTCCAGGTCATTCACTGGGTGGCCATTCGGCTTACCGATGCCGTTGCTTTCACCGTTGTCCACAGCGAGCACCGAACCCAGTTCAGCGTTGGGCCTGTAGGTCGTCAAACCTTTGAGCCCGCCTGACCAAGCATCCATGTAGACCGACTTGAAGTCCTCGTAGGGGTAGTCAGCCGGGATGTTCACCGTCTTGCTGATTGCGGCATCCACCATGGGTGTCAGCACATTCAGCATCTCGACGTGCGCAGCGACTGGAAGCTCCTGCGAGCTCTCGAAGTAGTCTGGCAGTTTCTCGATGTCGCCGCCCAGCTCTTGGTAGCGCAGAAAGGCGGCGTTCAACACGGCCTCCTCCCTGATGCTCCCGTCTGCTTTTCCGATGCGGCGAATATCCTTGAAGCTGAACACAGGCTCACAACCGCTGGAGCAGTTGTTGCCGAAAGTCAGCGACCCGGTGCCAGCTGGGGCCAGCGCCAGCAGGTGACTGTTGCGGATCCCATGTGCGCGAATCTGCTGCTTGATACCTTCGGGCAACTGGCTGGCGAAAGTGCCCTCCATGTCGTCCCTTACACCTTCAAGGTACAGGTCAGCGTCGAACAGCGGGAATGACCCACGCTCCATAGCTAGTTCCGAGGAGCCGGCGTACGCAGCATCACGGATCGTCTCCTGCACCTTTGCAGCAAATGCCCTGCCCTCGGCGGAGGAGTACTTCAGGCCCATCATGATGAGTGCATCGGCCAGGCCAGTGAAGCCTATGCCGATTCGTCGTTTGGCCTTCGACTCGGCCTCTTGCTCCGGCAGTGGCCAGGGCGTCAGGTCGAGAACATTGTCCAGCATGCGCGCCAGGACAGGCGTGAGCTGGGCCAGTCTATCGAAGTCGAATTCTGGCTCGCCTTCCCACACCGTACGTGTCACGAAGCGATGCAGAGCCAGGTGGCCCAAGTCGCAACAGCCGTACGGAGGCAACGGTTCTTCACCGCAAGGGTTGGTCGCTGCGATCGCTTCGCAGTAGCGCAGATTGTTGTCCTCCTGGATGCGATCCAGAAAGAGTACGCCTGGCTCAGCCCGCGCGTATGTGCCCTGCATGATGGCGTCATACAGGTCACGAGCGCGAACCGTGCGGTAGACCCACTTGCCATCGTTACGCTGGACTACTCCAGCGGCGATCTGCGTAGGGGACGGCATCGCGTCATGAACGAGGTCGAACCTGCCATCGGCCACTACAGCTTGCATGAGCTTGTCGGTCACGCCCACGGACAGGTTGAAGTTGCGCAGCGGCCTAGCATCCAACGGGATAGAAAGATCCGACACCTTCTTGCACGAGATGAACTCGAAGATGTCGGGGTGGTCGCAGCGCATCACCCCCATCTGAGCACCACGACGGGAGCCCGCAGAGATGACGGTTTTGCACATCGAATCGAATATGTGCATGTAGCTGATGGGCCCACTGGCGTAACTCTTCGTAGAGCTAATCCAAGAGCCCTTCGGACGGATCACGCTGAAGTCGTAGCCCACACCGCCGCCAAGCCGCATAGTTTGTGCGGCTTGGCGAGCGGCCTCCATGATGCTGGGGACGCCATCGACAGATTCGCAAAGCGAGTCCGATAGGGGCTGCACGAAGCAGTTGACCCACGTCGCTTTAACACCTGGTAGCCCGGCAGACGCGTTGATGCGCCCGCCGAGGATCGTGAAGTCGAGTGCTTCGCGAAACCTGGGTGCCCATTCTTCGGGCGTGTGCTCGACGGCAGCAAGGCCGTTGGCCACACGATCCTTCACTTGCTCCGGCGAGGTCTCTCCGCCGTGCGCGTACTTTTCGAGCAGCACTGCAAGCGAGATCGGTTGGAGCTGAGCGGCCTGGCAGATGCCAGTGCTGCTGTCTGCAGCGTCGGCGATAGTTGCGATTTCCATGGTGTACCTCCTTGATCAAGAACCCAGCAGGCACACCGACCCCAGCAGGGATAGTGTCCCCACTGGAGTGGAAAGAACCGGAAACCCGGCTACGAATTGAAAATGCCGTTTGTCTTGCGACGGGGTGGCAGCCCTTTTAAATGCCATGGTCATGAGACCTCGGCTGCAAATGCGATTTGCCATTTGGCGAACTCCTCTCGTGGTTGCAGACACCCCATGCAGGGCCTACCGCAACCTCCAGCAGAGCTAGAGACTGGGGTAGGCCCTGCATGAAGCAAGACGTCCACATCGACTTGAGGAGATCGTGATTTCCAGGCGCCGCACGCAGCGCCTAAGCCATCAGAGTTTCCCCCTGGCTTCTCTGGAATTTCAGTTCTCCAGCGCGAACTTTAAAACTCAGGGCATAGCCACAGAGCTTTGAAAGCGGCTTTCCAGATGCCACCGTTGGCGATGGAATCTGGAAAACCAGCCCCCGAGGGGGCACGGTTCATTCATAGCGCGTCGGGCAATGCCTGCCTCCTCGCTTTATCTGCTTCACTGGAAGCATGCATCTTGGTCCACACCCTCTGCATCAGCCCCGCCGCGATTTCTGCGTAGGGGCCGAGATAGACAGGGGGTGTAGCGCCAGCGCGGTACATGCGGGCAACCGTTGCCACGTGTTGACGAACGCCGTTGTCGGTAGTCATCTTGCGGATAAGGAACGCCCTGTAGTCGCCATCAAACCCAGCAGGCGGCGCAAACGCCGAGCTGCCACCGGGTGTGGTGTCGATCCTGTTGAAGTTGATCACTCCGTACACAATGAACTCCCTCACGCGGCTTTGCCGAAGACTTGCTCCAGCATCGCGCGGCGAACCGCTTCGAAGCTGGGGAACCCTTTGGCACCGTCACGGTTGAGAACATCCAGCCAGTCCAGCGACTTCTGCCCCTCAGGAATTTCCCCCTTGGGTGTGATCGCCATGGCTTTCTTGTTCATCGCCCACATCCGTCCCACAAGCGCTCGGGAGGCCTCTTGGCCATGGCCTCTTGGGTGTCGCGGCGAGGGACGATCCTTGTCACTGAACACAATGATCAACTCCACTTCATCAGGAGGCACGAAGTGCTCCATCATCGTGGCGTTAACCGTGGCCCAGACAGGGATACCCATACCCTCGCTCGCGGCATAGGCAGTCTCGATCCCCTCTGCTACGCCCAGGACCTTCCCCGGCTTCATGAGCCGAATGGCCCCGCCCAAGATCTTCAGATCATCGGAATAGGCCATTAGCTTCTTCGCTTCCGCAACATCCGCCTTGCAGCCGTCCTCATCGAGGTAAGTCCGGTGGAGAGTCACCGGGGCACCTGTGGCGGATTGCACGACGGCGACCATGGCAGGGTGGAACCCTGTGATCCGATCCCCGTCGCTGTATGCCAGCCTGGGATGAAACATCACCGAAGGAGACTTAAGCGGTGCAAGCCCACGCCTTGCCAGATAGAGCCTCAAGGGCTCGGCACTGGGGTGGGACATGGGCACAACCCGCTGCATCGTCTTGTTCAGAGACTCGCGTTTCTCATCATTGCTCCGGGTCGGCTTGGCCTCTTTCTTTGGCGGCAGCTGGCGCTGCACCGGTTCAGCGAAGCGGTGACTGGAGTCACCCGTCAGGAAAGCCATCACAGCTTCCACCGTTTGCCTCGCCGTCCAACCGTTTGCCCACTCCAGGACACTGAATCCATCGTGGAAGTGGCCGCAGGTATTGCAGATAGCTCTACCGCTTTCGTGGTAGTTCTTGAAGACTCGAAAGCCGTCAGTACCTCCATGCACGGGGCGGGGGACGTGACGCTTGCCCTCTTGGTTCAAGGCATCCGTCAGACTTGGGGCCAGGGTTCTCAAGATGGAGTCCCAGCGCCCACCAGCTAACTCTCTCGCCTTGTTCCAATACTGTGTCCAATACTCTTTCCATTCAGCATCGGTTCGTTCACGAAATTGCATGGCTTCTCCTAGTTTGACCCCGAATCGAGGCATACCAAAACGCCCAGTGGGACATTTAGGTATGCCCCGACTCGGAAGGAAAGCCAGCCGATACACCACCCCAACCGGGATGGTTTCCCGGCTGGGACGAAATTGCGGCGCTGCCGCTAGATGGATTGACGACTACGCAGCACGCTCACAGCTACGTCCCTTAGAAGACGGTTCGCGTAGGGTCGCCGTAAGCCTCGTCATGGCCGCTATGGGCAGGCCCTTCAGGGCGCTCATCGCCATCCTGTTGAGGTTGACTCTGAGGCCCAGTCGGAGCCGCATTGCGACGCGCCAAAGAAGGTGCATCGGCGCTACGCGACGTAGCCCTTGCGTGCAGTCGCAGCTCCTGCGCGTTGATTTCCGTGGTGATGCGCTCCTGCTCATCACTGTCCTTCCACGCTCGATGGCGGGTGACACCCTCGACGTACACGGAGTCTCCCTTGCGGAGGTTCTTTTCCGCATAGTCAACGTCGCCATTGCGCAGGATCACGCGATGCCAGGTGACAAGATTCCTCCACTCGTCGGTCGCCTTGTCCTTCCATGACTCGGTCGTTGCTACATTGAGAACACCGATCCTGAAATCGCCTCTTTGGATGATTTCAGGATCACGTCCGAGGTTGCCAACGATCATTTGCTTGTTGAGCGAAAAACTCATTTTGAATCTCCAATGAGAGGCCGAGAGGACTCCCTACGGGGTTAAGGTCATCATTTCAGGCTGGCCGTAATAGCCATCTGAGCAGCACGCCATGATTTAGCTGGTCGAGAAACGAGATGCCGGTCTTGCCACGTGAACGTGCCATCCGTGTGTTGGTGGATGAAGCAGCCCTTGTAGCCCTGAGTGACGGCGCAAAAAACGAGTTTCATGCGGGCTCACATGCGTTCGAGACGGCGGACCCGTGTCGGAACCATGACCGTTTCTTCGACAACCATGTACTTTTCGATTGCACTGATGAACTCATTGCGGACGCGATCGCAGGCGCGGTCAAAGGAGAGCACGAGGTCCGCGCGATCCTTCAGCCCGGTCAAGGACATGTCCATGAAGTCATCCATCGTCATGCCTTGGTCGATCGAGCTGCTTTTGGTACGAGTCCAACGAAGCGGCGCTTTCAGGTTCCTCCGCTCGGCCCTGCAAACGCCACAGGAATGGCTGGCTGGGCTGACCAGTTGATAGTTCAGCTGGCCACACTTCGGACACGTGCTCTTGTAGCCAGGATCGTAGATCTCAGACTCGAACAGTACCAAATAGCCAGCCGAGCGGCCAATGGTGCCAATGGTGTAAGCGCCCATCATTTCGCGCTCGAAATCACGGATAGGCCTGGAAATTTCGTCCCAGTAATCTTCCACCGAGATGAACTCGTAGGCTTTTTCCAAAGCAGATCCTGTCAAGCCAAGTCGGTTGACCTTCACGCAATTGGCATAGCTTGTAGAACGATTCACAGAAGACATCGTGTAGTAGCGGAAATGATCAAGTAGGAACTTCGCCACCGACTCTCTGCTACGTGTATCGATTTTCTTTTCAAAAAACATGGTTCCTCCACTGAGAAAGGAGACATGCTTCCCCATAGGGGAAACATGCCCCCAAGGGTTAAGAAAGTGATTGATTTGCTGCTTGGGGAAGGCGAGCTACCTTTTTTATCCAAGGCCATTACGGCGGAGGATGAAAAACTGTTTTTCGGCACACACTGCGTTCAATGTCTGCTGAAAAACAGCCCCCACTGGCCGAAGCCATGGGGGGTGTTTACGGGCCATCAGGCCGTGGTGAAAAGATCGCGGCGCGTCGGGTTGAGCTGCGTTCGCATTTCATCGTACGTGCGGTTGATCAGTTCCAATGGCGCGCCAGAGTAGCGCGCCTCCAGCCTGATGACGATCTCATCAAGATCGACCATCTCGCGGCAACTGCGCATGCTCGCCAGCTCGTTGTCCAACTCTTGCTCCGCTCTCGACTTGAGTCGATCCTGGTGCTGGGGTTGGGCTTCGCTCTGGGGGGGGCGAGGAGTCCCAGACCTAGTGGATGCAGGCGCTGGTTGGGGCGCTGGCGTTCGAGGGGCCGCTGCAGGCCTCACGGGCGAAGCGGTCCGTTGCGGTCGCTCTGCGGGAGGTTGCGGCGCTCTCTCCGTAGCCTCGCGCTCAGGACGTGGGCCTTGAGAACCACGGGAAGCGGGCCTGCTTTGGGCAGGCTGTCGAGCCCCATCGTTACCGTCGCCAACCTCCACAGGTGGAAGGTTGTCGAATGCTGGCGGCTCATAGGACCCGTCAGCTGCTTGCTCCAGCTGGATCCCTTGCTTCACGCCCATCAGGTCAGCCTTGTCGAGCTGCAGCGCGATCTGCAGTTCAGCCGACATCGGTAGTTGAGAGTTGCACAGGAGGCGGATAAGGGTCTTCTTGCCCATGGCCACAGGATGAGTGTCCCAAGGCGTGGTGTTACCTCTCCGCTTCGCAGCCGCATAGCCGCGAGTCGCGTCGCGGATCGCGTCAACGTCGAGCTGGTGCTTCATCACAAAGGTGGGCGTTCCATCGTGCAGCAAAGCCACGGCATAGTAGCCAACCACCTTCCCTCGACTGCTGTCTGGCGCTGGGAAGTTGCCTTCCCCTGCCATCGGCTTGTGTACCAACCTGCGAGCGGCACCCAAGTCATAGTCGAAGAAGTCGTTGATCCGGACCTCATGCGCAAAGATGTCGCGCACAAGGCCGGAATTGCGAACCAGCTTCATCAGGCCCTTGTAGCCGGGGATCAGCTGGCACTCATCTTCGTACGGGACCAGGAATGCCTCGCCGTTTTGATGCAACTCCAGTCCAAGCTGCGACGCCTGGACCACGGCTGCCACGACGCTGATCGGCTGGCACTTTGCGAGCGAGTCATTTTTGCGGTAGGCCGTGAGTGCGACACGCATGATCCGGTCCACGGAAAGGTGGTTCGGCAATGCGCGCTCGATCGCACCCTTGTGCTTTTCCAGTAACCGGGGGAAGTCAAGGTTGTAGATCTCGGCGCTGGCGCCGCCCGCAGCCGATGTGGTGCGGCGGATGTTTCCCATCAACTGAGACATGGTGTTTCTCCAAAAAATAGGGGAACACCACCCCATGCAGGGTGACGCTCCCCGCGTGGGCTTCAAAAAGGCCTCTAGGCCCGCTGATTTTTTCGCAGGCCTGGCCCGCGCTTAGATTGCCTCTTCCAGGACGCTACGTGCGTACCAAGAGGGAACCTCGATCACTTCCGAATCACCGAGCTGATAGCTTGGCCAGCGGGCGTTTTCACGACACCACTGCAGCAGCTGCAAAGCTGTCCGGTACTTCTTTCGCCCAACCTCCATCGTGACGGGGCCAACTTCATAGGAGGCGACGCCATGGGGGTACGAGCTTTCCACCGCGATGAGAAAGAATGGGATACGGCGGCCGAGCGCCTCGCTGATAGCGTCCGAGTAGAACGCTGCCTGCAAGTCGTAGCCTCGGTCACCAATTTCCCTGGCGAACTTGGCTTTAGATGCGTTCTGTGCGGACTTCAAGTCGGCAGCGCCGATGATCTCGCCGGTTATCTCATCGAAAATCAGCAAATCTGGTCGGATGCGGCACTCAATGCCGGTATCTTCATCAGTCCAGAAAAAGCTTTTCTCACGGTAGCTGTTGCGGATCTTCAGAGTGATATCGTCTCTCTCACACAGCGCAGCGAACATTCCTTCGATCGACTCCTTGTCGGCTTCAGAAATAATCGTTTTCCCCGGGTTTTCTGCATCCCAGGCTGCGCTGTTCTCCTTACCCACGGTCGTCCGAAGATCGAACTTGGGCTTGACTACGAACTCTACTGCAAAGCGCTCTGGCTCAAGAACCTGCGTATGAAACGCGGTTCCGAATTCCATTGCAGGCGTAACCTTGCGGCCACGTTGCAGATCAGCGTAATAGTGCTTGGGAGAGTGAAGGAGCGAAACAAGTGCCGAATGCCCTACCACGGCGGGGTCGCTGTGGTATTCGTCAGCGGGCATGTCGATGAACATGCTCAAATCGTCAGACATAGAGTACCTCCAAGAGGACGAGGCACTCCCCCTGCGGGAATGCCCCGACAGGGTTAAAAAGATCACTTTCGTGACAGTGTTTGCTGAATGCCATGTGGCGGGGCAGCGACCCATTGAAGCTACTCGATTACCGTAGCAGCATGCAATTCTCTCGTATGAACCCGGCATAGGGCTCATACGAGAGAACTACCGCCTCGCGCCACGGCGGGCGCGAAGGCGGCGTCTTCAAGCATCTTTGAGAACCTTCCCTGCTTTTCGCACTGCATTACGCACTGCGGCGCGCAACGCTGGAGAACTCTCTTCGCCGGACTTGAGCCTGGCATGGAGTTCAACTGCGGAGCGAATCGGGAGCGCTCTCATAACAGCGCTAACAACTGGGTGCTTTTCTGGTTCGTGTGTTTTCACGGCGCCTCCATCAGCGACGCATTGCGCGGATGAGAGGGCTGCTGATCACAAGACCAGCCACGATGCAAAGAGAAAGCGGAAATACCAGATCCATGATTGACCCCTGTGATGGTTGAGAAACCCCACAGAGTGCTTCACGGGACTTTGAAGTCCGCAGCACCCCGCAGGCCAGAGAATTCGCTTTTAGAACTCTCTGGCCTGCGGGGTACCCACAGACTGAAATGAATCGTGGGCCTAAGCCCACGATTCACTGAAGGTGATTACAGACCGAACGCCCGTACCAAAGGACGGCTAATCATGTAGCCAGAGATGCAGCAAGCAACGAGAACGAGAGTCATGGTGTTTCCTTTGAGAGAAAATGCCCAAGGAAATGCCACTCCCCCTTGGGAATAGCATCCCAAGGACGTTGAAACCCATCCGAAGATGGGACTGCATCGCTTGTCCTGTGAGACAAGCAATGTTTGGCACGCACGAAAACACAAAAACGCCATTACGACGTTAGAGATTTTGGTGAGTGAAAAACCGGCCCGCATCACGCGGGGCGGGAAGAGAAGCCCTTCTGGGGTCAAGCTCTTCACGTTGGTGTGCCATCGAAGGCAGGATTGCAGCGGACGCCCATCAACATCCCAACGGGATGAAGTCCAGGTCTTACTCGCGCTCCCAATCCAACTGCAATAACCCGCAGCATGAGGGTTGGGAGCTTCGCTCCAATCGTTGCTAGGCAACGTAAGAACACGCATTACGGTGTTCGATAAAAGTTCAACAGAACAGCTTTTGCCGCACTGGTTGTTCACCTGGAACAACTACTGGATTAGTTTGATGAGGCCAGCTCCGCATACAAGAGGACGGCGTTACGCACATCGCTCAAAGGTGGCCCGATGGTACCGTCGAGTTCTCTGGGATGTCAACAAGCCGGGGGAGCTTCACCACCTCGCCACTCTTTTCTTTGAACAACTGCGGAATCGAAAGCTTTTCGCCCCATTTTTAACAGGGCTGCTTCGTACCATCGTCTGACCGTTGTCCAACCCTAGGAGTACACATGGCTGAAGTGACCGAAGCCACTGCCGAAGCTCAAACCGAGGCGCCTAAAGCCTCTGCGGAGGCCTCACCAAAGCCCCAGCGCGCGCCCCGCTCGCCCCGCAAGCCGCAAGCAGCTGCCACCGATACCAGCGAGGCCTCAACGCCATCCGCGACGAATGCTCAACCATCCACCCAAGAAGGATCCCAGCCCCAGGCCGTGGCAAGGGCTGGCGATGGAGCGCGCCGCAACCGCGATCAACCTCCCTTCGAGCCCTGGTTTGTGAAGCAACAGAAGCAGCGCCTGCAGCGGATGAGCAAGGAGTCGATGCCATTCCTCAAGCAGAAGCTCAAGCTGCAGACGCGACACGCTCAGGAGATGTATGAGCGAGCTCACGAGCTCTGGTCTGAAACCGTCATCACGCTCAGCGTCACCATGCGCAACTTCAAGCGTGAAGAAGAATGTCTCACGGTGGATGCCGAGGTAGATCGCCTTATGGGCATCTGCTCGGATTCCATGAAGCAAGAGATGACTCGCCTGAAAACCGTCGCTGACAACAACGGCGTGGACCTGGATGGCGCAACTGATGTGGAGTACACCCACCCGATGGAGTACGAAATGCAGATGTCCTCCCCACGCGAGCGGCGGTTTCACGAGTTGCTGCTGCTGCTGGACAAGCTGTGCATCTATCTGGATATGCTCTGGATGGCCACGCTCATTAGCGACCGCGCACGCAGCAAAAGCGCCTACGACGCGAAAAGCCTTCTCCTGCGCACTTGCGGCAAGGCTCGCATTCTGGTGTTTCGTGCCCAAGCATCTTCGCAGCGAAACGGCATCCCCAACGCAGCTGACCCCCGCAAGGGCACCCAACTCGAACCCGGGGCCGAGCCGCCAGTAGCAGCTGCCACCGATGTCGAAGCGGATCCCGCTCCAACTTCTGTTGCTGCTCCATCGGCGGAAGCAGGGCCTGCCCTGGCAGTCGCCTGACGCACTCGTGGAGCTGAACAGCTTCCAAGAGCGAGCCGTCCTCACGCCGGGGCATTGCACCATCCTCGCCTGCCCCGGCTCAGGCAAGACCCGCGTACTCACAGCTCGCGCTGGTCACATTGACCCTGCCTCGTTTCCACGTACACCAAGTCATGCAGCCAAACGAGCGTTCTCCCAGGTCACTGGGGGCAGGAAGCCGTTGGCCGAGTGCAGGCGCTGGCGGTTGTACCAGCCCTCGATCCAATCGACTATGTCCAGCCTGGCCTGCGCTCGCGTGTCGTAGCGTACCTGATGGATGCGCTCGACCTTCAGCGTCTTGAAGAAGCTCTCCATCGGCGCGTTGTCCCAGGCATTGGCCTTCCTGCTCATGGACATCGTGATGCCCAGCTCGGCGGCCAGTGCCCGGTAGCGCCCGCCGGCATACTGCGACCCGCGGTCGGTGTGGACCAGCAGCCCCTTGGCAGGTTTGCGCAGCCACCATGCCGACTTCAAAGCGGAGCACACCAGCGTGGCGTCGATGGTCTCGGACATCGACCAGCCGACGATGCGCCGACTGGCCAGGTCCAGCACGGCGGCCAGGTACAGCCAGCCCTCGCAGGTGGGCACGTACGTGATGTCCGCCACCCACGCCTGGTCGCTCTGCCAACCATCAAAGCGCCGATCCAGCAGATTCGGCGCCACCGGCAAACGGTGCGCCGAGTCGGTGGTCGTCACGAACGGCTTTCTGTACACCGGGCGCAGGCCCTGGCGCCGCAGGCTCTTTCGCACTCGCTCGGCGCTGACGACCTCTCCCTGCTGGCGCAGCTTGTGAACGATCCGAGGGCGGCCATAGCTTCGACGGCTGGCATCGTGGATGGCCGCCACCTTGGCGTCCAGAGCCTGGTTGGCCAGCGTGTTGGGACTGGGCGGGCGCACGCGCCATTGGCAGTAGCCGCTGCGAGACACCTGCAGCACGCGGCAAAGCCGACTGACGGTGTATTGGTCGCGATGCTCGTCGATCCAGGCGTACTTCATCGCGACCCCCTGGCGAAGTACGCCGTCGCTTTTCGAAGGACTTCCACATCCAGCTTCGCGTCGGCCAGTTCTCTGCGCAGGCGGCTGTTCTCCGCCTCCAGTTCACTCACGGGGCGGCGCGCAGGCGCCTCGGTGGGCGGCACAGCCGCGCCACTGCCGCCGCTCGCTGCGACACCTCGCCTGGACCAGTTGCCCAACGTTGCCACCGGCACGCCCAGGCGACGTGCTGCCTCGTGTCCGCCGACTGACGCCGCGAGTCTGACGGCCTCAGCCTTGAATTCCTGTGTGTACTGCCGCTTGGGCAGCTTGCCTTCTTTCATTTCGATTCTCCGTACCTCTGAAGTTATCAACTTCTTGCTGTACGTGAAATCGAGGCAGGGTCACATCATTACAAACAACGAGCTGGGCCGTCTGGCTGCAGTCACCTTCACTCGCGATGCGGCCACTGAGCTTCTTTCGCGCATCATGGCATCCTGCCACTCCGATCACGCGAGGCGCATCGCTGTCGGAACGTTTCACTCCCTCGCTCTCAACCAGCTTCGTCGCAACAGCCGAGGAAAGATGCCGCGCCTTATCAATGACGGTGAGCGCATGGCCGTCCTCAGACGTTGCTGGAAAGACTTCGCTCCGAGCCTCAAGTTTGAGGATGTCATCAAGGAGGTTGACCAGGCCAAAGGATCGGTGACCCCATACGTCTTCGAAGACATCCTCATGGAGAGGATCTTTAAGGCCTATGAAGATGCACTTGCTGCGGACCTCGCGATGGACTTCAGCGATATCCTTTTGCGCGCTACCAGGGGGATGCTCGATGGATCGATCCAGCCTCTCCCTATCCGATGGCTCCTGGTGGACGAGGCCCAGGACATGGACGCAGTGCAGATGGAATGGATCCTGGCTCACGGGAGGAACGGCGTTCAGATAACGCTAGTTGGGGACGACGACCAAAGCCTTTACTCGTTCCGCCACGCGCTTGGCTACGAGGGGCTGCAAGACGTCTCGATGGCCCTCAACTCTGTCGATCTGTCACTCCCCGTCAACTACCGGTGCGCTCCGAACATCCTGATGCACGCCGCAAAGCTCATTGCGTGTAATGCCAACCGTGCAGCGAAGAACATCAAGGCCGAGAAAACTGAATTGGGCACCATCAAGGTCTTCCGGCGCGCAGACCGAATGGATGAAGCCACAGCCCTTACCAAGGCGATCCTTGGTATCGAACCCGGGTCAGCACTTGATACCGATCCGAACGCCCTGGCCAAGAGAGATTTTGACCCCAAGTCCATGGGTGAATGGGCAGTTCTAGCGCGCACCAACCTCCTGCTCGATGAAATCGAGATTTTCCTAAAGTCGGCAGGGATAGAAGTGAAGCGAGCTGGGAGCAAATCGATATGGGAGCACGGCGTGGGCGCCGTTTACTCTGGCCTGATCCGCAGCGTCGCTACTGACTCATGGATGGGTATGGCCAACGCCATCTCGTTCTGCGGAGGCAGCAACTCCTGGGTCAACGAGCACTCGCGCGCCAATTGTGGCAATCTGCTGGCGCGGTTTGATGCTGCTATCGACTCTGCCCCAGATGATAAATCTCGTAAGCTGGCGGTAGCCCTGCGCGAGGGCTACATATCTTGGTCCGAGCAAGCTCGCAAGAGTCGTGTCAACCTAGTCGTGTTCGGCATCACGGCGTTTCTTGCTCCCCACTGCAAGCCGCCGCAGCGCAGGCTGCTCACTATGATGCAGAAGATCTTCACCGAGCGGCTTCAAGGAAGCCTGCTTCAACGCCTCAACATCCTTTCTAGAAGCGAGAAGGAAAAGGACGTTGAACAAGGTGTGGTGCACCTGCTGACGCTGCACTCTTCCAAGGGCCTGGAATGGGACAACGTGTGGATCGCCGGGTGCGAGGAAGGCACCCTACCCCACACCGACTCCACCGAAGAGGAAGAGCGTCGCTTGATGTATGTGGGGATGACGCGGCCCCGCTCAACGCTCATGCTGAGCAGCGCCATCTCAGAAGGGATGGAGTCGCGCTTCCTGGAGGAGGCGGGCTTGGGTGTGATAACAGCTCGATAGCTCTGGACCAACCACTCCCCATGTTTCGGCAGCGGTGGTGTCTCTCCAGAACATGCAGCACCTGGAGCCCGAAACTCTCACTTTGCAGTTTTCAGTCGAACACTAGCTCCGGAGATATTGAGATAGTCGCTCGCATACTCCGTAAATGATTGCAGGTCACGACGGTTTAAATCTAACCCTTGAGCCTTGCAGGCATCAATGCACGCCTTGCGGTCCAGCGAAATCCAGCCGTCACCAGTCAGCGTTCCATCCATAGCTTTCACGATGGCCATGAACTTGTCAAACTTGGTCTCTTGGAAGGGGCTCTTGTGCTGCAATGGCTCGGCGATCAACGTTGACCGCTTGTGAGCTAGCGAAGGCTTGGAGTTTTGCCCACCGCTGCCTTGCGACGATTTGGATCCCTCTCCCGCCTTCGGCTTTGGCACAGCGGCCGGTTTGGAGTCCACCGGGGCATCACCTTTCTGTCGCTCGGTTGTGGACGCGACCGGTTGCTTCGCTCCCGTATCTGGCCTGAGGGATCGTTTAGCTCTTGCGGGTGCTTGCCTCGGCGCATCCAGCTCTCCAAGGTCAGTGAATGCCACGGGGGCAGGCATGTCATCCATAGCCATTGGGGGGATCTCGTCCAGGTAGGCTGGAGGTCCACCGTCTAGGTCCAATGTCCCCTGCTCGGCCGCCGCTACCTGGCCAGAGGCAAGATTCTGGGAAGGCGCGGCCTCGCTCTGTTCGTGCACGTGTGGATCGGAAGACTTGGTTGCTTGCTGCGCACTGGACGGCTTGTGTAGCGGGCCTTGGCTTTCACCCTTGTAGCTTGCCTTGTGCAGGAGCGTATAGGTCGCTTCTGGATTGAGCCTGACAGCCTTGCACGGTTCGCCCAGGAACAGCGAATCTATGACCCGCACCATTGGCCGGTAGGGATCAATCCACAGCCACTGCTTGGACGAGCATTCGTCCAAGATGGCCTTGGCCGAAAGGCCATAGCCGCTGAAGGCAACTGGCCACTTGAGGTGCACCATCTCCTCCTCATCGACCCGGGCATCAGTTTCCCAGGACTTGGTGCCATTTTTCAGATCCTCGGCCAAGGCTTCGAGCAGTTCCCCCACCGCGCCATCAAACTGCAGAGTTGGTGGAGCACTGAGGTCAATTCCTTGGCGCTTCGCCTTCTTTACCGGTGCTGTTGGCTCTGGCAGCGCCCTCGGATCGCCTTGTCCCGCTTGGGCGACCTGGTCGTCTTGCTGAAACTCGGCTTCCTTAGGTTTGAGCTTCAAAGCCACTGGTGAAGAAAGTCCACTTGTGCCGTCGCCGGCCAAGGCCCCCTTGCGCACCGAGAGCTGGCGCTGCGAACCGTCTGCCTTGGTCACTGTTATGTTGAAGATCTCGCCCGTGTTCGGGTCGATTTCCATCTGGGCCGGGGTGCGCACCCCAGAGCCTTCCGACGGCGCATGGGGGTCCTCGCCGCCATTCTCCGTGCCACTCGGCTTCGGCTTCGAGACGCGCGGCTTCTTGGGCTTGGCCGCCTCCTCCATCGCCTCTGCTGCTTGCTCCTCTTCCCTCGCCTCTGCAGCAGCGCAGCTGGGCTGTGCTTGAGGCTCCGGAATCTCCTCGTGCACAGCTTCGACAGGCTGGGTATTCGGGCCGTTCGTTACCACCCCTGGCACTGACGCAAGGGGCACCGAGGAAATCATCGCGTCGTCTTTCAGACGCACACATGTGAGAACAACCCTCTTGTTGAATTTGGCCTCCAGAACCTCTGGAGCGACCTTCCAGAAACGATCGCCATCATCATGATCTCGCAAGAAGGCCAAATGGCGTTCCACGAGCATGTCGAGGACTCCATCGCCGGTGCGCGGCATACCTTGCGCCCCATCTTCTCTGACCTTGCTGGCGATCTCATCGCCTGCCGCTGGCCATACCAGGAAAATCGAACCGTCAATGTTCCAAACGCGCGCGCCTGGCTCGTTCACCTGCCAGACACCCTCGCGGATCAAGCGTCGCATGATGTCGGTCAAGTGGCGTTCTACCGGCACCCCGAGCTCGTATCCAGCCATTGCAACGCCAAGTGACTTCATGTCACGCTCGACGCTTGCCTGATCCGACTTCACCACCAGATCGTAGAGGGGGTTCCGGGCCCCAGGATTCGCGTTAAGTGACTCCATGAGCCACACCACCAGTTCAGTTCCGCCCTCGTCGATCCACGCCAGCGTCTCTGAGCCGATGATGCGATCGGCGATAAGGTTTGACAGCACCACGTGCTGCTTGGCACGCCCTACCCGCCAATCAAGGAAATAGGCAGAAATCTTGTTTGCAGAAGTCCAGTCCGACAGGTTCTCAGTCAGTGGCTTCCAAACTTTGGTGCGATCATGACTTGTCACCACGAGGTCGATAGCCGGTTTGCCCACGTCATGGCAAAGCCCAGCAACAAACGCCGTGAGCTGCCATCGAGGCTCAATTTGTCTGCGCTGGGCTGGTGTCTTCCCAAGATCCAGAAGCAGTTTGTCGCTAGCCTGCGCTGCCCACAAGCCGACCTCGATCGAGTGGCGAAGCAAGCCCCCCGCGCCCCTGTGGTGATGGGCCTGTGATGCGGGCAAAAGGTGGCAGTAGGAGACAAAGCGCCGAAGCACTCCGAGGTAGTGCTGCTCGTAGAGCGGCTTGCTCACGGTCACCACCCGAGCCAGCTGTAACAATAGCTCGTCCTGAGACTGGATCAGGCGCTCCGGTGCAACTGCCGGCAGGCCTTTGACGAAAGGTGGATAGCGCGGGACTTCGAGGTCGATTTGGGTCGTGTCGACCTTCTGAACCGTAGCATCGCCCGTCGAGCCCCACCAGGAACGCAACGTTTTGAACAGGCTCATTGTGGATTTAGCCGATGGGGTTGGTCCCGCAGTGGGGACAGCGACTTGTCAGGTAGGAGCCAGCGTCATGTATGTATTGCCCCTCACATCCGCCACAGCGGATAAAGTTGACAATTTGGGTGCGCACGTCACGGAGCGCGAAGTAGGCAGCATTGATGTCCAGCTCGCCCAGGATCTCCCGGTGCGCACGCCAGGATTGGAGCAAGTGCTCCGGCTTGCTGGAGGGCTCGCCGAACAACTGCAAGTGGACACCGACGAAGGCTGATAGGGTCGCCGCCTCGGTGCGGTTCGACATGAACGAGAGTGACGACTCGGGCAGCTTGCCCTTCCGAGGGATGTCGTGGTGGATGTCGCGCCACAGATTTCTCAACTGCGGAATCGACAAACCAGTCAGCGAGTGAACTATGGTGAGCCGAAGCTTTGCTTCAATGAGATCTTTGGCCACCACCCAAGAGGCGATCTGCTCAAGCATCTTTTACCTGTCACCTTGCCAGGGCGCTGACGAGGTAGCTTGCTGCAGCGGCTGGCTTGGTCTTGCTGGTTTCAAGAATTCGATCAAGCGCGGCGGGGTCCACGCGAAGCGTGAACATAGTTATCGGAAGAAGCTGAGAGAACTGCTCGATCTCGGCGTTGGTCATGTCTCCGATGCGTTTCAACATCGTGGGTGAAAGCCCCGTGGTAAGCCCACCTTCGGGCTTTTTCGCGGCTTCACGGGCTTGCAACAAGAAGTTACGATTAAGAATGGCTGCGTCCTGCATGGCTGCTAAAAGATACAAACTGCAAAAATCTGTAAACGCAGTGTATCAAAAAGCTCGCCAAAACGTCACTTTTTGACTGAAGCTCCTTAAAAAAGATGCAAAAAAGTAACTTTCCTGGGTCACATGAAGCGGACCCTAGTGAAGCTCCAAATTTCGGCTCCATAGCGATCGGAGAGCGCCTTCGCGCTTGGCGAAGGAGCATGAGGCTCACACAGAATGATCTCGCTACACAGCTGGATGTGAACAAAGCAACCCTTCGCAGGTATGAATTAGGACTTAACGCGCTCACAACTTCGCACCTAACGCTCCTCTATTCGCATGGCATCAATATGAACTGGCTGCTTACCGGCGAAGGGGGCATGCTGAGAGCGAACAGTCCGCCCCCCCTTGAGGTCAGCCCTGCGGAGAAGAAGATCAATGAGCTCGCCGAAGCCCTGCGCAAACTTCGCGAGGAAGCTCCAGAGAAGTTTGACCTCCTCACAAAGGGCTTTGTGCTGCGTTGTAGGGAGGCCCTTCACTTGGCAATCCTAGAGGCCCGTTATGGCAAAAAGACTGGCTGGGATGACATCGTGAAACCAGGTGTCGGAATGGACAGTCCTGGCGATGCGAGCATCGCCGACATCCTTTCAGTGCCCGTGCCGTCTTCAAAGGACGCGGACCCGTCGGAAGAGTAGCGCTAGCGGCACACGTTGATGTCCGCCGTGTTGAGGACAGGCAGGCTATCGGCCAGTACTGAAAAATAGTTTTGCCTCTGCCAGAGACTGCGGTCACCGATCACGTATAGGCGCTTCTTCGCCCGTGAGTTGGCGACGTTCAATAGATTGGGCTTACTTGCAGCCCAAGCCTTCGCCCCCGGCAGGCGCGGGTCCCCACCCAGCACAAGTATGACCACATCCGCTTCTCGCCCTTGTGCCGTATGTACCGTGCCCACCTTGCCGCCGTCAACGCCCATCTCGCGCGCGACGTGGCGAAGGTTCTGTGCGCAATCTCGGAAAGGAGAAATCATCGCAATTTCATTTGCATGGGCTCCATTGCCGAGGATGCCCGCAACCAGTTTACGCAAGCAGGCCTCTTCTTCGACGATCCAATGGCCCGCCGCAACCACGCCCTGCACATCAAGCCATCCACTGGGTGGCAAGTTGTTTGGGGTGCCGGCAGGCTTGCCATGGACCATCATGCCGCCGTAGGCAATTGTGTTGCTGACCGTGAACATTGGCTCATCGCAGCGACGGTGAAGTCGCAAGGGGCATCCGACCCAGATCTTCTCGCCAGCCTCATCAGGAATGAAAGTGCCAAGACGTGCAGAGCGATCAGCCAAACTCTGAGCTGATACGCGGCTGGGGAGCCACCCGTCTTCGACCTTCAGCGTTTTTGCGAGCATGTCTTCCACCTCCACTGGTATGGTGGAGACGGGCTCAAGCTGGCGGGGATCACCCACGATGACAGTGCGGCGCGCACGCCAGATCGCACAAGCGGCATGCGATGGAGCGGCCTGCCCCGCCTCATCGATCAGCAGCCATCCGATCGCCTGGCCACCAACGCTGGCGAACATGCGCGGCATCGACGCGAAAGTGGTGGAAATCACAGGTACAACAAGACATAGCGAGTCCAGCGCCAGCTTAGCCAGGTCGTGCGGCATAGGCTTGCCATTCAACCAATCGCTTGCGAGGCCAAGGTTGGCGATCATCTGAGTAGGGTGCGACTCGATGAAGGCTCGGTGAACGTCCAGGGCAGCCAGGAACACCTCTTCGCGGGCTTTCAGCCATGCCGGGTGGGCCCAGGGCGAGGAATGCTCACGCTGCGATGGATCGACGTTGATCATCGGCCAGTTGGAGCCCAACTCGCTGATCGCAGCGCGCAACTTGGATTCGTGTGTTTCCAAGTTGGCCTCGGCTGCATCAATCGCTTCTGCCAGCAGATTCTGTCGCTTGGTAAGTGCCTCGATGTGTGCGTTGAGTTGCTCCATTTCAGAAGTGATCGCATCGAGTGCGGCTTGCTTGGCGATGGCAGCTTGGCGTGCTGCATGGCTTTCCTTATGAAGCGCCTGGCTTCTCTCACCCCATTCCCGGGCTGCCAGCCCCAATGTCGCCATCCAAGCGAGTGCACCGGGCTTAGTAAGGGAATGGAGTTTCTGAGCCGTTTCTGCCCGGTTGACCGCCTCTACCGCAGCCCACAGGTCTTTGTTAGCGAGGCTGGATTGAACTCGTAGAGCCTGGGACACTGACTCCCGCTCATAAAGCTGCTCCTCAATGTGAGTGAGTGCCGCTTGGTCACTGTTCAGTCGAAGTGTGATGTGGGCAACATGCTCAGGCAACTTTGACAGCGCCAGCATCTTGGCGCGAATTTGCTCTTCGCATTCCACAGCTTCCTTGAACTTTGCTGCAGCGTCATCCCAGGAAATGCGCGGCGACAACACACCTTGTTGAATGGAGCGCAGCAGCTCGCGCAAGCCGGGTGCCTTTTCGGAGTCAGGATCTGCGGAACGACTCTCGCCCCACCAGAAGCGGCTCAGGAACTCGCTGCGGTTCGAGCGCTTACCGAGGGGCGCGGCCAGCAGACCCCATGCGGGCTTACCGATGATTCTCGACGCAATCTCGGGGAAATACGACGGGTTGACTCGTTGAGACACGGCCTGGGCGCCCGGGAGCTCAAGAGACACGTTCTCGACGGCCCCGTTGTTGCTAGACGCTACGACGATCGAGGAGCCCTGAAGGCACTCGTGCATCTTGTAGAAGGGTAGCGACACCCCGGATAGTTTGAAGACCTGCTTGTCCATGAACTTCCGCGTACGCGACTTGACCATTTGCATGGCTCGCTGGGTTACGACTGACGCTACCACGTCTCGCAACAGCGTCGTCTTACCGGTACCAGGCGGCCCGTTAACCGCGAACAGCCCAGCGTCATCGCCCAGCGTTGAGACGGCTTCGTTCACTGCCAGCTGCTGGCTGAAGACCAAGGCGTGGTCCGAGGGCCACCTACCAACGGGGATCCTGTCCGGGCGGATGCGGTCGAGCACTACCTCGGCACAGTCCTCATCACGCACATCAACTCGATCAACTTCGAAATTACCCGTGCCAGCCGCAATGAACTGACTCAGCCCCTTTCCTGCTTTGCCCGTAGAGAAGGCAGCCTCCGCACGACCGAGGTCCTCCACAAAGAAACTTGTAAGAATGTCCGGGGCACTGGGCTTGGCGGAGGAGTCGATGTCTTGCGTTGCTACCCTGACGCGCACAGAACGAACACGCAGCGGAGCCCGCTTGTCGAAAGCGATCAAAGGGATGCCCAGACGCTCAGCCACCTCATGAGCGAGTTGCGCAAGCCAAGCCACTCCAGCAGGGCGCGCTTCCTCTCGCATGCATTCGACCTGGTCCGCTACCAGTTGCATCAGCGCCATCGAGAGCATGTCAAAGCCCGCATAGCCACTTCGAACCTCTGGAAGCGTGTTGCCTGGCACCGGAAGTCCCTCAAGCCGCGACACCCCGCCACTTAAGAGACTCTCAACATCTCCCCGCTCGCGGATCAGCAGGCCGCTCGCCCAGGCGGCTAGCGAAAGTGCGAATGTATGTGCGATGGGGTATCCATTGCTGTCCATCGCCAGATCGAAAAGGCGTGACCGAGCTCCCAATCGCTCCTGCCATGGGAGTTCAGGCATGGACGCAGCCGACACGAGAAGGCGCGAGACTTCATCGACGGAGTAGATGCCGCACTGAGCGATGTACTGCCAGCGCCATCCGGCCTCGATCCGCTTGCGCTGGTGAGCGTCATCCTCCCAAGGCATCACACTATCAATCGCCAGCCCGTACACGGGGGAAATCGGATCAGCTGCGTCGATGCGGGCCGCTTCAGCGGGCGTGAGGGCCTCGACCGTCTGCCACAGTTGAAAAATCGAATTTTTCATGATGCACCTTAGGCTCGATGCCTATTTACGAGACAGGTGGAGATGCCCTTTGACGAGGCCCTGCCCAACCATGTAATCAGGAAGCACGATCAGCGGCTCATAGGGTGACAGGCGAATGACCGTCGCGACGATCAGCCCCACGGAGTCTCTCCGAACTACAAGCAGCACACCCGCATCTTGGAAATGGAGGTAGTGGCAATCCTTGCCGTACTTGGCTTCAAACTTCGCCTTCACCTTCGGAAGCAATTCAGCGCGGACAAGGCTGGGATTGGGAAAGATGCGGGCGAACCAGCGCCAAGCAGCGGTCCATCGTGCGTCCGCCACGCTGCTCAAATCCGATTCATCAAGCTTGTCGCGCTTCTGGTCGATCCGTGCGACGTATCGATGCATGGCGTGCCGCGACAGCGAGACAGACTCGCCCAACAAAGGGCAGTCGATGGCGATACGGTCGAACTGCCTACCAAGGTCTTCCACTTCTTCACAAGGAACAACGGACTTCGGCGTCACTACTGGCCAGCGCGCAACCTCTACAGTCGCCTCAAAGTATTTGGTCGCGAGGAAGGTGGCCGCATTGGCAACAGCTGCCTTGTCAGTCTTTCCGGACATGGTTTTCTTCAAGGCGTTCTTCGCGAGCGCCTTTCGGATAGCGCCGCTTGAAACGCAAAGCTTGACGCCATTTCCGAGACGCCTTTCGCCGTGCACTTGCTTGTGCTCAAGCAAGTAGTACAGCCCCTTAAGTTCTGCCAGGGCCCCGCGATCATCCTTATGGTAGGCATCGACCTCAAAGCTCAGGGAGCCGACCGTAGGTTGGGCCGCACCGTGCGGCAACCATTGCCACTCCACCAGGAATGCACCAGTGGCGCGTTCGCTGACGCGCGTGAAAAGCTTGTCCATGCTCACCGCCCGCGCTTGATAAGAGAGGTGATTCGATCCCGAAAGCGCGGCCTCAACTTAGGTGCTTCGGCAAAGCCAAAGGGCCGTCCGGCATTGATCGCTCCTGCATCGTCCAAAGCGTGGAAGTGCTCCATCTGCGCTTCAGCCTTCTCGCGGATGAGCAGCTTCAAAAGCTCGGCAAGCTGGCCCCCCAGCTCGGAGTCCTGCATGTAGAGATGGCGAGCATTTAGGTTCGAGGCAACTTCCACACATTGCGAGATACGGTCCATGCGCTCGAAGCGGCGGATCTGCGCGGGCGGGAGGATCTTCCCAAGGATCTCAAGGGATTCCGGCTTCGTGCCGGGCAGGTGAGGCGACATGGATGCTCCAGACCCCGGAGGGCAAACGCTTGTGGCTCGCTGCCCGGATGAACAGCTCCCGCAAGACAGTTCCAATTTTGAACGAATTGCAGAGAATTGCAATGCTTAATTGCACATCGACACCAATTAAATAGACCACCTAGAAGCGCACGCAGAGGTGTAACAATTATTGACACAAAGCAATTTTTTATCGGACAATTACGCGTCAATTTTAGAATCTATGAACGCTAATTCTTCATCCGAACAAGTCGCGATGCAGGTGACCAGTGGGCCTGCTGCGGAATTCATTTCAACTAGTTCCAAGGACGCGCCCATAGCCGCCTACATGAACGATCTGTTCAGGCAAGCTGCTCGTCGCGGAGCCAGCGATGTGCACTTCGACGACCAAGAATCAGATTGTCTCGTCCGCTTCAGGTTGAGGGGAGAACTTCAAGAAGAAGGCCGCCTCACTCTCGCCATCGGGCGTGAGGTAGACCGGAAGATTCGTTCCAGGTGTGGCTTCTCTTTGATCGAAACGCAAGCCCCCCAGGACGGAAAATTCGAGATGAGCGTTGACGGCCGCAACGTTGAATTTCGCGTGAGCATCCTTCCCCTGGCGCGGGGGCAGTCCATCGTATGCCGCCTGCTCGACAAGAGCGAAAACCTGATCCCCCTAAGCAAAATGGAGATGCCAGCGGACATTCACGCGGCACTTCAGCGCGTCATAAGCCAGCCTCAAGGTATGTTGATGGTCACCGGACCAACAGGATCGGGAAAGACGACCACTCTTTATGGCGTGTTGCTCCAGCTGATCAAACCGGCCGTCAAGATCATCACTATCGAGGACCCGGTCGAGTACCGCATCGAGGGACTCACGCAGGCTCAGGTGAACCCGAAGCTGACATTTGCCAAGGCATTGAAGGCGATGTTGCGGCAAGACCCGGACGTAATCTTGGTGGGCGAAATACGCGATGACGAAACTGCAGGTATTGCTGCTCAGTCAGCCCTTACCGGTCACCTCGTTCTGACGACTCTCCATACCAACTCGGCGCTCATGACCCTCAGCCGCATGTTGGATCTGAAAGTGGACCCCAACGTCCTGGCTGCATCGATGGGTGGAATCTTGGCTCAGCGCCTAGTCCGAAGGCTCTGCCAGCACTGCCGCCTCGGGGCCCCGCTGACTCATGAAGTGGCTAAGCTCATCGAAAAATCGGGCGTGCCCGCCGAGACGATTTCCGCCCACTCCTCCTTGTACACACATAACCCCCACGGTTGCGAGCATTGCAAGAGCGGATGGAGTGGTCGCAAGGGCATCTATGAACTGTTGCTGCCCACGCAGGCTGTGCGGCTGGCGATCGAAGAGTCCAGCCTGAAGGATCTCGCCCGCGCCGCCGAGACGCAGCCGCAGTATCGGACATTGCTCCATGACGCGATGCTCAACGTGCTCAGTGGTGACACCTCCTTGGCAGAGGCCCTGGATGTCACCGGACGCGAAGTTCTTTGAACCCCTTGCTCAATATGACACTCCTCACAGAACGGCGACAAGCTCTCGCCACCCTTGCAGGCATCACCGCAAGCCTTGCACTCCCGTCAAAAGCAGCCGATTTGCCGGCGAAGGCCGGAACGCCTGTAGCCGAAACTGGCGAGATGAAGCCGTACGAGGTTCTGAACCCTCCTATCAAGGGTGACTTGACCCGGGTTCGTCTGCTTTTTTCGTACGACTGTCCCTTCTGCCGCAACTATCACAATGGCCTGGTGCAATGGGGGGCAACCCTTCCAAAGCCTCTCAGCTTCGAGGCCACCCCGTTGATCACTAGCGAAGGCGAAAACGCATTTAACGCGGTGCTGGGCCGACTGATCACGCAAGACGTTGCGCCGCAAGCCATACAAACCTACGACTACCTCATGTACATGAAGCTGCAGGGTGATCCCGAGTTGGGAACGCCCCCATCAGGCAGGCTCACAGTTACTGACGTGCTGCGCACAATCGTCCAAGCAGGCGGAGAGGGCAAGGCAGTGCAGGCATACCTGAAGGGACGCGGCCAGGGCGTCGAGAACCGCGTTTCGAGCCACGCTCGACTCGTGCGGACGTACAAGCTCACCTCCACTCCTTCTGTTGCACTGGCGGGCCGTTTCGTCGTGACGCCCGACAACGCGCAGGGCAATCCCCAGCAGTTTCTCCTCCTGCTCAACGGAATGGTGAGCCGCATCATTCAAGGGGCTGGACATGCGCTTTAAACGGCTCATCCTATCCGCATCGATCATCGGCCTGTGCGCCCATCTAAGCGCTCACGCAGTTGACTTTGGAGGTCTTCTGAAGAATGGCAAGCCCAAGGGACAAGACGCAGCAGCCGCTCCTGCGCCCCTCGATGCTCCTAGCGTCCTGCGCTCAGAACCAATCGATTCCAAGAGCAAGGACCTCCCTGACTGGCTAAAGGACAGTAAAAGGTTGCAAGACATGCTGGGCGCGGATGCGAACTACAGGGTCGAAAACCCGAAAGTGATCCGCCGTGTCGAGGCACCATTCCCTGGTCTGGAGGGCTATGTGGTTGAGGCCACGAGCTTTTCTGATGCGACACCTGAAGGGAAAAAAGAGCTCTACGTCTTCTACACGGACAAGTCCAAGCGGTACCTGATGGTCGGAATGATGATCGACATGCAGAAGAACCGCGATGTGAACGTGGACGTGGAGCGCTTCGTTCGTGGAGAGCTTGCCGACAATCCAGCCAAGGCTCTGCGGCCACAGGACATGCACGCCATTGTTGTGCCAGGCGGAGCCGGCTCGGCTGTCAGCTTCGTGGTGGATTTGGGCAAACAGGCTGGGCGAGACAGCATGCTCAACTTGGTGAGATTTCACCAAACTCTGCGCCGCGACGGCGCGGCGGTGCGCCCTCTGCGCCTGGTGCTTGTGTCCGCAGGACACGACGAGTTCGCCACTGCCGCAATGGCCATTGCCTACGGCGCGGAGACGATCAACGGCACCGGGCTCGTGAAGGCCATGGAGTTTGCGGAGAAAGCACGAGACGTGGCATGGCTCCAGCCGAAGTCTATGGGCAAAGACTCCGAAGTGAAGCGCATCCTAGGTACCGGGGTCTTCAAGATGGAGGACAACAGTACCCAGGCACTGCTCGCACGATTGGACACCCTGCCACTTGTTTACGACGGCGAGAAAGAGCGGATGATCAACGTCCCGCTTCCAGCAAACCAAGCTGACTGGAAGAGACTGCTCACCAAGAAGTAGTACCGGCCGGCAAACCAAAAAAAACGCCCCTGAGGTCGTCTCTCCGGGGCGTTCTTACTGGAGCTGAGCGAACTAGGCCGTACCGGCTCTGTGCTGGAACTGCTCGCTGCCCCAGTGCATGGTGTCACCGTAAGACAGGGCGCGTTCTTGCTCAGGATCGTGGGCACCCCCGTTGTACAGGTGCACGCCGTACCAGTGGGAAATCAAGTTTCCAACGTATTCGGGGGACGAGAGCTTGAAAAAGTCCGGGTTGATGTTGGAGGTCGCGCACAGACGCTCGATCGCCTCCCAGTTGAACCGCACCAGCCCATCATCGTCAAGACGGAGTTCCAAGTCCGAGAACTGCAGATCCTCGGGAATCGTGAAAACCAATTCTTTCGTGGCAACTTTTTTGCTCATCCACGAAATTCTCCCTTCAAATTTTGCAGAAGTAAAGTTTCGAGCAAAGCCGAACACATGATGTCAACCCCATTTTCATCTCGTGAAACGCTTTTACTCACCAGCCGGAACCAAAAAAAAACGCCCCAAAAAGGGGCGGCGAAGGCGCTGTCACAAGGGAGGGAGGGAGGATAAAAGGACAGCGCAGACAGATGATACTCAGCTTCCCTGCTGGATGGCCCGTAGAAGCTCAGGCGCAGGCATGTAGCCAGACGACGCGTAGCCAGTGTTCGTCACGATGTGTGGAGTCCCCTTCAAACCAACCTGGTTGGCCGCGCGAGCAATGCGCTCAAGTCCTTGTGCCTGGTCGCAATCAGCGCCCGAGGAATTCAAGGAAGGGTTCGCGAAGAACCGCATAAGCGCGGTCTTCTTGTCTGCGGCGCAGAGAACCTCGGAAAGTTGGCGCGAGGTCAAGGTTCCTTCACCGGAACGGGCATAGAGCGCGTAGCGCACCGTAACACCCAACTCGTTCAGCTTGGGTATTTCGTCATGCAGACGGTGGCAGTACGGACAGGAGGGATCTGTGAACACCGTGATCACCTGCTTCTCCGCGCCCGAGGCCTTGTAGACGATCAGGCTTGCGGGATCCAAGTCCTGCAGCGCCTTTGCGCGTTGCGTGGAGAGCGTCCTTTCGGACAGATTCTTTCGTGCTGGGACGTTGAACATCGTCCCTTGGATCATGTGTACGCCGTCCAGAGTCACGTACGCCACGTCCCCTCCCGACACTACTTCGTAGAGGCCGGGGATGGCACTCGGACTTAGCGAGTCGATAGTCAGGCCGGGCATCGACTTCATCAACTTCTGGGCCAGGGCATCCGTCTCTGGGGAAGCGTGGCTCAGCGTGGCTGTAGCCATGAGCGTCAGCGCTGCAGCGATAATTTTGCTAATCATCATTTCAATTATTGCTCCACTTTATTTGCAATCAAAATAGCTCCCGATGAAACCCCATCGAAGCGAGCTTTTTGCTTACTACACATCAATTTATTGCAATTACATCATTGCTAATTAATTGCATTTTTTTCAACATCGGCTTTGATTGAAGGTCCTTGGAGTCCAGCGGCCAAGTGCCAACGCTGCAACCGCTGAACACCCCATGGCTTGTGGCGACCTGTCCTCCAAGAGCGACGGCCCTGCACCTTGCAGCTTGATGCTCTCGATCTCCAACACGTACGCGGCAGTGCTCAGATTGGGAAAAGCTGGGCGGCGGCCGCCAGCTGCCTGCCGAGCACCTTCACCCGGTCCGCATCGCTCTAACCCTTTGACGAGCTCACACCGCAACATGGTCCTGCCGCCCCTTTCTTCATTCGCCTTCGCACGAACATTGATCAGCTTCACCTTGGCCAGAACCAGCCCTCACTCGGCATCAGCACCGCAGAGTTTTCGATTCTTGGTTCTTGCCTGTGCCCCCGGTTACAAATGAACGAGATCTTGCAGTAAGCAGAGTTGTCCTATCTCGCTCCATGTCACCTATCGAGAATGTCGCCGAAGATGTGAATCGTGCTATCTACTGTTCGCAAGCGTTTCAGAATAGTCTTGGTGGTGAATGTTGCAGTTGCGTAAGTTCCGTGCTGCGGCAAACGCACTTCGATAGCGAACCGCCCTATATCAAATAGCAGTGTTTTGTCAGTTGCCTCGCTGTCAGGATCCCCCAGGAAATCCGGCTCAGCCAGGTTTCTGTAGCGGCCAGTCATCCTCTCAACCAAGGGTGTGAGATTCCTGTCCTTCCATCCGCGATTGATTCTGAAGACGACCATTTGAAGAATCTTCCGCTCATCGAAATCCAGCGTCAGCATTTGAAGGCCAGGCTCGTTCAACATCCCCTGTGGCAAGGCCATGGAGAGGTTTATAAACATACCTCCAGTCTCCGCCGATGTACCTTCTTGGATAAGCAAAGCTCCCTGATATTGGTTCTTTAGCTGCTGAATCGGCGTCCGCACCTCATGAACAGTTGTCTCAGCCAACTTTAGCCATGGAAGCACTGGAATAGATTGGACAAAGTTATTTCGTGCAATCTGAGCATCAGTCGGTCTCGCTTGCGTAGCGCCACTTGCGAGCAAAATGGCAAATACCATTGCAAGGCTGATGTTTCGCCGTGACAAAGCATCACGCGAACTGTTCATTGCGGTCTGCAACTTCAGCAGGATCTGCAATGCTGCGCCCTTCAATTCCGCTAGGAACTGCCCCCCCCTAGATCGGTGCGGAATCACATGCATTCCAGTGCTGTGCGATTTCAGGCCGCTTGTTATACTTGCAATACAGAGCCAAATTGCAAAGACTGCACAAACTTGGGCCATAGAACAATTAATCATTTTTGAGCGCCGGGGAAGCAGAAAGTTGGATTCGTTCATCGCGCTTCATTTTGATTTCCTTGAGGAACTTCGCTGCTTGCTTATCCCCATTTTTTGCGGCCAGGCTGAGGTAGTAGCTTGCTTCCCCAATGTCCACTGAAGCGCCCTTACCGGTCATCAACATCCAGCCATAGGCAGTCATCGAATCAACATGTCCGCCTTTCGCCGCTTCGTGATACCAATGCAGTGCTGCAAGATCATCCTGCTGCCCATGCAAACCGCGAACGAAGTAGTAAGCCATTGCGGACTTTGCCTCCGCGATGCCGTCCTTCGCTGCAAGCGAGTACCAATAGAATGCACGCTCATAGTCCTTCGGCAGACCAAGAGAACCTTTGTCATACACTTCGGCCAGAAAATACTTCGCCCGAGGGAGACTGGCTTCGATAGCCAGCGTAAGGAATGTCAACGCCTCACTGGCTCTACCTTCCATAGCGCGCCGTTCCGCCAGAAGTAACGCCGCTTCTGGATGCCCGCATCGGACGGCTCTTTCGGCTAGATCATCACCGTCATTGCGATGTCCGCGCGCATAAAAATCCTTGGCGGCGTGAAACATCGCATCGGCGTCGTGGTATTGCGAACCCATCCAATTCAACTGCCGAGCAGCTAAGGCGCTGCGCTCAACGCCTCGCCCCTTCTCTAGCATTGTCGCCAGGTACCGATAGGCCCCTCCACTACCTTTCGACGCCTCTATGTTCATCGCACCGTATGCCTTCCATGCTTTGCCCTCCTTGATGAACTCGTCCGCCCTCGCTGAAGCGCCCGGGGGCAGCTTTGACTCGCACGCATGGAGGAGCGACATGCCGCTGAGGAGGAAAACAGCGCTGACCTCCAGCAAGCGGCGGATTACCTTACGACTGATCTCGCGGGACATAGGCTGGCTCAAGAGTGACTATAGACTCGGATATGCTATCAACAGGGCACGATTTTTTTGCCACGAAAAGCACGAAAAGAAGGCACTTTTCGAGGAAAACCACCTCTTGCATACGTCGCCGTCTGGGCGGAGCCTACGAAGGCGCGAACTTTCAACAATTAAGCAAAGTATTTGCAAATATTGCCTATCTGCCATATAATCAATTCAGAAAGGGGATTCGTATGCTTCCAATAGACGAAATATTGATGCTTGCGGCTGCAGGCGTAATCTATTACCTATTACGGCAGTTGAAATTCGGGGCAAACAAATTAGACAACAAAGATAATGAATCCGATGTCCAGAACAGCCAGTCAAGTCTATTTAATGAATCGATGAAGGACATTACCAGCCCTGAGAGACACTGGAATGCAACCAACATCCACAACAGCAACTATCATAGAGACCATGATATTGAATAAAAAGAGGCCCTAATTAAAGGGCCTCTTTTCATTTGGGGGGAGCAATCGATTTCTTGTTGTTTTCTCCGGGGACTTGACGAGATGTCGCGCCTCCGGGAACCGGCCGTCCTGGCTTTCCTCCAACCTCTTGCTCCGGCGCTGCCCCCACCCCGCCCGAGGCGCCACCTTGTGGGATAGTAGTTGGAGTTCCTAATGTCGGTAATGACGCCCCACTGACATCTTTTGAAATATTTTGAACGACCGTACTCCCAGCGCTTGCAGCACTGGTTACTGATCCGGCCACCGATCCAGCCACTCCCTGCATATTCACCGTGCCACCATTTATTGCGGCAGCAGCGGGCGAAAGCCCACCCCCTCCACCATTGGAAATTTGAGCCGCAGAGCCTGCTTGCCCATTGGAAGGAGCGGTCACTGGCGAGTGAGCTGACGGACCACCTACCTCCTTCGAAATGCTTGTGACAACGTTACTCCCGGCTGGAGCGCCATTCACTAGTGCTCCAGCCACGGATCCCGCCGCGCTAAGCATATTCACAGAGCCACCACTGATGGCCGAAGCAACGGGAGAATGGCTGCTCAACTCTGGCTTGGCCGCTTGGCTATGCGGCGCAGACTGGCCCCCAGCAGGCTGAAGGTGAGACCCGCCAGGACCCTTTGAAAGGGCTTGTGCAGTTTTGCTACCTGAATTAGCTCCATCCGATAGCGACCCGGCAACGAATCCCGCCGAGTCCAGTGCCTTTCCTGTAGCTCCACTTATCGCAGAAACAGCGGAAGAAAGGCCACCTGCGTCTGCCTGCGGAACACTTCCGGCATACAGAGATCTGAGCGTAGCACCTGGGTCACTGGGCGCCGCATTCTTCAGGTTTGACGCAGCCTGAGTATCCTGAAGCCTTTCTAATGGTGATGGAGGTTTACCGCCAACGGCATATCCGGCGCCATCATTTGTAGGAACGAACTGTTGACGCGAAGTGGCATTTGCCATTCCCGTGACCAATGGCGTGCTATCGCCTGTATGCTTTTCGAACTGAACGTTACCCTGCTGAGCTTGGCCAACTGACTCTTTAGCTCTCGCTTCAACTGCACCATTCTGAGCTATGGTTTCGCTATAGATTCCGCCTGCAGCCGCGCGTCCTCCTGCAATCCGCTCATTTGCACCAGCTGCAAGTTCTTTCTGCCGATCCGGATCAAGGCCACTCTTCACCGCCGCTTCAGTTTGCGCCATAGCTGGCTTCATCCCGGCTTGCATGCTCGCTAGGCCCCTTTCAACTGCCGCAACACGTTCGACGGCGGCAGCGGCTGCCCCCACACCTGCAGAAACGTCGGCAATGTTTGCCGCCGTGGCAAGTTTCGCCATCGCATTTAGCGATGCTAGCTTTTCCGACGGGCTCGCTGCCGAGGCGTTCATTGAGGTCAAGGCTTTCCAAGCAGCCGCGCCTGCCATCTGGTCTTTGCTCATGCCAGATCCGAAGGCCTGCTCCATTTGCCTGTAGTTACTCCCGAATGAGCTGAGAAAGCCTTGAAGTGCCTCACCGGTCAATGCGCCTCCCATCGCACCCTGTATTTTCCCAAGAGCTTCAGCTTGATGGCGCGAATCGCTGCCGCTCTTGCCTGCCTGCGTTTGTCCCCACTTATTTACAAAGTCTGATCCTTCGACCTTAGCGCCTGTCTTTGCGGAGGCATCCATAGCCGCCGATTTTGAGAGCTTATCTGCCTCGTCCAATGCCTTTGCGCTTGAGGCAAGTTTCGTGAGTGTATTTCCTAGCTGCGTCGCCTTCTGCCCAATTTCAGACCACTGGGAGCCAGATTTTCCAGACGAGCCAGTGTTGGCACTTTCACCGTTGGACGCTGAGTCACGAACACCCGACGATGCACTCCTCTCGTTCTTTAAGCTCTTCAGTTCGTCCAGGCCCGCAGTCTGGGCTACTCCATGACTAATTCCAGTGGAGGCTTGAATACCTGCACTCCCAGATATCCCAGTAAAGGTCCCAAGTACTTTCCCTGGGAGAGAGTCCTTTGAGTTAATTCCTGCTTGGATATTCCCTGAGAGGGCTGCATTTCTCGCAGCTGTGTTCATTTGCCCAGTGCGCAGATTCACTGATTGCCCATCAGAACTAAGCGTTCCAGTGGAAGCATCCCACGTCACAGTGCTGCCTCGGCTGGACAGGTAATTTGCGACTTTTGCCCCATCAAGATATTTACCACCGGATGCGATTAAGGAAGAAGTTTCGTTCAACGCCTGCGATTGGGACTGCTCAACTTTCTGACGCGCGGCTGCTGACGTCTCAGACGAATAATTGGTTGAGCTTGCCACACCGCCACCGAAATCCATGCTCCCCAGACCAGATAAATTCGCAGACGCATCGCCAAGCACTCCAACGGAATCGCCTGTCATACCTCCACGCATTGCGTTCTCGGATCCGGCAATTGCAGCGCGCTGCGCAAGAATAGGACTGCCAGCGGATCCTGCGCCGCCAACAAGAGGCGAGCCTTTCCCACCGCCAGAACTTCCACCTGCGCCGCTTGCTTCTCCTGTAGAGCCACCACCACTCCCACTAGGAACCGCTTTGCTGATCATGCTCGACATCGCAAACATCGAGCCAGTGAGTATCGCGAACATCAGGTATGGAGCATTCTGGATCATGTTCCCAGCTGCTATCGTCGATGTCATCGTCTGGCGCATCATCATCGCCATGTACGCAGGGGATAAAGGTTCGCCTAATGGAGGAATAGGCGCAGGAATACTCAGAATATCTCGCTGATACCAACTGGTAATGATCGCCATCATCGGAATCCAGCTCTGAGTCCACAGGCCAAATACGATGTACGATACAGCCACCTTTACCCCACTTTGAGGGTTGGCAGCAAGCATGAACATGACTATCGGCGTACTTGCGATGAATATAAAGAACAACACATCCATGAATTTTGGAGCTGTTGTACTTACCATCATGCTTTGGGATGCCTCTGATTTTGCCCAATTGAACAAGCCCGAGTCTCTCATTATGGAAATCGGCTGATCAATTGGCGTATGGCCAACATATTTCAGCGAATCGGCCATTGAATATGTCATGATGTTGAAGACACTCCTGGTATCAATCCTTGAGGAGCTATCGGTCAACTTATTGATCATTCCCATGGCGGTATCATAGTCAATCGTCCCATCATCGCGAATGACTGCTTTGTTTTGTTTTATTTCTGCTTTGTTTGCGAGATTTTTTATTGTTTCAGTTACCTCATTACTGCTTCCATTACCAACGCTATCCTCATAGTTTCTAAGGTATGAGGCCGCTTCAGAGCAGGACGCAGCGCGTCCGCCGCCACCTCCCGTTACATACGGATTTCCATCATCATAGATTACAGTACTTCCAGTCTCCGTCAGAGTTTCCGACAGTGCTTTCAAAACATAACGCTGGTTAGCAAATTCGGCTTTAGATAAGCTAGGGCCTGAACAGTAGCGTACCGCAAGGCGCATTGTCTCAACTAGGTTCTGAGAAAGGCACCCTAGCGGTTCAAGAGGGCAAGCTGCGAAGCTCATCAACACCCGTGCAGGTGAGAATGGGTGCACATCACCAGATACCGATAGATAGTCTCCATTGACGTTGACCATTACCTGCTCTATTCGATTGGTCAGCATTAAGGAAAAGCTGCCGGCCAACGTTGCAGGAAGCGCGATTGCGTAAGGCACATTGTCCACGACCCGTGGTGGCGCCGAATTATCAAACTGTTCTATATTGACAGTCGTCTTGGGAAGAAAAACGACCCAAACCACAATAAGCTGAATCAATATTACATCGAGTCGCAATCCTTTTTGAACGACAGTTTGCCCAAGAATGAAGAGTAGCGATATCAATAGCCCGGTCTTGACGATCGAACCAACCAATGACTCTTGACCAAAGAACATAGCCATCGACGTCATCGCACTTCCGATCACAACAGGATCGGAAATTGTATATATAGTGAACGCCATATTCTCCCCTAGCGCTTGTCGCCAGACCCGGACGCGCCTCGCATCTGGGATGCGGTTAACCTTTGATTGATGACCAGTGAGTCATATACCGCCTTTACCATAGAGTTCATCTTGTCAGCATCAGGCCGCATCTTCATGAGCGCCTCCTCTTTGATCTTTAGCTCAGCCGCATACCCATCAGGCATCATGGCTTTCGTTTGCTCAGTGAACGCCGACTTTCCTATGGTGAGCAATTCGATGCCGAGCATATAGCCGAAGTAGTCCGGCAAATACTGGGCCACGATCAAGCCAATCTGTTCAGGTGCCCCTGGAATCTTCTGTGCTTCAAGCAAGAAGTGCAGCAAGGGGAACGGTGTCATGTCCAAGATCGCTTGAGACCTTGCATCCAACGATCCCGCAACGAGCGGCCTCCTATTGGCAAAAGACCCAACAATAGAGCTGTCCGTCCAGTTACTTCTAATTTCAGGCCTAGTAGTTCCAAACAGCGCTTGATTGACAATGTCCTCGACACCACCCCATTCGCTAATAGGAAGCTTCCTGCTGGAATCGATTTTTGTACATTCCTGACCTTCATTGATGCACGAGTAAATCCCGACGCCATCGGGACTAAATCTGCTGGCTTTGAGGACCTGGTCCCAGTTGGCAATCTTCGAAGGGTACGTCTGCACTGGTTGGTCACAAACCTCCGGGTTCACACCTGGTCCGCAGCTCTCACCGGCCTCTGTTGCACGGTTTACTGTGGTGCCAAACAGACCCATGATTATTTCAATTGCTTGCCTCTTAGTCATGAAGACCTGGAGAGTGTTAGCGCCTTTACCCATTGTCTCATTTGCAGCGCGCCACACGAAATTTCCCACATTCGGATTGTTATCTCGGGCTTGTGCATTTCCACCAGCCGTTGCTGCGTCCGAGGGGGTTTGGCTTTGCCGCTTACTTTCCCCGGAGACCCAGTCCGCAGTTAAGCTAAGCGCGCCAGATAGCGCCGTACCCACTCTTGCAGCTTGCTCCTTTAGTTTCGGCTCAATCGATCCAGAAACCATGGAGTTTGCAATGGCACACGTGTTTTTCGCCATTGAATTAAGTGTTTCCATTGCTTGTTGTAGGCGAGATAAAATCTCGTCACATGGATTGCACATCAATTTGATGGCGGCCTTCACAGCGAACCCTGTAGCATTGGCAGCGATAGAGCGCAGGAGCTGTTCAAACTGCGCACCATTGATGAATGAGAAGCTGCCAAAGAAGATATCAATTCCACCACACCCCGCGTCAATTCTGGGGGGAGCAAACTGGACAATATTGATGCCTCTGCCGGGCGATCGTATAGAGAGCGATCCGCCGTAAACGCCCATAAGCCGCTGCGACTTGTATGTTTGTGCATTTGTTGAAGTGGTCACAAACATGTCATTCATTGCTTCCTTTAGGCCCGCACTAGCCTCGGCAGGCATTAAGGCTGCCATTGCTGCAATTGTGATTGCGGTTACGGTAGCTTTGAACCTTCGAGCTTTCGCCATGTCAATACCTCTTTTGTATTTTGTCTTGCGCGCTGGGGACAATTGCTTTCGGATCCTTTTCAAGTGCGCGGCCAATTTCCTTGATGTCTTCGGTCGTCAGGATTCCTCGCTCCTCGGGGAACGCATCCTTACGTGCTTGCCCGGTAACCAATCCAGCAGCATCCCCGGCGATCAAAATCCGTTCTTCCAGCAAATCCTGTGACAGCATCCCTTGAGTAATCACAGTGATGTTGTCTGGAGGCGCCACCAGCGCGACGGCGGGCCTTACCTGTATCTTTAGATGGCGGCCTTGGCCGTCATCCTTCCGAACGTCGCTTTTCCCCATAAGCCAACTTGGCCGCTCACCATCGGGAGTGATGTAGATCACTTCAAATCCACGCTCTTTCGCTGTCCGTTCCACGATTGGGTATTGGAGCGAACAGAAATGGCACTTATCGTCTAGAAAGACCCACAAGCCGGCTTTTTTTGAGATCGCCTCCGTGGCCTTCCTCTTTTGCTCCAAGGACCAACGCTGGTAGCTACCTCGCATTGCACTGGAAAATGGTGAGCGTACTGACTCATCCAGAAGAGGATCAAGAAGCGATTGACGCTGAAAAGTCCGCGTGAAATTGCTTGCCTTATCCAGCATTACCCGCGTGGCATAGCGGTACGCCTGGACATTCTCATCTGTAGGGTTGTCCACCGCATTGTTGAGCAGACGCGGGTACTCAGTCTGGAACCAATCCACCGATAGCGCTTCTGGCTTCTTAGGCTTGCCGAGTTGAATAACTGCGGGGGCTTGCTTCTTCGGCTGCGGTGGGACCTCCTCAACCTTGAGCGGCTCTTTGGGCTCTGGGTCAACCTGATACCAGAACCAGCCCTCTTCTGTCTTCTTGAAGGGATCTCCGGCTTGCTGCGCCTGAACTGCAGAAGCTGCAATAGTCGCTATTGCTACCGATAAAAAGATCTTTTTCATATTCACTCAGCGCACAGGTCAACGAATTCCAGTTCGTTTTTAACGGCCATTGTGTTTTTAAACCCTGCTTCAATAGCCTCTTCGAGACGCTTTTCCATTTCAGGCGAAAGCCTGCGCACCCGGGTTTTTAGCGCCCCTTCAAAATCCGCGATCTCACGAGCAGCACCCATCCTTGCAGCCATCCGCCAGTGGTACTGGGCCATGAAGCCGTCCTCGTCCGGAAGCCATCGGGCCGCGTAGATGTCTCCGGCCAGGAACATGATCTCGGGTGATTGCCACTTCCAGCGGTTCACCATCATCCGGATCTCCTGCATCACTACACCCTTTTCGGTAGTCGGCAGCTTTGGTATGGACTGGACCAGCAGGCGCATGTAGTGGTAAGCGCCAGGCACGTAGGCATTGCGGGCCGAGGTCCGGTAATGGATAAACGCCTTCTTCAGATCTGGCTTGCCTGCCGTGCCTGCCTCGTTGATCAGGCCGGCAACATAGTGCGAATATGAGCCGACCAACCCACGCGAATTCTGGGTGGCAGCGCCAGATTTCTGAAGTAAGTCCAAGATCAGGCGGGCATCACTTGCGCTTACGCCATTGGGGCTTCTTCTGTAGAGCATCAGCGCACCATTCCAGCCCGCTTCTACCGAACGCGTGGCCTTGGAGTAGAGGCGATATGCCAGCTCCTCGTTGCGCTCATAGCCATAGAGCCCCTTTCGCGCTACATCCCCTCGGGCGCGCAACATGGCCACGTCCTGATTCTTCAATCGTTGCGTTACCAATTCGACGGCCTTCTTCTTGGTTCGCGCGTCCACCTTCGATGTGCTGGCCGATTGACTGAGGAGGAGGCACGCAGTTAGCTTCGTAGTGTCCTGAGTAGATTCGCGGATAGCCGTGACCACTTGGTCAACATCGCCGGCTAAGCAATAGCCGGATAACAGCCACACAAGAAGGCCAGCATTCATGTGCATACGCAGACTCATGTCAGCCGCGCCTACGTAGGTCGTTGTTGGGCGCGATCGCCTGGATGCGCGCCTCGTCAGGGGGGGGAATCATTAGCGAGGATTGGGGGAGTGCCGTGCCTTCATCCTCCTCCTCTCCTGCACCCGCTCGGCGGGGCGAGACGCCAACGCGGTCCGGAGAGGTGGTGGGCGACTTGGGGGCCTTTCGTTCCCGTGCTGCGCCCGCGCGTTGGCCGTCAGGCTTTGCTGCCCCAACTAGCACAAGCGCGACCATTGCCAGCCCACCCACCGCCACCATCAATGCTGCGCCAGAATCCATCTCGCAATCCCCCTTCGTAAGACGACGGGAGCTCCTCAAAAGAGAGCCCCCTTTCGCGTCCTATCGTACGGAGTGAGACTAAGAAAAGTAGGCCGAAAAGCTACTGAAACAGAAGCTTTTCAAAGAAAAATAGGAGCGATCGAAAATCGGGAGCACGGCGTACCGTAGGTATATCATCGCTGCCCGGGAGTTGGAAACAACGGCCAAACCGATGTTTGGCCGCTGTTTCTAGGAGCTTTCTGCACAATCCATGCAAAGCATATATTAATTATGGCTTTGTATTGCACCCAGGATATACGAACGGCATTTTCTTCTTATTTGCGTCGTAGCAGTGCTCCTCAACCTCGTCCTTAAGGGCATGGGTGAAGCTTGTAGCCCTGTCAATAGTAGTTCCAAGGATCTCGGCAGACTTGACCGCTGGAACTCGATGGTCATACGCATTATCTACGTCTGGATTTCCGGCTATCGCCATAGATGGCTTGATCTTGTTCTGCGAGATACCAAAGTTTGTCGTCGGGTCAGCTGGATTCAGAAGCCCCGCTTCAATCAATGTATCTGTCCATTCTGTCAAGTCAATCCTCGACCAATCTATCGAAGCCAACTCAAACGCGGTGAATCCTCCGCAGTTTATGCTGCAGCCACCTAGTTGGCGCCCATCTTTGGTAGAGCGAAAGCCATATGGGCGCTGACCCGTAAGGTTCTTGGAGACTATCTGTTCGCTAATCACTCGCGAGACAATCGATTTGTAGCAGCAATAGAGCTGCCGCTTCTCGACGCAACCAATCAGAAAGACTTTTTTAGAACAACAGGAACCGACATCGGTGCACAAACGCCACTTGTCACTCATTCCCCATTCGAACTCCTCTTGCTTACAAGCGAAGATTATGTGACCGATAAGTCGTGCGATTGAGTAAACCATCATCACGGTGCCTAATCCGTCAACCAAGTTCTGCATTCCTGGTGTAAGTTTGAGCGCACCGCCCGGTGCGGCCTGAAACACCATGCCGGAAAGTTCTTGACCGCCTATTTTCATCAAGACGTCATTAAGGCCTTTATAGAGGAACTGTTGAAACTGTGTCATTAGCCCTTCAATCCCCAAGCCTTTACTCACTTCCCCCACCCCCATGCTCGCCACCTCCGAAGTGGCTTCCGAGCCTATTAGGGTATCGAAAGAAGCGCGGAACGGTGCGACCAGGTTGTCAGTCACCCATGACGCCGCCGACGAGTACAGGTTAGTCACTTCAGACGAGACATCACCGAATGTTCGAGCTATCGAGTTGTAGATGTCGCTGCTTGCCATCACGTCCTGGACCGCTTTCGTCCGCCCCAGCTTGTTTAGTGCGGACATCGCCTGCAGGTACTCCATCCAGCCTGGCGCCGACTTGGCACCCTTTCTCGCTTCCTTGCAGCAATTGGGCGTGAGGCCGATCTGATGACCAATCGGAATCTTGCAGTACATTGCCTTGCCACCGAAGATATAAGGTGTGCACGCCTGATCCACGCTCTTTGGTGGCTCGCCCGTCTCTTCGCACACCATCTCATTCACCATTTGATTGATGGCCTCCATGCCCGAAGCAGCGCGTGCGAAATCCCCTTGATGCGATCCAGTCAAGTTCGGCCTATGACACTCTGTCCCCAAGCAACGCATTGCACCCGAGCATGCATCGCCCTGCTCTTCGATCGAGACCGGGATTTTCAACTCTCGGGTAACGCCGCAGTCGTAAGCGATAGAGGGGTTGTAGCACTGCCCTGTGAAAATTCCCTTGAAGCGGTTGTCGCACTCATCACGTGTTGGGGCCCGCTTGCATGAGGGGGAGCTTTCCAGCGGCACATCGTTGTCGTCCGTCGTCAGATTGCAGTCAGTTGCCCATTCCGCTCCGTCACGCATGAAAGTCTTAAGCCTGCTACTTACCTCCATCGTGGCACAGCTCGTGAACGATTCGGCGTTAGCCTGCCAGCACATTGGATCGTCAAGCAGCTTGAGTGGTGGTCCGTTCGGCGTTGGCTCCGCGCCTGATCCGTTGTCGTAGTCTGGCTGAACGACCGCTGATGCATCAGTGCCCCATTTTTTGAGCAACTCGACGATCCCTCGGTTTGGGAGGTTTGGCCCGAAAGTGACGTCGCCAACCGTGCGCGTTGGAGCCGTGTCCGTGCAGGTCAGTTTTGCACCCTTGCAGAACCCGTCTGCGGCGTACTGCATGTAGCGCTCGCAGCCCGCGAAGCTGTTAATCGCAATGCTGTAGATCTTGGCCATTAGCCTCACTTCGTGCAGTGTGCCGTCCGCGAACACCGTGCCTGTCGGCATCCAGCTTGAGCCAGACACGCCATAGTCCGTGAAGTCTCCCGTTCCTCCAGCCTGGGCATACACGCCATTGACCACGAAGAGCTTCGGGTCACCTCCCATGGGCGTATGGCGGTACTCCACGTACTGGCCCTCGCTCGATCCGCGCGGATCGTCGGGCAGCTTTTCGGTTGTGCAGTTCTCCCCTGCTGGGCAGGTAGCTGCTCCCATGATCGTGAAGTCGGTTCGCAGTGAGCCTGTCACGTTCATCGGATCTTTGCGATAGGTAAATTGAGGGAAGCCCTCCTCATCCTTGACCTGCAACTTCGTCAATGGGTCGATGATCGGCACCTTGACCTTGTTGAATGCCGTTACCGACATGAAGTTGTGCTCACCGACGTATGTCAGGCCGAAACTGCGTTTGACACCCTGACAACCTTGTGGGAACGGGTTCACAAGTGTCTCAGAGCACATCTGAATATCGGGATCTCCGTACGTACCTCCCTGGATCACATCAATACGCGAAACTGAATCACGCCGGCACGAGCCGATCAGCTGCTTGGCCAGATCACTATTTCCAGCATTGACGCCGCGTATAACGCCTGAGCGTAGATCCGCGTTCGCGGAGAAATCGTTGCGGCTGGCATTGGCCGCAAATTTGTCATTGAACTCCTTGCCGAAGCGATCCGGGCTTGGATTCGCGGCATCGTTGTACATGAGGACGATGTTTGCACCGTAGGCCCCTGGGCACCAACGCACGGGGTCACCGCCAACAGATGGGACTTCGCATTGCTCGGGCGGGTCCGAAGGGCATGGCACGCCGTCCACGGGCTTTGAATACGTCACCTCAGATTGGTACAGATCAGCGGCGAGATACGCGGCTGTAACGCCGTAAGGAACCGCATAACCAGCGACAGGCTTCCAGCCATCAGACGGAGTTCCATAGCTCACAAGCCCAGGGTCGAGCACCCGTTCAATGGCTCCGCCACGTGAAACACCGAACCAGTGGTTGTATGTGAAGTAGTTGCGCCCCGTGGGCTCTGCAAAGGGTGTGTACGTGTAGCGGATCGCGAACGTCTCATCGACCTGGTCCCAGATAACGTTGGCCACGCCGCCAAGGGTTGCCCTCAGCATGTCCACCTTGCCGCGCTTGTAGGTTGTTGGCTTTGTGATGAACTGATGATCGACTGGGCTAGTGTTCGGAATGGCCACCTTCTCGATGTCAAAGAACTCGACCTTGAGAATGCGATGTTCAGGCGATGTGGGAGCCAGATCGATGTTCTGTCGCGACTTCAGCGCGAACTGAGTTCGACGGCAACCGTCTCTGCGGAGGTTTCGCCTGTTTTGCTCGGCGATGGACTCCATCTTTTCTGGGTTGTTGTACATCTGGGCGCCGATCTCATGCATCTCGGCCACCTTCTGGTCGCTGAACCCCGGCATCATCTCGTTCAAATTTGCGCGATGGTTCGTTGTCTGGTTGACGCCCGGTTCGGTCCTCTTTGTTTCCAGCGTGTTTTGATGGAAATCCATGCGCTGGTAGTTCTCTTGCGCCACCGAGTTCGCCGACTGGGCGCTGCGCACCATGTCTTCACGCGACCGCTGTGTCACACGAGCTGCTTGCTTTGCTGCGCGCTCTGCGTCGCCTGGGTCTGCGACCATCTTCGGTGTGCGCACCGGGGCCGACGTGTCCTGGGTCAAGTTTGGAGACCTTAGCGCCGCTCCAGTTTGGTACTGGCTACGCATGAGCTTCGACGCACGCTGGTTGATCAGCTGGTTCGCTGTCCCCTCATCCTGGGTGCGCGCCGTCGCGGCCCACTCATTCTGCGCAGCTGTAGAAGGCGCGGGCAACGCCTGAGCGTAGGTCAGTACGGAAGTGGTAGGCATCACTACCAAGGCCCACGACAACATGAACCGCCCACTCCAAACGATAGCGGGGTTCCGGGACAGCGGCCTATAGACCTCTGGAAGATCAGATCTGTGCGTCATGCGAGGCTCTTACGGAGTGATGCCGAAGCAGCAATCGGTCCACTGGAAAATCAGATAGGAATGGTCTTCACCAGTCGCTGGAACATCCCGCCACATCCCCCAAGCCGCAGAAGACGCGCCAGTGGCATGGTTGCAAGTGCTGAATCGAGAAGGCGGATTTACCTCTCGCACCTGGGAGGTAGTGGAGGTCGGCGGAGGAGCGCCAGGCAGGCGGCCGTTCGACTCCGGGGAAGGAGCGAGAAACTGCCAGCGGTAGGCGTCTTTGCGTATTACGAATCGCGGGTTGCGCTCGCAGACGTTGGCTTTGCCGATGGTCTCGTTGAGGAGCCCTAGTCGATGAAGCAGCGAAATTCCTCGCACTGCGGTCAGGCTTGTGAGAGACACTGGATCTGCTTTTGTGTCTCCGGACCCTGACGCGAACCCCGTGATTGGGTACATGGGCCCCCAGGCGCCGGCTGTCCAGAAGAAGGCGTTGATGGGTGTACCGAAGGACGATGAGGCGGCATCTATAGGGAGGGCAAAGAGAGAGGTCACTCCCGTGAATAGCAGCATCTCGGGGTTGATGAACGTGGTGTAGCGACCGAGCACATCATTCCAGTTGGGGAACGCAGGGCTAACCTGCAGCAGATCGAACTCGGTCATTCCATCGGGTGGACAGGCGCCGTCATCGATGAGTCGGAGCATGTAGATGATGGGGAACGTGTACAGCGCCCAGTTCGCAAAAAACGAGTTCAGTCCCCCTCGTCCCATGTTCGCCCCGCCGTTAAGGAATTCAGCGCCAGCCAGCGGCAACTTCATCCCCCCGAGGGACGGCAGGCAGTACGGCTTTCTGGTCACGTCAATGATCTTGGCCGGAGCCCAGAACCCAAGCGTGAAGCCAATGCGGGGCAGTTTGGCGTCCGAGAGACTCCCACCGCATTTGCACAGGATGTCCTTGTTCGCATCCGTCGGCACCCCCGACTTGCCATCCATGAACGTTGCCCCCATGAGCCGGAAAGGAAACATCCCGCTCCAACACACGTCCTTGAACATCGTCTCAAGTGGGCTGTAGTTGCTGCAGTCGATAGCGCGTGCGGAGGAGGTATCCCCGGAGCCCGCTCCCCCCTCTTGTGCATAGGCCTCGTTCAATCCGAGAAGGCTAGCCACGAGAATTCCAAGAATTGCCAAAGCGCGAAGAATGGTTGGTGTCATGATCACTTTGCGTGTCCAGATGCTGCGTCGAAGTAGCGAATTCGCAGATTGCGTCCCTCTTGCTCCACGATCGCAGGCACTGCATCCACGCCGAAGCGCTCTGCCAGGCGTCGCGGCATCGGAAACACAGGACGCTTGAGCAAGTGCTGCAGGTCCGCCGACACAGGTGTAGTCGTGTCGCGCGCAACAGCATTCGAGCCCACCACGAACACGTCGGCGCCCTTGTACTCGGGTCGCTGGATCCATTGCCGCACCATGCTCAGCTGGCGGGGGTCCGTTGCGTCGAAGACCAACACAGGAACTTGCAGACGGGTGTAGTCGAGAAGAGCGAAGGTCTGGCCAGCGCGAGCGATCAAGACTTCCCCTCTGCCGTTTTGCCCTGGTGAAGTTATGTCATGCGGCGCCGTGAAAGTTGGAGTGAAGTACGCCGTCGCATTGCGCGATGAAGTGGGAAGATCGAAGGTTGGGCGCAGGTTCTGGGCTGCTCGTGCCTGGGCACGTCTCATCGCGGGCTCCCAGTCGTATTTGCGTGCCCGCTCCTCGATCACGGCCAAGATGTCGGGCTCCGCTATCGGGTAGAGGTCTCCAGCTGTGTAGCTTCCACCCCTGCGCGCAAAATCCTGTGCGAGGTCCAAACTAGCGGTTCCGCGAATCTCGAACCACTTGTCTTTTGCCTTGTCCTTGACCAAATACACCGGCACAGCGTCCACCGCGTAGGCTCGGAACGCATTCGGATCGACTTCCACGATGACGTCATCGTTGTACGGGTCAGGAAGTAGATGGCGCAGCTTGCTCAGCAGCGCGCCGACTTTCTGTGGCTCGAAACCACGCACAACGAAACGGATGCGTTTGGGGTCTTTGGCCAGCGCCTGTCTGAACAACTGGCGCAGGACACCTTCGGGCATGCCCGTGGAAATGAACACCTGGATATCGAAGTCCTGCTCGGGTGCACTACGACTTGCTTCCGACCGAGGAGCCTTGCTCTGCAAGCGCTCTTTGGCTTCGTCGATCCACTCAGCCTTCTGCGCAGGCTGCATTAGGAAGTCTCGCAACGACCCCATGGCGGGCTGCTGCGGCGCGATGGCGGCAGCTTCTGTCGGGCGCGGCAGATTGTTGAGCCAAGGTGCCCTGCTCTCCACCTGGTCCGCGCACCAGGCGAACGAGCTAGAACAGAGGGATAGCAGAACCAAGAATCGCTTCACGTTTGACAGGCCCCCAATATCTTGAATCGAAACTTTCCTTCGTTGTCCCCATCAGAAACAACTCGCCATCCCCAAGAGTCACCTCTCGATCGAAGTCCCCCGGGCCCTTGCCGGGGATGCTCTTAGCCAACCACAATCTGTCGTTGTCTTGATGCTTGCCGTTGATGTACAGCTCAGTGCCCTCGACCTTGACGGTGTCGCCGGCCACAGCACGCACGCGCTTGACGATGCGGTCTCCGGGTCGCGCGCCAACGCCCAACCCGGTAGCAGGCATCCTTGCGAGGACGTAGTGGCCCACTTTCGCAGGCTCGGACAGCCCGGGGTTCCAGATGTAGACCAGCGAGGGCATGCAAGCGGGCTCGCCGATGAGGCGCTGGACATCAATCCCGATGCGCAGGCCGGACAGCCAGAGGCCCAGTGTGATGAGTGCGATGCTTACCGCATTGGTAACCAGCCACACCCGAAAGAGCTTCCTTACCCAGGCTTTCATTGCGCGTCCTTGCGGGCTTCGGTGGGCACATCACCCTTTTCCAGCTTGCGCTCCATGAACCCTTCCCGCTGCAACTCAGTGCGGAAGCGGTCGGTCAGGTCAGGGATGTCATCAGGAGCGCCCAGTACCTGTTCGCTGCGCAAGACGATCTTTCCCTCTTCTGTCTGGGACTTGATTTTTGCCAGGAGGGCGGACATGAACAGTTCGCTTAGCCTGGGCATGTCCTTGGGCTCGATTGAGCCAACGCGCACCTGGTCGCTTAATGCCGTGATCTGGTCTTTCACAATCGCCTCAAAATTGACGGTGACGATGGAGTCCTGTAGAGAAGCCTTTCCCACCCCCGTGCCTAGCCATTTAGGGAGGTACACCGTCACCGCGACTGAGACCATTGCAGCGATGATGGTCATGAACACGAGGTCGGTTAGAAATGTGCTGACGCCGCTGGCCTGCGCCGGGGTCGCCGGGGTCGC
>NZ_MYFL01000008.1:0-57584 GCF_002193035.1 Delftia sp. K82 | reverse complement strand
GGGGTCGCCGGGGTCGCCGGGGCGATGATTTCATGGGGCAATGCTGCGGCCTGGCCTGCTTCCGCAGGCGCGCTTTGGTTATCAGTCATGAATAGGGTCCTGGGTTGCTGCGAACGGCAGTGAGTTTTGGCTGGAGCAGGATCAGCCGTAGCGCGCGATGTGGTCGTCGATGGCCTGGACAGGGTGTGTTCCTGCCTCAATTGCTTTGATCACCTCAGTGCGCTCGTTTCCGGAAGTAGAGAAAAGCACCTGTGTGAACCGGTCTACAACGAGGCGGGCGATGTCCATGCCCTGGTTCGTGTAGACCATGATTTCGGAATACTTCCCTTCCAACGAATGAACCGTACGCAACTGGCTGTAGCCGAATTCGCCGATAGCCAGATAGCCTTCCTTCTGCGACTGGTCGATCGTTTCGTTGTTCTGCCTCAGGATGAACTTGAACGCGGAGTTTGCTGCTATGGCCTCCCCTGAGGGAGAGCCATACAGATCCGCAATGCTCTGAGTAACGATGACTGCAGATCCTTTGTACTTCCGGAAGCGACGGTAGGCGTGCTCCATGAAGCGCGCAATCATCGGGTCATCCAACAAGTCCCAGGCTTCATCGATGATGAGGACCTTTGGGCGGCCGTCTTGCGACAGGTACATTTCGTGCTGGATGGCCGAAATGATCTGCATGAGCACGACCTGTTGCAACGTCTTCTTGCTCTTCAGTTCTTCCAGCTCCAGGACCACAAGGTCTTTGTCCATCTCCAGGTTGGCGGTGCCGTCAAACCAATGGCCTTCACTGCCATTCCTCGTGAAGCTGAAGAGCATATGCCCTATGTTCTGCACATACTGATCGGGCTGGTTAATCATGTACATGGCCACGTCGGTGATCGTGGAGGCCCGGCCGTTTGCTCCCCACACTGCCTTGATCGCCTCCTCGATCCGCGAGCGGTGCAAATCGTCCAGCCCGTCGATCGGCGCGGCCATCTTCTCGATCATTGCCTGCAGGAGCCCCACTTCGTCATCCAAGTCTTGGATCTTGCTGAAAGGATTCATGCAAAGGTCAGAGTCCGTCCCGAATTCGATGAACGACCCGTCGAGCCACTTGCACAGCTTGAGGTAGCTACGGCCCACGTCGATTACCCACACTTTGGCGCCCATCGACAAATACTCGGTGACCAGCATCTGCGTAAAGAAGCTCTTGCCCGCGCCGGACTCCGCGAACACCACGCCGTTCATGTTGGTCGGCGAGTCATAGAGGTCGAAGCTCATCAACTGGCCCCGGCGACTCTGCAATAGGAACCCATACCCCTTGCCAGGCTGAGGCCGGGACGTCCCCTTCCACTCGCCGAGGATCGGCAGGAAAGTCACCGCCTGTTCGACGGCCAGGGACTTGAAGCGAAATGTGTTCTTGATCGTCTCCGCCGTGGGGAACAGCGGAAATGCATTCCAGAAGCTGGGCGACAGCACGCGCTTCTCCTCGCCAGTCGAGAAGTCGAACGATTGCAAGTAGCTGCGCAGCGCTGCGAGCTGGCGTGAGCCCTCCTCGCGCTTCTTGCTGAAGACCGTCACACTAAGGCATGCCTCGACGGTGGTCGCTCCGCGCTCGATGGCATTGATCATCACATCCATGCCCTTCTTCTTGAAAGCGAGCTTGGGGACGAAGCGAAGCAGCGGGCCGAACGCCTGGTAGTTGATCCAGCCAGCCTTTTGTTTGAGGCTAGTGCTCTTGCTGTACTGGTCTGGGTAGTGCAGGGTCAAATTGATGTGGTACGGCAGCTTGAGCTGGTTGTTCGCACCAAGCGGGTCACCGATGATGAAAGCCATGGTGCTCAGTGGGTTCCTCTCGGGCCAGCGGCTCACACCAAGCATGTGCGCAAAGGTGTTGTCGGAGAGCACCAATGCGTCCTTTTCCACATCGAAGCTCTCGCCCACATCGAATACCTGGGACTTGAGAAATTCGTCGGACCGCGCCGAATCAGTTTTTGGCGGATCGTAAGGGTGCGTGAGGCGATATGCAACGCGCAGATACTCGTCCTCAGTCATTCTCTTCGTCATCAAGCCGACGGTCTGGAGTGACTCAGACAGCTTCGCGCCAGACTCGGCGATGAGGTCAACATCCTCTTCTTCGGGCTTGTCACCCTTGAACGGGATCTTGATAGAAACGACCACAAGCCGGTCCAGCAATTTCACCCCGATCTGGGGCAAATTTGATTCCATGCGCGAGGCGCTGAGGTAGTGGGCTCTGCGCTCGGAATACGCAGTCAAGGCTTCACGAGCAAGCGGACTCTGGATCCGGCCCATGCCATTTTCACGACGCGCCCGGTACAGGGCCAGCGGCAAGTCAATGTCGGGCATTCCGAGCAGCGACACCTGGACAAAGCTGCCAGCGGGGAGCGACAGGGACAATGCCCCCTTGAGCATGTCCACTGTCGAGTCGTCGGCGCCCCGGATCGGACTGCCCCAGTAGCACACCCCCAGGTGGCCATCGTCGCATAGGAAGATCCCGTTCTCTTCCATGTACGCTAGCGTAGGAATGTACTCGTCAGGCGTGAAACGCTTACTCGCTTGACTCAGAGCTTGATGAACTGCCGACATTCAACCCCCCTTTTGCTTTTTTTGACGGCTTAGATCGGGGTGGTGATGGCCATGCCCGTGCTGATCACACCGTCGATCACGCCAGGGCCAAAACCTGCCGTCAGCGCCATGGCGATGCCGACGACGGCGGCAATCACGCTTTGCTTGATCACGCCAACGCCCAGGCCAACGAGCAGCGCGGCGATACCCAGCACCTTGCCGAGCGTGCCGTTGGACCACCCGGTCAGTTGGTCATAGACCTGGGTGAACTCGGTACCGCCTGCACCTGCGGACGCTTGCATTGGCGCCAGCGCAACGACCATTGCCAGCGCCAGCAGCACGGGGGCCACGTAGTCCTGGGCCTGTTTTGCCTGCGCCGACTGGAGAAGGCGAGGTTGAAAGTGGGTGAAGAACGTCATGAAAAAGCTCCTTGGCTTGGTGGATGAAAAGAGTGACTCAGCGGGGGACAAAACTAGGCGCCATCCCCTGGTGGCGAACTTCTTGTTCGCCAAAGCTCCAGCGCTTCGGCGTGATCTCGGTAAAGACGTAGCCCGACCAATTCAAGTTGTCTTGGGCATCGACCCAAGGGGATATCCAAATGCGCATGACCTGCGGTGCTTCACGCAGAGGGCGCGCGGCAGGCTCGCCGGCAACAACGAGCGCGGACTCGCTGGACAGCGCCAGCAGATCGGAGCGCAGTTCTTGTCCGCCAATCTTTCCGCCCTTTTCTTTTCCGCCCTTCCAGGTCGATGGCGTACGCCCTCGCTGCACGGAAGGTGCTGAGGCGTGCGTGTCCTCATACACCTCAAGAGGCGTCGGGCAGTTGCGGTTGCGGTCGCAAGCGAAGTCGGATGTTTCACCCGTGTTGAATGTGCTCGCACATCCCACCATTGCGAGGCAGGAAGCAGTGGCGAGCGCCTTGATGACGTGGTTAAACATGCTCATGCGTTACCAGGAGAGACCGTTGGAGAAATTGGGCGTAGCGCCGTCGGCGTTACCCATGGCGGATGAAGTCGCGTCGCGCGCAGCGTCCATCACGTGTCCCATGCGCTCGACAGGACTCGTGGGCTGACCGCTGACTGAGCCGGCAGCTCCGGAATACTGACTTGGGCTTCCTCCACGGTTTGCCAGAGTGGTACCGTTGCGTGGCTTCTCGCTAGGGTCAACGTATCGCTGCAAATTGGTAGACCCTTTGAGCGGCAACATAGAGCCTCGCGTCACGACGATCGTCACCGCTTCGCCTGCTGGCACTTCCACAACCGGGAAGGTCTCCTTCGCCATGTCGAGATAGAACTTGGCGATCATGTTTGTGGCGGACCCTATGCCACCAGCGACACCGGACTGAGCGATGGAGGAAACGGATTCACTCTGGTAGAGCGAACGGTCCTGCATTGGATCGATGTTCAAAGAGGGGACGCGCGACCGGTTGAGGGCTTGCCCAATTCCACCCAGGGTGCCTGCAAGCAGCGTTTGCGCGATCATCTGCCCCTGCTTGGAGACCAAAGTGCCGGGGATACCAGCCTTGCCGTCAGTTCCAACTATGTAAGCCTCCAACTTTGTCTCGATGACATTGCCGTCGTGGCGCACGCAGGAAAGTGCCTCAGAGCGCATCATTGCGCGATGCGTAGCGAGCTGGCCCCAGCCACCAATGACCGCAAAGCACTCCCGCACATCGATCGACGCATAGTTGGGCAGAACTGCTTCGCGCTTGATACGCAGTACGGCTGGAATTGGATTTTTCTGAGCGACCGCTGAGGTTGGCGCGTCCATACCAGTCAAGAGCACGCCGGTGAACATCGCGCCTGCGGGGATGAATGCTGTGTCGTTCGCCGGCGCCTTCTTACGGGTGTCCTCGGGCTTATTCAGCTTCTCGGCGGCGTCATCTTTCTTGAGAACGCCTTCGGGCCCAAGGATGCGAATACCGCGCGGCTTCGATGCGACAGGTTGCTGCGCACGGTCTGGTACCTGCGGCGCATGGGGGGTAACACCGTTGCCCGTAACTCCCGGCACGCTGGGCTGAGAAATCGGCGGTGCCGGAGGTAAGGCCGGCGCTTTCGACGCCGGGGCGTCGAAAACAGAAGTCTGGGGACCTAGTTCGGGAAGGTCGTCCTCTGCCTTGCGGGCGGGCTCGCCTTGTGGAGCACCCTCGGGCTTTTCGGAGGTGCGCCGCTCCATTGCCTCGGTCAGCTTTGCAATACGCTGGGCCAGGTCGCCCTGCTGCTTCTCCATCACGGCCATCTTTGCGCCGAACTGCTCGACACCCGTTGTCCGTGCCGGAGCCACGACGGTAACCTCTGGCTTCGCCGCGCGAGGCGTGCTCGACGATTTGCGATCGGCTGCGCTTCCGAGGAACCAGGAAACGAACAAGATGATGCTGATCGCCCCCGCCACCATCACGACGCGACGGGTCTTAGGCTGGAGATTGTTGAATTGCGCGGCGAGGCTCATTCGAACACCTCGCTTTGTGCCTGGGCGGACTTTGGCTTATCTGCAAGTAGGAAGACGTAGCCCGCTTCACCTGGCTGAAGCGAAATACTGGGAAAGAAGCTGACAGCCTTCACGCCTTTTCGATAGAAAGCAGTCTCTGCAAGATCTACAACTTCTTCGCTTGCGTTCTTGATTGAGTAGCGGTAAACGTCCACCGTTGAGCCTGTGAAGGCGTACTCGGGGGTGACTTCGATCGCACCCATCTTGGCCGTACCACCTTCGATCGGCACTGCAGCAAACCCACGGATTTTTCCCCGCACGGCCTGTGCCATGATCTGACGCACATTGCCCACGTAGTCTGTGGAGCGGGGTTGATTGATCTCCTGCTCCTCGGCCGAGCCCCCTCCGGCCAACGGCTTCACCGTGCGCAGGTCCTCCAGCTTGACGATCAGGTTTTGCCCAGGAATCTCAGGGGTAGGAATGATCGTCAGCGAAATGACCTGGCTGGTGTTTGCGCCATCTACGATGAACACGCCCATGGGCTGCTCGCCTTGCGGACGCAGATACACGTCGCTCCCGACGATTTGCTGGCTGTCGTCCTCGGGCACATCGCCCACCACCCTTGGGTCTTTGAACGGTGTCGCTATCCGGTTCGGAAGGCGGCTGGAGAGACGTACGATTTCGTTCACCCCGTTCCGCGTGTGCAAAACGGTCGGGCGCGTGGCCGGGTCGTCCTTCTTCAGGCCGGGGAGGTTGATTTCCTTTTGGTAAGCGTCCAGCGGCATGCCAGCCGCGCGCTGCGCATCGCCGATGACCCGAGAGATGTCGGCAGGAGCTTTGCCCAGCGGTCCGTCGGGCAACGTCACAGACGGGGCGGAGCGAACCGATTTTGCGCCGCCAGTCCCCGGTCGCGTAACGAAGCGGCTGCCGGTTGCCGCTGCCTTGTCAGGTGCTGCTTCCGAACTCAGCGGCGTGCTGATGGGCTTCGCGAGCTCGGCCTTGATAGCCGCCTCGGTCTTCTGCAGCTCTGCCTTCGCCTTCTCGGCTTCCGATTTCGAATCCTGTGCATAAGCAACGCCACAGGCAAGGGAAGCTGCCAGTGCAAAGGATGACGCGCGGGGGAACATCACGTGGGCTCCTTCATATCAACGGTTTCTGCGGCGCCTGCGGGCGCGGTGGAGGGCTCGGCGTGGTTCTCGCCAGTGGCGTTGGCATCGGGCGCGGCAGCTGGGTTCGGCGGTGCCGTTTCACGCATCACGGACAGATCCGCTGCAGGCTCAACGACATCGACTTTCCCTCTGGATTTGCGATCCTTAAGGGGAAGCGCGTATTCAGGAATTGGTTTGCCTTCTTTCTGCGCATGGGTGACATGCCAAGTGACGGTCCGGGGAATCGATCCCTCGTACGAAAGGAAGTGAGTCACAGATGGGCGACCGTTTCGAATCGAAGTACCCACCTCGTAAACGACTTGCTTTTGATACTTCTGCGCGCCGCTTGTGGAGGTAACGAGGGTGCCGGTAACAAAGACGCGACTGGTCTCGGCTTCGTACTGGATAGAGGCAGGCAGGAAGCTGATCACGGACCCAGACGCCCTGAAAACGGGGTCTTCAATCACAGCAAGGAGTTGTCGGCGGAAGTCCGTGTAGATGGACGGATCCATGAATGCCGACACAGCGTCCAGCACCACGGTAGACGACTTTGGCTGAATATTGCCAACCAAGTTCGCGATGAACAGGCCGAAGCTCTTGAGATACTCCCGGTCCGCGTAATTCCATGCGATCACCGCCTTGGCATCCATATTCGGAGGGACCAGAACAATGCGGTCGCGCTGGTTGTTAAAGTGGACCACCGCATATACCAGCCCAAGGGCGAGAATCGAATTGGAGATAATTATCCCCTTTGTCATGGCCTGGAGCTGGCCCATATTTCGCAAAGCATCTTTGAATTTCATTTCACAGCCTCGCGTACAGCGCCATTTTCAAATTTCTTGTTCATAGTCATCAGGCCAACCCACCAGACCATGTGAAATAGGACTCCCGGCATGTGATTGTTTTTGAAGCGACCGAAGAGCTTCACAAAGACAAGTGACGCTCCCATACCCATCAGCAACTGATCCCACATGTACAGGACAATAAATATCACCAGTGAAGGAAAAAATTCATCGACTTCCCAGAAAAAGAACTGGGGTTGATCGTCAACGTAGTTTGGAATAGGAACCGGAGTCATTATTTACCCACCCGCACCATCACAATGGCGTCAATTCCTTGATCATATTTGTTGCCACCGAGCATGACATTAGACATACCCAGTCCCCTGGATTTGAGTCGACTGGAAAGCGCCTTCCAGATGCTCAACATTGAATCAACTGACTCTTCAGACATCGGCGACTTATTCAGGAATTCAACGTAGTAGCGTGCCTTGGAGTTGGACTGAAACCGTTCAATTGCCAGTTGAGCTTCAACGCTCAATTCGCCACCCACAATAGGAAACTTGAAGATCTCAACAAGGGCATCCCCACGCTGCCCCGCGTCAGGCTGAAGTAGCGACGTCAAGTCGCTCCCGCGTTGGTGGATGCGTTGAAATCGACTCTTCTGAGGATCTACCCCAGCGACCCAAACCACGCGCTCGTCAGAGCTCAGAAATTGGCTAGTTGCAGATTCAATTCTGACAATCTCGCGGCTTGCAGAGTTTCCTATTACCGAGTGCTGGACTTCGGCCTCGCGCTCAACCCAAGCTGTCTTTGTCGGTTCAGGAGGAACATCAATGAAACGCGGCACGCATGCAGTGCAAAGGCAACATGCAACTACGGCCAGCGGCGTTACCGATTTCACTATTATTTCTCCATGCACATACGAACAAACGGTACATGGATACTATCGGGTCACATAGAAAAAATTAGGGCGAAAAGCTTCCGTTTTCGAAGCAATTCGCCAAAATTTTCAATCCCCCGCAGAAATCACGGGGGCCGCCCGTCACTGGATCAGCACAGGCTCTTCGGATTTAGCTCCCAGGTCCGATTCGATCGTCAGGCGCAGGTTGGAGACCCGGTTGGCCGCGAGCCAAGCTTTTGTCACCAAGAACGTTTTTGACGTTGCTTTTTGGGCGACGCCGTCCAGGTCATAGGTCCAAGTGAGGGACTTGATGTAACCCGCAGAGACCGTGCAAACCGGGGTCAGCAGCAACCCACTAATACTGGTAGTTTGTTTCAGCTCGCATTGCGGCCGTGGTGCTTCTTGCACGTTGACCTGCAGCGCTTGCTCGCCATAATTGCCCGCCTTGGTGATGGTCCGCAACAGCACCTCATAGTTACCAGGGTCAGTGAAGGAAACGTAGTTACCGCTCCCCGTAAATTCCCCGACCTTGGCGCCGTTGATCAGCACGTCATTGCGAAGGAACGAATCTCCTCTTGGCAGCTGCGAGATTTTCAAACTGATGTAGTACGTGCCGGGTGCGTAGTACGACTCACCGTATTTCGACACCATGGAAGCCTGGGTCTGGACAGTCGCAGGAGGCAGGATTGTGAACTCGTCGGAATAGACATTGACAACATTCCCGCGCGTGTCCGAGACCTGCAGCGCCAGCTGGTAGGTGCCTTGCGCCGCAACAGTGAAGTTCCCTGCCACGTCGTTACCGCTAGACCGGGTGATACCGCTTGGCAGTGACCACGTGTATGTCAATGGCTCGCCGTTGAGCGTCTTGAGGTCGAACCCAGGCGTCTCCACTTGATACTTGATAACCGCCGGAACATCGGTTTGCAGTGCGGACACGCGAATTTTCCAGTCTTGCGGCCAGTTGTATGCCCAGGTCTTGAACGGCAGGGTCGCGACAGTCGTCTCTTCGGGGTAGCCCTCAACGTAGGTGTAGTAGCTGAGCACCTTGTCTTCCGGGCGCGGGACGAACTGCAACTCGGTGCCATCCACACGCGTGCCATCCGGCAGGCTCCAATAGCCGAGCACCTTGTACGCCTTCTGTGCAGTAGTGGGCACCACGTCGTTGATCTGCGCCTTGAAAGCGTAGCTCTTACCGGCCTCCAGGTATGTCGGGCCGCTGATCGATGCGCGTGCGGCCAGCGGGTTCACCGCCTTCACCCCGAGCGTTTTCGTGACATCGGCAGCTGGGTTATCGGGAGCGCTCGCAGAGCGACCCTTGACCTCGATCGCATAGTTCTTGATCTCTGTCGGGGTGAAAGTAAACGAAGCGGAGTTCTCACCGCTAACGCCCTCATAGCCGCCAGTCGTAATGATGCGCCATGTGTATGCAGCGTCAAACCCATCGTCGGCCTGGACCTCCAACGTAACAGGTCGGCCCACCTGGACCACCCCGGGCGCAGTCACTCGGAACGAGGGCACGTCGAAAGCCGTCAGAGTCAGGGGATCAGTGGAGAACTCCGCACCGGAGTATTTGTTCGTCAGCACTGCGCGGTACGTGACACTTCCTGCTTCCGCCACCTGGGCAGTAAAGTTGATGCCCGTCTGCTCCACAGTTTCCGAGCGCATTACACGTGCCCACGTTCCATCGGCCTGGAGGAATTCCCAGGAGACTGCCTTCACGTTGGCCAACATCTTGGAGTTCTTGACGTTAGCGTTGATGGTCTGCACAAACGGTGCCTTGCCGCTGGTAGCGCGGGAGGACAGGGAGGCTTCAATGCGCTCGCCAGCAGCCGTGATGAGGGCGCGCGATTTGGAAAGCACCGAGCTGTTGGTGACCAAGCCGTCCGTGCTGATCATCTTTGCTTCGGCCACGACGTACCGCGTGCCAGCTGTGAGACGGCCCATGTTGACGGTGAAGGTGCCATCCTCTGTAACGGCGACAGGTGCGGACAGTTGGTTGTTTGTCTTGTCCTCGCGGATTACTACCTGCCACTTCCCCATCGAGGCGGGGTCAAAAACGATTTGTGTGCCCTTCGGTATTCCCACCTGGCCATGGATCACTGTGTCTGCTTGATCGTGTGAGGCGAATGCTTTTTCAAGATCTACGAGAGGCGTCGCAGGCACCCCGATGAAGTCCAAGGATTGTTCGGTCTTGAATTCTGGCGCACGCTGGTACCAAGACTCGACCTTCACCGGGTACGACTCCCACGGGTCGGTCGCTTGCATGATCAGTGCGACATTCGATTCGGCCACGGAAGAAAACACTTCTTTCACCACATCACCGGGGTAGACGATGCGAGTCATGATCTCGCGATAGCCACCTTTGACGTTCATCACGCCCAGCGCACGCGCCTGCGTCCGGTCCACTGTGGCAAAGTTCTTGCCAGGGTACTGATCCGCGTTCTTTGCATAAAAGGTGTCCAGCAGCTTGTCGTTCTTGAACGCCAGCGCGATAGGGGCCGGAACAAGACCTTCGACCGCCACTGCGCTTCGGCCTTTGCGCGATGGGTAGAACGCCGTCTGGCGCGTGCTCGGATCGGTATACACCACGCCAGGTGTGTAGTCGATGACGTTGGCACCAACCACGGGGAGGGATCCGCGAAGCGCGTTCGATGCGTAGGGGTTGTACTTCAAGCCCTCAGGCAGATCCCCGAACTGGATCGCGCAGTTCACGCCTGCAGTTTGCGACAGCATGTAGCCAGTACGCACCATGCTCAAGGTGGAGCAGGTTTCCTTGGTACCTCCTTCCAGCTTGGCGCTGATGTCGATGTCCTCAACCTTTATGGCTGCACTATCTTTCGACGACTTCACCATGATCTTGGAAGAAGGGTCCCATCGCTCAGTTGCCATGATGATGTTGGGACCATCTGGTAAATCAACCCATAGCTTGACGGGCTGCATCGACTCCACCGTTCCTGCATCCTTCACGACAGTGGGGTACAAGCCCGCCAGGTTAGCCTGGCGAGGCAGCTTCATGGCAGTACCCTGCTCCACTTTCGTGCCATTGATCTCCATCGACTCTACAGTCGCAGACTCGATGACCACAGGGATCTCAGCAACGTCCAGCGAACGGTTGTTCAGTGGGTTGGTAGGCGATATTTTGGCCGTCGTGCCAGGGAAGCCTTCGACGATCGGTAGCGATACGGGGACGCTCAAAATCGGCCGCTTGTAGGCAAAGGGGACCGACTTCACCACTTCGCCACCGACGCCCGGCAAGGAGGCGCGGATTTCGAAATTGTCATCGCGCAGCGCGGGGTAGCCCGTTGCATTCACAGTGTTCGGCGCGGTTCTCGTCATCTTCAGCGGAACGTTCGTACCGTCGGCCTTCACCAGCGTGAACGGGCTGTTGGCATCGGGGAGTTTGAAACTGCCCCTCTGGTCAGCATCCGCAATGGGAATCACGGTCATCCCGGCCACGCGCATCGACAGGCGAACATCCTGGATGGTGTAGTGTCCTGGCGGCAGGGATGCGGAGAACACCTGAGCGATGAACCCTGAGTTCACCAGGGCGTACTGCTCAGGCGTAATCTCCCCATCAATCTTGTCCACAATCAGATCCGGGCGCGCCTCGATCCGCTGGACGGGAAGCTTGTACGAGACCAGTGTGTCTTCGTTGCGGACGATGACAAAACCACCTGCAGGCTCGTTTGGTCTGTCGTTCGTTGCCATATCGAACGCATACCCACGGATCGTTAGAACACCCGCTGCAGGGATCGCAGGTGCGCTCGCTCCACCACACACCGCAATTCCGTTGACTTCGCAGACGCCCGCGACAAGCGCTGCATGCGCAGGCACTCCTCCGCAGACGAGGGAGATCGCTACCGCAATTTGGCTCAGCTGGTGTTTCCGAATCATTTTCACTCCAAGGGGCCAGTGGCCAGTTCATTCAGGATTGAGGTTTACCGCCCAGCAGCACGCGGGAGACTTTTCTGGCGTAGATGAGCCGCTTGGATTCGGTCGTGGCGTTGTAGGCACCAACGGCATTCCAAGTCATTCCGAAGCGGGCAACGTTATGGGCAAGAACCCAGGCGCCGATGTTCGTGTTGATGCAGGGATCCCGCAGCTTCTCTTCGTCGATCCCGTACCGAGCGAGTGTGGGAAGCCAGGAACTGTTGATCTGCATATGGCCGATATCGAAGGAGCCGTTGGCGTTCGTATTTCGGGCCTTCGGATTTCCGCCAGATTCGACCGTCGATATCGCCTTGAGCAGGCTAACGGGCACGCGGTAGCGCTCGGCCGCTTCATCAAAACAAGCAGCGCCAGCGCCCACAGAGCCAAGCATCAAAAGTGCAAAGAGAACGATCCGCATGGCACTCGATACTACGGAGGGACCCAGAAAAATTTCGGGCGAAAAGCTTGCTCTGGGAGCGCTGTTTGCAGAAATTTCGCTGCGCCTTCGGTCATACCGGCAGCGCTTTGGAAACTCGGTCAAGGCTCGCCAGCGGCGTGCTCGGTCGAAGGGATGACGATGCTCTTGTCCGACTCATGTCAGGAGGCTCGGGCTCCTATGCGGACAATGTGTTTGCTGGCTTCCTAGCGATCAAGTCCGGCGCCAGGTAAGCAACAGGCGCGCAGCTTGAAATTCAGCTCTAGGCCACCTTCGTCAACGCCATATCCCTGGCTATGACGCCTGGCGGCGTGAACTCGGCTGGAAACTCGTGCTCAACATGAACGTCGCACCAGTACCCTTGCAGTTCCGTAGCGCCGATCCGCTCGGCGTCGGTAGCTTGCTGCAGTGACTCGATGCGCTCCACTACGATCTGCGTGCCCAGTCCCAAACCGCAATCGGCTAGCTCCCTCAGATACCGAGGCTCGTTCACCTTGACAAACTCCGGGGTGAGTTCACGCAGCATGCCCATCTCGATAGCCTTCCCGGTCCAGTCGTCCATGGCCATGACACCACCCATTCGACGGACCCATTGCACTGTTTGGCAGATTCTTGAGAACGAGCGAGAGCATGTGAGGCTGTCATTGCGCTCAACTAGTTCGACCACAACGCCGGGACACATGTACTCAACCATGGTGTCGGTCCAGAGCAAGCTGCCCATGGAGGATATTTCAACGTTGCAGTGGACGCGCATTGAACCTCTGTAGTGGTTCGCCACCGCCCATGCTGCTTTGATGGCCTCCACGTCAGCCATCAGCATGCCCTGAGGGTCGTTGAAATCTAGTCGACTCCTGCTCAACAACTCCAAGCCCTTCACAGCCTTGGTCCGCGCGCAGATGATGGGCTGTGCCCGGAAGCGGCGTTGCGCCATCTGAAGTGCATCGGTCATCCTCAAAGCCTCTTTTGAAGGTTAGCCATCCACACCCACCATGCAAACGACATGACGCCTATTGCTACGGGAGCCACCAACGTCGAGACGAAAATCGGCGCAAAGATCCACGCCACGAGGCAGGCCCCCACGAGCATCGCGAGATCCACACCGCCCTTGTGCAAGCGAGGGCTCTGCGACGTGAACGAGGCCTTTGCAATCTGTCTCTGGAAGTAGCCATCAGAGAAGGCCGCCATCAGGCAAGGAAGTGCGAATGCCATCCACATAATGATCATTCCGAGCCGGTAGAACACGACATGGGACCAGATCGCTGCTGCGTGGATGCGATCGAGTAGCCATAGGTCGATCTTCTTGTTGCCGCTGTTAGCCGCCTGCTCCATGATCTGGCCCGCTTCGGCGTTTACCCAACTGAGGGTGTCCAAGATGCGATCCATGATCCACTGGTCCGTCTCCGCTCCGAGCCAGTCCACGATCTGCCGTTGCTCACGCATTCGAAGGGTCTGGAATACCTCAACCGGCACGAAGGCGAGCACCGCCAGCGAACCAAAGATGACGATCACAAGCACGATTGATGCGAACGAGTGCTTCCCTTCGCTTGATGCTTTCGTTGCCATGGTCAGCCGCGCTTCGCCTTGAGGTTTTCCGAAGTGCTTCGGCGCGCCCTACGTGGAACTTCCTTCCGTTCGCCAAGGATCGGAATACGCGCCTTGTAGGTTCGCCCACCGGACTGCCGTATGTAGCAGTGCAGTGGCGGAAGCTCGCTGAGAATTCCGGGCGGGATCAGTTCGGCTTCTTCTGCTGTGGCTTGTTCCTGATATGCCGCGCCGTACTCCTCACTCATGGTCGTCGTCAGGCTATGGCCGTAGCGGACGGACATGGATTGGGCTTTGATCTTCGGTATGCCGTCTGAAACGTACTTTTGCGTTTCCGCGTCCAGCACCCGGAGGATGATCTTGTTGTTGGTGTTGCCGAGCACCTGGCGCGCTTTGTTCTCGTCGCCCAGGCGTGCCGCGAAGTCCGCGAACGTCTGGGTTGCGATATACATCTTGAAGCCGGCCCCACGGCCCTTGTTGAGGAGCTGAATTGTCGGCGTGTTGATCACCTCTGCGGCTTCGTCGACAAAGACGTTGACGAGCTTTTTCGAGCTCCCTCCGTAGTTGTAGATGTCACCTGCCACAGCCGTCATATCTGCAAGCATCACCGACCCAATCGCGCTACCCACGGTGGAGTCGGCGAGGGAGTCGAGCCCCATGTACAAGACCATGTCGTTTGTGATCACCTTCTTCATGTCGGTCGAGATCTTGTCGTGCCCCGGCTCGAAATCCGGTGACAGCAGGTCCGCAAGCGGGTCCGTTGTGAGCATGGACAAGATGGGGATAAGCGAGGCGACCATCTTCGAAAAATGGTCCCGGTTATGCTCGAATGTAGAAATCAGGCCCGCCAGGTCTACGTTCGGGTGCTCGTGGATGACTACATCCTTGTAGAACTTGATGTACGCGCGCAATACTGGACTGTCATCCTTGGAGTTGCTCTGTGCCTTCTTGATCAGTGGCGCCAGCTTCTCCTCCCAGTTCTGAACTTTTGCTCTGAAGTGGAAGCGGAGAGCCTTCAGCAACAGATCGTCTGGGCCACCTTCGATGTATCGGCGTAGCTTCATCAAGTTGGGACGCTCTTCCGTTGTAATGAGAGCACCGCAGATGTCCTGCAGCACCTTCCAGCCGAAAGCCACGAATGCGTCGGTGCCAGTCTCTGAAGGGATCAGCGCAGCCACGCGTGACGCCAGTTCGGTTTTGCGGTTCCAGTTCCGCAAGGGGTCGATGCTTGCGGATTTGTCCGGGTGAGCCGGGTTGAAGTAGATGAACTTCTCGGGATGCCCCATGAACTCGCAGACCTTGCGCGCGTTGTCTGCAAGGCCCTGGTCACCTTTGGGATCGATGATCACGACCGGTTCACCGCGCATGATGCACTGAGCGATCAGGATGTCGAATAGTCTTGTCTTCCCCACACCCGTGGTGCCGACGATCAGCGTATGCCCTTCCAGCAGTTCCAGTGGAACTCCAACCGACTCTTCTTTGGCCAGGCCATGCAGCCAGTAGCTTCCGTCTCCATGGAGCGCGGTCTTGCCGAGCATCTTTGCGACACCGGCCCCCATCAAGGAATGCATCTTGGACGCCTCAATGTCCGTCCAGTGAAAGCCGCGTCCCATCCACATTTGGGGCGTCAACTCGCCCCGGCCGTTTTCCATCTGCGCGAAGGGAGCGCTGATTTTGCACAGGTCCGGAATGGTGATGAACTCCTTCTGTGCAAAGCTCGTCCGCCACTTGTCTGAGGCCCTCTCCCACGCCTTGTAAGCCCGCCACATACCGACCACACCGCACGCGCTCGCAGTAACGGTACCGAAGGTCGTTGGGAGAGGTAAGAGCGTAGCCGTCGCCATGCACCCAACGGTCGCACCCAGCCAGGAGGCTGCTTGCCGGCCCTCGTAGACGGGGCGCCACGGGTTGTCAAAATCGAAAAGTTCGCTGGCCACGGTGTTGCCTTCGGGGATCAGGCTTGCTGTGCCAGCTGCTGCGACGCCTCAGCCAGGTGAGCGTTGGTCGCCGGTGAAATTGAAAAGAGGAACTCCGCCTTCGAAAAAACGCTGTCTACAGAATGGGGTTTCGCCGGCCCCCCTCCCTGCCCTTGCGAGCCTTTCTCTTCGTCCACGGCCAAGCTGGTAGCCAGCAAACGCTTGATCTTCTCGTAGCGAGGATGCAGGCCGAGGACAACCACCCTTGCGAGGGTCGGTCCGTCATGACGAACTGCGTTACTGCGCCAATTGGCAACGTACTTTGCCGGGAAGCGTGTGCCGAGCAAGCGGATCTCGCCACCTTCCAGCACCAGCAGCATGACGTAGCCCCCCTCTTCGGGTTGCGCATCTCTTACTTTCAATTCCAGGTGCTCTGGCGCGCCGTCGTACAGCCACACTTTGCTTACTCCTCTCTATCAACGGGATAGAGTGAGAATATCGGCAAGTGCTTTTCAAAGTTCCCCCAAAAGCTTCCGATTTCGCAGCTGTTCGCGGAAATCCAGCTTGAGGCGTGTACGGCATCAACGCTTGCGATACGCCAAAGCACAAAAAAGGCCCCTACTAGGGGCCGCTTGGTGTTGATCGAGGCCGCTCAACGTCACTGTGGCATCTCGATCCTGTACTTCTCTAGGTCCTCGCCCTTCGCCTCGATCTCACGCACCCACATGGGTTTACGCCCTGGCCCACCCGACCAAGTCTCCCCAGTTGGGCTACGGTACTTTGCAGGCCGGTCCCTCTTGCTCCGCCCGCTACGACTTGCTGCAAGTTGGCTACGCAAACCCGGGTACAGATCGTCAGGAGCAATTTTGTACTCTTCAATTTGCTTCTTGATGGAAGCAACGACCTTTGGGACTTCTAAAAGGCGTGCACGCTCCAAATCGGATTGCATTGCCTCGACCTTTTGCTTGAGTTCCAGATAGTTGTTTTCCATTGCAATTCTTCAGGGTGTTACCTACCTAAATTTTAAGCGCAGATGCGTTGCAATGTTCAAGCAGCTAGCACAAATTCTGGCGGCAATGATTAATTGGCAATGCATTGCAATTCTTACGACGAAACAAATTGAGATTTTTCCACCCCACAGGCGTAATCCCAACATTCTCAATGCTGGCAAGGGGTTACGCGCCTCAGCAGCAGCGTAGGGCAGCGAGCCCTGAACGCAAAAACACAGCATGATGGGACAACATTTCCTCGAAAAGATGCGAAATCGCGCTCTTTTCGCCAGAAAATATTTCAAGTGGTTTCATAGAATCCTTGCTTCTGCCGTCCGACCAAGCAAGCCCCGACCACCAGAACCCAACCCATCTCTGATTGTTACAGGCAAGAACGCGTCTACTGAACTTATGCTCCGTGTGTCTGGTTTATAGGTTTTTTTGCGAATTTGCCACTTTTACCTATAAATTTGCTTGACCAGACCCTGCCGGAGCGTACAAAATTCGCCCCATCATCCATAGGCCGTGACATGACTCAAGACGCTCCACGCAACACGTACGCCAAGATCGACGCACTCAAGTACCGCACTCGCGCCGCTTGCGCGCTGCTGGGGGTCTCTGATGTGACGCTCCGCTCCTACTCGGAGAACTCAGGCATCGAGATTCAGCGCGCGGCGACTGCAGTCGCGGTTCGACTCTTCGACATCAACACGCTTTTCCGCCTGACCGACTGGCGCCGCGCGAGCGGCCTGGTGAAGGTGCCGAAGCAAGCGGGTAAGCCGGTCTTCGTGACCGTGGATGTGGTCAAGGGTGGGACCGGCAAGACTACAACTGCCGTCGAGACTGCTATTCACCTCCAGTTTCTCGGGTTGAGGGTGCTTGCGATCGACCTGGACGTTCAAGCCAACCTCACCCAATGTTTCGGCTACGAAGACGACATCGTGTTGGAAGAGATTGAGCACTTCGGCGTCACGAAGGAGGCGCTGATCGAGCAGACATTTGCGAAGCTGGTCAAGCCCTTCATCGAGTACAAGCGCACCCGTCGTGCAATGCCTGACCTCACCGGCATGATCAAGAAGCCTTTCGGGCAGCATGGTCCTCATGTCATCGGGGCCGACACGTACTTGGGCGACCTGGAGCTCGACATCGCGAACTCTACTGGCCCCCGAGAGATGCTCTTCAAAGCGATGTTTGATCTTTCGCTCGAAGGGAAGATTCCTGGTTTCGACTTGAGCCAGTATGACGTGGTAATCATGGATTGCCCCCCGAACGTCAGCCTTACCTCTACTGCTGCTCTTGCAGCAGCCGATCTCGTTATTGCGCCCGTTCGCATGGACTCCTTCGCCGTCAAAGGTCTGCGCAGGTTAATCGGTGAAATCGAATCCGTGGAAGAAAGCTACAAAGTCAGGCCCGAGCTGGTGATTTTGCCAACTCATTATTCGCCGCAGTTTTCGCGGATCAGTCGCATGCAAGCTAGCGTGAACCAGTACGCGGACTCGCTGGCCCCGCATCCGATTTCCCTGTCTGAGGAGTTCCCCAAGGCCATCGAGAACTATCTTCCTCTGGCGCTGCAACGCCCGACGTCGAACGCTTCCAAGGAGTACCAAGTGTTCGCGGAGTTCATCCACGGCAAGATCTTGCAGATCGCGGCGACTAAGGCCAAGAAAGCAACTCATGAAACGTCGTAAATTTGCGCCTGTCCCCGACCCGCAGGAAGCGGGTGCGGCGGCTCCCCCGCCTTCGTCAGCTGGCTCTCGGCCAAATAAGCTCGCAGTACCGATGCTCCTTCCTTCGTTCTCGAACGCCAAACGAGCAGATGAAGCTGGGCAGGACGGTAGCACGGTGCAAGGGTCCGACCCGTCTGTTTCTCCAGGCGAGCCGTCGCTCGTCGGTACCGAGCCGCATGACAGTCATCTTCAATCAGCGACGGCGCAAATCACGTTAGCAACCACTGAGCAGGAAGTTGGTCATGTGGAGCAGGGCCGGAGCGACGCAGAAGTGCCCCTTCCTCAAGCGTCTGCAGTCGAGCACTCTAGCACAGACACTGTACAAACATACAGGCACCCACTTCCGACGCCGACGCAAGATTTCTATTTTGTGGAGTTGGACGCGACCCTCATTGATCAAAACTCGCATCCCCCGCGCTCGCTCTATTTGGATGATGGCATCCGTGTCATTGCAGACTCCATGCGCGCGGACGGCCAGCGAGATGCGATCCACGTCATCCCGAATCCCGCAAAGCCCAATCGCTACATCATTGGCGACGGTTGGACTCGGGTTCTCGCGACACGCTCGTACAACTTAAACAATGGTGTTCTGCTTGCCAAGGTTCACACCAACCTCTCGGAAGAGCAGGCTTCGTGGCTTGGATACTCACAAAACAAGGATCGGAACGGGGCAACCGACTACGACCTAGGGGTCTACTACCAGGGCTGGAACGCCTCTGGTATGGATTGGGAAGAAATCGCCACTAGAGCGGGGGTATCCAAAGCGCAGATGGCTTACTACGCCGCATTTTCCAAGCTGGAGTCTGATGTGCTTTCGCTTGTGAAAGCGACCCCCCAGCGGTTCTCGGCCAACGTTGCTTATCATTTGTCACGTCTTCAAGCCCAAGCAGGCGTTTCGGTTGCGGCAAACCTCGCGAACAAGTTCCTTACGAATGAGCAAACGATCAAGTGGCTCAAGGAACAGGTTGATGACGCTCTTGCAAAGCTCGGACGACAGGGCCGTAAGCGCAACGATAGCAACACGGTGATGTTTCAGCGCCGCTTCTCCGTTGGACACTATCGGCAGCGAAAGAATGGTCAGGTGGAGATGGCCATCCAGATCCCTGACACATCCCGGGTTGCAGAGTTCAACCAAGCTATTGAAAGCTTGTTGAAGCAATATCTGGACCCTAAGGATCTGCCAGATGGAGGTCCTACCGGCGCGACTCCTCCAGGCGACGCGCCTGAGTAGATCCTCTGTTATGCGCGTGTCCAGCCGCCTCACCCCTGCCAAGCCGCACCCTCAAGGTGTGGCTTGCTGTCTTTCAACCACTCCATTCCGGGAGTGGTTCATACGTATGAACTGGCACCACTCTTGGTTCCCGGTTCATACGTATGAACTGGATGAAGCCTGCCGGCCTTCACTGCCTCCGGCCGTGGTCGGCAGCTCACCCGTTGCTCGCACCTTCTTTGCGGGCCCGGATCGAGTCCTTTTTTCTGGATTTCGCTTACATCCACTTGATGATGGGTGGGACGTGCTCCCACGCGAGTCTGCCTTGTTCGACGTGGTGCAGTTCATACGTATGAACTCGGATGGCAAGGACCGTCCAGTTCATACGTATGAACTTGGGAGGGGATCGCCCGCCGAGGCTTCCGGCCAGCGGAGGGCTCATTCCCGACGCCGCTCCGAACGGTCCGAAGCCCAAACAGCTGGAGATTACACAAGCGGTTCGAGCACTGTTGTTGTCGGCGGCTACATGCCTGATGACTGGCTCCCGTCGCAGTTCATACGTATGAACTCGGGTGGCAAGCGCCGTCCAGTTCATACGTATGAACCGGAGGTTGGATCGCGCATCGAGTCGTCCGGCCAGGCAACCCTTTGCCCACCCCAGTCCGAACGCTCCGCAGCTCAAGCAGCTGAAGATTACACAAGCGGTTCGAGCACCGTTGTTGACGGCGGCTTCCTGCCTCATGGCTGGCTCTCGTCGCAGTTCATACGTATGAATTGCTCGTCCGCGCAATTGCCTTATGAGCAGGCCTTTGGAAATGAGTTCGAACCTGAATCTGATTCCGGTTCGAGGTGCGCGACCTTCGTCCTGAACGCGGCAAGTTCGGAGAGTGACGAGACTTCCTCGGCTATCTGGGGAAGGCGCACTCTAAGAACACAACATGTGCCGAAGACCACCAGGAAGCTTCCAGTTCATACGTATGAATCTGGCTCCCCGCCACCGGGGTTCGCCTACAGCTGCGCAGGAGCCCAGTTCATACGTATGAACCATGGCCCGGGGGGCACTTGCACCTTACCGACGTTGATGGTTCATACGTATGAACCGACAACGAGGGCGAGAATGCCCCACCTACCACCATCAGCTTCCGCACTTCCCCCAACCGAACCCCGCCACCGAGCGGGGTTCGGCGTTTCTGGAGTCCACGTTTTGGAGATTAGGCCCATGACTTAGCACAGGCAATAAAAAACCCCGGAAGCGCCAACTACCGGGGTTTCTGCACTCGTTAGACGGGTGCTGTGACGGAACCTGACTTCTACCGACGCCAATCGGAAAAAATCCAGACCACGGATTCAATAGTAAGTCGTTCCTCCAGCTCCGTCAAGGAATCGTGTCCTTATTCGGAGACTGCGATGGAAACGCTCGCACCTACAAACTTCCCGTACCTGATCACCAGGGCTTGCACGGCTCTGCCGCATACATCGGCCTTCCATGCAATGCCAGATGGATTCCTGCGCATCGTACTGCGCATAGTTCAAAAGATTGACCTGAAGAGCCCATACACGGGGATCTTTGCCTCTCGGGCCACCATTGCTGAAGAATCTGGGAAATCCATAGACTCGGTGCATAGAGCTGTCAAATGGCTCGAAGGCAACGGTTTCATTGAGCGCGAGCGTAGAGCATTCTTTGGAAACCGTGGCTCGACATCTCCTATAACACCAACTCGAAGCTTTCTGCTGGCCTTGAATTTGGTCGATCAGGAGGGAAAGCCTATTGCGAGTGCACAAGATCGGACTGGCCACCCTCTTAGGACTAAACAAGTCGAACCACCTAAGTCTCCAAGCTCTCCGGCTGAGTCCACCAAGGCTGGGCGCTCCGCCTTCGTCAAAGTGGGTAACGCACTTCTTCCGAAGGAACTTGCCTGGCTCTGTGAGAAAGGTGTCAGTGCATTTGGTGTTCTCGCCCTGATGCGAGCGGCGAAAGATGCCCAACAGCGTCTTTCCGACATCATGCTGACCGCTAGAAAGTACGTTGAGGAGCTTCCTGCGAGGGAGATATTCGCCTATCTGCGAAAGCTCATCGGATCAGGAAGGGATTTTGGATACTCAGCGAGAAAATCCGAAGAAATTGAGAAAACTACCAAAATTTCCGAATTTTTGGCAAATAAGCTTGAAGCCATGGAAGGGCGCCATTACATCGGTCGCAAGAACAACCGGACGTTCTGCGTGGAAGGAGGGGTGCTGTATGAGGTGCAGCCAAACGGCACGCGCCTGGTTCACATCATCAGTGAGGCATTCGTCGAGGCGATCCATGACGGGCGGATTGTTCCCAAGCGAGACACCGAGTAAAGCCGGCGATCATGTGGGAACCTTGCAGCTTCAGTATCTGTATTTATGCAATCCTTCGGAAAACATCCCGTTGGGACCTTTAAAGTTATCCACAGGTCAAATTCCGGACGAGTCCCCATCGCTCAGACAATGCTGCGAACTGCAGCGTGCAACAGCGAGGACTTCAATGCTGTAGCAGACAACGGGTGGGCCTTTGGCATGGCTACCGAGACGCATGCGATGCACCAGCTGAGTCACCCAGATGCAGGCACTGACCCATGCCTTCCAGCTGCAGTGGCAGGTTTAGAGCGCGTAAAGTCCAGCTCCAAGTACGCCTGCACGGAAGGCTTAACAGAAAGGGGCGTTTGTGACTGAGCAGCGACTGAGAGATGAGTGGCAACCTGGGCTCTCTATCAGAGGGATTGCGTGCTGCTGAAAGGCGACAGAGGACATACAGAAGCACAACTGAAAGACAACTTATGGCGATACCGCTACTATCCGATCACTGGGAATGCACTGGCCAGCAACAGGCACAGCGATACCCTCATCCCCATGTGAAGGCTGCAGGGGTCTACATCCGACATTTGCCATCGACCTTCAAGACCTCTGTGGGCGCCTCCCTGCCAGTTCACCTTAAACGGTGGCCTCTGTTGTCCCATGCATTTCAGGGGCGTCACTGGCTCCTGACGTGGAAGACCCTTAGCTGGGACGGTGTCTTCGGACCGCTCCTTGATTACAAGCAATCCCGCTAGTGGGTAGACGAATGTGCGAGCGGGGCGCCGCCTGGCAGATCTCCCGTAATACGCTATCGCTGTTACGCTTCTACCAGAAGGCGGTGCAACTCCCCTAAACAACCACACGCTCAATGCCGCATCGCTAACGTGCTGAATACATTGACTATTTTTGCAATTTAATTGTTGCAGATTGGCAATTAATTGTTATCCAAATATTGACTTAGGCAATTGTTGTAGTAGGATTGCATTTACAGTCAACAGCTCTCGTGGGCTGTATGAGGAGCTTTATGGCGACAGCCGCAACCCCAACCATCCACAGGTCTTTCAAGGCCCAGGCCTCGCATTCGGAGCAGACGGGCGTGAAGAAGGACGATGTCTTCAAAATCCCGCCGCACCTGCTCTTGGAAGAACCAGGCTTCAATCAGCGGGAGTATGACGATCCTCGTGTGGTCGCCAAGATCGAGGAGTTCGCTGAGGCGTACGCCGAAGGGCGGTTCGTGCCGCACCTGGTGGTCCGCATCGACGCCGGCACGGGGAAGTTCTTCATTGTCGAAGGCCATCAGCGCGCACGGGGTGCCATGCTTGCGATCTCGCGCGGCGCATCCGTCCCGTTTCTCGTGTGCATCCCTTTCCGGGGCAACGATGTCGATCGGGTGAACTGCCAGCTGGACAGCCAAAGTGGGCTCAAGCTCACGCCTGTGGGCATCGCTCGCAACTATCTCAAGCTGGTCCACTTGGGCGCCACCGAAGAAGAGATCGCGAAGCGACGTAACAAGGAACTGTCGCATGTGCAGGGCATGCTGGTGCTGGCCGAGGCCCCGGCTGAGATTCAGCGGATGGTCAACACAGATAAGGTATCGGCTACCACGGCCATCGAGGTCTTGCGCGAGCGCGGCGACGGTGCTCTGGAATTCCTGCGCAAGACCCTGGAAGAAGAGCAGGCCAAAGGAAAGACCAAGATCCGGCCTGCGGCAATTCGTGAGTGGTTTCCTCCCCGCAAAATTGCTGGGGGCATCATCACGTCAGTGCAAAGCGTGGTGGAGTCATTGGATTCGAAAAAGCGCCGCGAGCTAGCCGAGCTTGAGAAGCTTCCTCCCTCAAAGTTGAAGGGCCGGAAGGTGGAAATCGACGCAGCGGTGATGCTCGAACTCGTTAAGAATTGGGGCAGCGCGATGGATGCACGAAGAGCAAAAGAGCAGTCAAAGAATGTCGAGAAACAGCGCCGAAGCCAGCAGACGATTCCTGGTACCGATGCCTAGTTCATCTCGGTAAACAGGAAAGGGCTCTCTTTTCGAGTACCCGGAACGCCAGCGTCCTACCACCCGTCGTTGCTACTCTCGGCCGCTCCTGTGATGAACCCGCCGTGTTGGAAGCGAGGGCCTAGAGCTGAGCACGATTCATCTTCTATCCCGGTAACCTCCAGGCGCCCGTCCAGCATCTGGATCTCCTTGCTGGTCTGCAGTAGTTTTTGCCCAGTGATGCAAGCCACGTCCTCGACAGATCCCTCACTAGCCCTCTTAGAGGAGACAGCGGCCTATCTGCGCCGCTTACCACTCGTTCCGTCCACGCAGGAACTTATCCGCAAGATCGAGGCCCACCTGGCCAGTCCGAGCAGCCAGGCTGCGGCTATTCCCGCTCTCGAACCATCCGCCTGGGAAGGCCAGGTCATGACTGTTGCTGGGACCGTGCTGTTCAGCGTCTCTGTTGAAAATGGCCAAGCCTCCTTGCTGGCCCCGGTCACAAGGCAAAGGGAGCATGACATTTGTGGGCAGCACGCCGCTTCTCGGCCGTTCCGGCCCACCGCTGGTTCCTCTCACCGAGACGACCCGATGGGAGGTTTTCAAGGCCCTCCGCTTGATGCAATGCAGGCAGAGGCGGAGTTGGATCGCGCGCGGCTCCTGCGGCTTCACATGGGGGTGACGGTGGAATTGCAGCCTTCACGATTCCCTTCAAGCCACGCTCTCTTGGTCGAGGAGTCACGGTCCAACATCAAGGGTTGGCGATAGCCGACGCCCCTCTTCAAGGCGCTGGACTAGATCTCTCATCCAGCTATCAACGCTGACGTAGCGGCGACAGGGCGTTGCACTGCTTCTCGCTGGAGGTTCCAATACGCCGGGCAGCATTCATCGACAGCCTATGCAGGGACCCACACCCCGGGTGATCCGAGAGATGAGGGCGCAGCTGCCCTCGGATTTCCCGGAGCATGTGGCCGAACCCATCTTTGCCGGCCTGCAGACCGCTGCCAGAAAACTTGAACGAGCCCCAACATGATCATTGAAAGAGGCAAGCTCTACATCTTCACGAAGTCCGGCAACGAGGTGCGAACGATTTCCAGGGACGAGCCTTGGCTGAAAAAGCCATGCTGGCTAGTCGAGCGGACGCAGGGAAAGAGTGTCGGAAAACGCATGATCGTGCTGGAACGCACGCTGGTTGCACGTGAGGTCTTCGAGGCCGAATGAAGGCCGTCTACGGCGAACCTACCCTCGCTCCGACCTACCCCTACAAGGCCTCGCGAACAGTGGATGCACTAGGGCTCACTGCTACTGCACCGAGGTGGGTCCACGCGAGACCCATGCCAGTCGCATGACAGATCGGCCAATGGATGCTCGTTCGCCGAACATCAGCGCCAGCGGCATCAACTGCTCAAGCGATCTCCCCTGCACTCCGTAGCGCGGACTCAAGCATCTCGCTAAGCCTACTCATCACAAGCCCCGTAGTAGACGGCCACAGGGCTCCTAGCGAGTCATTTGCACGGCACAAAAGCCCTTGGATCGCCCTCAAGGGGACGACGACCTCATCAGCCATGTGATGTACGAGCCTGTCATTTTGGATGCTGTATTCATATCGCGCCCAGGTGGCATGTTTTTCAATGGCAACGATCTGATGCACGGCCTCGCTCAGAGGCTGCGGGATGACGCCTACCTGCATGTCTCTGAGCATAGCGCCGAGATCTTTCAGGAGGAGCATGAGGTTGTGAGAACTATGAACACGCTTGGCCTGGCCTGGGGTTGGAAAGCGAGAAGCCGGAATGCCCAGCCTCTCACGATGCTTCTGCACTTCGACTGCAAGCGAGAGCGGCGCCTTGAGCAGGAGCTCTGCCGCGTGACGCTGAAGGTAAAAAATGGGCAATGCGTGATGGTCAAGCAGCCTCTTGTTCATCGCGGTTTGCAGCAATTCTCCCGCGCTCCAAAGATAGGCCTGGCAGTAGTTTGGTGTCCTTTGACCGCCCAGACGGGCGACACCCGCCAAGGCGTCACTCTCCGTGAGTTGAGGGGCCTTGCCCCAGGAGAACACACCGGCAGGCTCATCAGGCCCAAGTGGGTAAAAGGTATACGGTAGCGTTGCCATCTATCCTCCGTGTTGTCCGAGCGGGCACATGATCACCATCGAATGCTGTCAGTCCGTCAAGATCGCTCCATAGAACTCTAGAGCAGGCGCGGGACGCAGTCTCCACGCCGACGTTGAAAACGCCCATCGCTATCTGCACACAAACTATCCACGGGCTGGAACGACGCAACAGAGACAGTTGCTTTGGGCGCGTCTCGCTCTTCGTGTAGGATTGACGCCCGGTCAGCATGCGACTTGGCAACGATGGCTTACCCAAGCCACACCTCGGAAGAGGGGGGTTAGGCAAGTCTTCGGCCTGCCAGCGTGCTGCTGGTGGTAGATACGGTAGCTGCCGTGCCCTCGGGTGAACAAGCACTTTGCAGCGACGAAAGTCGCTTTTTCAAACCCCAGATAGGCACTTGATGCCTGATGGGGGCCAGTGTCTGTCACCTGCAACAGGAGACGGCACGTGAAACATGCCCTCCACCGCGTGGACCATGCGGGGGGGGGGCGGTACTGGAACAAGCTGCACAGCAATGCGTAGGCTTGCTCGCTGGCGCCTTCCAAAGCGATGACGCCTGTGCATTCGTTCAGTAGCTGTCGCATCCCGGACGATTGCATAGACTCTAAACGCTATCCACTCTTCATGGCCCGAGCCGTTCTAAAGGAGTTGATAGAGTCCTTGCAATCCACCCAGGGAGTGAAGCCATGTTGATAGCCCTGCACAAGAACGCCCGCACCACGCCCGCCGTGCGTGCCGAGATCGCAGCCAGCGATGAACCAGCCAGCATCCTGGCCCAGCGCTTTGGGATCACTGAGCAGACGGTCTACAAGTGGAAGAAGCGCGATGTCTTTGCAGACCGCTCGCACACGGCCCATCGCCTGCAGACGGTGCTCACGCCTGCGCAAGAGACCGTGGTGGTTCACTTGCGCCGTACCTTGCTGCTACCTTTGGATGACCTGCTGGCCGTGACACGGGAGTTCATCTGTCCCCATGTCTCGCGCTCCGGGCTGGACAGGTGCTTGCGCCGCCATGGAGCGGGCAACCTCAACGCCCTCAAGCCCCAGGAGCCTGCGGTAGCCCACAAGGCCTTCAAGAGCTACGAGCCAGGCTACGTGCACATGGACGTGAAGTACCTGCCCCAGATGCAGGATGAGAGCAGCCGGCGCTACCTATTCGTGGCCATCGACAGGGCCACGCGTTGGGTGTTTGTGCAGCTCAAGTCCAACAAGACCGCCGCCAGTGCACAGGCCTTCCTCAAGGCGTTGCACAAGGCCTGTCCGATCAGGATCAACAAGCTGTTGACCGACAACGGCAAAGAGTTCACGGACCGTCTGTTTGCCAGCAAGGAACGCGAACCCAGCGGCAACCATGAATTCGATCAACTGTGCCGGGAGTTGGGCATAGAGCACCGATTGACCAAGCCCAGGACGCCCAGAACCAACGGCATGGTGGAGCGGTTCAATGGACGCATTGCGGACGTTCTGAAGACCCACCGGTTCAACAGCCGCGAGGACATGGAGGAGACCTTGCTGCGCTATGTGGCCTTGTACAACCACCAGTTGCCGCAGTCAGCGCTCAAGAGCAGTACGCCGATGCAGGCCATGAAAGATTGGTACCAGACCCACCCGCACCTGTTTCACAAGCGACCATATGATCGTACGGGATGCGACAAGTAGCGATACTTCATACCCTATCCTGCCAACGATTCAGGCCTGTACCAGGTTGTTGGATCAGGAGGATAAAGGCCCGTTCGAGGCTCAATCGCCGATATAGCTTCCTGGCAGTCTTGCTTGGCGGGGAGAAGGTGTTGAAACCTGCTGAAGCTGATTCGAAAACGGATGCACTACCTTCCGGTATGTCGATGCCTTTCGGATGCCCGAGGAAACTCATACGAGTCCATTAAGTCTTTAGACGTTCAGTCTATTGACCGATCGCAATAATCCCAGCGCCAGCTGGTTTTTAACCCTGACGGGCCACAGCCCAAGGGGGCATGGTTCGTCGTTTCTGTAAAGGAGCATGAATCATGCAAGCAACTCAATTCCAAGGTGAAAATTCTAACCCTGCCAACGTTCCGAATCAACTCTATGCGGTGATTCGATTCAAGCGCCGTATTGCCCTTCCTCGCTTCACCATGGAAGCGGGCGAGCTCTGGGGCTTTGTGGTTTATGGCAAAAGCGAGAAGAGGTTGGAGCAGATAAAAAGCGGCGAACGCTTTGACTTTGCCGGTGCCCAAGTCCTGGCTCAGGATGTCGAAATAATCTATGAGGGTCAAAGCGGTCTCGAATACAGTGTCGCTTTAGGCTATATCACAGATTCTCGAATCATTGCGTCTTTGCGTAATAGCGAGAGGAAACATCTCCGCTGAAGCTCGGCGCCTTCTAAAATCCCGGCAGGAGCCGCAAAAGACACTTCTGCCCAGGCTTATGGAAGCAGAAAACTTCCTGAGGGTCCGGTTATGTCGAATCAACTGATAGCATACCAAGCCTCTGAAGAATTCAGCAAAAATGGTGACCTCTGCTATTTACTATTAAATCTTGATAGCGACTCAGCTATGAAGTTTTAAATCATTAATCGGATACGACCGATCATTTTAAACCCTGACGGGCAAGGCCCGTTAGGGCTGCTGCCCGTCTCTCTTGGAGATGAAGCAATGTTGTTTGAAGAAAATCCGTGTGCAGAAGTAACATCCGCATGTAATGAAGCGGTCGGAAGGCTGATCATGCCGGAGGCGAAAAGCATCTCGATTCCTTCGCAGGTTTGGGCTGAGGCAGCCGACGCCTATTGCGGAGATCGTTTAAGCGACACGGCTGTTGGCGATGTCGTGACGGTAAAGGAGTTCACGCACGGTGGCTTCCTATACGCCGTCTTTGCCACCAAGACAGGTGGATGGTCTGGCGACTATGTTGTGTATGCTTGGCAGCTTCATCCCTTGCAAGCCTATAGTGGGAGGACCACTGGGGCAATTTGTGCCTCAGAGTGGGATCGCCTGCGAGCGCGTGGGGACAAGACCGGAATGATCGTTAAAGTCCGAGGGAAAAAAATGGTCTGTGCCAAGCCGGTCAATTTTGTCCGCTCGCTTCCGACTGTAACGCCACTTTCGATAGAAGAGGCCATGACCTTTGAGTTGTCACTACGAAAAAGCGGCTGGCGAAGCTACAGTTTTCGCGATGCCACAACTATTTGGTCAAGCCTCGCCGGTCACCCGGTCTGTACGTATGCTCGTACAGATGCCAACCCGGAAGTTAATATCCTTTTCTGGAAGGGAAGTGGGCCTATTCAGGAGCACATGCTCCAAAGGCGCGAACTGCTGAAGCTCCGGCAGGGAGGTGAACATCCCACGCCCACCCCGGCTTCCGTTAAGGAGGCACCTACTCCCAATCTTTGTCAAGCCTCGCTATTCTGAGAGCGCTAGGCATATAAAGGGAAGACTGCTGCCGGCGTCCAAGCACGTAAAAAGGAAACGTGACTATCGAATCGAGTTGAGTAAGCCCCGGCTCGCAGACGCCGAAGCTCTAACCGTCGATTTTTAGGGCGAACACCTTTAGCTCCCCCTAACTCCTAAAAACAAAAAGCCCTGCGAACTTCGGTTCCGGGGCTTTTTTCTTTTGTGCAGCCGATTCCGGAGTTCGCTTCACGGAATGGCTTATTGATCGATAGGTCCCTGTCCAAGTAGAAAGGAAAGTAGACGGCGGTTCATTTGTGAAGGAATGCTCGCTGTCGTAGTCCAAAAAGCCTGTGGAGTTCCCGCTCTCAGGACGTCTTGCCTGGCGTCTTTTCCGTGACGGGCGCTGCATCGATCGCCGCACGGAGCCACGCGCTGCCCAGGTGCTCGCGGAACTTGGCTTTCTGCGCGGCCGTCACGCTGCTGTTCAACGATACCAGGGGTTCGCCATCGTTGGAGAGAGTTTTACGGCCCTGGCCGCGACCGGCGCCGCCATGAGTTGATTTCTTGTGTGGTTCCATTTCATGGATTCTATTTGAATTAATGCGCATGAAAACAACCCTGCGAAGGAGTCGGAAATGGGTGATCTTGATTGTATGCGCATACAATCAAGTCATCGATTCTCCACCAGAGGTAGCACATGAAATCCACACACGACATCACCACATATCGCGGCTGGCTGGCGCTGGCGAGCGAGCTCCTTGGCGATAAGCCAGATTGGACTGCGCTTAGTCAAGGCGACCTTGGTTTCGTTGTGATCATCAACGGCCATGTTTGTGGTTTGGCGACTGAGGATGAGGGCCACATCTACAGCGAGCGCGATTGCTATGACTTTGATGCCAGTGCGTGGGACAGTGAGCGAGGATGTTGGGATGGGAGCACGCCCGAGGTGACGGCTAGTAGTGTGCTGGCACCCAGGTTTGTGAATCTGGCGCACACTGGTGCCACTTTGGCTGCGCAGCCTATACTGCAAAAGTCACAGGTCGTTGGCGATGGCCGTGTCACGCGTTTGACGCTGCCGTCGCAACTTTCATGGTTCACTGCCGAAGAGCATCCTGCAATCGGTCTGACCATCGAAGACTATTTCGTGACGGACCCATACTACGATGTTGGTATGAGAGATAAGGTCGATCCGCAAGAATGCTGGGGCCTTAACGAGGAACAGGCGAAATTCATTGTGGGTCTCAATGAAGAGCTGCCTCTCGCGGTTCTTGATGCAATTAATGCTGGTTGCCAGCGTTTGCAGAAGTTCGCCGGAGTCTCTAAAAGCGTCTATGCCGATGGACACTTCGCAAACTCAGACCAATTCAATAAATTGATGGAAGTATTCGCTTCTTACATTGTCGGAGAAATCAACAGCCATACGTCGACGAGCATTAGTGAGATCGTTTAGCGAAACCAGCTTTACGATGCTTCCCGATCGCAAGGAACGGCACGACATCGTTCCTTGCTCAACAGGCCGGCAACGGGAGCGAAGCAGCCGAGTTAATTCAAGCCGGCTGTCACCGTTTGGTCAACCGAATGATATGAAAACCTCGGGCGCCTTCGCGCTGTCCCATAGCCATGCTGGCCATGAGCGCGTGCCGCCCACGTGCCTGTCCTCACCCATGTGAAGTGCGCCGCCAGCGACACCGGCACCGAACACTTCCAGCGGAAGCCTCATTACAGTCTGCGAAAGATCAGCTGGATGGACAACCACCTTTTGCTCTTCGTCGCCACTCGCTGACCCAACAAGAGGGATGCAGGGCATGTCCTCCAGGGCACGATTCATCGCCTCGTCCATGGACCAACCTTGGGTCATCAGGAATCGAATCCTGCTGTTGCCCAAGGCGTTCACATGCGTCCCACGCACAAGCCAAACGACTGAGACTCCACTGGCGTTGTACCGCGCGGTCCTGCTCCTGTACTCGTCCCAATGCTGCTGGGCCAGCTGCACCTCGACGGCTATCGGTCCCCGGGCAGTCTGCACCAAGACGTCTGCCTGCCATTGCTCACCTGATGGGGAAGCTCCGGGTTGCTCTACTTTCGCGTCGTGCCCAGCGGCCCGCATACCGAGTACCAATTTGATTTTTGCGATTTGGTGCTCGACGGACTCCGGAGCCGTTGCCCCGCCCGCCCCTGGCGCAGCTGCGAAGAACTGAAGACCACGCGGGCTGCGCTTGAGCACGGCCGGCGTTCGGAGGTGACCGATGACAAACGAGCCTATCGGAAGCTTGCGCCACTGAGCCCAGACATCCGGTGGGGCGGTGAATGATTCGACTTCCAGGCCTGTGGCCGCGACGGTTGCAATGAGAGTCATGCGGTGTTTGTCCTGCAAGCCTATGCTGAGAGTGCCCCGCGCGATTTCAGTCCAGCAGATAGTCCTTGCGCACTGGCGGGGCTCCATCAACCAGGTGGCCGTTCACCAGTACAGGTGGAATCCAAACATCGTAGGAGAGCGCGCGGCCGGTGCCAAAGTGTTGCGTGCGATAGAAGCCCCGGCGCCAATGAGGTTTGATCCCCCGTGCTTCGAGGGCATGCGCGACGCGCAACTCTGTCGCCCCCTCGCTATCCATTGCTTCCTCAGGCCCGATGGCGATGTAGTCGTATGCCTGGGCGATGCGGGCACGCAATTTGTCGCGCTTGTTCCCCTTCAGATTGCGCATCTGGTCCAGCAGGCGGCTTCGGTCGGTGACTTCTGTCATCCTCGCGTTTCGCAGTGTCGTGTAAAGCACCACTTTGGCGGCAGTCACCAAGGTGTCGTTGGTGAACTGGAGGGACTCTTGATCACTGTCTGACAGAGAAGCTGCGGTCGAGTCGATGCGGGCTCGGCGCTCGGAGACCACTTCCGTCAAATCGCGGGCGTCGTTGGGCTCGATGGCAATGGTCACATCCAACCCCCCTACACGCATTACCTCACGGTCGTAGAGGTACGTATAAGTCAGCGTCATCACACGCATGCCAGAGCCGTCACTCGCTTCTTCCTCGCTCGCATAGAAACCTGTGAGGATGAAGCTCAGCCCGTCCTGCCTCTGGTGTTTGATCGGCTTCTCGAAGTGGAAGTAGATGTCCGGGTAGGGGAGCTTCAAGGATTTAACCGGGAAGCCCTTTTCAATGGAGGTCTCCTCCAACCTGTCCATCAGAGAGCGTTTGGCCACCATGAGCACGCCGCCGACACGCTTCCAGTGCGCCGCGCAGTACACGCCCTCGGGTGGAGATATCCCATCGGATGGCGCATACCAATCGGTGTCGAAGCTCATGCTCTGGCTGAGCTGCATGTCGTTCAACTCCGCGATCTCGGGCTGGTCAGCCATCAAATGCTCTATCGCGCTGCGCGAGGCACGGCCTGGACGCTGCATCTGGGCTTCGAGAGCTACTAGGAGGTCCTTTTCGTAGTGCTCAGAGAGCGCAGTTTCCACCCCGGCAACCTGCATGGCGACGGGGTGAGGCAGCTGGCCCAGCTTTCGAATCGCATCATCGGACTCGAAGGCTGGCCCGTCAAAGTTCCACCCAGCATCCCAGTCGAAACGCTTGAAGCCCCAGGCCCGCCTGCCAAAGTAGGCTACGTTCATGTTCCGGTAGCGGCCATCGGCGCAAGGCAGCAGCATGGTTTCTTTGCTCAGGCGGGGGATTGGCGCTCGGGGTTCAAGGACCACGGCCCTGGCCGTCAGGCCTACCCTGTCCAGCGCCGCGACGGCTCTTTCGGCGACAAGAGAGAGCGGGGTCCCCGGCAGCAGAGAGGCAAAGCCGTTGCTGACAATGCCTCCTCCCTCAGGGGCGAAGAGCGGGAGGAATGCTGCTTGGCCAGGATTGGGGTGCTCGGTGCGGACAGATCCGCACACTAGGTCAAAGCAGCCAGGGAAATCAGCGCGGATGCGCTCCACCGCCTGAGCGACAGTCCAGTCCTTGGTCTTGCCCAATAGCTGCACCAACATGCTGGCGGCAGCTTCGGCCTCCCCGTCTTCGACCACGCTAGACATGCGGGACCAGCCGCCATCGAAGCCCAGAAGCAGGTGGGGCATCTCCTTCATAGCCTGCTGTAGTGCTGCATCAAAACGCTGGCGAAGGCCTTGGGCGTACCTGTTGTCGGGAATGGACCGGGAGGGGTCTTGAAGATCCTGCGCTTGCGTCGTGTCATCGGGGATTGCCGCGCACACCATGAGCTGACCCGGCTGGGTCGAGCCCTCCTCAGAAAATGCGGCAATGGTCTCGGTCTGCATGTTGGTGACACAGTGGAATGCGATCCAGGCGCGAACATCTCCTGTGCATCGCGTGGTGGCGTGCAGGACGGTACCAGGCCAAGTGGGGACGCCAGGTCGAGAAATGCCGGAAGTGATGTAGGCACTCTTGCGGAGGTCGCGCACCTGCTGATCGAGAAGCTGCCACAAGCGGCGCGCTTCCTGTGGGGTCAAAACACCGCGTGTTTCGTCACGCATCGCCTGCTGGTCTCGGGCGGTGACCGTCAACCGCAGACACCCGATCCAGATGAAGCCAGTGAGCGCGCCGGGGAGGGCCATTCGATGCGCGTCTTGGGCGCGCAGCAGGATTCGTTGGGCGTGCGTGCGGTCTTCGTCGGTGCCAAGGTGAAGAATGGCCTCTTCAACTGCAAGCAGGGCTTCTGGACGCTCCCCGCTGACCACTACCGCGCGGTCGGCCATGGGGATGAATCGGCGTTCTATGGCCATCCGGCCGAGGGGGAGGGTGGTGTTGGTTGCCATCTGCTTGGTGATTTCGCGGGCCGGATTGATTGATGCGAGAAACCCGGAGCATATTCTGCGCCATGCCCTGGGTTGAGTCGTGGGCCGCCGAGCCCTGCGCGTGGCATCCAGAAGCAGTGCTTCAATTTCAGGCGAAAGCAAGTTGTTCGGTGACGCGGTGCTCAAGCCTGCCATCCGACTTTCCTTGATGTGGCGCCGGCTCTCACGCTGCCAATAGGCAGGCACGCGCTCTACCGATACACTCTATGTAATTCGTCAACTAAGCACAATTGCAAGAGTGGCAAAACCTCCGGTCATCGAAGACAAACAGATCGAGCACCTGCTCAAGGCGACGGCTGCCTGCAGCCGCGTCCCGCTACGCGATACCGCATTGCTCCTGACCCTATACGGCACGGCCATGTCGGTTACGGAGCTAGCCACCATCACGGTTTGCGACTATCTCGACGCCAAGGGCAACGTCCGCGTCACGAGCGCAGTGCGCGTCGATGTCGCGCATAACGGGGTAGAGCGCCCCCTTTTCTGGTCGAATAAGCGCGTTGTAGCGGCGATGGATGCCTACTTGGCGTGGCGCTTGGAGCGCAAGCATGGCGCCACCGTCAGGAAGGGTGCGTACCGTGGTCTTGATCCCCAAAGCGCCTTGTTCCTAACCGAAGACGGCAGGCCCTATACCCTGACCAAGCGAGTGCTCCCCTCTGGCGTCTGTAGCTACTCGTGCAACTCGCTCGGTGCCTACATCTCCCGCCTTCATACGAACGCCGGCATCGATGGCGGCAGCGCCCAATCTGCTCGACGCACCTTCGCGGTAAAGCAGCACCGCCAAGGCCGCGACCTGGTGCACATCGCGGCGATCCTTGGACATAAGAGCGTCAGCACTACGAAGCGGCTTGTGGAAGGTGATCCTGTTCGGTTGGCGGACATTGTGGCGCGGGCTGTGTGATGGTGGCTCCGCACTATCCAAAGGGCGATCTGCGCCGCATGCTGGCCGTTTTAGGCGCAATTGAAGCAGGCCACGGCACGCTTGTGCGAATCGTGGCAGCTACTGGTCTAGACAAGAAGACGATCACCACATTGATCGCCCAAGCAGGCGAGCAAGCCGGCGTCTCCGTTAGAAAGACAGGCGCAACATATGTGGTTGAGGACTGGGGGCCTGCACTGAAGAAGGCGGGCGCGCGAATGGCATTGACAGGTGCGTTAAATGCACCTAATATGCCCTTGAGAAATTGTTCCCAAGGAGGCATTGAAATGACCATCGACGTTGACGTTGTTAGAGGCTTGAAGCGATTGCATCTCCATCTTGAGGCCGCTGGCCAGAAGAGCGACGATTGGAGTCTTGCGCGCACGCTTGAAGATCGGTTGGGTGCCGGGCAGGGCGCAGCTGGTGACCTGGATAAGGCGCGTGCTTTGCTGGCGAAGTACCCGAAGATTTCGTAGCAAAGACCAGACTGTGCCGCGCTACAAGACCCCATCGTTCCAGGCGACATACGACGCCATGCTTTCGGCTGCGCGCGACCCATCGAGCGAGCTGTACCACGACGGCAAGCCGCATCGTGGCGCGGGCCACCGCGCGGCGTTCTGGGACGGCTATGGCGGCTTGGCCAAGACCGCGAACGTGATCCCTGGAACGCTCAGCGCTGTCTGCTACGCGGCCGGCAAAGAGTTCGCACGGACGAACCCGGGGATTGCGATCGAGGATGCAGTATGGACACCCGGAGTGACCCGCCAGGGTGGCTCCAAAGTTTGATCGGAAAAAAGCAAGATGAACCACACAGAGGCCATCGCGGCTTTACGAGCCGTGCAGGCCCATCACAACACCGCCCAAGGGGTGCAGATTGGATTTCTCATGAAGGACGCTACGGCTGCGCTGGGCAGCTTTGCGCAAGCATCCAACACCCTCGCCATGTTGATGGTGGACGGCTTGATCACATCGGCTCCTGCGGTGGTGGACGGCGACGTGCAGACCATATACCGCATCGCTGACGCCACGCCACCTGCGTCCCGTTCTTTGCACTGAAATCAGGATCAAGGAAAGAACCATGAGCACGTTCCACCCAAGGGCGACACCACCTCATAAGCCAACCACCCTACGCGTCGTGTGCGAAGCTGAAGGTGGCCGTAAGGGGCGCCGCCGCCTGACTGCCTACGATGGCAAGCGGTGGGTGGCGTCGAGCTATTCCGCCTGGAACGTCTGGGAAGGCCATTGCTGCGGGCAACTGCTGATGGACGATTTCCTGGCTTACGCTGAGCGCCAAACTGCGGCCCAGGCCGCGTAACTAGGTGTCGCATCCCGGACGATTGCATAGACTCTAAACGCTATCCACTCTTCATGGCCCGAGCCGTTCTAAAGGAGTTGATAGAGTCCTTGCAATCCACCCAGGGAGTGAAGCCATGTTGATAGCCCTGCACAAGAACGCCCGCACCACGCCCGCCGTGCGTGCCGAGATCGCAGCCAGCGATGAACCAGCCAGCATCCTGGCCCAGCGCTTTGGGATCACTGAGCAGACGGTCTACAAGTGGAAGAAGCGCGATGTCTTTGCAGACCGCTCGCACACGGCCCATCGCCTGCAGACGGTGCTCACGCCTGCGCAAGAGACCGTGGTGGTTCACTTGCGCCGTACCTTGCTGCTACCTTTGGATGACCTGCTGGCCGTGACACGGGAGTTCATCTGTCCCCATGTCTCGCGCTCCGGGCTGGACAGGTGCTTGCGCCGCCATGGAGCGGGCAACCTCAACGCCCTCAAGCCCCAGGAGCCTGCGGTAGCCCACAAGGCCTTCAAGAGCTACGAGCCAGGCTACGTGCACATGGACGTGAAGTACCTGCCCCAGATGCAGGATGAGAGCAGCCGGCGCTACCTATTCGTGGCCATCGACAGGGCCACGCGTTGGGTGTTTGTGCAGCTCAAGTCCAACAAGACCGCCGCCAGTGCACAGGCCTTCCTCAAGGCGTTGCACAAGGCCTGTCCGATCAGGATCAACAAGCTGTTGACCGACAACGGCAAAGAGTTCACGGACCGTCTGTTTGCCAGCAAGGAACGCGAACCCAGCGGCAACCATGAATTCGATCAACTGTGCCGGGAGTTGGGCATAGAGCACCGATTGACCAAGCCCAGGACGCCCAGAACCAACGGCATGGTGGAGCGGTTCAATGGACGCATTGCGGACGTTCTGAAGACCCACCGGTTCAACAGCCGCGAGGACATGGAGGAGACCTTGCTGCGCTATGTGGCCTTGTACAACCACCAGTTGCCGCAGTCAGCGCTCAAGAGCAGTACGCCGATGCAGGCCATGAAAGATTGGTACCAGACCCACCCGCACCTGTTTCACAAGCGACCATATGATCGTACGGGATGCGACAGCTAGGCATAGGACTGTCTTTGATACTCTTTTGGTTGGTGGGGCTTGTTTTGCAATTCAGTAGTGAGCAGTTGAAGCTCGACTGGCCAGCGCTGCTTGCTAGCCCAGGCCTAACCTTGTTTTTTATCGTCGGCCTGCCCATTGTGGGAGCTGTTCAGATTACCAAGGGATGCAAGCGGGTCCGGGAGTCTAGGCGTGCAGCACGAGGAAAACAATGAATCAGGCCTGTCACCCTGACCAGGTGCACGTGAGCACTGACTCGTCGATCGCGTAGTGATTCAGCACCAAGGCCAGTCATGCGCCGCGCTCGCCCGGTACTTTGGGGCCATTCGTCAGGAGCGGGCGCCGCTCGCGCACTCCCTGGAAGCCAAGAAGCTGCACGCGCCCGACCAGTTGCAGGGCGACTGGGTGTCAGCAAAGAAGCTGATCATCTCGCGGCGGCGCGCCGTCTACGCCTGCGGCCGGTGCGGCAACGTGTACACAGCGCTGGCGAAACCCCTGTCACTCTGTACACAGAGGAGGGGGCCGGGAAGTGCGGGGCCTGCATCCCCAATACCGGTAAGGGTGGTCAGGTTATGTAGACGGCGCTGGAGCCCAAGCCATGAATAGCGTCGTTGTTCACCTTGCGCTTGCTCTGTTTGGCACTGTGGGCTCCTGCATCCTGATCTGGCGCCTTGCCGATCCTGACCCCAAGCACCTGCGAGCGGCGCTGGGACCTCAGGAGTTACTCGCGGCCGAGCGTCGAGTGCAATGGGCGGAATCCATGTTGGCAGCCTTGGCAGGCGCCGCCAGCATGCACAGGGCACCATCGCTCGGCATGGCGAACGTCGGCGCCCACTACATCCCGCTTCGGCATCGTGTGTGCGTATCGCATGCATTCCTGGCCAGACTGTCGGATGCTGAGCTGCAGCTGATCCTGGCCCATGAGGTCGGGCATGCTGCGCGCAGGTGGAAAACCTTCTTCCGAGCTGGCGGGATCAGCGAAGAGGTTCTTGCGGATCGTCTGGCACTTCGTATAGCTAGCGCTACGCCGGAGCAATGGCTTCACACCGTCCTTGCATCGATAGCGGCTGAGCCCAGCCTGGCCATGAACCTGGAATTGGAGCGCCGCGCTTTGGCTCTGGGCGTGGTTTACTCGCCGCTATGACCAACCTGTTGACCTACGCCCGCGATTTCCGCGAAGTAGTCTTGCAAGGCGATTCCAGCGAACGGATGTGCGTGGCGCTGTCTGCCCCACTGCACGCTGCGTTTCATGCTCAGGGTATTCCAACTCAGCTCGTGGTCTCGGATCTCGGCGAGTGCGAGCACATCTTCCTGCAGCTTGCCGACGGTCAGGTGTTGGATCCCACGGCGGACCAATTCAACTGGTGCTCGCGCCAGAAGCTGCCGGGCGTCTACCTGGGAGCCCCGGCCTTGATCCACGAAGGCGCGGAACCGTGGCCAGGTGGCCAGGAATGGCACGAGCTGATGACGGTGTTGAAGCGCCTGTATCCTGCGCTCAACGCGACCGTCGTGGGCCGCACCGTCTCCATGGCGCTGCGGACGCTTCCGCCAGGCCTGTGCGAATTCACTCCGGCCACTGTCCTGCGGGCTGCGGACGGGCGCTGGCCCAGGTAGGCTGCATCGACCAGCTGCAGCTGCTGGTGCCCGTGGCAAGTCCCAGGTCCTGGGCCGCCTGGGGCCTAGGCTTGGCCAGCCTCATGACCACCGCCTGCGAATCGTCGTGGACCTGCTGCCGGCGCCCTGGTGCCCCCTGTACGCGCGCTTGCTCAGGCGGGCGGCATCGAACAGCTGCATATGCGGCTGGTGCCTCGACTATGTGCGCCATGTTTGCCGACGCCCTATAGCTTTGACACAATGGGTACATGAACCCCGCTAAAACAAACAATGACCGCCTGCGCGAATTAGTGGAGGCAAGCGGCCTCAGCCAACCTGCAGCACTTGCTGTTTTCAACCTGGGACTTGGGCCCGCTGCATACTCAATCAACACCTTCAAGGCATTCCTGGTTCGTGCAGATTCTTCAAAGTTCAGGCCTCTAAAAGATGAGCTTCTGGCTCATGCCGAAAGGAATTTCAAGCAGCACATCAAAACACCTTGACGCGGGGTACAAGTACCCTAACAATGGAGGCATTCAACATAGCCAGGAACGCCATGAACGCACAGCGCCGCAAAGAGATAGAAGAGGTGCTCAACGAGCTTGCTGATTTGCGGAGCCGCATTGATGGGCTTCATGGAGAGGAACAGGATGCCTATGACAACATGCCTGAAGGTCTAAAGGCGTCTGAACGGGGTCAAGCAAGCGAGGCCGCGGCATCTGCGCTGGATGACGCTTTGACAGCCTTCGACGATATCGAATCCTCGCTGAACGACGCGATGGCCTAAAAGGGAGGAGCGACCATGGCAAAGACGAAAACTCGCCCCTCCGAAATTCTCCGCCGTTTAGGCGGGTGGGTCGGCGGTTCCATCGGTCAGGCTGAATCCCTGGCTGGCATCAACGTGCAGTCGGAAGCAGAGCGCAAGGCGCTATGGGATCAGTTCAAGCACTTGTACTCAGGCGACTCGCAAGTCTTGATTGATACGGTGGTCGATCATTGCGCCGCCATCACCCTGGGGCGTGTCCATCGTGGTGAGCTTTCGCTGCTGGGCACTCGGAGTTGAAGCGGGAGCACACAATGCAAACCTACCCTGTCGCAGGTCCCAGCATTTTGGACCCTATTTGGTTCAACTCGGTGCGGTATGGCCAGCACTCGGCTGAGGTCGCAGTAGATGGGAGCCTGACCGTCGCGGGTGTCGCACTTCGGTTGTGCAACGCTACCCTGGCTGCCGGCACGGCCGTAAATGTGTGGCTCAACGGCTCGGGCCACTTTGTCTGCGCCACATGTGACGAGATGGAGCGCGAGGCGCAAACTTGGCGTGATGCCCAGGCGGCGAGGGCCGAGGACAGCCGGCGCAAGCTCAGCTCGCTCCGCGCCGAAGCCGAAGCCTTCAATGCGCGGCTGGTTCTGCCGGTGCGCTGGGATGTGGGGATCAAGGATGTGCTTTCCGGCCTCTCGGAGACCTCCTGGGGCGATGGCCGAAGCAAAGCAACCGTGGAACATGTCTACCTGCTTGAAGACCTGCAGGTGGGCCGTTTGAAGCGCCGAGCCGGCGACCTCCTGTGCACCACGGCCAGCGGCACGAACGGCAAGCGCTGGTCATCCACTGTGGCGCAAGGCCTCGATGGCGACGGCACACCTTTTCAGCCCAAAGTCACGTGCAAAGCCTGCCTGGCCCAAGCCAAGCGTTGGATGCAGACTTAAGTCGAGAAAGCTATGCCTGCGCCCACCATCCGCCAGATGCGTGCTCGAATGAACAGTGGTCACCGTCAAGTATTAGAAGCGGTGCGTGATGGCCGCAAGCTTGTCGCGGCGCGGATCAGCGACGCCAACGGCCTGATGACATGCCGCGCAACGCTGATCGGCTGGGGGGCAATCGAAGACGATCGTCTGACCGACGTTGGGCGGGAGCTGCTTGCACTACAAGCGGCAAAACCTATCGAGGGACAAAGCTATGCCTAGTATGAAAAAAACGACTGAAGCGTTCCCGCCTCGAATCCTGAAGCTCTTGAAAGAGGTGGCTGATCGGAGAGGCACCGCGACGAGTGGGCCTTGGGAAGACGAACAGGGAGAGCCTCTGCAAGATGACGCCGAGGCGGCGTTGAATTGGATCAATGCCAAAGCCGAATTGGTTCAGCTGGCCGAGCGAGTTGCTGGGCTTCACGCTTCGGCTGGCGAGATAGGTGCTGGAATGCTGGCCCAGCTTGTTCAACAGGCAAATGCGGCTCTGGCTGAGCGACGCCTTGCAAACTGAAGGGATTCCAAGAACGTGCCCATCACCAAACGGCCCTGTGCCAACTGCCCTTTCCGTTGCGACGGTGCGGGCGTCGAGCTGAACCCTGGTCGGTTGGAGAGCATCGTGTCCCATCTGCTGGCTGACGACCAGCAGACCTTCGTGTGCCACAAGACGCTGGAGAAAGAGCGCATGACGTGCGCAGGAGCCGTTGCCCTCATGTCCAAGCTGGGACGCTTGCCGGTAATAGCGCGACTGGGCTTGGCCTATGGCGTCATTACTGAGGACGACATTGTGGCCAGTGCCGCGATGGTGATCGATCCAAGCAGCTTGACCCTGTCATCGCAGGACGCCACAAACTGAACGGAAAAATGAACTTGAAGCCTCTACTGACAGTTGCATTCGTCGGCGGCATTCTGCTGGCCGCATATGCCTATGGCGAAGGCCATAACAAGACCGCCGTGGCAAGCATGGCCATTACGCTGGCGAGTGTGCTTCGCATCAAGCCAATGAACTGAAGACGAAGGAGAGCAGGCATGCACCACGAGTTGAAATCGGCAGGCGTTGATCAAGTTCAGCGGGCCCTCAGTGCAGGTGGATCAGTGGTGGCGATGCCAACCTCGTTTTACAGCGGTGGATTCACCTACACCCATGTGCTGACGACGAAGAGCGGTACGCAATATCGCGTCAGCAAGCAAGTCATGCGCGCCGTGGGCCCGTCAACAAGGTGAAGGAAAGATGATCTTGGCTTCGTACCGTTGTTTCGCATGCGATCGCGTGATCCGTCGGCCGACCCCGTTCTTGGCTGACACAAGAGATGACCAAGTGGTTCATGTCGGCCCCGAGTGTCTACGCAAGATCGAGGCGGCGGGCGACGCTGGCTACCAGCCGCCTGCTGGTGGGCCTCGTCTTTACCCGGTCTCGGCACTGTCCCCGGAGATGCAGTCGCGCATCGGCCGAACAGTTTGAACATCAGAGAAAAAAGGATGGCAAAAAAGCTCACCAAGGCGGCGCAGAAGCTGCTTGACGAGGCTGGCTGCAGTGAGATCGCTGATGACTAGGTGGTGCTCGGTCAAACCGATCTGCGAATCCTTTTGCCAGACGCTGCAGTCGAGGATCTGAACCAACAGGCCCGCGAACAGGCCGATTTGAACAAGTGAAGGAAATCAAAATGCCACCCTCGATCGACGCCTCACCACAACTTGCACAGCTGGCCTCGAAGATCGCACAGGCCCGCACAAAGGCGACCGAGGCGAAGTCGGAGCTGAAGAAGGCAGAGCGCCGCGCCGACCGTGCCGCCGATGTCGTAGCCACACTGCAGGAGGCCTACGACCACGAGCGGCTGCGCCTGTGGGGCGCCAAGCCAGATGTGGCCGCGCTGTTGGAGTCGGAAGGCAGTATGGCCTTCCACTATGCCGGCGAAGCACTGGCGGGAGCCTACGGCCTTGGATGGGGCATGAAGTGGGCGGATACCAATCAGACGGTGCTGCATGTTCGCCTGAATCGCGGAGAGCTCGGCGCGGTCCAGCGCAGCAAGGCGGCGGTGCTCCACTTTGCTCCGTTCATTAAGCCCAAGAAGGGGTATGTCCGCTTTGGCGTCCAGCACCACGAGAGCAGTGAATTTGCCATCGAGCTGCGCTATTCGCTCAAGACCGGCGCAGCGCAAGTTGACCCTGCCTCGTTTCCACGTACACCAAGTCATGCAGCCAAACGAGCGTTCTCCCAGGTCACTGGGGGCAGGAAGCCGTTGGCCGAGTGCAGGCGCTGGCGGTTGTACCAGCCCTCGATCCAATCGACTATGTCCAGCCTGGCCTGCGCTCGCGTGTCGTAGCGTACCTGATGGATGCGCTCGACCTTCAGCGTCTTGAAGAAGCTCTCCATCGGCGCGTTGTCCCAGGCATTGGCCTTCCTGCTCATGGACATCGTGATGCCCAGCTCGGCGGCCAGTGCCCGGTAGCGCCCGCCGGCATACTGCGACCCGCGGTCGGTGTGGACCAGCAGCCCCTTGGCAGGTTTGCGCAGCCACCATGCCGACTTCAAAGCGGAGCACACCAGCGTGGCGTCGATGGTCTCGGACATCGACCAGCCGACGATGCGCCGACTGGCCAGGTCCAGCACGGCGGCCAGGTACAGCCAGCCCTCGCAGGTGGGCACGTACGTGATGTCCGCCACCCACGCCTGGTCGCTCTGCCAACCATCAAAGCGCCGATCCAGCAGATTCGGCGCCACCGGCAAACGGTGCGCCGAGTCGGTGGTCGTCACGAACGGCTTTCTGTACACCGGGCGCAGGCCCTGGCGCCGCAGGCTCTTTCGCACTCGCTCGGCGCTGACGACCTCTCCCTGCTGGCGCAGCTTGTGAACGATCCGAGGGCGGCCATAGCTTCGACGGCTGGCATCGTGGATGGCCGCCACCTTGGCGTCCAGAGCCTGGTTGGCCAGCGTGTTGGGACTGGGCGGGCGCACGCGCCATTGGCAGTAGCCGCTGCGAGACACCTGCAGCACGCGGCAAAGCCGACTGACGGTGTATTGGTCGCGATGCTCGTCGATCCAGGCGTACTTCATCGCGACCCCCTGGCGAAGTACGCCGTCGCTTTTCGAAGGACTTCCACATCCAGCTTCGCGTCGGCCAGTTCTCTGCGCAGGCGGCTGTTCTCCGCCTCCAGTTCACTCACGGGGCGGCGCGCAGGCGCCTCGGTGGGCGGCACAGCCGCGCCACTGCCGCCGCTCGCTGCGACACCTCGCCTGGACCAGTTGCCCAACGTTGCCACCGGCACGCCCAGGCGACGTGCTGCCTCGTGTCCGCCGACTGACGCCGCGAGTCTGACGGCCTCAGCCTTGAATTCCTGTGTGTACTGCCGCTTGGGCAGCTTGCCTTCTTTCATTTCGATTCTCCGTACCTCTGAAGTTATCAACTTCTTGCTGTACGTGAAATCGAGGCAGGGTCAAGTTGACCGTCTGCACCTTGGCCATAAAGACGGCGTGCAGTCTTTCAAGACCTTAGACGCTGCGCTGGCTCACATCCAGGAGAACCACTGGCTCGAAGACTTTATTGAAATGCCTGGCGCGACCGTGCTGCTCGGCTAACCCTATGGAATTAGACGCATGGATTTGATTGAGGTGTACCAACTAGCTTGCCGCTTGCACACGGGCCAGGTGGACAAGTCGGGGCGCCCCTACATCGAGCACCTGTCGAGGGTATTTCTTCGCGTCCAAGCGGCGGGAGGCGACCTCACCCAGCAGATCGCCTCACTGCTTCATGACGCAATCGAAGACGGCAAGGTGAGCGCCGAGCAGCTGCTGTGGCTTGGCTTGCCGTCAGATGCGGTTGAGCTGGTGGTGATACTTACGAAGCGCAAGGGGCAGCGCTATGAGGATTACCTGGGCGGTGTGAAACGCAGTCCTGCGGCACTCGTGGTGAAGCTGGCCGACTTGGACGACAACAGTGATCCCGAGCGTCTTGCGGCTCTGCCAGAGGCAGTAGCGCAGCGTTTGCGGATGAAGTACGACCGAGCCAGGCAGTTCTTGGCGGCGGCGTGAAAGGAACGGAACTTGGCCCTTCTCGACCCCGACGAGTTGCACATTCTGAGGCGAGAGCTTCAGCGTCCGGAGCTGCGTGTGTACACGGCAGTGGTCTTGGCTAGCCGCGATCTTGACAATGGAGATATTCCTGGAGCCTTGGCTAGGTTGCGTGTCGATGCAGACAAGCTACGCAGCCACGAAACTCGAATTACACAGCTGCTACGAGCGGCAAGTGAAGTTAGGACAAACCGTGCGTAAATTCAATCTGAAGCGTGAGTCGTTGGATACGATCACGGAACTTGAAGTTGCCTTTGGAACCACCAAGCTCCTGCCGCCTTTCGACGTGGTGCCAAGTGAGTTCAAGCGCGGAAACGACTACACGAAGTTGCTGGACCACTTGTTTTCTGGCCAGCCTTTACCCCAAGGGGACATCGTGTTTCGTGAAGGCTTCGACGATGCGGATGCGCCGGCACTCCTGAATCGCGTGGTGATGGCTCATCTGCGCTCGTTCGAGCCCAAACACGAACACAAAATCGCGGGTCTCGGCTACCTCATCAGCCAGGCATGCGAAGTCAGTTTCATCTAAAGGAAAACCATGATCGTCGCCAGACCCGTAAGCGATGACGAGCCGGCTTTGCTTAGTGGACACGAGCACTGCACCCTTCGTTTTTTCACAGTGCCTGGCGTCCATGAGCTGGCGCCCCTCCAGCTTCCCCAGGAGGCTGGACGCTAAATGCTCTCGACGAAGTCGTTCTGCCCACTGTTGAACCCGGGGAAGCGTTGCTGGGAACCCAATGGGTCGAGAGTTCTGAGATCTGATGACCAAGGAAATCAAAGCAGTGAAAAAATCCGCACGTGACTTTAATTCTACTGACAATAAGGTGAAGCTCGCTTGTGGTGGGGCTACAGCAATTGCGTTCTCCTACATTTTCCTTTTTGTCCAAGGAGCAGGCCCTGCTTTTTTCGCGTTGGCTTGGCTTGGAATGCTTCTCTGCGCCCCCTTCTGCTATGACGGGTTAGCCTATTTGCACAAAAAATGGAAATTAGACTAATATGAAAACCGGGCGCTATCTGGCCTGAAGTGGAAGCAGGAAATGAATTGGAGTGACGCGTCTATCTTAGAGAAAGCCATTCGGCTGGTTGCCATAGCGATAGGCACCATATTTCTGCGGTACCAAATATCCCTCGATGAGGGTACCGTCTTTGATGTTTTCCTTATGATTTCAGCATGGTGCCTACTTCTGGCTGGGATGTTTCTATTCCGCGCAAAAAAGCAGTTCTGGCCTGTACTGGTTGGTATAGGAGGCTGCGTTGTAGCAATAATCTCAGCCATTTGAGATTAAGAAATGCATCCATGAAACGAAATCCATCTCATGGTCGACTCGTCGAAGGCTTGAAGCGCGCTGCGCATCATGCAGGAAAATCCGCATGCTAGTTTGCACTAGCTAGCCGCACATAAACCATAGGACAGAAAAGAGTGGAATTGTCAGTATTTGGGCTTTTTGCGGTTTTATCTGGCATGGCGATGGATCGGGGAAACTCCTGGACTGCGGTAGCATGCCTGAGTGTCGCGTTGCTATCCTTAGCATTGGCCGCAATTGAGCGATTTCAAAGCAGCCGTAAATGACTGCAGTTAGAATTGAGGCCGAAGCCGTCTACAATTGCTGAGGAGGCACTCCTTCGACTGTGGCCGCCTATATATAGATCCCGTTATGGATCAAATGGCTCGGCAGAGGTACTTTGAATTTGCAAAGGGCCTCGCGGCAGGGTTGCAAAGTCGGCTCAAGGAATGGATGAGGGGGGGGAGCGCTCCAGTCGCCACGGGCTCAAGTACGCAGAGACCCCTGGATGTAACCAACTTCACGAGGTAAACAGTCAATGAGGCTGACCGTTAAACAGCTTGCGGCGTTGCATGAGGCAGATAAAGACAAGATCTTTCAACTCCCCGAGCGTCGTAGACATAGTCCTGGCGTATTGGCCACGCTCGTTAGGGCTGGGCTCCTAGAGGCAACGTCTGTGGGTGTGATCTGGAATATCACAGATGCCGGCCGAGCCAAGCTAGCTTGCCCTCGATCGGAGACGGGAAATCCATCCGTTGCGCCCCGCACGTCCCCAACCGTTGCTGCGCTTGAACAGACAGAGTGGGCCAAACAGTTCAAGGTCGATTCCCCGGTCAGCTATAAGGCTGCGCTCCAATACGCACTCCAAGACGGGCTCACGGTGTTCATCGGGCGCTCGTTCGAGAGCGGTGATCCGGTATGGGCTGTGCGGGTGTTTGATGATCCTGAATTCTGGATGGAGGCAATGCCCACGAAGGCACAGGCCATAGCCTTGTGCCGAGAAATGGGTTGGAAAATCGTGGCCTGAGAGATCGGAGGGCGAAATGACAGCATTGGATATTTTTAGTCGCGCGGCACACTGGTATTGCATCGGGCTGCCTGAGTTAGGCCTGACCACTACGGAGCGGGATGAGGTAATCGAGAGCGCTCAATGTTCGTATTTGGCTGAGCATGTTGCAAGTACGGAAGATGAGTTGCGAGCCATGGATGACTGTTCGCTGGTTGCGGCGCATTATTCGGCCATGGTCGATGCTTCGCGGTAAAGAGAAATTTGAATAGACAAAGAGAACGCGTAAAAGTGCGCAATGTCATCGATATGATTACTGCCCAAAGGCCCGCGCAGTGGTTCGCGCAAGCACAGCACAACTAAACGGGAGTAGGGACTTGGACAAAGTTGAGTTCGATTTTGAACCGTGGTTTGATAACCTAGCGATGCTGGTTCTCGATGCATGCGGCGTTAAGTTTCTTGACACAGAGTCGGTCCGTGCAGACTATGATGCAGGAAGAAACGTGGCGGACGTTGCAGACGAAATCTCTGCTGAGTATCTATCTCTAGACCAGGAATAATGGGAAAGGAAAAATGAATTTCTTAGGAGAATTTCAAGATGTTCTGGTGCTTGTAGCGCAAGACCTGCCGGGCGGGCTTATTTTCCTCTATGCGTTCCTGTTGGCTGGCTGCATTTCCGTTCTTACTGGCGTGCTAAAGATAATCAAAAAATACTACTATTGATATAGGAGGGCAAACCATGAAAATATGAGGCCGTCCTCTGTCTGTGAGAAGGCGACAGGGAGAGCTTTCAAGGTGTGTAGTCTAACGACGGCTATTTCAGCAATCTGCCTGCAAGATAATCATTGGCCCCTGAATGGGAGACCTTCATTCACGTGATCCGTATGTAGAGAGACATGCACGGCGGGCGCCTGTATTGCAATGGAGACTATATGTTGATAACTCGCAGAATTAAAGAATTTACTGTTTACGCGGTAGCATTTGTTGTTGTGGCAACTTTTTTCTACTGGATCGAGATGCCAAATGGTCCGATTGTGTCAACGCTAAGACCTTTAGGTAGCGTTTTGGAGGTGAAGGGTTGCAATTCCGGAAAGTATTCATTAAATTGCACCGTGCGCACTTCTACGCACGTATGGGTGACGGATATCACCGATTGGCCTGGTAACATTATCCAAATTGGTGATGAACTTGCCTACCGATTCGACGAAACAAAGAGCACGCAGGAGCAATGGGTATGCAGGAATGGTGTATGCAGGCAGAAGTCTAGGTCCTACTGTTCGAATTGGTCGCCATGCGCGAAGCCTAAAACCTAAGTCTACTGCTCGTTGGTGAGAAGTAATTCTCTCAAGGGAAACTCGATCGCAGCTAGTGTTGCTGGATATAGGATTGTGGGTCCAGAAATCTCGGCCTGGAAGGTTGTATGTGTGGCGCCAGAGATTCTGGAATTACAGCAAATGTTGGGAGCACGATTATCTTGATGAAGGTACGAGTTGTCATTGGTGCGGAGATTGACCTTTCTGAAGTCTATAGCATGTGCACGCCAGTAGACAGACCGAAGTGTCTCGCAGCTATCCGTGAGTATGTCGCTTTTCAAATAAGTATGCGAGCGGGGCCGGACGGCGGATGGCTGTATCCAGAGTGCGAAATGATAGTACAATACCTAATTGATAAGGGCCTCGCGACACACCGAGGCGGTGGTGCCGTGGAATAGCATTTATTCTTGTCCTAGGTGCCGCGTTGGGGTCAGAGGGTAGGTCTCCGTTCGATGAAGCAAGTTCGGAGCAAAACAGATAGGACATATGGGTATGAACATAGTATTTTGTATATTTGCTTTGCTGTCTTGGTTTGCTGGAACCGCACAGTTCATGATGAATAACCCTCTGGCCGGTGCGGGAGGGTTTATTGCCTCCGGGCTGTTCGCAATCGCTTGGGCTATCTACGCAAAGAAGTAATACGAAGAAGGTGCACCATGCGTTTCAGAATGTCTGAGGAGCCTTAAAGGTGTAGAGGGGCAGCGCTGCGATGAGAAACATAGACCTCGTAACCCCGCTTGAGCCATTGAACCCGCTTCACTATGACGAGGATCGAGTGATGATTGGACATCCAGTAGACCCCATGGAGCAATTATCCGACGGGGTGTTTTGGTGCCGTGTCTGTGGCGGGCACCCAGACGACCCTATTCATCAGCCAGGATTTCTAGCTTAAGGGAGTGTGTTCCGATTATGGTGAAGCAAAGTAGGACTGACCGATTGTTGAGGCTATCGGAGGGCCGTTGCCCAATCCACGGGATACCAATGGTGCAAGTGGGCCTCAAAGGTTCGCTCTTCGTCGCTCTTTGTCCGCGAAGGGACTGCGGTATTTCCGGTACTGCGTTGGTGTCTCATGGGCCTGTGACGCTGAATCAAGAGCATCAAGAGTGGCTCAATTAGGCTGCTTTATCGTGCTATCTATAAGCCCGCTGTCGATGAGATGGCGGGTTTTTTGCTTTTATGGGCAGAGAGGGACGTGACGCGCTCCCGTCGTTGAGCTGGCCGACACGCGGCCAGCGCCAGCCTGGATGACCGTGGGCACGGGCGGGCTGGCGCTGGCGCGGATAGGAGTCTGATAGCTTCATCCGGCCAGGTAGCCGCGGCGCCAATGTTTTTTGATCCGCTGAGCCTATAGATGTTCCCGGCCGCTGGCCAGCTGGGGATGTCGCGCCCTGGCATCGAGCTGGCCAGGGCGTGGGGATCGCCCCAGGCAAGCACCGGTTGCGGCACGTGGATGGCTGCCCACTTGCTGGGGGAGATCCCTGGGTTGCCCGATGCGAATCGATGCATTTGTGTGCGGCATTAGGCCTGCTGCAACTGACCGAGGGTTGCCCCAATTTCTACTACTGGGCAGTCTAGGGAGGAGCTACTGTAGCCTGGGTAGGCAGCGGCCATGGCCATGCGATCTGGCGTGTCGTGCTGGCGCTGCGCAGTGTTCCTGACTCCTCCGCGCGATGCACTTCGCGGCCAGGTACGAAGTCTGTCTGGGGAAGCCCTGGCCGTACGGGGCGCTCCGCTGCGGGAGGGGTGTGGCCACGGTAGTGCTCGCAGCCGCGTGTTGTGCCTTTTCTATTCGGGTCTTGCACCAGGTTGGCTCAGTGAGCCATGGAAACCCTCCGCGAGCGTCGTGGGCAGAAGCCGAGCCTTGCGTCGAGTCGATGGTTGCATGTTTTCCATGTTGTACCTATTATTAGGTACATCGCAGGGCCAACCGGGCTGGCGAAATGCTAAGAATGGGCAACTTCATGCAGGTACTCCTCCAGACCAATGCCGCCGACCTTCAGCCCGTCGAGCTGATGGGCCACTGCGCCTCCAACCCGCAAGCCGCCGTGCTGCTCGGCGTCCACCGAGCCTCCGACTACAAGGGCGGCACCTACGAGGTGCACAGTGTCTACATCGGCTTCTTGCGCAACAAAACAGTTGGTCGCAAGCACAGCCAGTACTACGAATGGTTTATGGGCGACGCTGGCTGCACTTTCCCCACGCGCGTTGAAGCGGAAGCTCATGCCGCAAAGCTGATTGCCTAAGATGCAGATCGTCCACGCAATTAACACGTACGGCGCGGAGGCTGTCTATGTGGCAGCGGACCGCCACATGGGTGGGGATGCGCGCGGAGGCCTCGCCACTGTGGGGCTGGAGCCGCGCACAATGAGCGCCGCATACGCTGCGCTTGGCAGTGCTGCGCGTGCCCTTGATTGCGCACAGGCTACGGCAGCATTGGAGACCATGTGAGAGTTGAGACTGCAGACAAGCTGAGCGACATGTACGTACTGGGTCAAATAGCCCGAGTCGTGTACGCAGCCAATGAGCGCGGAGTACCCCCCAACGTCCTCGCCATGTTGCTATCGCGGCCGAGTGTGGGGCTTGGCATGATGCTTCAATCACCCGAGGCACGCACAGCACTTGATGAGCGGCGGGACGCGTATGACGGACGCCTGCGGTCGTTGGTTGACCGTTTGCCGGCATCGTTGCCCGACTCCGTTCGGCTTGAGGAGCAAGGGCCTTTCTGGCTAGGCTGGTACCACACGCCGCCATGGCCTATCAAAAGGGACATAGATGGCCTGCGCGAAGCTGGTGAGGCGCTTTTCGGCCCTCAGTGGCAGACGGCCCTGGCAGGCGCTCTTGGTCTGTCGGACGCGCGCAGGGTGCGCCAATGGTTGTCTGGTGAGCGTCGTATCCCCGATGGAATCTGGGGCGACATCAAGCGGCTGCTCAACGAGCGGGCGAACAAAGCCGTCGCGGTATCGGAGGGCCTCGACACCGCTCCAGCCAGCGCAGATGCCAAACGATGAGTCTGATCCTGGTGCAATTTTTGGCCCTGGAGCGTACGCGGCATGCATGCTCCTGGATTGGATCAGACGATCTCAGGAGGGTTGGGTCGCACAGCTGCAGCAGTGCCGGCTTCGAGGTTGAAAGTGCAGGGCGCCGTTTGCGCCATAGAAGGAATGCGATGCAATTGAAGGCAGAACGGGCGATGATTGCCCTCGTAAGCTATCTCCATGGGTTGCGTGATGGGGGCGTAGAGCTGGGCCATGCCAGCTTTGCGTTCCCTCAGTTCTTGGACGAAGCGATCGAGGATGTGATGACTGAGGCGGCGCAGACGGATGAGAACGCGCCTGATCCGGGTCGTGATCCGTTCGATCGGTGGGGCAAGTGGCACAGGGCGGCGAACATCTTGACGGTTGCGTTGGATCGTGTGTCGAAGCAGATGACGCAGGGCTATGAGTACCCGGAGGGATTGCCCAGGAGTGACAGGCTGCATGAGGCGCTGATGGGCTCGATGCGTAGACACAAGCAAGCCGATTGCGATTCGGGTGGCGCTGTTGGCGAAGCCCGAAGTGGTGGTCTCGATGCTGACCCAGATGTGCCACGGCGCTAAGGTAGTGCTTACAGGCAAGACCGCATGACTCGGGGCTCTTCACCTTTTCCTCGGAATCACCCGTTGTTTCTTCACGTCATGGTAGGTGGGCGTCCCTGGAGTCCGAGAGGCACCTATCGCATCACGCGCGTCTACTTTGGGCCATCGCATATCAGGGGCGGTGATTGGTGGATGTTGTCTAGTGACGTGAAGAGACAAGGTCCATCCCAATTTCCCGAGCTGACAGATGATCAGCTCCTCTTTTTTCCTGCAGGTTATTGGGATGTTGATCTGGAGGAATGGATGCTTGACCCTCGCTTCCACGCGCAGCTGGCACGTGGATGGGACCAGCAGGCGTATTCCGCGTTCATGTCGGCTGCACTGGAGAGACGAACCTTCGCTCCTATGCGTGCGCCCAAGGAGGTGCCTACGCGTGACGGCTTTCTGATGGAAGCAGGGCTGGAAGTGATGTTTGTGGGTGGCAAGGTGCTGCATCGACATCACTGGGACACCGCCAAGCTGCTCGGCCGCAGGATGATCGCTTGGCATCGATTTGGCGCTTGGGATTTTCGCCGCTCTCCCTGGCGAAGTTATGGCGATGGCTACATCAAGGTGCTGGAGCATGGCCCGCATACGGCGCCGCTCGCTTGGTGCGTGATCCCGGACGACGAAGAGCGGCCTTTTCTCATTGAGGGGCGCAACTTCGTCTGCGAGCTCAGTTCCCTGTATATCGAAGACCCAGGCGTCTCATTGATGACAATTGACGGGCGCAGATTGTCACCAATCTGCCCTCCTGCTCCCTATGCCGAGCACCCTATGCCCGCTTGAGCCATTTGCTTAAGGGGCTCGTACCCAGCTGCACCTGGTGTGGCGGCGCGCCGGGTAGTCAGGCGATGGTGGCTGGCGGCCCCTTGTCGGCGCCAGTGCCACACCCATATTGGATGCTCCTGGGGGCGGTAGGCGGGCGCAGGCGCGATTTTAAGGATAGGGAAACGCATCCGTCAGGGCGGTGCGACGCTTTGCTCTGATGCCCGCTGAACGACGCGGCCGAGGAGCTCACGGTGCTTGGTAAAGGCACCCGACACGCTTTCGGAGCATGGCGCAACACCCTGTGACGAGCCCCTGCCCAACGGGGCGAGCCATAGGTGCTGATGCTGTAACTCCGGCTGATCAATCTGAAGTGGCGGGCCCGCTTGATGTTGCGTTCGCATTGGTCGGAGCGGCGCCAGAGCACTTGACCGCGTCGCAGGTAGCCGCCAGGTAGGTGTTGCTGGTCGATGCTGGCAGCGCCAGCCGCGTCTTGTTCTGGTGCGCAAAGCGCGTGGCGAGTCCGACGACCAAAGCTGTTCCGATGCAGCGTACGCACAACGGTGCGGAAGAGCTGCGCCGGCCTGCTGCCGGGGGATTTGATGCCCGATCGTCGCCTTGCTGGTAGGCGTATTGCACGCGCGTTACCGCAGAAGATGCCGCTTCGCCTGAACCAGCCTGCAGGCGCCGCGCGCCCGGGGCATACCCGGTGTGCGGAGGCGGCGGGGACCAACCCCCTGCCATGAGGGGCCTAGGTTGCTGAACAAAGCTGGCGCTGGCCGCGTGGGCGGCGCGTCCCTCATCACCGATTCGCGAAAAGAAAAGGGCTGAACGGCGGCAACCGTCAGCCCTTCGGCGAAGCACCTGCGGCGGCAACCGTACGAGCTTCTTGATCTAGACCCTTACCATAGGAAACCGAATCATGAATGCGATTATCGTGTAACGACCCGCTTTTTACAAGTGCGCGTCACCATGGATGGCTTGTCAACGCCCAAAAATTAGCGCGGCCTTCGGTGCGTACGCCTCGACCATGTGCCATGCGAATTCTGCGTGTGGCCAAGCGCCTCCATTTGCTTCGACGCTAGCCAGACGCGAAATTCCCACAATGGCATGGCGCTACTTGAAAAGCTCCCCCAATGGATCAACGCCGGTAACACGGCGCGCGATCCAAATGGAGAGAGGTAAGCTGACAAAGAACATCGTCAGCATCATCCAGCCAACTGAAACATCGAGAGCAGCCTGTGTGAAAAATATAGCAGCCTATACAGCGAAGGATATTCCGGCTGAGAGCAATTTCTTCTTCATCAAAAGTCTCCGCGTAATTATTGACTATCTGGATTGGTGTTTAATAAATCGCAGTAGTCGAAGAACAAATGGGTCGAAGGCCGCATGCGCGCACAAAGCGAACGCGAACAATGGAATGACCCACCGATAAAAAGGATACAACACAGTTTCCCAGGTCTCAACCGGGTCATCGGGCGGATACCTCCAGATAGTCCAGCTCAGTGCGCAGGCACAGGCAAACAATGCTAGGATCGTGCATCCATGAATCAATTGGACGCGCTTGTATTTAGTCAACGCCACGGTAGTTCCCTCCAGCCATTGCCAACGGTGTTTTCACTCTACCCAAGACCATAAGCACCTTCGCAGGCAATGGAAGGCGTATTCTCGCGTTCTGCATTTCTGGTTGGATTTGCGGAGTGCATTTCATGCTTCGTGCAAAGATATGACACTCTAACGATTAGAATAGGAGGCCGCCAATCATTACCCCGGCGAGAAATGGGACAGCTCCGCTGGCGCGACCATGACGTGTCACACTGTCTGCAGCCTTTAACTTTTGCGCATACGCCTCTACCGCGCGTTCAAGTTCATGTACGCGTAAGGCCAGTGCCTCGTGTCCAGCGTCTTTATGAGTTACTCCTGCACTTACGAGGATTTCCTGCAGCTGAGTTGAGCGTATTTCAGCCTTCCTTCTTTCATTCTCTCTGGTGGCAAGCGTGGCAGTAAAATTGACAAACTCAGCACGAGTGACAGGAATAAGTGAGTCTGAAAGAAACGATTTGACCTCTTGCAGCAGGTCAAGGTTGCCTTTGTGGCTATTCTGATACTTCTGTATCAAGTCTTCAATGTAGACCCAGTCTCCTTTGGGCTCATAGCCGGCCTCTAACAGAAGTTTTTGAGAAAGCGCTGAAACAGTCGCGGGCGCGCCGGATGTCGTCTTAGCTTCAACGTCTTTGATCCCCTCAGAACTATTCGTCATTTCACATTGCCTTTGCTATCAAATACTTCCGCTGAATCTACAGACGCTTCTTACCAGACGCAAATCATCCGCTGTGGGCAGGTCAGGAAAGTATCTTTCAATCTGATTGCAGCTCAAACCAAAGACGATGTAGTGTCATGACACAGAGGATCATTGGAAGAACGAAAACCGCTATCCATGCAAACGCCTCTACTAAACCAAATGCGGCGCCGGTCAGGTTTGCATCCATTTCTGCGAGACGTGAGGGTCCTTGGTCCGGAAGCGCAGGCAAGTTGGAAATGGCAATCACCATTGCTCCGGCTATCAGAAGCAACAGACCTACGATTTTGGCGGCAACGAAGAATGTTTTCAGCAGACGCTCTCTAGGCCCTTCTCGCAGGAGAAGCGTCAGCAGGACGGCTAAAATGCTTGCCGCTGCCCCGCAAGCCAAGGCCCACGTGGGGAGCGCGAATGCCTGGATGCCGTAGTGCACAATAGCCACGACTGCTGCGAGTGCGGCCATTATGACGGGAAGCAATGTCCATGCACCCCATATTAGAAGTGCACCGATAGAAATTGCCTTTGCCTGGTTCTTCATGGTGATGGCTTCTCTCCTCTCGGTCACTCTCGTTCACCATACGCTCTGCGCATTTCGTTCTGCCTCTCGACAGACTCTTCCGATGGGTACGAGCCATTGCAGCAAACAATAGCTATTCCCAAGAGCACGATTCCAAAAGGAAGGAAGCACAATGCTCGCATCCAAAATGGAAGCTCGATGAATGTGACTTGCCATGCGTCGATGTCGTATTCACCGGTATGGGCCTCAAGCAGAAAGTGTCCCAGTGGGCCGATCAGCCATGCCATAAGCGTTGTCGCGACAATTAGTGCCGGGACAGCGAAACTCATCACTTCAAGGGCTTCCTTCCACCACCGTCTGCGCGCGTCACTCAATGTGTCCATTGCCATATTGCATTCCTTTTAACTAGGCCATCCTTCATCGGTGTGGATGTGCATGGCGCGCCGCGCCGCGCCGCGCTAGCACCTATCGACAAGGTCGCGACAGGAGGTGCAGAGCACAGCTACCCTAGCAGGGCTAGGCTCGCAAGTTTGCTCCCTCGCAGTGTCGCAACCGATCTCTAGCTGGCTGCAGCTACGCGATCAGGGCTGCGTGGGCGCGCCGGTTTTGATTTCTCGGGCGGCAGTTCGGGCCGTCAACTCCGGGTACTTTGTCAGGTTAGCAGGCCACTTGATCTTGAGGCTGTCTGCATAGAAGACCCTGTACGTGTCGCCCACGACGAAATTCATTTTTTTCGTGTATTCGATGGGGGGAAGCACTGCCACGCTCCCATCAGGCTTTTTGAGATGAAATTGGTAGCTGTACACAGCGCCGGAGCTAACAAGCGATGCTGCATTGATTGCAGCACCCACACCGCCCAAAACGCCATGCGTCGGCAGCGCCTGACCAGCAAGGTCAACAACGTCGGATGTGGTCTTCGACTCGACGGCCTCCACTAGTACGCCTTCGTGCCATTCGTTCACTTGGGGCGAACCAATGTAGATCTGAGCCAAATCGGACTGACTTGCCTTTGTGCTGCAACCAGCCAGGGCGACTACGGCAATGGCAGGGATGAGGAAGCGATGCATGTGGTCTCCAACAAAAAGTGTCTTTGTGTAATTATATCATCAATTATTTGGGTTAAGATAATTGCATCAATTAATTTCAATTCCATGCTCAATTATCGAACTCTCTCCAAAGCTGCGCTCGCGTTTACCGCGACCGCGTTCGTCACATTGGCTGCGGGCTTCGACGGTGCTGATCTGCGCAGTGCAGCAGGGCGGGTTGCCCGCTCGATGGTAGATGCCCCGGTTAGGGTCCCGGCGGCGGGGACTGTCGAAACAGCGTTCAGTCCGAAGGGGGGCGCAGAAGGTCTTGTTGTACGGGTGATCGATGCCGCCCAAGTAGATATCAAGGTGTTGGCATATGCCTTCACCTCGGCCCGCGTCACTCAAGCCCTGCTCCGCGCGAGAAAGCGAGGTGTATCTGTCGCGCTGGTGGTGGATGAGAACCACAATCTGTCTCGTGAGTCGGATGGACGGGCCCGCGCCGCCTTGAGCGCTTTGAGCACCGCTGGCGCTGATGTACGCGTGGTGTCGGCGTTTGCAATCCACCATGACAAGCTGATCTTGTCGGACAGCAGACATGTGCAGACCGGCAGCTTCAACTACACGGTGTCGGCAGAGACCCGCAACAGCGAGTACGTGATGGTGAACTGGGACAACCCAGCGCTAGCCGAGGCTTTCCTCCCTCATTTCAAGAGAAATCAATCTCTTGCTACGCAATTTTCCACCAAATACTGATTGGCACGAATTGACAGTAGTTGCTGCGGGGCCGGGGGATCCAATTTGCGTTGATCCGGTAGTTGCCGGATTCACGGCGGGGGTAGGGCGCCCCCCTCGTTTACGCACCGCTTTGGTGCTGGCGGTGCATCAAGGGGTCTCCTCGTTTTCAG
>NZ_MYFL01000007.1:146046-155988 GCF_002193035.1 Delftia sp. K82 | reverse complement strand
CTGTTTTTCGTGGGCTGAGGCTACTGCTTCAGGCCTCGGGCTTGGCGGTGTTGCGCAGGAGATAGATCTCGTCTTCCACGTAGGTGGCCAGCCGCTCGGCGCTGTGCTGAATGGTGCGCAAGGCGTTGGTCACCACGTCCGTGTCGCGCAGGCCTTCGGGCGATAGCAGCCATGCCTGGGCGAGCTGGGAGATGGAGGAGATCTCGTTGCAGCCCATCTGGACCATTCGGTTCACCTCGGTGATGGAGAAGTTCAGCTGCGTGGTTCTGGCGCTGGTGGATCGTGTTTCCTGCTTCATGGCCTGGCCCTGCAGGTGACGGTAACTAGGATGGGACATATGGCGTGCATGGTTTCGCTCTCCTCTGTGAGATGGAAGCCACCCGCTCCACGTTTTGAAGCGCGAAGAAGGTGGACGGGATGTTCAAAACACGTACAGAGCCGTGCGGACGCCCTTGCGGGTAGCCCCATCCCGTCCGTAACCGCAGGGACGTGGGCAGGCACCCACGGTCCGATGATCCAGACGTGACAAGGCCTCGCTGACGGGGAGGCTGCACCGCTCTATAAAGGTGTTTTGAAGCACCAGCCCCTGAACAGGGGGCCGGTCGAAATGATAGAGGCTTTGGACGACGAGCGCGCCCAAAAAATGGCCGAGCGAAGCAAAGGCCCGCACCAACTTCCCGTATGTCAGCGCCTGCGGCGTGGTGGTTGCGGGGTTGCAGTCCTGCCGAAGGACAGGACTGCTTCGTGATCTGACTCGCTGCGGTTGTCTGAGCGGAGTTCACGCAGTGAACGCAGCGAGTTCCGCAGCGAACCCCGCAACCGCCACGACGCAGGTTGCCCGCAGCGAAGCGGAGGGTCGCGGACATTCGGGTCGCCTTTGCTTTGCCTACTTTCCTTTGGCGAAACAAAGGAAAGTAGGTCGGCCGCCGGGCCGAGACCCGGCCTCGAAAAACAACCACCCGGCAGGGGCAGAAACGAGCAACACCAGGGGCAGAAACGAGCAACAGCAGGGACAAGAACAAGCAACAGCAGGGGAAGGACCCGTTCAAGACTCCTTGAACAGCCTCTCCCCCACAAAATCCACAAACGCCCTCACCTTAGGCGACAACTGCCGACTCGACGCCCACAACGCCGAAAACTGCCCCGTGTGCGTCAGCTCATCGGCCAGCACCCGCTGCAGTTCGCCACGCCCCAGTGCATCGCGCGCCAGGAAGTCCGGCATGTAGGCCAGCCCCATGCCCGCCACGGCCGCGCCCAGCATGGCTTCCATGTTGTTGCAGACCAGGGCGGCGGGCAGGTGGGGCGGCATGCCGGGCAGCACCCATTCCTCCAGCTTACCGCTGCTCAGGAAGCGGTAGCGCAGGCAGCTGTGCTGTGCCAGTTCGGCGGGGGATTGCGGTATGCCCCGTGCCGCCAGGTAGTCGGGCGAGCCGGCCAAGATGAAGCGGAACGGCCCCAGCCGGCGCGCGACCAGGCGTGAGTCGGCCAGTTCGCCGCTGCGGATGACCACGTCCAGGCCGGCCTCGACCACGTCCACCAGGTGGTCGTTGAAGTCCAGGTCCAGGTCAACCTCCGGGTACAGGGCCTGGAACTCGGGCAGCACGGGCAGCAGGAAGCGGTAGCCGATGGTGGGCAGGCTCACGCGCAGCCGTCCGCGCGGCGCCTCGGCGGCGGCCTGCATGGTGGCGCGCGCATCGTGCAGTTCATCCAGGATGCGGCGGCAGCGCTCATGGAACAGTGCGCCTTCCTGCGTGAGGCGTACCTGGCGCGTGGTGCGCTGGAACAGGCGCAGGCCCAGTTGCTGTTCCAGCCGCGCCACGTTCTTGCCTACGGCCGAGGCCGAGATGCCCAGGGCGCGCCCGGCCTCGGCAAAGCTCAGCAGGTCGGCTGCACGCACAAAGGATTCGAGTCCGCTGAAGCTGTCCATGTCGATTGCCAACCTGGGGTTGGGAGTGTGGGGAGTCTGGCGCCTATTTTCACGGCATTGCAGCGCTTTTATCGTTCATGCATGCTTGGCCATGTGCGGCCGGGAAATTGCGAAAGCCTTGCCAACCATGTCCTCCTGCCTGACTTCTTCCCGCGCACCGGATGCGCTCCACGGTACAGCGCGACCGCGTGCATCCCCGGTCTGGGTGCTGTTGTCGGTGTGCCTTGCGGCGCTGGCGATGCCGCTGAGCTTTACCGGGCCGGCTGTGGCCCTGTCTGCGCTGCGCGAGGCGCTGGGCGGCGGGCCGCTGGCGCTGAACTGGGTGACGAATGCCTTCATGCTGAGCTTTGGCGCCACGCTGATGGCGGCCGGCGCGCTGGCCGATCTGCACGGGCGGCGGCGCGTTTTCCTGACCGGGCTGGGCGTGGTGCTGGCCAGTGCGCTGGCCCAGGCCTGCCTGGGCGGGCAGGGGGCCATCGTTGTGTTCAACCTGCTGCGTGCGCTGCAGGGCCTGGGCGCGGCGGCCGCGCTGGCGGGCGGCACGGCGGCGCTGGCCCAGGTGTTCGACGGGACGGCGCGCATGCGTGCCTTCAGTGGCGTGGGCACGTCGTTCGGCGTGGGCCTGGCCTTCGGGCCGTTGCTGTCGGGCTGGTTGCTGGGCGTGGCGGGCTGGCGCGGCGTGGTGCTTTGCGTGGCCGCCGTGGCGCTGGCAGCGCTGGTGCTGGGGCTGCGCTGCATGCCGGAGTCGCGCAATCCGAAGGCGCAGCGGCTGGACCGGGCCGGTGCGCTGCTGTTCACCGCAGCCCTGGCGCTGCTGACCTGGGGCGTGCTGCAGGGGCCGGAGGCGGGCTGGTCCAGCGGGGCGGCGCTGCTGCCGCTGGCCGGTGCCGCGCTGGCGCTGGCGGCCTTTGTGGCCGTGGAGCGGCGCGTGCAGCAGCGCACGGGGCAGCCCATGCTGGACCTGTCGCTGTTTCGCTATCCGCGTTTCGTGGGCGTGCAGTTGCTGGCGGGTGCGCCGGCCTATGCCTTCGTGGTGCTGCTGGTGCTGCTGCCGGTGCGCTTCATCGGCGTGGAGGGCATGGCGCCGCTGCAGGCGGGGCAGTTGATGTTTGTGCTGTCCCTGCCCATGCTGTTCGTGCCGTTGCTGGCGGGCTGGCTCACGCGCTGGGTTTCGGCCGCGCTGCTGTGCCTGGCGGGGTTGCTGGTTTGCGCTGCGGGCCTGCTGTGGCTGGGCGGGTGCGCGCCGGGCACGGCCTTTGCGCAGATGGCGCCCCCGCTGCTGCTAATAGGCCTGGGCATCGGGCTGCCTTGGGGTTTGATGGATGGCCTGGCCGTGAGCGTGGTACCCAGCGAGCGCGCCGGCATGGCCACGGGCATTTTCAGCACAGTGCGCGTGGCGGGCGAGGGCATGGCGCTGGCGCTGGTGGGCGCGGGGCTGGCTGCATTGCTGGCATGGCGTCTGTCGGCCCTGGCACCTCAGGCGCCCCAGGCGATGCAGGCGGTGCAGTCCTTGCATGCCACCGGCCGCGCGGCGCAGTTGCTGGTGACGGGGAACATCGCCGAGGCCATGGCCCTGCTGCCCGGCCTGTCTGCACCCGCCGTGCTGGCGGCCTATGGCCAGGCCTTTGGCATCTTGCTGGATGTGCTGGCGGGCATCACGGTGCTCACGGCGCTGGCGGTGTACGGGTTCCTGCGTGCCGGGGCCCCCACGGATACCGGTACGGGCACGGACATGGCACATGCCTGACAATCGCGGGTTTCACTCAGCCGCCAGCCGCTTTTCGCCATGTCAGAGGAATCCCAGAACAACGCCCCCCAGACCCCCTATGAATGGATCGGCGGCGAGCCCAGGGTGCAGGCCCTGGTGGACCGTTTCTACGATCTGATGGACCTGGAGCCCGGCTATGCCGAACTGCGTGCCGCCCACGGCAGCACGCTGGCCGATGCGCGCCAGAAGCTGTTCTGGTTCCTGTGCGGCTGGCTGGGTGGCCCTGACCATTACCAGGACCGCTTCGGCCACCCGCGCCTGCGCATGCGCCACATGCCGTTTTCCATCGGCATCCTGGAGCGCGACCAGTGGGTGGCCTGCATGGACCAGGCCATGGGCGAGACCGGCGTGCCCGAGGATTTGCGCGTGCGCCTCAAGGCCAGCTTTATGAACACGGCCGATTGGATGCGGAACCGGTAGCAGGTGGCTGCCCCCCGGCGCTGCTGAAAAAAAGGGCCGGCCCCCTGCAGGAGGCCGGCCCAAGCAGCAATCGGTTGGGGTTCAGAGCTTTTCGTCGCGCATGTAGTACCAGTGGTACAGGAACCGCTGCCCCAGCCGGCGAAACGGCGCAAACGCGGGCGAACGCACCATGTTGAAGACGTTCGGATACTCCAGCTCCGAGTTGTAGATGGGCAGCTCGAAGGTCTTGCTCTGGCGCCCCGCGATGCGCTCGGCCATGCGCCGGCCCGCGTGCGCCGAGAAGGAGACGCCGTTGCCGCCATAGCCCACGGCGTAGAAGATGCTCTGGGCCGGATCGGGCTGGAAGACGCGCGGCATCATGTCGTGGCTCACATCGACCCAGCCCCACCAGGAGTAGTCGATGGTGATGCCCTTGAGCGCCGGGAACTTGCGGTGCAGGCCGTCCACCAGCTTGGCCATGTGGATGGGGTTGGGCGCATCGGCGCCCGTGACGGCGCTGCGGCTGCCGATCTGCACGCGGTTGTCGGGCAGGCGGCGGTAGTAAAAGCGCAGCGTGCGGGTGTCGGTGATGACCTGGGTGGTCTTGAAGCCCGTGGCCTCCAGTTCCTGCTCGGTCAGCGGTCGCGTGACCAGCGAGTTCGAGAGGATGGGCATGATCTTGGAGCGTAGGCTGCCATGCAGGGCGTTGCTGGTGTAGCCGCCCGTGGCAAAGCCCACGGCGCGCGCCCGCACGGTGCCGCCGGGCGTGCGCAGGTGGTGTACGCCGTTGCGCGTCTCGACGCCCAGCACCGGGCTGGCCGGGTGCACCTTGACGCCCAGCTCCCGCGCCTTGCGCAGGTAGCCGAAGGCCAGCTTGAGCGGGTGCACGCCGATGCCGTCGGGCTCGTGCATGGCGCCGTGGCTGTCGGCATCGTTCACATAGTCGCGGCGCAGCTCCTCGGGGCTGAGCATGCGGGCGTCATAGCCGAAGACCTCGCGCATGATCTGGGTCTCGTTGCGCAGGAAGTCGAGTTTCTTTTCGCGGTGGGCGATGTAGAGGTGGCCGCCGGGCTGGGGCTCGCACTCGGGGAATTCGGCCACCAGGTCCTTGAAGGTCTGGAAGCCCTCGCGGATCTCGGCGTCGAGCTTGAGCGCCACGTCCTTGCCCCAGCGTGCGATCCATTGCGAGCGGTACAGGCGCCCGCTGGCGTTCTGCCCCTGGCCGCCATTGCGGCTGGTGCAGCCCCAGGCGGTCTGGTTGGCGTCCAGCACCACGGCGCGTATGCCGTGCTCGCGCGCCAGGAACAGGGCCGTGGCCAGGCCCGTGAAGCCCGAGCCGACGATGGCCACGTCCACGTCCATGTCGCCGGTGACCGGGCCGTCATCGTCTGGCGGTCGTCCCGCCGTGCCGACCCAGTAGGTGGGCGCATAGCCCGTGCCGTGGCCCGGGTTGGCGGCCACCAGCGGGTCGTACTGAGGGTCGTAGGGACGCAGGTGGCTGGGGCGGATGTCCTCGGCTTTCATGGCGGATGTCTCCTGGTGCGGCGGCTTGGGATCTGCCGCTTTTTGCTATGGATTCGGTGGAATGGGGCCAATGCCGGCAAGCCCTGCAAGGCGGTGCGCCGACGATGGAATCAGCATAGCCAGCAGGCCATGGAGCCAGTTAGCGCCACAGCCCAGCTTTCGATAGAGCCAGTGGCGGCCGGTGCGCGCGCCTGGACCTAACGATTGATGGCATCTGGTTCTAACGGGTCCGTGTGCCTGCTACCTACCATGGCCCATCGACATTTCGATGACGCGGCGCGGCGGCCCTGCCCGGGGCCTGGCGCCGTGGTACCCACCACAGACAAGGAGACAGCATGAGCGCAGACACCAACCCTCCGGATGCCCAGTTCCTGGCCCGCTTCGCCGAGGCCTGGAACCGCCACGACATCGAGGCCCTGATGGGCTTCATGGCCGATGAATGCGAGTTCCACGCCGTGGCCGGGCCCGATCTCATGGGCCGCAGCTTCGTCGGCCGCCAGGCGGTGCGCGAGGGTTTCCAGATGGCCTGGCAGGCCTTCCCCGATGCGGCCTGGCTCGATGGAGACCATTTCGTGCAGGGCGACCGTGGCGTGTCCGAGAGCACCTTCAAGGGCACCAAGGCCGACGGCCTGCGCGTGGAAGCGCGCATGGTGGATGTCTTCACCTTCAAGGACGGAAAGATCGCTGTGAAGAACGCCTTCCGCAAGGACCGCCCGCCGGTGGCGGCCGCCTGACGGCGCGGGGCCTTGCGGCCCCGTGCCACCGGGAACACCGGATACGCCACGGCAAGGCGCGCACCTGCGCAGCCACCACAACAGAGCATCAGCCGTGGCGCCTGAACGCAACAGGAGACAAGACATGATCGGACATCAGCAAGCCTCTTCGCCGGGGCTTTCACACGGGCTCAAACAGCGGCACATGACCATGATCGCCCTGGGCGGCGTCATCGGCGCCGGGCTGTTCGTGGGCAGCGGCGTCGTCATCAAGTCGGCCGGGCCGGCCGCGATTCTTTCCTTCCTCATCACGGGCCTGCTCGTGGTGCTGGTCATGCGCATGCTGGGCGAGCTGGCCTGCTCCATGCCCGGCGGAGGGTCCTTCTACGAATATGCGCGAGAGGCCTGGCGCGACCGCCCCGGCGTGGGCCGGCTGGCAGGCTTTCTGACGGGCTGGATGTACTGGTACTTCTGGGTCATCGTCGTGGCGCTGGAGGCCGTGGCTGGCGCCGACCTGGTGCGCTACTGGCTGCCCGATGTCCCCAACTGGAGCATCAGCCTGGTGCTGCTGGTGATGCTGACGCTGACCAACCTGGTCTCGGTGAAGTCCTTTGGCGAGTTCGAGTTCTGGTTCGCCTCCATCAAGGTGGCGGCCATCGTGGTCTTCCTGTTCGTGGCTGGCGTCTACGTGCTGGGCCTGACGCCTGCGTCGCAGGGCATGCACTTCGGCAACCTCACCGGCAATGGCGGCTTCATGCCCAACGGCATCGTGCCGGTGCTGACCGGGGCCGTGGCGGCCACGGGCTTTTACTTCGGCGCCGAAATCGTGACCATTGCGGCGGCTGAAACGGCCGAGCCGCAGAAGGCCGTGGCCAAGGCCACCAGCTCGGTGATCACGCGCGTGCTGGTGTTCTATGTGGGCTCCATCTTCCTGGTGGCCTGCCTGGTGCCCTGGAATGCGGTTGGCATCGCCACGCCGTATGTGAGCGCACTGAACACCATGGGCGTGCCCGCTGCCGCGCAGATCATGAACGCCATCGTGCTGACGGCCGTGCTGTCGGCGCTGAACTCGGGGCTGTATGCATCCTCGCGCATGCTGTTCGCGCTGACGCGGCGCGGCGATGCGCCCCAGGCGCTGGCCAAGGTCAGCCGCAACGGCGTGCCCACGCGTGCCATCCTGGTGGCCACGGTGTTCGGCTACGGCGCCGTGGTGATGTCCTATGTGTCGCCCGACAAGGTGTTCGCCTTCCTGGTCAATTCCTACGGCACGGTGGCGATCTTCGTCTACATCCTGATCGCCATCTCGCAGCTGCGCCTGCGCTCCCGCCTGGAGCGTGAGGCGCCGCACCTGCTCAAGGTGCGCATGTGGTGCTATCCGTACCTGACCTGGTTCGCCATCTTCGGCATGCTGTCCATCGTCATCGCCATGGCCTTCATCCCCGAGCAGCGCACACCGCTGGCGCTGGGCGTGGCCAGCCTGTGCATCCTGCTGCTGGCCTATGGCGTGCGGCAGTTCCTGCAGCGTGGCGTGGCGCCGGTGGTGTCCTCGCTGTCCGAGGCCGCGCAGCCCGAGCCGCAGAAGTACTGACCCAGGGGCGACGGGACCGGCAGGGCCGATCCCGGCCACTCCTTGCGTTACTTCTCGGGTTGCTCCTCACGGATCGCATCGGCCAGGGCCTTCACGCCCTGGCCGATGTCGTTGGCGGGTATGGATTGGTAGCCCATGCGCATGAAGCTGCCGGGCGTGCCCGGGCGGGCGAAGAACACATCGCCGGGCTCGATGAGCACGCCGTGCGCTGCGGCGCGCTGCGCCAGGGCTTCGACAGGCATGTGGTCGGGCAGTTGCACCCAGCATGAGCCGCCGCCGCGCACGGGCGTGATGCGGCAGCCGGGGGCATGCTCGGCCATGGCGGCCGTCAGCGCCGCGTGCCGCTCCTTCTGCGCCTGTGCCAGGCGCCGCTGCTGGGCCTCGTAGTGGCCCAGGGAGATGAACATGGCCAGCGTGCGCTGCACGAAGGTGGCGGGGTGGCGGATCATGAGCCGGCGCAGCGCGCGCAGTTCGCGGATCAGCTCGGGCGCGGCCACGATGTAGCCCACGCGCAGGCCCGGCGCCAGGCTCTTGGACAGGCTGCCCACGTAGATCACGCGGTTGCTGCGGTCCAGGCTCTTGAGCGCCGGAATGGGCTGGCCGTCGAAGCTGCTCTCGCTCTCGTAGTCATCCTCGATGAGGATGATGTCGTGCGCCTCGGCCATCTCCAGCAGCGCCTCGCGCCGGGCCAGCGGCATGGTCACGCCCGTGGGGCATTGGTGGCTGGGCGTCAAGTAGAGGTAGTCGAGCTGGCGCAGCAGCGGCGTGACCGGCAGGCCCTGGCCGTCCACCGGCAGCGGGATGACCTGGGAGGTGCGGCTGCTGAAGATGTTGCGCGCGTCGGGGTAGCCGGGCTCCTCGATGCCCACGGCCGTGCCCTCGCGCATCAGCAGGTCGGCCACCATGTAGAGGGCGTGCTGCGCACCCACGGTAATGATCAGCTCGTCGGCCGAGGCCCAGACGCCGCGGCGCGGCAGGATCTTGGTCTGCACCTGCTGGATCAGCATCTCGTCGTCGCGCGCGATCTGGTCGGGCGCCCACTGGCGTATGTCCAGCACGCCCAGGGCCTTGAGGCAGCATTCGCGCCAGGCGGCCGTGGGAAACAGCTCCTTGTCGAACTGGCCGTACAGGAAGGGATAGGGATAGCGCTGCCAGTCCTCTTCCTTGACGATGCTGCGCTGCTGGCTGGGCAGCAGCCACAGGCGCCGCGACCAGTCGGTGCGGCGGCCTTCGCCAGGGGTGCTGCTGGCCGCAGCGCCGCCCGGCGTGCGCCCCTTGAGTACGTCGGGATGGATGAAGTGGCCCTTGCGCTGGCGGCTCAGCAAAAAGGCTTCCTCGGCCAGCTGCTGGTAGGCCAGCACCACGGTGATGCGTGCCACGCCCAGGTGGCGCGCCAGCTCGCGGCTGGAGGGAATGGATTCGCCGGGTGCGAGGATGCCCGAGAGGATGGCATCGACCAGCATCTCGCGGATCTGGCCCTGCAGGCTCAGGGAGGGGCGGGCGCTGCGGCGAAACAGCTGCCCCCACATGGCGCCCTCGGGCGGTTGCGGCTGCGTGGCCGCGCGCTTGTCTGTCATGTCTTGTCGTTCCCGCCGCTGCGGCGGGCCGCTCGCTGTGTTTGTCTCCCGCGCAGGTGCAGGGCAGGGCCTGCATCCGCGACCGGCCAATATAGGCCAGCTGGTGCGCCACGGGGCCCGGAGTTTGCGATGGTTGCAATTTTTGCGGAGAGGCCAGAAATTGATATACAATCGTTGTCTTGGCGGCTGTAGCTCAGCTGGATAGAGTACTTGGCTACGAACCAAGGGGTCGTGGGTTCGATTCCTGCCAGCCGCACCAAAACGACAAGCCTCAGAACTGCAAAGTTCTGAGGCTTTTTCGTTTCAGGCGCCCGCACAGGCCCGCACAGAGGCCGTGGCAATGGTTCAGGCGCTGGTCAACGGTTATTTTTCGATATTTTCATGGTTTTCCGTAAGCGTTCAAAAAGCACGCTATAATTCGAAGCTTGGCGGCTGTAGCTCAGCTG
>NZ_MYFL01000007.1:108760-145874 GCF_002193035.1 Delftia sp. K82 | reverse complement strand
AAGTTCTGAGGCTTTTTCGTTTGTGCCGCCGTTGGTGTCGTGGTTTGTGCGGCGTCTTCGCCTCCTGCGGTGATCTGTGTGAAGATCGGCTCCCTATGAGCAAGGCTTTCACCAAGGAATCCGACGGCGACGACGATGATGAAGTCGGCCTGCCGCCCTTGCCGCCGGGCGGCAAGAACTACATCACGCCCCAGGGCTTCGCGCGGCTGAAGACGGAGCTGCTGGACCTGATCGACAACGAGCGCCCGCGCATCGTGGAAATCGTGCACTGGGCGGCCAGCAATGGCGACCGCTCCGAGAACGGCGACTATCTGTACGGCAAGAAGCGCCTGCGCGAGATCGATAGGCGCATCCGCTTCCTGACCAAGCGGCTGGAGATCGCCGAGGTGGTGGATCCCTCCGTGCATGCCGGCAGCGAGCAGATCTACTTCGGCGCCACCGTCACCTATGTCGATGACGAGGGCGAGGAGCGCACCATCACCATCATGGGCATCGACGAGGCCGACAGCGCACGCCAGCAGGTCAGCTGGATTGCACCCGTCTCGCGCGCCCTGCTCAAGGCCCGTGTGGGCGACGAGGTGGCCCTGCCCACCCCCGCAGGTGTGCGCACGCTGGAGGTGCTGGAAGTCACCTACCCGGAGCCGGGCGGCGCCGCCGGGTGAGCGTTCAGGGCTGCAGTTTCTGCAGCAGCTCCAGCGTGGGGTAGCCGTCGGCCACTAGGCCCTGGCTTTGCTGGAACTGGCGCAGGCCCGCGCGCGTGGCCGGCCCCATCACGCCATCGGCTGTGCCGGCCGAAAATCCCCGTTCGTTGAGCGCGGTCTGCAAGGCACGCAACTGGTCGCGCGACAGCGGTGCCAGATCGCGCGGCCAGGCCGCCTGCACGCCCGGGCCACCGGCCAGTTGCTGCGACAGCAGGCCCACGCCCAACGCGTAATTCACGGAGTTGTTGTAGCGCAGGATGGTGCGGAAATTGGCTCCCACCATGAAGGCCGGCCCGCGTGCGCCGGCCGGCGCGATCACGCTGGCATCGGCCGTGGAGGGCAGGGCGGAGCCGTCCACGGCCTGCACACCCTCGGCCGCCCATTGCGCGCTGTCCTGGCGCACGCTGGTCTCGGCGCGTGCATGGTCAAAGCCTGCCGGCAGGCGCACTTCCACGCCCCAGGGCTCGCCCGTCTTCCAGCCCGAATGGGCCAGGTAGTTCGCCGTGGAGGCCGTCACATCGGGCAGGCTGCCCCAGATGTCGCGGCGGCCATCGCCATCGGCATCCACCGCATAGGCCAGGAACACGGAGGGCAGGAATTGCGTGTGGCCCATGGCACCCGCCCAGGAGCCGATCATGTGGGCCGCATCGATATCGCCGTTGTCGATGATGCGCAGGGCTGCGAGCAGCTCCTTTTGCGCCCAGGCGGCGCGCCGGCCGTCAAAGGCCAGCGTGGCCAGCGCATCGACCGTGGGGAAGTTGCCGAAGTTGCCGCCGAAATTGCTTTCCATGCCCCAGATGGCGGCGATCACCTCGGCCGGCACGCCATAGCGCTGGCTGGCCGACTGCAGCGGTGCAGCCGCTTCGCGCAGCTTGGCGCGGCCCTGGGCAATGCGCTGGGCGGATACGGCGCTGTCCAGGTACTGCCAGGGCGTGCGCGTGAATTCAGGCTGCGAGCGGTCCAGCTGCACCGCGCGGCGCTGCAGCCGGGCAGGCTCCAGTGCGCTGCGCACGGTTTTCTCCGAGATGCCGGCGTCCAGCGCCTTGCGCGCGAAATCCCGCTTCCACGCTTCGAAGCTGGTGGCTTCGGCCTGCTGGGCGGCATCCGGCGCGGTGGCGGGTTCGGGCTGCACGGGCGCGGCAGGCGCCGTGGGGGCCGGCATGGAGGGCGGCACCGTGACCGGCGCAGGCGCCGGCCGGGACGCGCAGCCGGCCAGCAGCACGGCGGCCAGGGTGGTGGCCAGGGTGGTGGCCAGGGCGGCACGGTTCAGCGCGGCGGGATGGCGGGCGGTGGGAAAGGCGTGGGCTGTGGCTTGGGCGGTGGCGTGTGCGTGGTGCATCCGGCCATTGTCTCCGCTACGCCCCGGCTCGGAGTGCAACACGGTGTTTCTGCATTGGGCGTGCGGGGCCGCTATGCTGTGCGGCCATGACCGCCATCGCTCCGCCGCCATCACCGTCCCCGGTTCTGCACGATGCCGCGCTGGCCCTGCGCGCCCTGCTGCCGCCCGGCCGGCGCTGGCTGGTGCTGACGGGCGCGGGCTGCAGCACGGGCTCCGGCATTCCGGACTACCGGGATCTGGAAGGCCAGTGGAAGCGTCCTCAGCCGGTGACGCTGCAGGCCTTCATGGGCAGCCATGCCACGCGCCAGCGCTATTGGGCGCGCAGCCTGCTGGGCTGGCCCGTGATGGCGCAGGCCAGGCCCGGCCAGGCCCACGCGGCACTGGCGCAGTTGCAGCGGCGCGGATGGATCGAAGGCCTGGTCACCCAGAATGTGGACGGCCTGCATACGGCAGCGGGCAGCGATGGCGTCATCGACCTGCACGGCCGCATCGCCGCCGTGCGCTGCATGGGCTGCGGCACCGGCATGGAGCGCGCCGTGCTGCAGGCCATGCTGCTGGAGCGCAACCCCGGCTGGGCCGGCCTGAGCGCCCAGGCCGCGCCCGACGGTGATGCCGATCTGGAGGGGCGCGACTTCAGCCGCTTCGACGTGCCGGCCTGCGCGCACTGCGGCGGCGTGCTCAAGCCCGACGTGGTGTTCTACGGGGAAGGCGTGCCCAGCCAGCGGGTGCAGGCCGTGCGCGCCATGCTGCAGCAGGCCGGCGGGCTGCTGGTCGCCGGTTCTTCGCTGATGGTGTATTCAGGCCTGCGCTTCGTGCATGAGGCCGTGGGCCAGGGCAAGCCGGTGGCCGCCATCAACCAGGGCCGCATGCGCTCCGAGGATTTGCTGGCCCTCAAGATCGAGCAGGACTGCGGCCCGTTGCTGCAGCGGCTGGCCCAGGACCTGGCGCAATGAAAAAGCCCCGCAGGAGCGGGGCAGTGTTCATCAGGGGATGACGCGCGATGCGCGCACCACCGAGTGCACGCGGCGCAGGTTGCGCAGCGCGGACTCCACCTGCTGGTTGTCGTGCACCGAGATCACGAAGCACAGGTCCGTGGTGCTCATGGCGGCCTCGTCGGCCATGTCCACGCGCAGGATGTCCACCTCGGCGCCCGCCAGCTCGGCCGCCACGCGCGCGAGCACGCCCTTGCCGTTGTTGACGGTGACCACGATGCGTGCCTCGAACAGGCGCGCGGCATCCATGTCATCGGCCCACTCGACCACGATGAAGCGGTCTCTGTCCTTTTCCTGCAGGCGCTGCGCGATCTTGCACTGCGCATGGTGGACGATCAGGCCTTCGCCACTGCCCAGGTAGCCCACGATGGGGTCGCCCGGCACGGGGCGGCAGCATTGCGCGTAGTGGATGGAGCCCTGGTTGGAGCCGTCCAGCAGCACGGCACCCTGGAAGGGGCGGTTGCTGGAGTTGAAGCGTTCGCGTGTGAGCAGCAGGGCGTCGGGCCGGTGGCCGTGGCGCGCCATCAGCGCCGTCAGGCGCGAGGCCACCAGCGACGCAATGCGCCGGCCCATGCCGATGTCCACCATCAGGTCGGCGCGGCTGCGGCTGCCGGCCATGCGCAGCACCTCATCCCACAGTGCCTGGTTGGCCTCGTCGGCCGGCGGCACGGCATCCATGCCTTCGGCACGCATGGCCTGGGCCAGCAGGTTCTCGCCCAGGCGGGCCGATTCGCTTTGCGCGGCCGACTTCAGGTAGTGGCGGATCTTGGAGCGCGCGCGGCCCGTCTTCACGAAGCCCAGCCAGGCCGGGTTGGGCGTGGCGTCCTCTGAGGTGACGATCTGCACCACGTCGCCGCTCTTGAGTTCGGTGCGCAGCGGCACTTCCTCGTTGTTGATCCGGGCGGCCGTCATGTGGTTGCCGACCTTGCTGTGGATGGCGTAGGCGAAGTCCACCACGGTGGCGCCGCGTGGCATGGCCATGATCTCGCTCTTGGGCGTGAACACGTAGACGGCGTCGGGGAACAGGTCCACCTTGACGTGGTCCCAGAACTCGGCCGCATCGCGCGTCTCGTTCTGGATGTCCAGCAGCGACTGCAGCCACTGCGTGCCCAGCTGCTCGGAATCGTGGCCGGGCTGGGCCTTGTACAGCCAGTGCGCGGCGACGCCGGCCTCGGCGACGATGTGCATTTCCTCGGTGCGGATCTGGAACTCGATGTTCACGCCCGATGGGCCCACCAGCGTGGTGTGCAGCGACTGGTAGCCATTGTTCTTGGCAATGGCGATGTAGTCCTTGAAGCGGCCCGGCATGGGCTTGTACATCTGGTGCAGCACGCCCAGCGCGGTGTAGCAGTCGATCACGCGCGGCAGGATGACGCGAAATCCGTAGACGTCCGTCACCTTGGCAAAGCTCAGCTGGTTCTTCTCCATGCGCAGATAGAGCGAATACAGCGTGCTTTCGCGCCCTGCCAGGCGTGCCTGCAGGCCTGCGCCGGCGAACTCCGCATTGACCTCGTCCTGCACGCGCTGGACCAGATCGCGGCGGCGCTTGCGCGAGCGGGCGATGGCCTTTTCCAGCGTGGCATAGCGCCAGGGATGCAGGTGGCGGAAGGCCAGGTCCTGCAGCTCGCGGTAGGTCTGGTTCAGGCCCAGGCGGTGGGCAATGGGTGCGTAGATCTCCAGCGTCTCCGACGAGATGCGGCCCCACTTGTTGCGCGGCATGTCGCCCATGGTGCGCATGTTGTGGGTGCGGTCGGCCAGCTTGATCAGGATGACGCGCACATCGCGCGCCATGGCCAGCAGCATCTTGCGGAAGGACTCGGCCTGGTTTTCCTCACGCGTGTTGAACTGCAGCTTGTCCAGCTTGGTGAGGCCGTCGACCAGTTCGGCCACGTCCTGGCCGAAACGCTGGGCGAGGTCCGCCTTGGTGACGCCGCAGTCTTCCATCGCATCGTGCAGCAGCGCGGCCATCAGGGCCGGCGCGTCGAGCTTCCAGCTCGCGCACAGCGCGGTGACGGCAATGGGATGGGTGATGTAGGGTTCGCCGCTGCTGCGCCACTGGTCGCTGTGGGCCAGGTCGGCAAAGGCATAGGCTTCGCGCACCTGCTCGATGCTGGTGGCATCCAGGTAACCCAGGTGCTCCATCAGTCCGGCAAAGGCATTGGCCGACACGGTCGCTGCCTGCTCTGCAGACATGCGCTCGGGCCGGGGTGTCGGTACGGGATCAGAGGGGGCTGTGAACGAAGTCAAGGCCGCTTTCATGACTTAAATGTAGCGTGCATGCGGGTTTGTGCAGGCTTCATGTAAAAAAAGCACCGCTGTGCGGTGCTCTTTGTGGGGCCATTGTGTTGCTTTGCAGCAAATCAGCCCGGAACCTTCTTCAGCATCTCCAGGCCGACCTTGCCTTCGGCGATCTCGCGCAGGGCGGTGACACCGGGCTTGTTCTTGGTTTCGATCCTGGGCGTGTGGCCCTGGCTCAGCATGCGGGCGCGGTAAGTGGCGGCCAACACGAGCTGGAAGCGGTTAGGGATCTGCTCCAGGCAGTCTTCAACAGTGATGCGTGCCATCAGGATCTCCGGGAAACGTCAGTTGGGTACAGAAATATTGAGAGACTCGAAGGTCTCTGCGCGGCGGCTGCGCTGAGCCGCATACTTGAGGCGCTGGGCGTGGATGATCGTCTTGAGATCAAACAGTGCGCTCTCGAACAATTCGTTGATTATAACGAAGTCGAATTTCGCCACCTGGGCCATCTCCTCGGCCGCGTTCGTCAGGCGCAGCTCGATCACCTCGGGCGCATCCTCGCCCCGGTTTTCCAGGCGTGCGCGAAGCTCGTCCCAGCTGGGCGGAAGGATGAAGATCAGAACGGCGTTCGGAAACGCTTCCTTGACCTGCAGCGCGCCCTGGTAGTCGATCTCCAGCAGCACGTCGGTGCCGACCTGGATGCGCTCTTCCAGCGCCTTCTTGGCCGTGCCGTAGCGGCGGCTGTGCACATTCGCCCATTCGACGAAGGCGTTGTTCGACACCATGGTGTCGAATTCCTGGTCGGAGACGAAGTAGTACTCGCGGCCGTGCTTTTCCTGCCCACGCGGCGCGCGGGTGGTGTGGGAGACGGAGGGCGAGACGCGCGCATCGAACTCGCGCAGGGCTCGCACCAGGCTGGACTTGCCGGCCCCGCTGGGGGCCGAGACGACAAAGAGGTTTCCGGGGTAATCCATGGATTTGTGCGCAGTTTGGTTACGCATGGGCATCTGTGATGGGCTTATTCGATGTTCTGCACCTGCTCGCGCATCTGCTCGATCAGCACCTTCATGTCCACGCTGATGCGGGTCAGCTCCAGCGTGGCGGACTTGGAGCCCAGCGTGTTGGCTTCGCGGTGCAGTTCCTGGATCAGGAAATCCAGGCGCTTGCCGATCTCGCCGCCCTTCTTGAGCAGGCTCTGGATCTCGTCCAGGTGCGAGTCCAGGCGGGTGACTTCTTCCGCCACGTCGATGCGTATGGCAAAGGCCGTGGCCTCGGTCAGGGCGCGGTCCTGGGCGGCTTCGGGCGCCACGGCGCCTTCGGCCAGGGCCATCGCTTCCTTCCAGCGCTCCATGAAGCGCAGGCGCTGCTGCTCCACGAGCTGGGGCACCAGGGGCGTGGCGTCTGCCGCGAGCTTGCGCAGCTGGGCGATGCGGTCCAGCAGCATGGTGGCCAGGCGCTTGCCTTCGCGGGCACGGGCTTCCAGCAGTTCGGTCAGGGCCTGCTCTGCCAGAGTGGGCAGCATGCTGCTCCAGTCGATGGCCGAGTTGGCGCCGCCGCTGGCCAGGCGCAGTGCGTCGGAGACGGACAGGCTGCGAGCGTCGGGCAGCCATGACTGGACGGTGTCCTGGAGCATGGCCAGGCGCTGCAGCATGGCGGTGGAGGGGTCGGGCAGGGAGTTGCCGTCGTCGTTGTCGATGGCGGCGCGCACTTCGACCTTGCCGCGCTTGAGGCGGGCGGTCAGAAGGGCCCGCAAGGCCGGCTCATGGGCGCGCAACTCGTCGGGCAGGCGGAACGAAAGATCCAGGAAGCGGCTGTTGACCGAGCGGATCTCCAGACCGAGCCGGCTGTTGCGGCCCGACGCTCCACCATCTTCTGCGGACGCGCCGTGCTGGGCACTGGCGTATCCGGTCATGCTGTAAACTGGCATTGGACTTTTGATGGATGCTTGCAATTGCCCGATTATCCGGGTTTCGCCTCATCCCTGAGACTCACCGGAGAAAAATGTCTTCCAAGATCAAGCCGGCGCCATTGCCGCCAGGCAGCACGATCGGCGGCTATCGGGTGGTGCGCAGGCTTGCTTCCGGCGGTTTCGGCGTCGTTTACCTGGCCTTGGATGCAGAGGGCAAGCAGGTTGCGATCAAGGAATACCTGCCCGCATCGCTGGCCACCCGTGCCCCCGGAGAGTTGCAGCCCGCCGTGGCTCCCGAAAAGCTTTCACTGTACCGCCTGGGCCTCAAGAGCTTCTTCGAGGAAGGGCGTTCCCTTGCACAGATCTCGCACGCTTCCGTGGTCAGCGTGCTCAATTTCTTTCGCGAGAACGAAACCGTCTACATGGTGATGAACTACCTGGAGGGTGCCACCCTGCAGGACTTCGTTGTCACCGCGCGCGAGCTCAAGGCCGAGAAGGTGTTCCGCGAATCGACCATCCGCTCGCTGTTCGACGAGGTGCTGCGCGGCCTGCGCATCGTGCACCAGCACAAGATGCTGCACCTGGACATCAAGCCGGCCAACATCTTCATCACCAATGATGACCGCGCCGTGATGATCGACTTCGGCGCGGCGCGCGAGGTGCTGTCCAAGGAGGGCAACTTCATCCGCCCCATGTACACCCCGGGCTTTGCCGCGCCCGAGATGTACCGCCGCGATGCGTCGCTCGGCCCCTGGACCGACATCTACGCGATTGGCGCCTGCATCTATGCCTGCATGCAGGGCTTTCCGCCCAACGAGGCGCCGCAGCGCCAGGACAAGGACCGGCTCACGCTGGCGCTGACCAAGCTGCGCGGCGTGTACTCGGACAACCTCATCGAAGTCGTCGAGTGGTGCATGGCCATGGACCCGGGTTCGCGCCCGCAGTCGGTGTTTGCGCTGCAAAAGGAATTGAGCCGCGAGGGTGAGCGCCGCTACACCAAGCTCAGTGTCTCCGAACGCATGCGCCTGCAACTGGACACGCTGGTGACCGACGCCAAGAAGAACATGCAGAAGATCAGCGGCACGGCAGGCCTGCCGGCCGTCGGCCAGGAGCGCAAGCCATGAGGTTTTCGGTATTTCAGCTGAGCCGCCGCGGCGGCCGGGCGCTCAATGAAGACCGCATGGGCTACTGCTACACGCGGGAGGCCGTGCTCTTCGTGCTGGCCGACGGCATGGGCGGCCATCCCGAAGGCGAGGTCGCCGCGCAGCTGGCGCTGCAGGTGATGTCCGTGCATTTCCAGCGCCAGGCCAAGCCGCTGCTGGACGATCCGCAGGGCTTTCTGGTCGATGCGCTGCTGCACGCGCACCGGCAGATCCTGCGCTACGCCAGCGCCAAGGGCATGATCGATACGCCGCGCACCACGCTGGTGGCGGCCGTCATCCAGAAGGGCAAGATCACCTGGATCCACTGCGGCGACTCGCGCCTGTACCTGGTGCGCGGTGGCGAGCTGCTGGTGCGCACGCGCGACCACTCCTATCTGGAGATGGGCGAGATCGCCGCGCAGCTCAAGACATCCAGCCGCAATGTGCTGTTCACCTGCCTGGGCTCGCCTTCCAAGCCCATCTACGACGTGACCGAGCCGCGCCGGCTGGAGCAGGGCGACAAGCTGCTGCTGTGCTCCGACGGCCTGTGGGGCAGCGTGGACGAAGGGCACCTGATGCGCACCCTGCACGGCCGCACCGTGTCCCAGGCCATCCCCCAGCTGGTGGAAACGGCGCTGCGCAACGCGGGCGATGCCAGCGACAACGTCACGGCCATCGCCATGGAGTGGGAGACGCCCGACGCCTTCGAGTCCACCATGGGCATCTCCACCCAGGACATCGAGAACGACGCGTTTGAATCCACGATCCAGGGGGGGCCAATCGAAGACCTGGAAGATGAGCTGGATGACGCCGCCATCGAGCGCTCCATCGCCGAGATCAACGAGGCGATACGCCGCTCGGCCGAGCGCCAGTTCAAGCGCTGAACGCCGCTGCCGGCCCGCAGCAGCGGTGCCGGTGGCGCGCATGGACTACCGAACCTATTGACGACAAAGGGCGCACGGGCGCCCGACTGGATTTCTACGATGAAGATTGTGTTGGCCTCCAACAACCGCGGCAAGCTCGCCGAGCTGCAAGCCATGTTCGCCCCGCTGGGCGTTGAACTGATTCGCCAGGGCGACCTGTTCGAGGGCGAGGCGCCCGAGCCGCATTGCACCTTCGTGGAGAACGCGCTGTCCAAGGCCCGCTTCGCGGCCGAGCGCACGGGCCTGCCCGCCATTGCCGACGACGCCGGCATGTGCGTCTCGCACTTCGGCGGCCTGCCGGGCGTGGACACGGCCTACTACTGCACGCAGTTCGGCTACGAGAAAAGCGACGACAACAACGTGCGCGCCCTGCTGGAGCAGATGCAGGGCGTGGCCGACCGCCGCGCCGCCATGGTCAGCACCCTGGTGGGCGTGCGCAGCGCCAGGGACCCCGAGCCGCTGATCGCCATGGGCCGTGTGCTCGGCGAGATCACCACCGAGCGCCGTGGCACGCAGGGCTTCGGCTTCGACCCCGTGATGTACATCCCTGAGCTGGGCCAGACCTTTGCCGAGATGGACCCGGCCGTGAAGCACGCGCACAGCCACCGCGGCCGCGCCACGCTGCAGATGATCGAACTCGTGCGCGAGCGCTGGGTGCGATGATTCCCATCCAGCCCCAGGATTCGGCCTCCGGCGCCCAGGCCGCCGTGCAGCGCGACATCCAGCACTACATGCGCCCCGGCACGCTGCAGCTGGGCAGCCTGCCGCCGCTGTCGCTGTATGTGCACCTGCCCTGGTGCATTCGCAAGTGCCCGTACTGCGACTTCAACTCGCACGAGCATGGCCGCGACGGCCCCGAGCTGCCCGAAGACCGCTACATCGACGCCCTGGTCGCCGACCTGGAGAGCGCGCTGCCGCTGATCTGGGGCCGCACCGTGCACAGCATCTTCATCGGCGGCGGCACGCCCAGCCTGTTCGCGCCCGAGTCCATCGACCGGCTGCTGGCCGCCATCCGCGCGCGCCTGCGCATGGAGGCCGACTGCGAGATCACCATGGAGGCCAACCCCGGCACCTTCGAGACCGACCGCTTCCGCGCCTTCCGTGCGGCCGGTGTCACGCGGCTGTCCATTGGCGTGCAGAGCTTTGACGACCGCCTGCTGCAGGCCGTGGGCCGCGTGCACGACGGCGCCCAGGCGCGTGCGGCCGTGCGCGAGGCGGCCGACAGCTTCGAGACCTTCAACATCGACCTGATGTACGCGCTGCCCGGCCAGACCGAACTGGACCTGGCGCGGGACCTGGACGTGGCCATGTCCTTCGCCCCGCCGCACCTGTCGGTCTATCACCTGACCATCGAGCCCAATACGTATTTCGCCAAGTTTCCGCCTGCCATCCCCGAGGACGACCTGGCCTACGACATGCTGGACCGCATCACCGCGCGCACCGCTGCCGCGGGCATGCAGCGCTACGAGATCTCGGCCTATGCGCGTGAGGGCCACCAGTGCTGGCACAACCGCAACTACTGGCAGTTCGGCGACTACCTGGGCATAGGCGCGGGCGCGCACAGCAAGCTCAGCTTTGCGCACCGCATCGTGCGCCAGGTGCGCTTTCGTGATCCCGCGCGCTACATGGACCAGGCCCTGGCCGGCGCGCCGCTGGCGCAGGACGGCGAGGTGCGCCGTGCCGACCTGCCCTTCGAGTACATGCTCAACGCGCTGCGCCTGCGCGAAGGCTTTGCGCTGCAGGACTTCATGGAGCGCACCGGCCTGCCGCTGTCGTCCATCGCCAAGGGGCTGGACGCCGCACAGGCCAAGGGCTTGATCACGCGCGACCTGGGGCGGGTGGTGCCCACGGAGCGGGGTTTTGACTTCCTCAGCGACCTGCAGGAACTGTTTCTTGCCGAGTGAACCTGCGAACCGCCGTTGAAAAAAGGACGCCGAGGCGTCCTTTTTTTCATCCAGCGCCACAGCGCAATCGGTCGGCGATCAGCCGCAGCGCACGGCCAAGATGCGGCCGGTTCCATCGACCACCAGGTTCAGGCGTTCCTGGTTGAACTCCATCGTCGTTGGCTGGCCTTCGCGCAGCACGCGGGCCATGTAGGCGCCCGACTGCTTGCGGGCGGCCTCCAGCGTGGCCGAGGTATTGCTCTTGCCCACGAAGGACTGCGCCGATGCCGCATTGCAGACCTGCACGGGGCGCGGGGCCGGTTGCGCCCCACCGCCGCCGCTGCCACCAAAAGGATTGCTCATGCCGGCGCAGCCTGCCACCAGGGTGGTGGCGCCCAGCAGGGGCAGGGCGGCAAGGCGGCGTTGGAGGGCGGGGGCGGTCATCGGCATGGTCTGTCTCCTCGATTCATGGGGTGTTGCTGCGCAGTATCAGGGCGGGCGCGGGCGCGCTGCCTCGGACAATGCCGCATACCTTAGCCGGGCTGAGCCGGGCCAAGGCGAAGCCGAAGGCATGCGGAAGTAACAGGTGGCAGCAAAGGCTTCAGCGCCGCGCGCTGCGGCCTTCCGCGGGGGCGTGGTGGAAGACCGTGGCCTCCATGCCCATGGCGCGTATCTTGGCCGCCGCCTGATCGGCGCTGCGCTGCTTGGCAAAGGGGCCCGAGCGCACGCGCACGATCTCGCCCTTGTTGCTGTGCAGGGTCTGGCTGAGCGTGGGCAGCTTGGCTTTCTCCAGCCGCTCCACCACGCGCCCGGCATTGCCAGCTTCAGAGAACACGCCGATGTTGATGTAGTAGTTGCCCGGCTCCAGAGCCGCCGAGGCGGCCTTGGCAGGTGCCGCGGCCTTTGCGACGGGTTCGGCAGGCTTGGCTGGCTTGGCTGGTTTGGTTTCAGCCGCCACCTTGGAGGGCTTTGCGGGCGCTGGCGTGGCTGCGTGCACGGACGCTGGCGCAGGTGCAGGTGCTTTGGCTGGCACCAACGCGGCCTTGACGGGAATGGCTGCAGCTGCAGTGGCAGCGACGGCACCCGCAGCGCCGGCCGCTGCCACTGCGGGCATGGGTTCGACCGTGCCGGAGACGGTGCTGCCGGCGGCGGGCAAGGGCGCTTGCGGATCAGGGCGCGCCTCGGTCTGGGCAGCCGGCTCTTGCGGCTGGGGCGTGGGGGAGGGAGTGGGAGCAGGAGTGGGGGCGGGTGTGGGCGCCAGTTCCGTCCTTGGCGTTTCAACGGCAGCTACGGCTGCGGCGGGCGTTGGCGCCACGGCTGGTGCAGCTGGCGAAACTGGTGCAGCGGCCGGTATGGATTCGGACGGGATCACCTCGGACGGAATCACCTCGGTCTGTGCCGCCATGAAATGTGGCATGCCCGACAGCGCCCAGATGCCTGCACCGGCAGCGGCGGCAAGCACCGCACCGGCCGCCACGGCCAGCCGCTTGCGCAGGGGCGTGGCCGCGCGGCGGGCCAGGCGTTCGTGCGCTGCGGCCATGTTGGGGGCCTCGCCAATGGCTTGCAGCGTGTGGCGGCGCACATGGTGCCAGTACAGGGCATTGGCGCCCAGGCCGGGAATGGCAATGGCCAGCAGGATCAGCGTGGCATCGATGCCGTGGGCAATCGCCGGGGGCAGGCCCAGCGCGGGGCGCAGCAGCAGGCCCCAGACCAGGCCCGTGCCGCCGGCGGCCAGCGCATAGAGGCCACCCTCTTGCCACAGCCCGCGCAGCCCGCACCAGGGCAGGGTGAACAGGCCTGCGGCCAGGTTCCAGGTAGGCAAGGGCTTGCCCAGCGCGTCGAAGCGCTCGAACAGGCGCAGGTAATAGTCGCGAGAGGGCTCGCCAATCAGGCTGGCGTACAGGCCCGGCATCAGGCCGGTGCCCTGTCCGCCGGTGAAGCTGGTGACGCCGGAATGCGCGCCGGCGCCTGCCCGCTCGTTGGGGGTAGCGGCGTCATCGCCGTGCTGCAGCGCATAGGCTGCTGCGGCGAAGGCGCTGGCTATAGAGGGTGGCAGTTTGCTGGGGCTCTTGGGAGAGTCGGCCGTGTCGGGCCTGCTGGCACTGCCGGGCTCCTGCCGGGCAGGGGCCGCCTGCCTTCCGAAGTCGATGGTGGCGGGAGGTGCTGAGATGGCGTCTTCCGATGGGGCGGGCATGTCAGCAATTGTGTCATGCACTCATGGCTGTCGGAATCACGACATTCGGGCGGATCGATCGGGTGAATCAATCGCGCAGATCAATCGCGCAGATCAATCGGGCCGATCCATCGGCCCCGATCGATCTGCCTTTGCCATCAGGCCTGGCGCGCGGGCAGCACGGTGGCGCGGCACTCGCCGAAGCCGATGCGCGCGGCGCCCGGCTTCTCGCACCAGCCGCGCAGGATCACGGCATCGCCATCCTGCAGGAAGGTGCGGCTCTCGCCATTGGCCAGGGCCACGGGCTTCTTGCCGCCTTCGGTCAGCTCCAGCAGCGCACCGGCCTCGCTGGAGGTGGGGCCGGACAGCGTGCCCGTGCCCAGCAGGTCACCGGGCTGCAGGTCGCAGCCGTTGACGCTGTGGTGGGCCACCAGCTGGGCCATGGTCCAGTAGGCGTGGCGGTAGCTGGTGTGGGTGATCTGCTGGGCGGCCTGGCCTTCGGCGCGCATGCGGCCGGTCTCCAGCGCCACGCTCAGCTGCACGTCGAACGCGCCGCGCTCGGAATTGGCGGCCGAGCTCAGGTAGGGCAGGGGCTGGGGATCTGCGGCGGGCCGCGTGAAGGCCGTGCGGTAGGGCTCCAGCGCCTCCAGCGTCACGATCCAGGGCGACAGCGAGGACGCGAAGTTCTTCGACAGGAAGGGGCCCAGCGGCTGGTATTCCCAGGCCTGGATGTCGCGCGCCGACCAGTCGTTGAGCAGGCACAGGCCGAAGATGTGGTTCTCTGCCTCGTCCATGGAAATCGCCTCGCCCCAGGCGTTGCCGGCGCCGGTGTAGATGCCCATCTCCAGCTCATAGTCCAGGCGTGCGCAGGGCTTGAGCGCGGGCGCGGCGGCGTCGGGCGCCTTCAGCTGGCCCATGGGGCGGCGGAAGTCCACGCCCGACACGCGCAGGCTGGACGCACGGCCGTGGTAGCCAATCGGCACCCACTTGTAGTTTTCCATCAGCGGGTTGTCCGGGCGGAACAGCTTGCCGACGTTGGTGGCGTGGTGCACCGAGGTGTAGAAGTCCGTGTAGTCGCCCACCTGTGCCGGCACCGTGTATTCCACGTCGGACTGGGCCACCAGGCAATCCTGCAGGACCGCCTGTGCGGCAGCGCCTTCGCGCAGCGCGCGCGACAGCGCCAGGCGCAGGGCCGACCAGGCGGCAGGTCCCATGGCCATGAAGCCGTTCAGGTGCTGTTGCGAAGCGGCTTCCAGCTGCGGCTGCACGGCATCGCCCAGCGCCTTGAGGGCGCTGGCGCGCGCCAGGTCCAGCACCTGGTCGCCAATGGCCACGCCGCCGCGCCAGGCCTCCTGGCTGCCTGCGCGGCGGAACACCGCGTAGGGCAGGTTCTGGATGGGAAAGTCGCTGGCGCCGGTGTTGGCCGAGGCCACCCAGCTGCGCAGGCCTGCGTCATGGGTTTCGTTCAAGGACATCTGTCTCTCCTGGTTGGGTTTGTCTGTCGTTGGTCTGAAAAGGGGTTTGGCGGGGCAGGGCGAGGCGTGGCGGGGTCAGGCGGCGGCAAAGCCGCCGTCCATGTTCCAGTGTGCGCCGCGCACCTGGGCGGCCTGCTCGCTGGCCAGGAAACCGGCCAGCGCCGCCACCTGCTCCACGGTCACGAAGGCCTGGGAGGGCTGCTTGGCGCCCAGCAGCTGGCGCGCCGCCGCTTCGGCATCCAGCCCTTCGCGCGCTGCCAGCGCATCGATCTGTCGTTGCACCAGTGGCGTCAGCACCCAGCCCGGGCAGATGGCGTTGCAGGTCACGGGCGTGGTGGCGAACTCCAGCGCCACCGACTTGGTCAGGCCGATCAGCCCGTGCTTGCTGGCCACATAGGCCGGCTTGCGCGCCACGCCCACCAGTCCGCTGACCGAGGCGATATTGATGATGCGCCCCCAGCCGCGCTCCAGCATCTGCGGCGCGCAGGCCTGGATGGCATGGAAGGGCGCCGAGAGGTTGACGGCCAGCAGCTCGTCCCACTTGCCGGCCGGGAATTCGAGCAGCGGGCTCACATGCTGCATGCCTGCGTTGTTGACCAGGATGTCGATGGGCCCCATCTCGGCCGCAATGCGCTGCGCCAGCGGTGCGATGGCGCTGCCGTCGCGCAGGTCCAGTCCGTAGTGGCGCACCGGCACGCCATGCGTTTGGGCGATCTCGCGCACCAGTGCATCGGTCTCGGCCGATGCGGCGGCCTGGCCATGCAGCGCGATGGCCGCGCCCTCGCCGGCCAGATGGCGCGCCACGGCCAGGCCGATGCCGCTGGTCGATCCGGTGATCCAGGCCACGCGGCCCGCATGCGGGCGGCAAGCCGGGGAGGAGGGGATGGGGTTCATTTCAGAAGATCCATTTCCATATGCACGTACTCGCTGAGAAAGCGCACCCGCGCCCAGTAGATCAGCAGCCCGTCGGCATTGCATGCCCAGCGCAGCGCCTGCATCAGCGGCGTGCCCAGGGCCACGCCCAGGTGCTCGGCGGCCAGTTCGTCGGCCGGCGCCACGCTCAGGTGCTGGCGCGCCACGGCAATGCGCGAGGGGTCGCTGCTCAGGGCCACGGCCAGGGAACTGCGCTCCAGCTGGGCCTCGATCTCGGGGAACAGTTCCTGCTCCAGGTACAGCTGCGACAGGCAAAACCGCGCCGCGTCATGGTCGTACACGCGCAGCAGGTGCACGTAGGCGGGGGCCATGCGGCCCACGTCGGGGAAGCCTTCGGGAATCGGCGGCAGGCAGTCGCGCCCGGTGTGCAGGGTGATCTGGCCGATGTGGGCGCCAAAGGCCACCAGCTCCTTCCAGCTGGTGGGCAGCAGGAAGGACGGCGGCTTGTAGGGCGCCGCAATCACCCGCGTGCCGCCGCGCTTGCGCGTGAGCAGCAGGCCCTCTGCCACCAGGGCGCCCAGCGCCATGCGCACCGTGGTGCGCGACACGCCATGCAGCGCCTCCAGCTCCTGCACCGTGGGAATGGCGCTGCCTACGGGCCAGGCGCCCGTGGACACCTTGCTGCGGAACAGCCGCGCCAGCTGCAGGTGCAGCTTGTCCCGGCCTTGTTGAGGGGCCGACGCGGTGGAGTTGGAGGGCATGGAGGCAATAAAGTATCTATTCAGTGCTTTTATTTTCACACAAAGCGCCAGCCCTGACAGCCTGTGCTGACGCCCATCGTTGACAAATGTCTTCAATTGAGCAGGCCGAATGACTTTTAAACTGCGGCCCTTTTTCGGTTTTTCGTTTTCGTTTTTTGAATGTTGGCCAGAGCGGCCGTTGGGTATTTCATGCAGCAGCAACATGCTTGGGAGTTTTTTCGCGCCGGTGGAGTGGACCAGGTGGTCATCCGCACCGGGCAGGACATTGCGCACATCGGCGAGCTGGACCAGAAGCTGTGGGTGGCCCTGGCCTGCCCCACGCGCGGCATCGAGTTCGACAGCGACACGCTGGACCTGATCGACGAGGACAAGGACGGCCGCATCCGCCCGCCCGAACTGATTGCCGCCTGCCAATGGGCCGTGGCGCGCGTGCGTGATCCCCAGGTGCTGGCCGATGGCGGCGACGTGCTGCAACTGTCCAGCCTGGAGCGCGACAGCGAGCAGGGCGCCCTGCTGCATGCCGAGGCCGAGCGCATGCTGGCCCTGTCCGGCCAGGCCGGCGGCGCCGCGCTGAGCCTGGCCCAGGTGCGCGAGCGCCTGGCCTCCCTGGCGGCCATGCGCTTCAATGGCGACGGCATCGTCAGCCCCGCCACCGCCGGGGACGACAAGGCGCTGGCCGCGCTGGTCGAGCGCATCGGCAAGGCCTATGGCACGGCGGCGGGCGCCGATGGCGTGGCCGGCATCGCACGCAAGCAGGCCGAGTCCTTCTATGCCGACCTGCGTTCCCTGCGCGACTGGCATGCAGGCGCCGAAGCCCTGGGCTGCGGCATTGCCGAGCGCGACCAGGCCCTGGCCGCGGCCCGCGCCGTGGACGCGGTGCAGGCCAAGGTGGACGACTTCTTCGCACGCACGCGGCTGGCCGCCTTCGACACGCGCGCGCAGGACCCTCTCAACCCCTCCATCGAAGGCTATGCCGCCCTGGGCCGCGAAGTGCTGGACAGCGGCGCCCAAGCCATTGCCGCCCTGCCGTTGGCTGCCGTGTCGGCTGACCGCGCGCTGCCGCTGGCCCAGGGCGTCAACCCCGCCTGGGCCGGCGCGCTGCAGGCCCTGCGCGAGCAGGCCGTGCAGCCCGTGCTGGGTGAAGACCTGCAGGAGATCACCGCTGCGCAGTGGGAGCAGGTCAAGGCCGCCCTGCAGCCCTGCCGCCAATGGCTGGCAGCCCGGCCCGCCACGCCGCTCGATGCCCTGCCGCAACAGGAGGTGCAGGCGCTGCTGGACGGCGGGCAGGAAGCCGCGCTGCTGGACCTCATCGCCCATGACGAGTCCGAGAAGGAACACAGCCTGCAGGCCGTGGCGCTGGAAAAGCTCATCCGCCTGCAGCGCGACCTGCTGGTGCTGCTCAACAACTTCGTCTCGTTCAGCCTCTTTTACCGGCGCGAGGGCGCGGCCTTCCAGGCCGGCACGCTCTACCTGGATGCGCGCAGCTGCGACCTGACCGTGGAAGTGAGCGACACCGCCGCCCACGCCGCGCTGGCCGGCCGTGCCAAGACCTGCCTGGCCTACTGCGAGCTGCGGCGCGAGGGCAAGAAGAAAGCCATCGTCGCGGCCTTCACGGCGGGCGACGTGGACTTTCTCTTCGTGGGCCGCAACGGCGTGTTCTATGACTGCGCGGGCAACGACTGGGACGCCACCATCGTCAAGCTCATCGAGAACCCCACCAGCATCGGCCAGGCCTTCTTCCTGCCCTACAAGAAATTCCTGCGCATGGTGGAGGAACAGGTGGCCAAGCGCGCCTCGGCCAAGGAAGAGGGCGTGACCGCCAGCCTGGGCACGCAGGCCGGTCAGCTGGTCACGGCGCCCGGCACCGCTGCGGCCAACGCCACAGCCGCCACGGCTGCGGCCGCTCCGCGCAAGACCGATGTGGGCACCGTGGCCGCCCTGGGCGTGGCCCTGGGCTCCATCAGCGCCGTGCTGGTGGGCATCTTCGGCAAGTTCATCGACCTGGGGCCCTGGATTCCCGTGGCCCTGGTCGGCCTCATCGCGGCCATCTCCGGGCCCAGCATGATGATTGCCTGGCTCAAGCTGCGCCAGCGCAGCCTGGGTCCCATCCTGGACGCCAGCGGCTGGGCCATCAACGGCCGCATGCGCATCAACCTGCCGCTGGGCCGCAGCCTGTCGCAGACCGCCAAGGTGCCGGTGGGTGCACGGCGCACGGCGGGCGATCCCTATGCGGAAGGCAACGGCCTGCGCAACACCCTGGTGACGCTGGCCGTGGTGGCCTTGCTGGCGCTGATGGCCTGGCGCCTGCACTGGATCGATGGCCTGCTGCCCGCCGGCTGGCAGTACGGGGCGGCGCCGGCCGCTGTGCCGGCTGCGCCTGCGCCAGCAGCGGCACCGGCACCTGCAGCGGCGGCTCAGTAAGTCGATGCCAAGGGGCGGGCAAGCCACTTGCCCCGCCCCGGTCGGGAAACCTCAAGGCGCGACAATAGCGCCATGACCACCCCCACCCACGTACAACGCAGTGCCGTGCCCCTGAGCACGCACGACACCACTCGCATCGACGACCTGCGCATCAAAGCCGTGCGCCCCCTGATCACCCCGGCCCTGCTGCAGGAATGGCTGCCCGCGCCCGAGGCCGCGCAGCAACTGGTGGAAACCAGCCGCGCCGCCATCTCGGACGTGCTGCAGGGCCGGGACGACCGGCTCATCGTCGTCGTCGGACCCTGCTCCATTCACGACCACGACCAGGCCATGGACTATGCGCGCCAGCTCAAGGCCCAGGCCGACGCCCTGGCCGGCGAGCTGCTCGTGGTCATGCGCGTCTACTTCGAGAAGCCCCGCACCACCGTAGGCTGGAAGGGCTACATCAACGACCCGCACCTGGACGGCAGCTTCGCCATCAACGAAGGCCTGGAAATGGCCCGCGCCCTGCTGCTGGACGTGCTGGCCCTGGGCCTGCCCGTGGGCACGGAATTCCTGGACCTGCTGTCGCCGCAATTCATCAGCGACCTGGTCAGCTGGGGCGCCATCGGCGCGCGCACCACGGAAAGCCAGAGCCACCGCCAGCTGGCCAGCGGCCTGTCCTGCCCCGTGGGCTTCAAGAACGGCACGGACGGCGGCGTCAAGGTAGCCAGCGATGCCATCCAGGCGGCCAGCGCTCCCCACGCCTTCATGGGCATGACCAAGATGGGCCAGTCCGCCATCTTCGAGACCCGCGGCAATGGCGACTGCCACGTCATCCTGCGCGGCGGCAAGCAGCCCAACTACGGCGCCGAGCATGTGCAGGCCGCCTGCGCCCTGCTGGAAGGCGCAGGCCTGCGCCCGCAGGTCATGATCGATGTCTCCCACGCCAACAGCAGCAAGCAGCACCGTCGCCAGATCGACGTGGCGGCCGACGTGGCCCAGCAGATCGCCGGTGGCGATGCCCGCATCACGGGGCTGATGATCGAAAGCCACCTGCAGGAAGGGCGGCAGGACATCGTGGACGGCCAGCCGCTGGCGCATGGCGTGTCCGTGACCGATGCCTGCATCAGCCTGGAGCAGACCGTGCCTGTGCTGGAGCAGTTGGCTGCGGCGGTGAAGGCGCGGCGGTTGAAGCTGCGGGGATGAGTTGACTGGCCGGGTCTGTTTTGGACCCGTGTCAGGCAATGGGGCAGTCCTGTCCTTCGGCAGGACTGCAATACTGCAACCGCCACAGCGCAGTGGCGTGCATATGAGTCGCCGATGTAAATCCAGGGCCGGCAGACTGCTAACTTCATTCAGATGCTGGTGCAGCACAGGCTCGCATCACGCTTTTCAGATTAGTCCGATTGCGTCATAAAGTTTTGCAGTCAATGATTTAGCCAATCCGGATTGGCGAAAAGAATTTTCAATTGCTGCATCTGCATGTTTTATTCTCATGCGAGGTGCACATGCGTTGGTATCCCACCGACCGATTGCTGATAACAGTGATCGAAATTCATCAGAGGACTGATATGAAAATCCAGAAGAGAAAAATCATGAAATGCGTGTCCGGCCAAAAAATGGCAACTGGTCAGCATTGTGAAGGCAGATGGCCTGATCATACTTAAAAAAAGGGGCAAATGCCCCTTTTTTCATTGTTGAAACATCACAAGCAATGCATGAGGTGAAACATGTTGGTCAAGCCTGATTTGGAACAATCAAGAATATATATAGAATCGATGGATTTCAGTATGCTATTTTTGAAGTTGACGCAGCCTGATCCTAATATTGCAATATTGTGGAGTAACGATGCATTGGAGGTGGCTATTCGTTACTACAAAAATTTCCTATGGATAAATAGAAAATACTACCGATCTTACGACCATATACCTCCTTCTTCGGAAATTGATGAAATATGGCATCATCATATTTTGGACACGGAGAAATATTTTAAGGATTGCTACAATATATTTGGTCATTATTTTCATCATTATCCATACTTCGGAATGAGAGGTCCGGAGGATAATAAAAAAATGCATGACTCCTTCAAAATAACCCAGGATCTTCATTTCAAAGAATTCGGGTCATATATCATGGGTTTTGATTCTGCGGAGGAGGATCAAGTATGAGGCCTGGTGATGCAAAGCGGGTATTTGATCTTGCAGTTGGACGCGCCGCCCCACCGCTTGCCTCCATGGTCACCATTTTTGCCATTAGTTTTTATAGCTCGACTCTCGTTGCCCAATTCAGCATAGCCCTTTCCTTTGCATCACTTTTCTTTGTATTGCCAGCGAGTATTGGCGCCATCTTCTTTTCAGAAATGGCTGCCAGCAAAGAGAAGGAGCAATCGGACTCACTCATCAGTTTGCTGTTTTGGCTGGTCCTCCTATACACCGGGTTTTGTTTTATTCTGGTGTATTGGCTTCCTGTTATCTCGAAAACCCTGATATCCGGTTTGCCAGAGGAACTGTTGGATGGGGCCGTATCGCAGGCAAGATTGATAATTCTGTGTATTCCATTCTTCGGATTCATCAATGTATGTAGCTGCGTTCTTGAGTCAAGATCACATACTGCCATCGTTGCAAAATTCAGAATGTGGCAGGTTTTTTTCCATGCAGCCTGTGTGATTGTTGTGCTGGCGCTGCTTGGGAAGAATGAGTGGATGAGTGATGATTCGGTCGCTCTGGCCTATCTGTTCAGTGACATCATTTTTTCCGTTGCCGCATATGCCTTGATGCGGAAATACTGTCAATTCAGATTTTCATTCAATTTTCGGGTTTTGCCTGGCAGAAGAATATTTTCCGTTTTGATCCCTGGCTATGCCAATGCGTTCTTTGGGAAATATCTGCTTTATATATTGTCAATGTCTATTGCAGGGCTGGGTGCAATGTATTCTGCAATTCAATCTCAAGCTTCTGCCGTATTGCTTTTGGCAGAACTGCCTGCCATGGGAGTCTGTGCTCTTCTGGCAATGGAGATATCCAAAAATCGTGGAAAATGGGCAGTGCAATTTCAGTTCATTAGAGATTCATCGTCATTGATGATTTTTTGTGCCATTATTCCAGTTGTTGCATTGTCTGTATTCATGCTGTTCTATGAAATATCAGAAGCGAATGGTTCTCAAATTGTCGGTGAGGGATTCCTTTCCTTGGTGTGCAAAGGAGTTACGGATGTGGTGTTCTTCTATGCGGCAGCAATTTCTGGTGGGCTAGGTCTTTATTGGTCGTCAAGAATCATTTTTTGGATTGTTTACGCATTGGTGTTTTTTGCCCCGATGTCGTTGGGATTTCATGGCTCCAGTTATTCCATGATCAACTATATTTTCTCGTTTTCTTCTCTCGTGTCCTGTGTGATGTTGGTATTGCTTATTCACAATAGGCGAGAGTCTCTATCTGAAGAGAAGATTGGCTTGAAGAAAAGCTTGTAGCTGTGGTGGCCTTGGCGAGGTCGTCTGCCCTTCGACAACCTTGCAGCCCCGCAACCGCCACGACGCAGGCGCTGACATACGGGGTGGGGAGGCGGCGGAAGCGCCCTCAGGCCCGCGCTGGCCTGGGCTCCAGATTGCGCGCCGTCCCCAGCCAGGTCGCGCAATGCGTTTCATGCCCATCCTCCGCCACCGCGTACAGGTCGGCTGCGCAGATGCTGAGCACGCGGCCGGCATCCACCACGCGGCCGCGCGCCCGCAGGTGGGTGCCGCGTGCGGGGGCGAAGAGCTTCACGCTGCCGTCCACCGTGGCATTGGCCCAGCCTGGCGGTAGCACAGAGCCTGCGGCCGACACCGCCGCAAAGTCGCCCAGCGCAAAGATCGCCGTGGCCTGCAACTGGCCCGGCTGAAAGCACAGGGCATCGGCAATGGGCATCTCCAGCTCGGTGGCGCCGGGCTCGGCCCGCACGAAGCGCAGGCCCAGGGTGCGCGCCATGGGCATGGCCAGCACGGCCTTCTGCAGCGCCTGGGTGGATGGGGTGGGGTGCGTGGTCGGCTCAGTCATGGCTTGTCTCCTTCGTGGTGGGTGAAGCGGCGCGGCGCACGCGCGGCCAGGGCGCGGCGGGTTTGTCGGGGGTGCTGGCTGGTGCCGGTGCCATCTGCGCCAAATCCCGCTCGGCCTGGCGGGCGCGCAGCCACTGCACATGGTCCAGGGCCTGGGCGCGCTGGGCCTGTAGCGCGGCGATCTGTTCGTTTATCTCCTGCACGCGCTGCTGCACGGCATCGGCCAGGTCTCCGGGGCCTATGCGCCCCGCACGCCAGGCGCGCAGGTTCTCCGCAATGCGCGGCAGCCCGAACCCCAGCGCGCGGGACATGGCGATGAACACCACCTCGCGCCGGGCCGAGCGCGGATAGTCGCGGTAGCCATTGGGCAGGCGCCGGGGCTTGAGCAGGCCCGCGCGCTCGTAGTGGCGCAGCGCGTGGATGGAGACGCCCGTGAGCTGGGCGAGTTCGGAGATCAGCATGTGCCAAGGCTAGCAAGGCTTGTGCTGCGCTAGGGTTGGGGAGGGGACAGGTTTTTTCCCGCCTCTTCGCGAATCCATTCCAGGAATGCACGCACTTCGGGGCGGTCGGCCGCTCCGGGTCGTGTCACCGCGTAGTAGGCAAATCTTGCGGGCCATGGCTTGTCCAGCACCTGGATGAGCCGGCCCGCCGCGATTTCTTCCTGGGCATAGGCCTGCGGCACCAGCGCCAGGCCCTGGCCAGCCTCTGCCGCACGGATCAGCAGGAAGTCATCGTCAAAGGCACTGCCGCGCTCCGCGCGCATGTCGTCGGCCACGCCATGCGCTTTCAGCCAGAGCGGCCAGTCTGCGCGGTCGCCGTCATGCAGCAGGGGGTAGCCCAGGCAATCGCCTGCTTCATGGATGACGGCCCCGTGCACCTTCAGGAATCCCGGCGAGGCGACGGGCGTCAGAACCGGCGCCATGAGGGGGAGAACCTCCAGCCCCGGATAGTCTCCCAGCCCATGGCGCAAGGCCACGTCCACCCGGTCGCGCCGCAGGTCCACCAGTTCCGACGTGGCCTCCACGCGGATTTCGATGTCCGGGTGCAATTGCTTGAAACGCCCCAGCCGGGGCACCAGCCAGGATGCCGCGAACGTGGCGACCGTGCTGACGGTCAGGCTCCGTCTTGCCTTGGTGCTTTCCAGGTCGTGCATGGCCTGGTCGATTTGAAGAAACGCTTCGCGCAGCCTGGGGAACACGCTGGCGCCTGCCTCGGTCAGCCGCATGCCAAGGCGCTCACGCTCCAGCAACACCACTCCCAGGCGGTCTTCCAGCACGCGGATCTGCTGGCTGACGGCGCCGGGCGTGACGTGCAGGGCCTGCGCCGCGGCCTTGACGCTTTTGCGCTGCCCCACTTCCACGAAAGTGCGCAGCGCCTGCAATGGGTAGGTCATCTTGTTTTTAGATTTACTAAATTCATGGAGCAGAAATCATCGCTTTAAATTAGACGTATATCTGTTGAGAATAAGTGTTTCCAGCGATTCTATGAATTAAGTTTATCTAAAATTTAAATGCTCCATCTCTATTCAGACAGCTCCCCCAATGGCTTCAAGGCGACCATTGCGCTTGAAGAGCTTTCGCTGCCTTACCAGCTGCACCATGTGCGCATCGATGAAGGCGAGCACCGGCAGCCGGCCTTTCTGGCGCTGAATCCCCATGGCCGCATTCCCGTGCTCACGGACAGCGAGACGGGTGTGGTGTTGTTTGAGTCAGCGGCCATTCTTCTGTACCTGGCCGACAGGACCGGACAGCTGCTGCCAGAGGACCTGCAGGCCCGCTGGGAGGCGATCAAATGGCTGCAATTCCATGCGTCCAGTGTCGGGCCGCTGCTGGGCCAGCGCGTGCACTTCGAGCTGTTCGCGGACAGCCCGGTTCCTGCCGCAATCGAACGCTACCGGCGCCTGACGGAGGTGGCGTTCACGGTGCTGGACCACGCGCTGGAGGGCCGTTCCTACTTGGCCGGCGACTGCTACTCCATTGCAGACATTGCCCATTTCGGCTGGATGCACATCGCGCGAATCATCCACTTCGACTTCAGCCGGCACCGCCATCTGAGTGCATGGCATGAGCGGGTAGCGGCCCGGCCTGCGGTGCGCAAGGGCATCGCGCTGCCGGCACCGGCAACCGGCGCATGAACACGAGTCAGGTCCACACAATGAACGCAACTCCTCTCTCCCCGCGCACGGGTGGGGCTTCCTATGCCTCGTTCTACGCACACCCTGGCTACCGGCGCATGTTTGCACCAGACCGGCTGACCGTGGGCATCTTCCTGCCGCTGCGCAGCTACAAGGGCGACATGTCGGTGCTGCGCGGGCAGGCCGATCTGGTCACCCGCATCGACCAGCATGGCTTTGCCACCGTGTGGGTGCGCGATGTCCCCTTGTTCGATCCCTCGTTCGGGGACGCTGGGCAGGTGTTCGACCCCTTCACCTACCTGTCCTTCCTGGCAGCCCGTACGCGCAAGGTCGCCTTGGCCACCGGCAGCGCCATCGTCTCCCTGCGCCATCCGATCGACCTGGCCAAGGCCGCCACAAGCATTGACCAGCTCTCCGGCGGCCGGCTGGTGATGGGCTTGGCCTCTGGCGACAGGCCGAGGGAGTTTCCCGCCTACGGACTGGAACACGCCGCCCGGGCACAGCGCTTTTCCCACGCGGTTGCCTATATGCGCCAGCTCATGCAGCCTGGGCTCCTGGACATCGACTCCCCGCTGGGGCGCCTGGAAGGCGCCGAGTTTCTCCCCCAGCCCGTTGCGGGGAGCATTCCGCTGATGGTGACGGGATCGTCCGGCCAATCGCTGCCATGGATTGCAGAGCATGCAGATGGCTGGCTGACCTACCCCGGTGCCACCCATACACCCCGGGGGCCCCAGCACCTGGCGGAAAAAATCCGCGCCTGGCGTGACCTGATCCCTGGAGGCGCATTCCGCCCGCACATGACGAACGAGTGGATCGACCTGGTCGATGACCCCGGCCATCCCCCAACCCCGTTGCATGGGGGCTATGTCCTGCGCACCGGGCGCAAGGGACTGGTGGCATTGCTCGAACAGTGGCAGGCGGCGGGGGTGAACCACGCGGCGCTGGGCATCCAGTGGACACAGCGCCCGCCCGCCGAGGTGCTGGAGGAACTGGCCCAGGAGGTGCTGCCTCACTTTCCCTCTCACGAAGGGCTGCCGGCAGTGGCGGTTGACTGGTGAACGTAGGCCGGGGTCAGGAATGGCCGGGCCGCGGCGAGCTTGCATCCCTGAGACCGGGGGCATTCAAGCCGGCTGCGCTGCAGGCCTCATCACGCGCGCCGTGAACCGGGCCATGAACTCGCGCGTGGCAACGCGGGCGCCCAGGGCCGTCAGGTAGTTGGCGCAACCGTGCACCACCGAGGCGCGGTTGTCGTCGAAGGCTTTCAGCCCCAGGCGAACCACGTCTTCGCTGGATGCTTTTTTCCCGAAGGATGCGGCCTCGCCGGCGCGGGCGAAGAACGCCGTGTCGGTAGCGCCCGGGCACAACGCCAGCACGCGCACGCCGCGCGGCCGGTACTCGGCCCAGAGCGCTTCGCTGAACGAAAGGACAAAGGCCTTGGTCGCGGCGTAGACCGCCATGTACGGGACCGGCTGAAACGCTGCCGTGGAGGCGATGTTGATGACGCCGCCCTGGCGCTGCTCCAGTGCGGGGAGCAACAGGTGCGTCAGCTCCACCAGGGCACCCACATTCAGGTCGATGGCCTCCCGCTGCATGGCCAGCGCCAGTTCATCAAACCTGCCATGGGTGCCGAAGCCCGCGTTGTTCACCAGCAGATCCGGCAGCAGGCCCCTGGCGCTGACGGCCTCGAAAACCCGCCGGGCCGCCCCGGGCGTGGCCAGGTCCTCGACCAGGAATTCGGCGCCGGGCAATTCGCTGGCGAGCTTCTCGAGCCTGTCGCGGCTGCGCGCGATCAGCACGACTTTGGCGCCACGGCGGGCAAGTTCCCTGGCGAATACTTCGCCGATGCCCATGGAGGCGCCGGTCACCAGGACGGTTTTCTGGGAGAAATCAAAAGGGGTTTTCATGTACTCGAGTATTGCGACGGGGTGCCCGGCTGGGAATGGGCAGCGCTGGTAAGCTGATTTGCATTCATGAAAAACCAACCGCCCACCACCTGGGATGACCTGCGCGTGCTCCTGGCGCTTCACCGCCACCAAAGCCTGCTTGCCGCAGGCGCGGCTTTGGGCCTGTCCACCTCCACCGTGGCGCGGCGCATCGAGGCGCTGGAGCAATCCCTGGGCCGCGCCCTGGTTCACCGCAGCAGCGCAGGGACGACGGTCGAGCCCGATGCGATGGAACTGGTGGAACTGGCCGAGCAATTCGAGCTGGGACTGGGCGGCATCAAGCGCGACGACCGGTCCGATGAGAAGGCCCATGCGCTGACCGGCACCATCCGCGTCAGCATGGGCGAGGGCTTCGTGAAGCCCGTGACCGCCGTGCTCTCGCAGTTGAGAAGCGCGCACCCCGGACTGCATATCGAAGTGGCCGTGGAGTCGCGCTTCACGGATGTCGGGCGGCGCGAAGTGGATGTGGCGCTCAGGGTCGGGCGCTCCAGCTCGGCCGTGGTGGTGGAGAAATGGGCAGGGCAACTGACGTTTGGCCTGTACGCCTCGCACGGCTATGTCGAGCAACGCCTGCCGGGTCGCCACCTGCGCGTGCAGGACTTCGCCAGCCACGACTTCGTGGGGCAGGACCTGGCCACCGGCCGGCAGGACGCCTCCAATCTGTGGCTGGCCAGCCGGGGCGCCACCCGGTTCGTCTTTCGATCCGGCTCCGACCTGGCCCGCCAGGAGGCCACGGAGCAAGGTCAGGGCATCTGCCTGCTGCCCGACGCCATGGCCCATGCCGTGCCCGGCCTGGCACGGCTGGAGGTGGACGCGCCCCTGCCGTCCTGCCCGGTGTACCTGGCCTATCACCGCGACCGCCGCAACGTGCCGGGCGTGCGGGCGGTCATTGACGCGCTGGGTGCGGCGCTGGCAGACGGGCTGCAGCCGCCAGCAGAAATGGCGAAGGCGGCCAGCACCGCCGCGAAGCCATGACAGGCACGGTCTTTCCAGACCTTTCAAGGCGGGGGCGCGGCCGACGGACCCAGTGAGCAGCCAGGAGCATCGTTGGTCGTTGATCCCAACGAAACATGAATGGGCCGTGGCTGGCGCGAAACGACCCGTTGTGGTCGTTCGTGCCTCGACGCCTGCAACCCCTCAATCCTTGAGCAAGCGCGCCTTCACCGTCCGCCCCTTGATCTTCCCGCTACTGAGCTTGGCAACCACCTCATGCGCACTCTTGCGGTCCACGGCCACATGGGTTGCGAACTCGTTGATGTCGATCTTGCCCACTTGCTCGCAGGTGTAGCCGAGCCGCTCAAGATTGGCGAGCGTCGCAGGCGAAAGCGCAAGTTTGTCGAAGGAATGGGGGGAAGCCGAGGGGGCAGTCATGGCGGCATTTTTGTTTTGGCGCTCTCAAGACCGAGGTGCGGCACGTTGGTCACTGAGAAAGAACAGGGGCTTGCTGGGCCATTGCCGGCATGTGCGAGAAGACGGCCAGCGGGGTGCTGAAGCCATGGAGGGTACGAGGTCTGTCATGGGGCTGCCGGCGATGGCGTCGGAGTCGCCCAGACTCACCACGGACGCAGGTCGGCACCGGGGATGCCGTGGGCTTCAACGCGGGCGTTCTGCGCCGCGATCCACTCGCCATATTCGGCTTCGAATGTCTTTTCGCAGTTGGCACGGCCCGCTTCGTCGTGCTTGGCTTGCAAGGCCATGTACTGCTCGACCGAGAGGATGACCGTGTCGACTTGACCCGCCTTCTCGACGAACACAGGCCCGCGCTTGGCTTGCGCGCAGAGGCTGCCAAAACGATTCTTGGCTTCGGTGGCGGTGACGTGCATGGTGGACATCCTCCGATGATTGGCTATTTTGGCTAATCCAACCACCGCGCGGGAAGGGCCTCGCAGGTCGGATGCGGCGTTTGAAGCGCCAGCAGCAGGCTGCGCAAGACGTACCCCGGGGTCTTCAGCGACGAAGACCTAGCCAAGCGCGTCGAGCGCGCGGTCTGCAAAGCCTTTGAGCTGCTGCCCGGCGATGAAGATGAGGTGGTGCCGCGCCTGGATTTGGTGGCCCGATGAATTCCTAGGGCACGTGCCAATTCAGCCTTCGGATCTCTCGATGCAATCCGGCCTTGCTCGATAGTGGGTTGCTGTTACTGCAGGAATAGCGCTTGCAGGCTATGGCAGGCTCAGGCTCAGGCTCAGGCTCAGGCTCAGGCTCAGGCTCAGGCTCAGGCTCAGGCTCGGTCGATGTAGCTCGTGGGCATCTGCTAACAGATCGCAACCAGCCTGAAGCTGCCGGCCAGCAGTCGGCTGGCGACCATCGCAGACACCCGACCTCAAAAGGTTTTGCGCGGGGACGCTACATTCCCATCCACTAGTCTGCTGCCACCTCACCTCACCAACAGCTCTGTGTGAAATGCAGTGCGATCGATAATACAGAAGGCGCCTGAGTCTGATATTCAGGCGCGGTCTGCGCCAGGCCGTCAGGAGCTCTGCATCACCGACTTGGCGCCAAAGATGAGAACGGCGACACTGCAAACACCATATAGTTGAAATGTGGAGTCTTGCCAGGCTGGCCAGCCGGGTGCAACGCCATGCCCGCGGCATTCCATTCATACTCGCGCCAGTCCCAGTTGCTGCCTTCGTCAGTCTGCACAACAATATAAGATCCGTAGCGAAGTCGCGCCGACGTTGCACTTCCGTTGAAATCCAGCCCAAGCTCAAAGGTGTGGATCTGCGCGTTGCTCCCCCGCTTGGCGATCGCGCCGACGGTAGCGCTAGCTAGGCTCGTCAGTGGCTTCAGGGCGGGTTGGGCCGTGTTGAGTAGGGTGAGGCCGCTCTTGAAGGCTGGCGTCTCGAAGACGGCCATCACGAGGTCGTCGCCCGAGTTCTTCACGTTCACGGTTTTGCCTTTGAATGAGATGCCATCCTTGCCGACGGTCAGTCCCATGAAGATAGGGGCGCCCGCGATGGCCGGCCCCGAATCGTCACGCGCCTCGAAGCGCATCGCAAATGACAGTTCCTCTGTCTCACCCACTGCTTGGTTCTTGCCGGAAAACTCGCATAGGATCGAGTGTGTGCCATACCCGGGGTACTTAGCGATGAAGAACTTGTCGAGAGTGATCTTGATCTGCCTGTCGATCAAGTTAGCATCAGCGGTCACTTCACCGATGCTCGTGACTTGCTTAGCCGTAGAGCCGGGCGGGATGTAACCGAGGACCATACCCGTGCTCCTGTATGGGCGGCTCAAGAATGAAGCCGACTGCCCACCAGCCTCCTGCGCAAAATAGCGCGCTTCTTTCCTGTCGCCGATCGACAGCAGGTACGCGGCAATGTCGTCGTCATTGCGAGAACCAAGAGAATCGTTCTTATCGTAGCTGGGCATAGAGGTCTTTCAGGAAGATTCTGTCAGGTCGTGATGCGGTTGCGCGTGCGACCGCGGGCACGCTGCTGGATCTCTGCTTGGACTTCGGCATAGAGTTGACTTCTTACCGATTGGCTAAGCTCAAGGGTGATGGCCACTGAATAAGGCACGTCATGTGTCTCAAAACCAACCTTCGAGTTGGCCTGGACACCGACAACAAGTCGCCCGTTGGCGTCGGTCATCAGCTTCTTGCCTTCCTGCACCATGTGGATCAGCGTACCGCGGCTAGCCGTGGTGGCGTTGGGTTGGGCCCGGCCTGCCCGTGCAATGCCGTCCCAGAAACTGCTGGTGTTGTTCTTGATGCCCGTCAACTGCAGGACTACGGCCCTGCGGTCGGCCGTGGTGAGCGTCATGGGTGTCGACCAAGAAAGCGTAATCGTCACGGTGCGCACTTCGCGGTTGTTTAGCATCGAAGCGGGGATTGGCACGATGTACTCGTGGCGATCACCGGCATGAATGACGTCCTCAGCCAGAAGCGTAATGCGATTTTCCGCGCCGCTGACGACGCGCGATAGGTCCAACTGCCCGTAGCCCAGGAATTGGGTTATGGCGTTGCGGCGCGGTGACCACTTTTTGGGTTCGCGCGGCGGATAGGCAGAGTCGAGCCTGTCGCCGACGTCTCCCCAGGAAGTCCCGTGGGCAAGAAGTGTTTTGAGCATGACAGCGCGCGTATTGAGCTCGTGCCAGCTCCGTTCATCATCAGCATACAAGTCGTCTAGGGCGTCGGCAATGAGATGAGCGGCGCGGGTCGTAAGAGCAGCCGCGTTGCTGGTTCCGCTCGTGAGGATTCGGCGGTTCAGTTGTCCGGCGGGACCCGGCGCAGCGACCTGCTGACCGTAGTGCGCACTGGCTCGGGCATGAATCTCCAGGCTGCCGCCCCGCACGTTAGTCAGGCCGGCCGCGAACCTGCCGCCAGCATGAAGGAAGTCTGGCTTCACGCTGCGGTTCACACCAAGCCCGACCGCCGAGGCGAGATTACTCATCGCAAACGTTGGGTAGGGATCCGGCGGTGCGGTGTGGTCGGGCGTCGCGTGGTCGGAGTGCACGGCGCCGATAGTTAGAGAATTCACGGACTCAGCAGGACTTAGAATGCTGCGCGTCGCCTTGGCCATCTCAATGGCACCTAGCAGTGCCGCTTCCCGGGTCTGTTGATTTGCTGCTTCATAGGCAGCGATATTTGGGAAGGTTGCCACAGGGAACTTGGAGAAGATGTTTCCGGCACTCACAACAAACAGCAGTTTGCAATGGTGGCTGAAGTAGTCCAGCAGCGTTGCCCAGGGCGTCGCTCGGCGCACAAAGGGGGCATAGGTGTCGCATATCGAGTGGTTGATCACGATGACACGCTCAAGCTCCGGGTTTACCTGGCGGGTCGCCGACGTAATCTTTTTCAGAGCTCGGTAGATCACGCCGATGGGAAGCTTACCCTCAGGCATAGTCTCTCTGCGACCCGGCCCCGGAGACACCAGCACGGGCAGCACAGCCAGCGGACGCTTCAATGGCGCACTCCCAGGTGACTTAAGGTCACCATGAATAATAAGCGAGGCCATCGCAGTTCCGTGTTCGCGTGTTTGCGCGGGTGCAAGGGCGCCGCTCACGTCAACCTCGACAAGGTGTAGGCGGTCGGCCAGTAGTCTGTGCCGGTCAACGGGATAGCCATCAAGCAAAGCTGCGATGCAATCGCCTGTGAGATCGGGGTCGTCAATTTCGGTCACCACAGCTGCAGGCTCGGCGTCGATCGCAGATTCGAACGCTGACTGTGGACGGATAGTCATGACGTCCTTGGAAGCAGCGATGCGGCCATTGCCATCAACGAGGTCACACGCCACGTTTGCTGGCACGCGGATGCGCACACCCTGGAAGCGGATCTCCGGGATATCAACCTGATCCAGCAACTCGCCATCAACCTCCTCGAGCATTTCGTGCAAGGTATCTAGCGCTCCGTCGCGCGCCTCTTCCTCGTTGCGGTACCAGAGGTCGAGGTCGACCGTGACCTGCTCGTTAGGGTCATCGGCCAGAATGCTGGCGACATAAGCCGCCAGCATGGGGTCTAGTCTGTCCTGTATAGACCAGATTCGCAGGTCGTACAGGTAGCCGAACAGCTTCCAGAGCTCCCGTTGGCCTTCGCCCGCGTAGTCCTCACCCCTCGCATATCTCTTCCACTGAGCCAGCAGCCTTCTCAGTGCTACCTCCGTGGGCAACGTAAGATACAGCCGCTGGGGACGCTGGTTCTCCGGTGCATCCGGATCGCCATCGTCACTATCACTCTCATCATCCTCGTATTCGCCCGTCGTTTCAGTGGCTAGCCAGTGCAGGCCGAGGGCCTTGGCGGCGATATTAAACTCCGGCACATCGCCGAGCAATTCGAAGACCAAGCAGCGATCCGGCTCCACGGCGCTCGGATCAGAGGCGACGTTGACACCAGCGGCGTATGCCGCAAGGCTCTGCTCGGCTTTGATGAATACCTGGGCTAGGCGCTGCGCTTGGCGATCAAAGGGAATCTTTGCCGGAAAGCGGGGCTTTCTACCCTTAACTCTTTCGCGTTCTCCCGGTGCGCGCTTTAGTCGCACGATCGGAAAGCTTGTCGCCACTCGACTGCTCCTTAATTATTACTGTAGATGCAAGGGCATTACCCCTGGCTATTACTAGTCGAACGGCTTCTGCGGGGCTGATCTTGCCCCTCGACAGCACAACTTTCCGACGTACGTCGAGTGTAAAGGCCTCAACTGTCGCCATGCTTTCACCGCGCATATGGTCGGCGAATTCTTGGGGCGTAATGCCAGAAGGGGCTTCCAGTGAGGCCTCGAATTTCTGAAACCACTCCTTGAGTTGCTGTGGACCTGGTTTGTCGATCTCGAGCTTAATCTCAAAACGGCGCCATACTGCGCGGTCGAGCAACTCGGGGTGGTTGGTCGCGCAGACAATTACCGTATGGCTGGGCAGCCGATCCATCTGAACGAGCAACGTGGAGACAACGCGCTTGATCTCGCCAGTCTCTTGGGCGTCGCTGCGCTCCTTGCCTACCGCCTCAAACTCGTCGAAGAACAGCACGCAGGGGTTCTGCGTGGCGTACTCGATCAGACGGCGCAGACGGTTCGATGTCTCGCCGAGAAAGCTGTCGACGATAGCGTCGTAGCGCACAGACAGCAATGGCAGCGACAGCTCCGTCGCCATAGCCTCGGCCAAGCTGGTCTTACCGTTGCCGGGCGGGCCAAGCAGCAGCACCGTATGCCTCGGCTCAAGCGAATGCGACCGCAGCAGAGGCGCCTGCGAAAACTCGTCGATGAATTCCTCAACGGCATCGACGACCTGGGGCGCTAGTACCAGATCCGACAGGCGACGCTGTACGGGGATGGAGTGGACCAACTCGGCAACGCGATCCGGCAACTCGGAATCGTGGCTTTGAGGACGGGCGGCCCGCGAGTGAGTTGGCACCTCAAGGCCAGGCAGGGATGCCTGGGAAGATGCCTTGGCGGAAGTACGCTTCGACCCGGCAATGATTGCCTTCATCGTCTGCTGCAACGCCTGTCGATCACGTTCACTTTTGGCCATGGACATATCTTCGTCCCTTTCGCTTACCTCTGCGTTTCAGTCGGAGCTGATTTGCTTTTGAATTTCTCTGCGCATGGTCTGGGCTTCATAGTGATCCAGCAGTGCCAGCACGCCCTCGCAGGCGCGCCTGATCTGCTTGAGATCGCAGTCTGCGAGCGCGCCGTGTCGCGTCGGATGCGCCCCCATACCCACCGCGTGAACCGCATCATCCGAAGTGACTCGTTTGTTGTGGTTTGCAAGCGCTTCGCGAATTTTCTTCTTCGAACTCTCGAGCGCGGCACCCAACTTGAATGCTCGCCGGAAGACCGTGCGATCCACACCAAGCAAGGTTGCTGCGCCGTTCACAGTGAGTTCATTATCGATGACGAATCGCTGCAGCTCATCCTGAAAAACAGGATCGGATCCACATTTGGGCATGCCCTTGACCTTCTGGCAATTATAGATGTGCCCAATGATAAACCACATCATAAAACCGCAGCATATGATGCGGTTTTGATGTTCTTTACAACTGATGTAAGTCCTGGCGCAAGGGCTCAATGTTTGCGCTGTCGCCAGCGCGTGTTGGAGCCCAGTGGAATAAATCTGCGCCGCACCTGGGTTGAAGAGTTCTCCGAGTATTGCCGGCCGGGGCAACGCGTTTCGGCAGAAAAGCCATCCGGGGCGGCCTTCGACTGCGACGTTGCGGATGTGTACTTTTGCATCCCCTCCTAGATTTCGCCTAGGTCGCTGCGCCTCATTCCTAGACCTGATAGCCGACTGTCGCCAACGACCGCTTCTGGCCGTTTGCCGTCGTCTGAGAAGAGCAGCCTCCCATGGCGATATCGATATGCAGTCAGTGATCTCTTGCCGCCCAATCCTGCCGACATCCCGTCATAGCGGCTGCCCAGGCGTTCATCCCTACCGCCCAGCCACCAGCCCCAGCACAGCTTTTTTCGCCTGTGCCCGACCGACGCGAGCCAGTTTGCTCCACGCCAGGATCACGTCGGCCAGATCATCGTCCTCGCAATAAAGGTAGGCAGTCGGCACGCCAAGCACTTGCGCAATCCGGTTGGAAGTATCCAGAGGAGGCTCATGGACGCCGGTTTCATATCTGCTCATCCGAGCACTTGCCGTTGTCTCATCAAGACCGACGGCAACCCCCAATTGGTCCTGCGGCATCCCGGTACGCAGCCTTGCCTCGCGCAGGCGTTTGCCAAATATGCTGGAGGGTGGCTTGGTCCGTGGAGGCATCCTACGATAGTCGTAGGGTGTGTTGGTTTCGTCTCTACGAAATTCGTAGAATGGAATAACGCCTCACGCAGTCGATTTGCGTGTGCATGTTGTTCGACATGATCCAAGCCCAGGGAGCCTCCATGGATGAACCCAACCTCGCCACCTCACCCCAACCCAAACTCGACGACCTCGTCATCGACGCCGTCCTGCACATGGGCGCCGCGCTGGATGTGCTGGACTTGCACGCACGCCACAACATCACGGCCATCAATTGCGTCTGCCGGGACCTGCTGCGCATCTACTACGTGAAGGCCGATCAGGCGCAGTCGCTGGAGCCGCAGGACAAGGAACTGCTCGGCCTGCTGCACGACACGGCGGTGAATCTGGGCTATGCCATCGAGGTGGTGGACCATCTGAATGGGGATGAGGCCGACGACCCCATCCTCTATGCCGTGAGCTATCTGCTCAAGGCGGCCAAGCGGTTTGCGGATGAGGGCGTGGCGGCGGGATTGGCGTGCGGGGCTTGCATTTGAAATAAGTGGTTGCTAAAGTGTCGCCATGCCCGAGAACGACATCTTCAAGGCCCTGGCCGACCCTACGCGCCGCTCCATCTTCGAGAAGCTGGCCGCTGGCAGCATGCATGCCAGCGCGCTGCGCGAGGGGATGGAGATCAGCCAGTCGGCCATGTCCCAGCATCTGGCCGTGCTGCGCAACGCGGGGCTGGTGAGCGAGCAGCGGCAGGGGCGCTTCATGCATTACGAGGTCGATCCCGAAGGGCTGGCGCAGATTGCGGGTTGGCTGGCGAAGTACCGCGCCTACTGGCCGCAGCGCGTGGATGCCCTCAAGGGCCTGCTCAAGGACATGGACCAATGAACAAGATGAGCGATATGGACACCGACGATGCGGCCCGCGAGCTGGTGCAGGAGTACGCGCTGGACGCCTCGCCCGAGAAGGTCTGGCGCGCGCTGAGCATTCCCGAGCTGCGCGCGCAGTGGCTGCCGGGCACCGAGCATGCCGAGCCTTTGCGGCAGGTGCCGCAGCAGGAACTGCGCCTGCGGCTGCGCGAGGCGGAGCCGCCCTTTCTGGAAAGCACGGTGGACCTGCAGATCAGCCCCGGCGCCGATGGCGGCACGCTGCTGCGCATCGTCCATGTGCTGACCGATGCGCGGGTGCAGCCGGCCAGGGAAGCGGCCAACGACGGCGGCTTCCTGATGTACGCGACCTGATGCACCTGACCTGATACACGCGACCTGAGGGCCCCGGCAACGGGGCGTGCGGCACAGGGCCACAGCCCTTTCTTTTTTTCACCACCACACACAGGAGTTCGCCCATGCGCGAATCGATGATGCTCGTCCCCATGGTTGTCGAACAGTCGGCGCGCGGAGAGCGGTCCTTCGACATCTACTCGCGCCTGCTGCGCGACCGCGTGATCTTTCTCAACGGCGAGGTCAACGATGCGGTCTCTGCCCTGGTCTGCGCGCAACTGCTGTTCCTGGAGGCGGAGAACCCGGACAAGCCCATCCACCTCTACATCAACTCGCCGGGCGGGGTGATCACCAGCGGGCTGGCCATGTACGACACCATGCAGTTCATCAAGTCGCCCGTGCACACGCTGTGCATGGGCACGGCGCGCTCCATGGGCTCCTTCCTGCTCATGGCCGGCGAGCCCGGCCACCGCATGGCCCTGCCCAACGCCAGCCTGCACGTGCACCAGCCGCTGGGCGGCGTGCAGGGCCAGGCCTCCGACATCCGCATCCATGCCGAGGAAATGCTGCGCACCAAGGACCGCGTGACACGCCTGTACGCCCAGCACTGCGGCCGCAGCTACGAAGAGGTGGAACGCGACCTGGACCGCGACCGCTTCATGACCGCAGAAGAAGCCCGCGAATGGGGCCTGATAGACAAGGTTCTGGACCGGCGCACGGCAACCCCCTGAGCCGCAGCGCCAGCAGGGCGCAGCGCACCGCGCGCCCCCCTTCTCCCCACTCCCGTATGTCCGCGCCTGCGGCGTGGCGGTTGCGGGGTTGCA
>NZ_MYFL01000007.1:70362-108573 GCF_002193035.1 Delftia sp. K82 | reverse complement strand
ACCGCCACGACGCAGGTTGCCCCGTAGCGAAGCGAAGGGGTCGCGGACATCCGGGTCGTTTTTCTTTGGCCTACCTTTCTTCGGCCGGCGTACCGGTGACGAATCAAAGAAAGGTAGGTCGGCCGCCGGGCCGAGACCCGGCCTCGAAAGAAAACCACCCGGCAGGGGCAAAGACGGAACCCTGGCCCACGCCAGAAGGCTAACCCCGCCCCCTCATCACCCCCGCCAACAACGGCATCCCCGTCCTCCGAGTGAACTCCTCATAACTGATCGGCGCACTCATCCGCGTATCCGGGCTATTGGCCTGCCAGTGCGCCCAGGCACGCCCCGTGCTCGCGTCGTAGACCAGCTTGAAGATATGGCTGGGCACATGGACCTTGCCCGGCCCGATGGTGAGCGGCTGGCCGTCGAACACCGGCCCGGTGAACACATAGACATCGCCCTGGGCGCGCTGGGCGTAGCGGCGCGTGTCCTGCTCCACCTTGCTCCAGACGCCGCCGTTGTGGGTCTGGTCCTGCGGAACCATGTTGGCCAGGCTGAAGCTCTGGGCCATGGCCTCGGGCGAGTACATGTCGCCGGCCGGCGCCATGTGTCCGCGCGAGTAGCCGGAGCGGCGGTAGTCGTCCAGTTCGGCGCGCTCGGCGCGGGGCAGGCGGGCATCGGCATAGAACTTGTCGCTGCGCTTGAGGCCCTGGCCCTGGTCCAGCAGTTTGCGGTTCAGGCGCTCCACCACGAAGACGGGCGTCTTGGTCTGGCCGCTGTGCAGCACGGCGAAGGCGCTGAAGCACAGCTCGCGCTGCTGGGGCTGGACCTGCAGGGCAGGGGGCTCGCCACCGGGGAAGAAGTCACGGCAGTGCGAAAAGCCCGTGGCCATGCTGCCGGCTGGCGGGCTGCCGCCACCGGAGGCCGTGCCCGAACCTGTCTCCGGCTGCTTGCGCAGGTGCTCCAGCCCGGGGATGGGCAGGGTGGACAGGAAGGGCGGCTCGGGAAGCTTGGGGTGCCAGTTCGGGTCCAGGCTGCAACTGGCGATCTGGAAGGTGCCCGCTGCCGCCACAAGGGCGGCGAACATGGAGCGCCACAGTCCGCTGCGGCCGCTGCGGCCGGAGGCTTTCTTCTTGGAGGCGGGGGAGGAACTGCGCTTGCGCGCGGAAGGCTTCTTGTTCTTGACAGTCATTCGGGGGCGGCAGGCGCTGGCCGCTGGGAGGCAAGTCCGCGATGGCGCGGGTTCTGATTCGGGTCCTAGGAATTCTCCTATGTTTCCAGGCCCTCAAATGTGTCCAGGTGCTCCGAAAGCGAGCCGTGCGCTGTCGGTCTTCAGGCCTTGGGCTGGAGACGGGCTGCCCGGTGTTCGGACGGCGCGCCGAACCAGCACAGCGCCAGGGCCAGCACCGCGATTCCGCCCAGGGAAAGAAAGGCCGCATCAAAGCCGAAGCGCTGCGCAATCCAGCCCGCCAGTGCCGGGCTGGCGGCCGCGCCCAGGCCCTGCAGCGTCATCACGGCGCCCAGGCCTGCGTTGACGTGGCCGGTGCCGCGCAGCGTCTGCGCGACCAGGCCTGGCAGGGCAACGCCCAGCAGCCCCGCGCCCACGCCGTCGAGCACCTGCACGGGAATCAGCGCCCAGTCCGAATCCCAGGTGGCGGCGACCAGGCCGCGCAGCGGCAGCGACAGCAGGGTCGCCTTGACCAGCAGCCAGTAGCCGCTGCGCTGGGCGTGGCGCCCGGCGAGCAGGGCCATGGGGATCATGACCAGTTGCGCCACGATGATGGTCAGCGCCGTGAAGCCGCTGGGGTTGGCATGGCCGCGCGCCACGGCGGCCTGCCCCAGCAGCGGCAGCATGGCGGCATTGCCCAGGTGAAACAGCAGCATGGCCACGGCCAGCACCCGCAGCGCCGGCGTGCCCGTGAGCACGTGCAGCAGGCCGGGTGCGGAAGGCCCGGTCTGCTCTGGGGGGGGCGTGTCTTGCGGGGTTTCATCCAGCCGCATCAGCGCCAGGCAGGCCAGCGAGGCGCAGCCCATCAGGGCCATGAGCACGAAGACGGAGGGCAGTCCCCAGCGCAGGCCCATGGCCCCCGCCAGTGCGGCCGTGGCCACGTTGCCGGCGTGGTTCCAGGCTTCGTTGATGCCCAGTTGCCGGGGCAGGTCCGCATGGCCGGTGATCTGCAGCGTGATGCCCAGCAGGCAGGGTGCGATCAGGGCCGCGACCACGCCGGTGATGATCTGCGATGCCGCCGTCACGGCCAGCGACGGTGCGATCCAGATGGCCAGGTTGCCCGCCAGCAGCAGGGCGATGGCCGCGGCCAGCAGCCTGCGCTTGCGGCGCGAGGCATCGACCAGCGCGCCCAGCGGCGTGGTGGCCAGCATGCCCGCGATGCCGCCCAGGGCCATGACGTAGCCGATGTCGTCCAGCCGCCAGCCCTGGGCGAGCAGGAACACGCCCAGGAAGGGGCCCAGGCCGTCGCGTACATCGGCCAGGAAGAAATTGAGCCCCGGCAGCCAGCGCCGCGCATGGTGGTGTGTGCGGTGCATGGCGGCTTCCTTCAGCGCAGGGGGCCCTTGAACACGAAGAAGGCGCCCAGGCAGATGAAGCCGAAGCCCACCAGGTGGTTGAGGGTGAGCTTCTCGCCCAGGTAGAGCACGGAGAAGACGGCGAACACCACCAGCGTGATCACCTCCTGGATGGTCTTGAGTTCGGCCGCGCTGTAGACCTCATGGCCGAGCCGGTTGGCGGGCACGGCAAAGCAGTACTCGGCCAGCGCGATCAGCCAGCTCACCAGGATGACGAGGTACAGCGGCCGGTTCTCGAACTTCAGGTGCCCGTACCAGGCGAAGGTCATGAAGACGTTGGAGATCAGCAGCAGCAGGACGGGGGCGATCTTGGGGGACATGGTGGGGTTCGGTGAAGGCGGGAAAGCAGAACAGCAGGAAGGGACAGGAGCCCGCCCGGCCCCTGGGGCCGGGCGGTGGCGTCAGCGCGCGCGGTCGTACAGCGGCTGCAGGTCCGACAGGCTGGCACCCATGCTGGTGGCCTCCAGCGAGGTGCCGTGCGCGTTGCGCGTGCCCAGGCCCGAGGCGGCAAACAGCTGCCCCTGCTGCAGCGGCTGCTGCAGCGCATGGGGGGCGAAGCGCACGATGGCGCCGTCGGACAGGATGACGCCGTTGGCATCGCCGCGCGGGCCGGTGAGGACGACGTCAATGCGGCCCTGGGCCTGCTGCGTCTGCAGGCCGGCCATGCGCAGGTGCGGCGGCATGGGGCGGGCGCCGTCGCGGGCGGGCGGCTGGTCGTACACGGTCTGGCCGCTGGCCGAGTTCACGATGGCATCCGCCTTGACCGCACCACCGGCTTCGCTGCGGCCGATGATGCGCACCGTGTCGCCCACCTTCACGGCTGCCGTGAGCGCGTCGGACATATGCGGCGGGAACCGGACCACCGTGCCGTCGGTCAGGCGCAGGCCGTCCACCTCTCCATACGGATTGGTCAGCAGCCGGGCGACGGCGCTTTCGAGCACGGCCTGTGCGTGCGGCGCGCCAGGCCCTGCTGGGGCTGAAGGGGCCGAAGAGGCGAAGCCGCCGGGCGGCACGGCATGCGCATTCAATGCGCTGGAACCCAGCCAGAGGACGGCGGAGGTAAGAACAAATCGGGACATGAGGGCTCCTGGGTTGGCGATGGACACGCATCCGTCAATGCAAGTGCCATGCCATCAGGAATCCTCATGAAATCAATAGCTTGCAGCGGGCGCTGCGGGCCCGGTGTCCGATGCGGAGACAGCAGGTGTCGCCGTATCGGACACATGCGGTGCCGTCCGTGCGTGCGTGCGTCCGTGTGCCCATTGCGGCCTCAGCCCAGCCCGAACTCCGCCAGCTTGCGGTACAGCTGCTGGCGCGACAGTCCCAGGCGGCGCGCGGCCTCGGCACGGTTGCCCGTGGCGGCGGCCAGGGCACGCGTGACCATTTCGCGCTCCAGCTGGGCGACGGCGGCGGCCAGCGTGCCGTTCCAGTCGATGGCGGGCCCGTGTGCCACGGCAGGCTGCAGGCCGATGTGCTCGGCCCCGATGACCGGCCCGGGGCACAGCAGGGCCGCGCGCTCCATGGCGTTGCGCAGCTCGCGCACGTTGCCGGGCCAGTCGTGGGCCAGCAGCAGGCGCGCGGCGTCGGCACCCAGGCGTTTGGGCGAGGCGCCGCCGCCTTGGCGCAGGAAATGCTCGGCCAGCAGCAGCACGTCGCCCAGGCGCTCGCGCAGCGGCGGCAGGTGCACGGGCACGACCTGGAGCCGGTACCAGAGATCCTCGCGAAAGCGACCCTCCTTGACGGCGGCGGGCAGGTCGCGGTGCGTGGCCGCGATGATGCGCACGTTCACGGGCTGCGCCCGGCTGGCGCCCACGGGCGTGATCTCGCGCTCCTGCAGCGCCCTGAGGATCTTGGCCTGCGTGGGCAGCGGCATGTCGCCCACTTCATCGAGGAACAGCGTGCCGCCCTGCGCCTCGCGAAAGCGCCCGGCGCGGTCGCTGACGGCGCCCGTGAAGGCGCCCTTCACATGGCCGAAGAGTTCGCTTTCCATCAGGTCTGCCGGAATGGCCGCGCAGTTGACGGCCACGAAGGGGCGCTCCGCCCGGGCGCTGTTGCGGTGCAGGGCTCGGGCCACCAGTTCCTTGCCCGTGCCGGTCTCGCCCAGCACCAGCACGGTGGCGTCGCTGTCCGCCGCCAGGCCGATGCGCTTGAAGACCTGCCGCATGGCCTCGCTGCCGCTGACCAGCTCGGCTTCATCGCCATCCTGCTCCGGGTTCTGCGCCGGATTCTGTGCGGCGTTCTCGGGGCTGCCGGCCTGGCCGGCACTGAGCAAGGCGCGCTCCAGCACCTCGACCAGCGAGGTTCTGGCAATGGGCTTGGTCAGGTGGTCGAAGGCGCCCAGGCGCATGGCCTCGATGGTGTTGCTGCCGCTGGCATAGGCCGTGAGCATGATGCAGGGCGCCCGCGAGAGGCCGCGGGCCTTGCGCAGGAAGGCCAGCCCGTCCTCGCCGGGCATGCGCAGATCGACGATGGCCACATCCACCGAACCGGCCTGCAGCACCTGCAGCCCCGCCGCCACCGTGGGCGCCGCGCTGACCGCGTGGCCCAGGTCGCCCAGCATCTCGGCCAGGCTTTCGCGGAAGGCCGTGTCATCGTCCACGATCAGGATGCGGGCCATGGAAATTCCATTTCTATGCGTGTGCCTTGTGTTGTCTTGCCCAGCGCGATGCGGCCGCCATGGGCCAGCACGATTTCGCGCACCAGCGCCAATCCCAGCCCGGTGCCGCCGGGGCGCGCGGTGGTGAAGGGCTCGAACAGCGTGTCGCGCAGCTCGGGCGCAATGCCCGTGCCGTCATCGGCCACCCACAGTTGCAGCGGGCTGTTGCGGTGGGCGCTCCGGTCCGCGCCCAGTTCCACCCGGCCGCCGGCCGCCGTGTGCGCCAGGGCGTTGAGCAGCAGATTGTCCAGCGCCCTGGCCATCTGCACGGGGTCCAGCAGCGGGCGGCGCCCATCCTGCAGGTCCCGGGCAAGGCCGGCGGAAACCGCCGTTGCCAGTTGCACGCCCCTGGCCTGGGCCAGCTCGGCATGTGCCTGCAGCCTTTCGTCCAGCAGCTGCTGCAGGTCCACCGGCTCCGGTTGCACCCGGAAGGGCTGGGTCAAGGCCAGCAGGCTCGATACCAGGTCTTCCAGGCGCGCGGTCTGGGCCAGCACGGCCTCCAGTGCGCCCTGGCTGCGCGCTTCACGCAGTGGCGCGGGCGCTGCCAGCGCGGTCTCGGCCTTCATGCGCATGGTGCCCAGCGGGTTGCGGATCTCGTGTGCCAGGCCTGCGGACAGCCGGCCCAGGGTGGCCAGCCGCTCGGCGCTGAGCAGTTGCTGCTCCATCTGTGCCGACTGCCGCTGCCAGCGCCGCAGCATTCTGCCCAGCCACAGGCCCGAGACCAGGACCATGCCCAGCAGCAGGCTGACGGCAAGGATGAGGGGGTTGACCACGTCGGCGCTGATCAGGGGAACGCGCATCAGCGTCCAGGCCACCAGCCCGGGTGCGTCCGCCTGGGCCGGGCAGGCGGCAAAGACCACCGCCTCGCGCAGGCCGGGGCGCAGGTCGGTCACCAGGCCTGCGCCGTCCCGCGCGCGCTGGGCGGTGGAGGCGATGCGCTCCATCTCCGCACTGGGCGCATCGCGCTTGATGCCCGAGCCGTCGTAGGTGGGAAAGGCATAGGCCACCACGCCGGGGCCCTCGCGCCAGAAGCCGCCTTCCATGCCGGGGCGCTCGCGCAGCGCCAGGTCCAGCACGGCCTGCGCGGCGGACCGGGCCTGTGCGCTGGGCGTGTCCGCCATCAGCCCTGCCAGCCCCATGCGCGCGGCCCCGGCCTGCAGCGCGCTGCAGCTGACGCCTGCGGCGTCGCGGGCGCGGGAAACCTGCTGGTCGGTGCCCTGCCGGCTCAGCAGCAGCAGCAGCCACGCCAGCACCAGGGCGACGGCCGAGATGGTGAGCCAGAGGATCACCAGATCCCGTTGGATGGACTTTTGCGGGGACAGGGCCGGCTCCTGAAAGTGATGCGCTGGAACATACACCGAAAGGGGGTCCGCGCCTGGCAGCCAGGGCCGCGTCGCCCTGCGCGGCCGCTGCGAAAGTAACGCCGTGGCGCGCCGGCGTTACGTGACATCGCCCGTAACGCCGCGGGGTGACATGGCGGCGGCTGTGCTTGGGTGTCCAAATAAATCAATAGGTTACAGATGGCTTTGCGTTGGATGAAGAAGTCCAGGCCCATGGCACGCTTGTTGCAACAGGATGCAAAAAGTTTGTCGCAGTGTCTGGAAAACCGGGTGCTGCGCCACCCGCCCCATCGATCGCAGTCTTTCGGAGGAGAAACCATGGCCGCTCTCTCGTTGTCGCTTGCAGGCGTGGCCCTGTCGCGACTGCGCACCAGCCCTGACAGGGCGCGCAGCAAGCCGTTGAACGTGCCCGCCTCGTTCGTGTCTGCCGCCTTGCCGCGCACCCCTGCGCGCGAGGCGGGCGACGGAAGCCTTCATGCGCAGACGGCGCCGGTGGCGCTGCTCACGCGCGTGAGCGAGGGCGTGCGCATCGTGCGGCGCAACGATGTGATCGCGGCCCAGGCCGGCGCCGTGCTGCAGCAGGGCGACCGCGTCATCGTGCCCCAGCAGGGCGGCGCGCAGGCCGTGTTCCAGGAGCAGGACGGGCAGGCGCTGCTGGGCAGCTTCGCGGGTGGCACGGACGCCACGCTGGCGTATTTCAGCCGCAAGGCGGATGCCTGCTCGGTGGTCTTTGACCTGGTGGCCGGCCATGTGGACCTGGCGCTGTCGGCCGTGGATGCCGGCGTGCTCGGCGGCGGGCCGTCCGGCCGGGGGCGCAGGGCGATCGGATTTCACTGCTATTCACAACCCATTGCAGGCCGTTGAATGAAGGAGCACACCATGCACGACGACATCATCGAAGCTCCGCCCGGCGACACCCCCGTGGACCTGGCCATCTGGCTGTCGCCCCTGCAGACCTGGCGCAGCGTCTACGGCAACGGCTTCTGCGACGAGGCCATGCGGGCCTGCGTGGAGCGGCTCACGGGCCTGGGCATCGATGCCGAATCGTTGGAGCGTGCGGGCGACACGGTGCTGGTTCGGCGGTTCGATCCCCGCACGATGGCTGACACGGTGCTGCCCGGCAATCAGGCCCGGCATGGCTGGATGCATGCGCTGGAGTCCGCCCTGGTGCGCGACCCGGTGGTGGACGGCGCGCGCCAGGCCTATCTGCGCGCCGAGGTGCAGGCGCTGGGCTGCGTCTCCCTGACGGGCCTGCATGAGATACGCGGCAAGGGCCACGCCACGGCGGGCGTCCAGGACATGGCGGTGCGCAGGATGCACCCCAGGCTGATCAAGGCCTACCAGGCCGACATGCAGTTGGCGGGCCGCCTGCTGGACGATCTGCGGCTGGGCCACCTGGCGATGGCATTCCAGCCCGTGACGCTGCTGGAGCCCGCAGGCATGGCAGGCGGGGGCAGTGGGGCCGGCGCGGGCCGCACGCTCTACCACGAGTGCCTGCTGCGCCGCAGCGTGTTCTCTGCCTACGACAACTACGCCGTGCCCCACGCCATCGAGGCGCTGGAGCGCCTGGGCCTGGCCGCGCGGCTGGACCGCAGCGTGCTGTGGTCGGTGATAGGCGCGCTGGAGATGAAGACCGGCCACAGCCTGGGTTGCAATCTGTCGGCCGCCTCGTTCTGCGACGACGCCTGGTGGGACGGCGTGTTCGACTACCTGGAGGACCGGCCCGAGATCGCCCAGCGCCTGGTGCTGGAGATCACCGAGACCGGCGCCTTCCCCTGCGAGAAGGCCGCGCTGGGCCTGGTGCGGCACCTGCAGATCCTGGGCGTGCGCGTGGCGCTGGACGACATCGTGCCCCGGCGCGGCGGCCTGGACATTCTGGGCAAGCTGCGCGCCAACATCGTCAAGATCGACAAGTCCGTGCTGGACCAGAGCCTGCAGGCCCGGCCTTCGGCCCGGATGATGCAGGGCCTGGTCAGCCTGTGCGCCGACCGGGGCGCCTGCGTGATCGTGGAAGGCATCGAGTCCGCCCAGGGCCTGGAGGCCGTGGCGCTGGCGGGAGCCCATGGCGCGCAGGGCTTCTTCATCGCCCGGCCCTCGCTGCATGGCCTGCTGGACCAGGTGGTGCGCGTGGAAGACGTGCTGGAGGTGCTGGAGGCGACCGAGGTGCAGGACGGCGACGAGCTGGACATGGCCCTGAGCTGGAGCGGCATGGAGCGCATGTCTGCTCTTGTGGCGGCCTCCACCGTGTCTGGTTGAGCCGAGGTGTCGGCCGCCGAGACCGGCATGGGCACGGGATTTTTCCTGCGGGCGCGGGCCTGAGGCCTGGACCGATCCCGGCCCTGCGCGGCACCTCACTCCAGCATCAGCGGGCTGGCCTTGCGCCGCGCCATGGCCAAGCGGAACAGGTCCATGAAGCGCGGGGCCACGTTGGAGATGTGAAAGCGCTTGCCCGTCTCGCGCGCGGCCCGGCCGTAGCGCTGGCGCCGGGCCGGGTCGTCGCGCAGCTGGCGGATGGCGCCTATCCAGGCGTCGTCGCTGTCGGGCAGCAGCAGGCCGTTGACATCGTTTTGCACCAGCTCCGGCACAAAGCCCCAGTTCGATCCGATCACGCAGCCGCCGCGCGCCAGGATCTCCATCAGGCCCCAGTTGGCCACGCCGTAGCGCAGCGGGTAGAGGAACAGGTCCACCGAGGCCAGCGTGCGCGCGAACTCGTCATACGGCAGCTTGCCCGGGAACTCCACCACCTGGGCGGCCGGGTGGATCTGCAGAAGATGGTCGCGAAAGCTGGCCACCTTGCCCTGGTAGCGGCGCTCCACCCACTGCTGTTCGTAACCGTAGGTCACGGCCGTGGGGTCGCCCAGGGCGATGAAGCGCATCTGCTGGCCATCGCCCTCGCGCACCAGTCGATCGACCAGGCGCATGAAGGTCTCGAAGCCCTTGGAGCTGGACAGGTCGCGCGATGAGAAGGCCACGGTGAAGCGCGTGTCCTGGCGCGGCGGCGGCTCGGCCTGCTCGTCGGGCGCCTGGATGTCGAAGCCCTCGAACTGCACGGCCACGCGCTCCTGCAGCAGCGGCGGGAACAGCGAGCGCGCATGGGCGCTGGGCGTGATGGTCAGGTCGCTGCACAGCACCTGGTGGTAGTGCAGCATTTCCATGTTGCGGTCGGCCAGGCGCTGGGACAGGTCGGGCGGGTAGTCGGGCTCGTTGCCGTGCACGCGGTAGCTGGGGAACTCGATGTAGCTGACGATGGCGGCATCGATCTCGCCGTACAGCAGGTTGGGTGCGGCCCACAGCGAGTGGGCGACCACCACGTCGATGCGCTTGCCCTTTTCCTTCTCGAAGGCCTGCAGGCCCTGCAGCAGGCCGCGGCCTATGCGTGCCGAGCGCTCCACCTTGCTGGAGTAGTAGTAGCTTTGCGGGCCGACGATGTCGCCATCGGGCCGGAACGACAGCAGGTGGTCGCACTGGCTGGCGTAGTTCTCGGCATGGCCGGGCATGGTCATGAACCAGCTGTCGGCCGCGCCGCTGGCGCGAAGGTGGCTGCACAGCAGGCTGTACTGGCTGGGGTAGACGGCGCTGACGAAGATGATGACCGGCTTGTCCTGCATGTTCGTGGAAGTCTCCATGGCGTGGGGGGATGGGGATGTGTCGGAGGGCGTGCTCAGCCCGGCACGGGCACTTCGGGCTCGCCGTCGCTGATCTGGTATTTGCGCATCTTTTCCCAGAGCACCTTGCGGCTGATGCCCAGGTGCTGGGCCGTGTTCTGGCGCTTCCAGTCGTTGGTGTTGAGCGCCGCGATGATGCGGTTGCGCTCGTCCATGTCCCAGTTGCTGCGGTCGGCCAGCAGGGGCTCGGCGGCGCCCGCGTCCGGCGGGAAGGTGGTGGCCGACAGGGCCTGGGCGTGCTGCAGGATGCGCTGCGTGGCGCCGTCGGCGTTCCAGTCGCGCGTCTGGCGGGCGGCCACGCCGATGCGCTCGGCCAGGTTGCGCAGCTCGCGCACATTGCCGGGGAAGTACATCTGGGCCACGGCGTCGAGGATGAAGAAGGGCGCCTCGCCCAGCTCCTTCATCGTGGCCTCGCCCACCACCTTGCGCAGGATGGCGTGGAAGATGGCCAGCTTGTCGGCCTCGCCGCGCTCCTCCAGGCTGGGGATCTGCAGCTCGATCACGGCCAGGCGGAAGAACAGGTCGGCCCGGAAGCGCCCCTCGCGCACCAGCCCGCGCAGCGGCTTGTTGGTGGCCGCCACCAGCCGGAAATCCAGCCGCACGGCGGCGGCCGACCCCAGCCGCGTGATGGCGCGCTCTTCCAGCACGCGCAGCAGCTTGACCTGCTGGTACAGCGGCAGGTCCGCGATCTCGTCCAGGAACAGCGTGCCGCCGTTGGCCTGCTCCAGATAGCCCTTGTGGGCATTCACCGCGCCCGTGAACGAGCCCTTGGCATGGCCGAAGAACAGGGACTCGAACAGCCCGTCCGGGATGGCGCCGCAGTTGACCACCACGAAGGGGCCCTGGCCGTAGCGGTTGTTGCGCTCGTGCAGCCGCTCGGCAATGCGCTCCTTGCCCACGCCGGTCTCGCCGATGATGAGCACGCTGTGCTCGCAGTCGGCAAAGGTGTCCACGTCGCGCAGCAGGCGCTGCATGCAGTCGGCCACGGCGATGATGTCCTCCGAGCGCTGCACCTGGCGCTGGTTGCTCTGCATGCGCCGCAGGATGCGCACCAGCATGGCCCGCAGCTCGGCCCCCGTGAAGTCGAAGGGCAGCACATGCGAGTACTCCATGGCATAGGTGCCGGCGTTGGCGTCGCGCTGCTTGGCGCTGACCCACAGCACGGGCATGCCGAAGGTGCCCTCCACGCCCTGGCGCGTGAAGCGCGCGCCCTCCAGCACCGAGACGCTGACCACGGCAATCGCATTGCCCAGCTCGCTGGTGTCGGCGGGCAGGGTCAGCCCGTCGGCGCGCACCACGTCCACGCCCAGGTTGAGCACGCAGCGCTCCACCCGCTCGGCGATATCGGCCTGGCCTTCCCAGACATAGATGACGAGCTCGTCCAGATTCACGTTGCATTCCCTCGTTGTCGATTCATGGATTGGATGGTCTTGCCTGCCGTTCAGAAAACCAGTTGCGCCGTGTCGCAGCCGATGGACAGGGCCTTGATGTCGGTGCGGCCCACCTCCAGGCCCAGCGTGTCCTTGAGCACGCTGGTCAGCAGCGTGCCCACGCCGTTGAGGATGGGCTTGAGCACGGTGGTGACCAGCGGCTTGAGCAGGGTGCACAGGGCGCCGGTGCAGGTGAGGTTGTTGTCGCGGTTGAGCAGGGACTGGATCTCGGGGCTGTTCGGGTTGATCGTGTACAGGTACTGCGGATGCGAGGTCAGCAGCTTGGTTACGTTGTTCTTGACGCAGCCATTCCAGTTGAGCAGCGAGCTGAGCAGGCCCGCGCAGCTCTGGTAGCCGTTGTCGTAGGTGGAGATGCCCAGCACATCCAGCAGGCCGCCGGGCACGCTGGTGTAGGAGTTGAGTGCGGCCGAGAACGTGCCGCTGGGCCAGGTGGAAGACGGGCAGGCCACCAGCAGGCAGGACTTGGCGATGGCGTTGTTGAACGTGAAGTTGGACGTGAGCAGCGGCGGCATGTAGTCCTTGTCGCCGGCCACGCCGCGCCCGCTGAGCAGCAGGTTGGTGAGGCTGGTCACGTTGTAGAGCCCGTTCACCATGGAGGCGTCCAGGTAGGAGCCCAGCAGGCGCGTGGTGATGTCGGTGGGCGTGCTGTTCGGTGGCTGCAGCAGGCCGCTGAGCAGGTTGAGCAGTCCCGTGACGATGTTGTTGACCGTGTCGCCCAGCGCCAGCTGGTTCACCTGCGTGGAGCGGTTGGTCTTGGACCAGTTGGGGTCGGCCGGGTCTTCGTAGCCGGGCTCCATGCCCAGGCCCGTTGTGGAGTCCGTGTACTCCAGTGCCGGCACCCACAGCTTGCCGTTCAGCACGGGCAGGTGCAGCAGGGTGATCAGCTGCTCATTTAGCAGGCCCTTCTCGCAGCTTTGCTTGTTGTTGGGGTCCATCTTGCCCACGCAGGCGTTGAGGATGGAGGACTTGACCGACAGGTCCATGGTCTGCGGGCTGGCGCTGCACTGCAGCGCCGTCAGCGTGCCGGTGGCGTTGGTGATGTCCACGGCAATGGGCAGCTTGACCTGGGTGCCCAGGATGTCCTTGACCAGCCATTTGAGTGCGCCGCCCAGCAGCTGGTCCGTGTCCACGTTCAGGTTCAGGCGGATCTGCGCGCTGTAGCCCTGCGTGCCGACGGGGCCCACGGCAATGGTGGGCGGCTGCACGATGGTCAGCTGGCCCTTGATGAGCCCGGCCACATCCAGCTGGTTGGCCTGCAGAGCGTGGCCGTTGGCGCCGATGGCAATGGCCGTCTTCAAGAGGTCGCCAATGCCCAGCTGCACGTCCATGGCCGCGTTCAGCGGATCGGTGCGGCCGGCGCCCAGGAAGGCGAACAGGCCCTTCTGGTCATCCAGGCTGCCCAGCGGGATCTTGATGGTGCTCAGGCCCGCGTTGATGATCTGGGTCTTGAGCGCATTGAGCTGCACGGCCAGCGCGTTGTCGGTGATGGCGCTGATGGAGGCGTCGATCACGTTCAGCAGGGTGACGCTGGCGATGTTGGCCAGGCCCTCGGGCGACAGCGCGCGCAGCTGCTCTATGCCCAGGTTCACGCCCAGGGCCTTGAGCAGGCCGGCCGGGCTGATCTTGGCATCGGCCAGGCCCTTGGAGTCCAGCAGGGTCAGCATGCCCACGTCCAGCCCCACCAGGCCCAGCAGCCCGCCCAGCGGCGTGTCCTTGTTGAAGCGCAGCAGCTGCGAGCCCACCTGGAAGGACGCCACCGAGTCGTTGCGCATGGCAATGGCCTCGGCCACCACGGCACGGCTCCAGGGCCCGGGGAAGATGGTGGGCGAGGTGCCTCCCACCGTCACGCGCGCCGCGTTGAGCGGGCCGGAGCTGGCGTCGAAGAAGCGGCCGCCGCTCGATTGGCGCGCCGGGTCCGCCGGGTTCCAGTTGCCGCAGCTGACCACGGTCTGGCTGCTGTTGCGGGTCAGTGGAACCGGCCAGTTGGCCGTGATGCTGTCCTCGCCCGCCGTCACGCATGCGGCGCGGTTGCTGCGCTCGGCATTGATGGTCTGGGCCGCCTGGGTGGCCGCCAGATCGGCAATGCGCTGCAGGTCACGCTTGGCGTAGTACATGTAGCCCAGGTCCACGACGCCGAGCAACAGGAACAGCACCGAGCCCAGCAGGGCGAACTGCACGAGCAGGCTGCCGCCTTGCCGGCGCCCTTGCCCGCGCGTGCGGGGGCGGTGTGCGGATGCGGGGAGGTGGGTGAGCATGCTCTGGTCCTCCTGTCTAGCTGCCGGGCGCAAGCCTGATCAGGCTGCGGGACTCCAGGCGCGTGGGTTCGCCCAAGGTCTGGCTGCCCACCTGCAGGCCCTGGCCCAGCACGGGGGGAAGCATGTACACCACGCTCAGCGTGGCCTGGGAAGTGCCCCAGTTGATCTGTATCTGGGTGGGCGCCGTGCCCGCTGGAATGCCGCTGGCCGCCAGGCTCTGGTTCACCACATCGCTGGTGGCCTGCAGGATGTTGGCGCGTTCGGCCGGCTTGGCCGGGTTGTAGCCCGCCATCCCGCCAAAGGCCAGATGCTGGACCATGCGCGCGCCATCGCCCGTGGCACGCGCCAGCGACTGCTGGGCCTGCAGCACGCGCCAGTACACGAACATGCCCATCAGCAGCATCACCATCACCCCGGCGATCAACGCGAACTCCACCGCTGCCACGCCACGCTGCCGCCTGCGCAGCCCTGCCGTGAAGGTATCGCCGGTGTCCTGCATGAACTCGGCCGATGCGGCAGGGCGTGCCCCACGCACGGCATGCCCCAACCCAGGGACACCGAGGAAGGGCCGCCCCGCCCCGAGGGTGTCGCCGGTGGCCCGTATGCCCCCCTCCCGCGAAGCGAGAGAGGGGGAAGGCGCGAAGCGACTCAGGGGGAGCTTCATAGCCCCCCCCTGTCCACCATGATGTTGGCGCTGGCCGTCAACGTGGTGGGCATGACCAGGCCGAAGCCCGGCAGGGCGGGCGCTATCGGGCTGGTTCCATAAGGGATGGTGAAGCCCACGCGCACCATGCAGCGTTCGGCAACCAGCACGCCGCAGGTCAGCGTGGCCGAGCACAGTTCGCTGTTCTGCAGCCTGCAGATGCGCACGTCGATGCTGCCAGCCGTGGGCCTGAGGTCGGCGGGCAGCCAGTCGAGCCGCTGCTGCACCAGGCTGCGGGCCGCGTCCAGGCGGGCGCTGCGGCTGGTCTGGTAGCGCAGCGTGGCCCGCGCGGCGTCTTCGGCGGCGGCCTGCATGGATTCGCGCACCAGGAACGCCAGCCCGTAGCTGATGCAGGCATACAGCAGGGCAAAGAACACCGGGAAGATGATGGCCCACTCCAGCGCATACACCCCCCGCTGCCGCAGGCTGGCAGGTCGGTGGGAGCGGTGAGCGCGGGGTTGGAGCCGGGTCATGGTCGTTCCTGCAAGCCGTGGCCGGGGCCGGCCTCAGTTCTTGCCGCCGGCTTCGACGCCGGTCTTGTACAGGGCGGGGATTTCCGTCTCGAAGCTCTTGAGGTAGCGCGCATAGCTGCGCCGCGCCTGCTCGCCCGCGATGGGGCGCGCACGCTGGCCCGGCTGGCTGTGCTGCATTTCCAGCAGCCGCAGGGTGCCCCCGCCGATGTCGATCTCGCGCCGGGGCAGGTACATCACGGTTCCATCGGGGTTGGTGTAGAGCGTGTAGCCGACCAGGATGGAGTCGGTGGAGGGCTCGGCGAACACATGGGGCCGTGCGTCCACCTGCTCGGGCGGGCTCTGCACTTCGCCAAAGGCCTGGGCATGCAGCGCGGCCGTGGGAAGCAGGGCCAGGCCGGCGGCCAGCAGCCAGGGGGCCAGAGCGTTGGCGACTGCAGTGCGGCGCGGTGGGTCCATGCGGTATGTGTCTGGCATGTCGTGCTCCTCAAAGTGGCGAGGCCGGTGCTGCGCCTGCGGCGCCGGGCGGCTCGGAAAGAAGAATGCGCCGGGTGATGCCGGCCGGCAGGGTCTCGGGCAGGGCCTCGGTGGCGCGTGCTTCGGGGCGGGTGCCCAGGGTCGGCACAGGGGGTAGTGCAGGGGGCAGCACAGAAGGCAGCACAGGGGCGCTGGACACAGCGGCACCGGCACCGGCACCGGCACTGGCCTCTGCGGGCAGGCTGTCGCCGCGCAGGCGCACGGCATCGCGCACGCTGGCCAGCTGTGCCTGCAGGGTCTGCAGCGAGGTCTGGTCGATCATGGGCAGGGCGCCCTTGGCCTGGGGCTGGGCCAGCTGGCGCAGCAGCTGCGACGCCTGGGCCTGGTTGCCGCTGGCCAGCCAGAACAGCGCCATGTTCAGCTGCACCCGTGCGTTGGCCGGGGCGAGTTGCGAGGCCTGCATGATGGGCATCTGCGCGGCGGCCAGCCGGCCGTCGAGCATGTGGGCGTAGGCCAGGTCACTGAGCACGTTGGCGTCGATGGGGTTGAGCTGGCGCGCCTTGTCCAGCTGCTCCACGGCCTGGCCATACTGGCCCTGGCTTGCGTACAGCAGGCCCAGGCCGCGCCGCGCCCGCGCCGTGGTGGCGCCCTGCAGCAGCGCCAGGTAGGCCTGCCGGGCCTGCTCGACCTGGCCGGTGTTGCGCAGCGCGTCGGCCCGCATCAGGCGCGACTCCGGGTTCACGCCGTACTGCTGCTCGAAGGCTTCGGTGTGCGCCAGCGAGGCATACCACTGGCCCGCCTGCTGCATCTGCGTGATCAGGTCCAGATAGGTCTGGGCGTTGTCCACCTGGGTGGCCTGCTGGGCGTTCTGCAATTGCTGCTGGGCCTGGGCGGCGGTTTCCTGCTGCGCGGAAGGGGCGCCGTAGCCCTGCGGCCCCTTGCTGGCGCAGCCGGCCAGGGCCAAGGCCAGGGTCGCCAAGGCTGCCAGGGTTGCAAGGGGTGCTGGTGCTGGTGCTGGCGTCCGCCCTGCGCGGGTGTTTTCCTGGTGTCGCATGCCTAGCGTCCTCCCATGGTGGTCAATGCCCTGATCACGGCCAGGAAGCCGGGGCCCGCCGTGATGACGAGCAGGGCGGGCAGCAGCGTGAGGACCATGACGCCCGTCATCTTGACGGTGATGGAACCTATCTTTTCCTTGAAGCTGGCCTGGCGCTTTTCGCGCAGCCGGATGCTGAATTCCCGCAGCGGCTCCTGCACGGCGCCGCCGTGCTTGTCCACCTGCACCAGCAGGTTGACGATGGCGCTCATGTCGTCGTCGGCGCTCATGTTGACCATGCGCTGGAAGGATTGCTCGCGCGTGCGCCCGCTGTTGTAGAGCTGGTTGGCCAGGGCCAGCTCGCCGCTGATGACGCGCAGCACGCTCTTGAATTCCGAGGCCAGGATCTGCAGGCTCTGGTCCACGCTCAGGCCCACGCCCTGCAGCAGCCGCAGCAGGTCGACGAACAGCGGCAGTTCCTCGACCACCTGCTCGCGCCGGCCCTTGGCCCGCGAGCGCAGAAACCATTTGGGAAGCATGAGCCCCAGGCTCACCCCGAGAAAGCCGTACATCAGCGCCGCGTTTTCGCCGGGGCGCAGCACACCCAGCGCCAGCAGGGGCAGGAGCACGCACAGCACCATGCGGCTGGCCACATAGGCCATGCTGCCGTTGCGCGTGCCCACGCCGGCCTGGTCCAGCAGCTTGCGGTCCTCATCGGCCAGCAAGGCCTTGGCCACGCCCCATTGCAGCCAGGCCGGGGGCGGGAGGTTGGCGGCCACCGCCTGTGGCGAATCGGAGGAGCGCACGTTGATGGACAGCGGGTTGAGCAGCTGCGCGTCGTTGGCCTGCATGGCGCTCTTCGTGGCGGCCTTCGGGGTCGATGCGGTATCGCGCGCCTGCAATATCCTGGCGACCTGGCTGGAGGCACGGGCCGAGCGCCACAGCTTCCACACCAGGGCGCAGGCCCACAGCACCAGTCCCAGCGCGCCCAGGCTGATGCTGGCGATCCACAGTTGCTGCGTGGTCATGCGTGGCTCCTTGCGCAGACGGATGGGTGGGCCTGTGCTGTCATGGGTTCACCTCAGCTTGGCCAGCCGGTAGAGAAGAAAGGCGCCCAGGGCTTCCAGGGCGGCGGCGACCAGGACCATGGTCTGGCCGCTGTCGTCGTTCCACATGCGCATGAAGTAGCCGCGGTTGATCACCATGATCAGCGTCCCCACCACCAGGGGCAGCAGGGCCAGCACCCAGGCCGACATGCGGATCTCGGAGGACAGCGCATGCAGCTCGCGCTCGGCGGACTGGCGGTCGCGGATGTAGGCCGAGACACGCTCCAGCACCAGGTCGGCGCGGCCGCCATAGCGCACGCTCATGCGGAACACGGCGGCCAGCAGGCCGAATTCGGGCAGGCGCCAGTTGCGCTCCAGCTGGCCCATGGCCTGCCCCAGGTCGGGCGATGCGCTGAGCATGGCCGCCGCCTGCTGCAGCGCGTCGCCCAGCGGATCGGGGACGTTGTTCAGCGCCATCTGGAAGGCCGCATGCGGCGAGTTGCCGATGGAGATCAGGCGGACCATGTTGTCCAGGAAGCCGGGCAGTTGCTGCAGCAGTCTTTCGCGGCGCTTGGCCTGCCGCCGCCAGATGCCGAAGGCCAGCACCACGGCATACAACACGGCCACCACCAGCCCCGCGGCAGCACCTGCCTGGCTGGTCGCCAGCAAGGCCAGCACCAGGCCGGTGATGGCGAACAGGGCCAGGGTGTTGGACGAGATTCCCCAGGACTGGACGCCCAGCCGCTGGGCCAGCCACTGCACGGCAGCGGGTGAGGGCGCGGGCTGCGCCGCGGGGGCGCGGAAGGCGGGCTCGGCCATGGGCGGGGAGGGCGAGATCACCTCCCGGTGGCCGTCCACGCTGCGCTTCATGTGCAGGTTGATCGACTGCTCATGCTCCTTGCGGCGCCCGCGCATGATCACCCACAGCGCCAGTGCCAGCAGCAGGCAGGCCAGCGCGCCGAGGATGAGGACGGCGGGTGCCAGGCCTGTCATCGCACGCCTCCGTGGCCGGTCTGCTGCTGCATGCGCCACCAGCTCAGCAGCTTGGGCGAGTGCGGCGAGATGCCCAGCGACACCCACTGGTCGATCTCCTGCCCGTCAGGGCCCACCTGGGGCTCGTAGCGGTACAGCTCCTGCATGGAGATCATGTTGTCCGTCATGCCCGTGACCTCGGTCAGCGACAGCAGGCGGCGGCGGCCGTTGGACAGGCGGCCGATCTGCACGATGAAGTCCACGGCATTGGCGATCTGGCGGCGCAGGCTGACCTCGCTGCCCTGAAAGCCCGCGAAGCCGGCCAGCATTTCGGCGCGGTACAGGCATTCGCGCGGCGAGCTGGCGTGGATGGTGCCCATGGAGCCGTCGTGGCCGGTGTTCATGGCCTGCAGCAGCTCCAGCACCTCGCCGCCGCGCACTTCGCCGACGATGATGCGGTCCGGCCGCATGCGCAGGCTGTTGCGCAGCAGGTCGCGGATGCTGACGTGGCCCGAGCCGTCAAAGCCACCGGGGCGGCTTTCCAGCCGCACCACGTGGTTGTGGTTGAGGGCCAGCTCGGCCGTGTCCTCGATGGAGACGATGCGCTCGCTGCCCGGGATGAAGCTGGCCAGCGCATTGAGCAGGGATGTCTTGCCCGAGCTGGTGCCGCCGCTGACCAGGATGTTGCAGCGCGCCTGCACGGCCATCTCCAGGATGCGGCAGATGTCCTGGTTGAAGGTGCCCAGCTGCACCAGTTCGGGCGGTGTCAGCGGGTCCTTGCGGAACTTGCGGATGGAGACCGAGGGACCGTCGATGGACAGCGGCTCGATGATGACGTTGATGCGCCCGCCATCGGGCAGGCGGGCATCGACCATGGGGCTGGACTCGTCCAGGCGCCGGCCCAGCGGCGCCAGGATGCGGCGCACGATGCGCAGCACATGCTCGTCGTCCTTGAAGTGCAGCGTCTCGCGCTGCAGCACGCCGCCGCGCGAGACGTAGATGTTGCCGTGGCCGTTGATGAGGATGTCCTCGACCAGCGGGTCTTCCAGCAGCGGCTGCAGCGGCCCCAGTCCCGTGAGCTCGCGCGTGAGGGCGCGCGCCACCTGCAGCGCCTCCTGCTCGTTGACGGGCACGGAGTGCAGGCGGATGAAGCTGTCCAGCTCCATCAGCACGAACTGCGCGATGGCGGCCTGCGACCAACGGCCGAACTCGGCACCCAGCTCCTCGATGCGGCTGAGCAGGTGCTCGTGCGTGCGGTTCTTCAGGTCGAGGAACAGCGCGCTTCGCTCGAACTCGCTGGCCTGGGCGTCGGCCAGATGGGAATAAGCCGTGGTCGTCATGGTGCGTTCAGCTTCTTGTTCGGTGGAAGAAACGGTTCAGACCCCGGGCGGGCGCGGCCTGATCGCCCGCATGGGCCTGGTGGTGGGTGGTGATCAGCAAGGTGGCGAGCTTGTCCACGGCCTGCACATAGGGCTCGCGCTGCAGCCGGCTGGGCAGCAGCTGGCCCTGGTTGACGGCCTGGACCAGTTCGCGCCGGCGCTCGGGAATGGTGGCCAGCAGCGGCAGCTGCAGTTGCCTGGCGATCTGCGGGGCCTCCAGCTCCAGCTGGCTGTCGTGCCGACTGACGATGAGCTGCACGCGCTCGCGATCGACCTTTTGCTCGTCGAGCTGGCGCAGCAGCTCGGTGGTGGAGACCACGCTGGCCACGCTCTGGTCGCACACCACCCAGATCTGGCTGGCGCGCAGCGCCACGCGCATGGCCAGCTGCGTGGGCACGACGGCCCCCAGGTCGGCCACGATGTGGCGGAAGTACTGGCGCAGGCGCAGCAGCAGCGCGTCGGCATCGGCATAGGAGACGTCGCGCAGGCGGGCGGGCTGGCGCGGCAGCGTGAGCAGGCGCAGGCCGCTTTCATGGCGGGCCAGTCCCGTCGATGCCAGGCGCCGGTCAAAGCGGCGCAGGTTGTTGACGGCCTCGATGAAGTCGAAGTCGCCCAGCGTGCCCAGGTACAGCCCGCAGTCGCCGCTGGGAAAGCCCAGGTCGATGAGCAGGCCGTCCAGCGTCTCGTTGCTGATCTCGCGGGGCGTGGCGTCCTTGCCCGGCACGGCCGTCGTGCCATGCAGGCGCTTTTGCAGGTACCAGGCCAGGTGCGATGCCATGAGGCTGCTGCCCAGGCCGGCGCGGGCCGACATGATGGCGGTCAGCGGCGCGTTGGGCATGCCCGAGGCCGACGGGGGCACGCGCTTGATCAGATCGATCACCGTCTGGTGCGCGGCCTGCACGGGGCCGTCCACGTCGAGGAAGTCCTGCACCCCGGCGCGCAACGCGGCCAGCATGCACTGCGGGTACTTGGTGCGGCCCACGGCCAGGCAGGGCAGGTGGGGGTGGGAGATGTGCAGCTGGGAGGCCAGGTGGGCCGCCTCGTCGGTGGACAGCGGGTCGAAATGCACGAGCACGGCATGCGGCATGTAGCGCTGCACCTGCTCGGTGACGTTGTCCTGGAACCGCGCCACATGCAGCCGTGCGCCGTCCAGCATGTGCTGCAGCCAGGCCTGGGCCAGCGAGCTTTCGGGGGTGCCTGCGTGGATGAAGAGCAGCTCCACCTGCAGGTCGTTGTCGAGCGGCTGAGGCGTCGGGCGGGGCGCGGCGGGCGCGGGCATCCTGTCCAGTGGTGACTTGTCCTGTGCAAGCGGTGATCTGTCCTGCGCAAGCGCATCGGTGCCGGGCTGCGGCTTGCCGGCCAGCGAGGCCGAGGAACGCAGCCCCAGCAGGGTCTCCAGCGAGGTGGGTGAGCCGATGGCCGGCGAGCCTGTGGCGTCCACAGGCGAATCGGTTGCGGTGGGCTTGCTTGTCATGTCGTCAGTACGAGAAACCGGGTACGGCGGTCTGGGTGCTCATTCCGCCGGCGAGGTAGGGCAGCCAGACCTTGCCGGCGTTGCGCTGCTCGGATTGCGCACCGGGCAGCAGGGCTTCGAGATTGGTGCTGGCGGGAAGCGGGTGGACCAGGCGCGGGGTGACGATGATCACCAGCTCGGACTCTTCCTGCGTGTAGTTGAGGTTCTTGAAGAAGGTGCCCAGGATGGGCAGATCGCCCAGCACCGGCACCTTGCTGACGTTGGAGGTGGTGGCACGGCTGACCAGCCCGCCGATGACGAAGCTCTCGCCATCGGCCAGCTCCACCGAGGTGTCGGCGCGGCGCGTGCGGATGGCGGGCACGGTGACGCCGCTGATGGTCACGCCGCTGTTGAAGTCCAGGTCGCTGGCCTCGGGCGAGACCTTCAGGGCGATGCGATCGTCCGACAGGATGGTGGGCGTCAGCTGCAGCTTGATGCCGAATTCCTTGTACTGGATGGCAATGTTGCCGTCGCGCGCGGGCACCGGGATCGGCAGCTCGCCGCCGGCCAGGAAGCTGGCGTTCTGGCCGGTCTGGGCCAGCAGGGTCGGCCGGGCCAGCACGCGCGCCATGCCGTTGCCTTCGAGGATGCTCAACTGCGTGACGATGCCGGCGCCGCTGAAGGCCTTGCCGAAGGTCATCACCAGGCTCATGGCGCTGGCAATGGCCGACGAGGTGTTGTTGGACACGCCGCCAGAGCCCGAGCCTCCCGTGCCGCCCGAGCCGGTATTGCCCGTTCCCGTTCCTGTCCCCGTGCCGTTGGTATTGGTGCTGATGCTGCCCACCACGCCGGGGCTGAAGCTGCCGAAGCTGAAGCCCTGGTTGTTGCGCCCGCCGCTGTAGATGTTGACGCCGATGCGCTTCATCGCGGATTTCTTGAACTCCACCACCTGCACGTCCACCTGGACCGTGTTGCTCTTGACGTCGATCTGAGAGTTGTCCACCAGCAGCGTCTGGGCGGGCGCGTACTGGCGCAGTTCGGCCACGGCCTGGGCATGTTCTGGAACCGAGGTCAGGCGCTTTTCCAGCAGCAGGTGCTGGCCGCGGACCTGGACCTCCCAGCGCTGGGGTGCGCCACCTTTCTGGGGCCACACCACCAACGTGGTGCTGCCCTGGGCCTTGGGCGTGAGCAGCAGCTCGGTGCCGCCGGAGCCGGAGCCGGCACTGGCGCCGGAGCCCGGCGTGGCGCGCAGCAGTTTCACGTCCAGCACATTGGGGTCGCCCACGGCGATGCGGCCCGGAATACTGGCCAGCGGCATCAGGTGCTGGCGTCCGGCCACCAGCTGCAGGGAATCGCCAGAGGGCATGTCCCCGGCGTCGGGGGCGTGCATGCCCTGGACGGCAGCGGTGTCCGCAGGCGCCGACACCGCTGGCGGCAATGCCAGCAAGGCCATGCTGCCGCACAGCGTCCAGACCGCGCGCTGCAGCGGGGTTGCTCCGGCCGTCGAGATGTTCTTGCACTTCATGGCATCTCCCTCTTGTTGTGTGTTTTCAGTAGTTCACCATCTGCACCGCGGCTCCGTTGTGCAGCTCCACGGTGCGTTCGCGCGGGGCCCGCTGCGGCGGCGGCCGCACAGCGGGTGCGAAGGCCGTCATGGGCTGGGCGGCAGGCTTGCGGATGTTCCTGGCGTCGGCGCCGGTGGCCAGGTCCTGCATGCGCAGGCCGGCGAAGGCGCGGTCTGCGCCCTCCAGTGCCTGGTCTTTCCGGAGGCGGCCCGCCACCGGCTGCAGTGCGCCGGGCAGGGCGGCGAAGAGCTTGGGATCGGGCACGGACAGGTCGTCCGGGTTGCGCAGCGCCAGGGTGAGCTGGCCGAATTTCTCGGCCAGCGTGAGGCGCTCCACATCGTCCAGCGGCACGGCCAGCACGGCCGATTGCACGTTCTCAGGGCGCTGGCCGGTCTGATCCGCAGCGCTGGCGCGGCGCAGCGACGAGCCGGCCGATTCCTTGTCCTGCTGCGCCTGGCGCTGGACGGCCGACATGGGTGGGCGTTCCACGCTGCCGGAGCCGTAGGCGAGCACGCGGCTGCGCGCCAGCAGCAGCCGGGTCTGCGCGTCCACGGGGGCCTGGTCGGACTTGCCGTCCAGCGTGAAGTAGACATCCACGAAGTCGCCGGGGCGCACATGGTGGCCCGCGGCCATCTGCTCCCGGATGGCAATCGCCAGGGCGCGCTGTCCCGGCTCCAGCTGCAGGGCCAGGCCGCTGAGCAGTTGCTGCTCGAACAGCGGGGTGCCCGGGGTGAGCGCCATCAGCGTGGTGCGGCCCAGCACGTCGTCGGTCGCGGCAAAGCTGCCGGGTACGGGGGGCGGGCAGCTGGGCCAGCTTCACATCCTCGCTGCCGATGCGCTGGCCTGCGGCAATGGCCTGGGCCACGACCACGACGGCATGCTGCGGCACGGGCTCTGGGGCCGGCTGCGCCGAGGCGGCCGGCGAGGGCTGGGCCACGGGGCGTGCGGGCTGGCTGCCCAGCAGCCAGGCAAGGCCTGCGAGCACGATGGCCAGCCCCACCAGCAGTCCGGCAAGAATCTTGGTGAGGTTCATGGCTGGGGCTCCTGGTGCAAGTGGGTGGCGACGGTGTTCAGGCATGGGGGCTGCCCTGGCGCTTTCCTGCCATGGCGCAGAGGGTCCGCCAGGGCAGGAAAGCGTCCGGATAGCGCACAGCGGCGGCTTGCGGCGGGGCCGGGCCGTGTGGTGCGTGGCGAGGGGAAAGCGATCTGCATGGGCATCTCCCGTTCAGGCAAGCGGCTGGCTGTGGCGCCAGGCCAGGGCGATGGCCGCAATGGCCATGTAGCCGGCATAGGGAATGGAGCGCTGGGGCTGGCGCGGTCCATCGGTGGCGCCTGCGGGCTGAGACGCAGCGCCCAGGGGTGCCAGGCGGGCCGCCCAGGCCAGGGGCAGCCGGGCCTGCAGCCACAGACCGGTGGGGCTGTGGCTCAGGTGGCGCAATGACAGCACCAGAAGGCCGTGCAGGCCGGCCAGCAGGCTGCCGCCGGTCCAGATCAGCAGCAGGTCGAAGCTCAGCCCGAACCACAGCCCTGCGACCGCGCCGAACTTGACGTCGCCCGCTCCCATCCAGCGCAGTGCATAGAAAGGAAGCAGCACGACAAACCCCGCCAGCAGTCCGGCCAGCGCGTTCCAGGCCGAGACCTGGAACGGCTGCGCCCCACTGGCCAGTGCCGCCGCGCCTGTGGCCAGGCCGAGCAGCACCATCCAGTTGCGCACGCGCCGGATGCGCAGATCCATGACCGCAATCGTTGCGAGCCATGTGATGCAGACGCACAGCCATAGCGAGGTCCACTCCATCTTCAGGGGGCAAGTCCGTTGAGCTTGGTGGCCAACCGGTTGAACAGTCCGTTCAGATCGGTGCCCAGCGCGGTGGCGCCCACGACGATGCCCACGGCAATCAGGCCGGCAATCAGCCCGTATTCGATGGCGGTGGCGCCTTCCTCGTCTTTCCAGAAGTTCTTGATCATTTCGGTCATGGCATGGTCCTTTCGGTTTGCAAAATGCCTTGGCGCCGGGGGCGGAGGCAAGCCCCGCCCGAGCCCGGCCAGATCGCGCCGGAGCCGGCGCTCAGGGAACGAAGCCGGTGAGCTTGGTGGCGATCCGGGTGAACAGCCCATTCAGGTTGGTGCCGAGCGCGGTGGCGCCCACCACGATCCCCACGGCGATGAGGCCGGCGATCAAGCCGTACTCGATGGCGGTGGCGCCTTCTTCGTCTTTCCAGAAGTTCTTGATGATGTCGGTCATGGCATCGTCCTTTCGGTTGCAAAAGCCCATCGTTTTCGATGGCGGCGGCTGGCGATGGGCACAAGCCGGCCGCTGCACGGGAAACCTCACTTGCCGCTTCTCACTTCACCACTGCTGTCGCAAGGCGGTGGTTGGAAAAGCGTCTGAAACGGGGCGCAACTGCTGCTCAAGGCGCAGCTGTATTCGTTGGGGCATGGCGCTGGCGGACAGGGTGGCCACGGCAGCGTCCTGGGGTTCGGGGCGGCTGCGCGAGGGCGCAGGGCCGGGCGCGTTCCCGGGCTCGTCCATGGGGGCAGTGCCTGGCGCACCACCACCTGCCGGAATCGGTTTTTGCGGGGTGAACAGCGCGTTCAGCCATTGATCGGGCGGGTCCTGGGGCAGGAGGCGGCCGGTGGTGCGTGCCAGGCGCAGTTCGTTGATGCGCTGGTCGTAGATGGCGTCGGCCTCGTCCAGCAGCAGGCGCTGCATGTCCAGCTGGGCGTCCAGCACCTGGGCCAGGCTGCCGCGGCCGACTTCGAGCAGGCGGCGGCGCCCCTCGAAGGCGGCGCGCGCCTCGCGCACGGCGTCGGCCAGCTGGCTTTCGCGCTGGCGGCCGGACTGGGTGCGTCCCCAGGCGGCGGAGGCGGTTTCGCGCACCTGGCGGCGCACGGTTTCCTGCTGCGCTTCCTGGGCCTGCAGTTCGTTGATGGCCTTGAGGATGCGGTCGCGCAGCTCGAAGCCGTTGCCGAAGTTCCAGCTCAGCTCCACGCCGTAGCGCGTGCCCTCGGCATAGAGCACGCCGCTGGGGTCGCGCGTGTGGGCCACCACGGCGGCCAGCGTGGGAAAGCGCTGGGACTTGCTGCGGTCCACTTCGGCGCGGGCCTTCTCGATCTGCTGCTCCATCTCCTGCAGCTCGGGGCTGACGGTTTCGGAGGCCTGCAGTGCCGAGTCCTCGTTGGCCGGCATCCATTGCACGGGCACGTTGAGCTGGGGCAGCCAGCCGGGCTGGGGCGTGAAGCCGAAGTAGCGCGTGAAGCGGGCCTGCGCATCCATGCGCTGCGACTCCAGCGCATGCTGCTGGGCCAGGGCGCCGGCCTGGCGCGAGGCGGCCTGGCGCAGGTCGTTGCGGCCCACAGCGCCCAGTTCGGCGCGGCGCTCCTCGATGCGCGCGAGCTGGCCGATGATGCGCGCCGACTCGGCCGCCACGCGGGCCTTGTCCTCGAAGCGGTGCAGCTCCAGCAGGGCGGTCAGCGCCTCCAGCAGCACGTTCTGGCGCGTGCCGTAGAGCACGCTGCCCTGGGCCGCCTCCTGCGATTCGGCCGAGCGTATGCCCGCGCCGATGGCGCCGCCGTCCAGCAGGGCCATGCGCACTTCGGCGTTGACGGCGGTGTAGGACTCGCGGCCCCGGCGCAGCTTGGCATCGCCCGTGTTGGTGCCCACCTTGAAGGTGGGCCAGCGCGCGCCGCGCGCGGTGTTCACGTCATGCCCGGCCGATTCCAGCGCGGCGCGCGCCTTGCGCACGTCGGGGTATTCGTCGATCAGGGCGTAGAGCGCATCGAGCAGGCGGCGCTGCCCGCCGTCGCTGGCCAGGGTGCCGGGCGTGAGGTGCTGGGCCAGGCGCAGGACCACGGGGTCCGGTGCGGCTGCGGCCGTGTTTGCGGATGTGGATGCGGGTGCGGCTGCGGCTGCGGCAACCATGCCGATGTCCGTATCAAGGTCCCTGTCCGCCGCAGCCACGGGCGCGGCAGCGGCCTGCAGCGCCTGCAGTGCGGACAGGCAGCAGGCAGCGGCCAGCAGCTGGCGCAGCCGGGTGTGGCAGCGGGCGTGCCAGCCCATGGAAGGGGAGGTCGGGCGGCCTGGCATCAGGGCTCCCGGAAGGCTTCGCTCTGGATGCGCAGCACGGGCCGCAGCAAATACCAGATAAAGGGTTCGTGGCCCAGCAGCAGGTCGAGTTCGGCCTGCATGCCGGTGGTGATGCGGTTGTCGGTGCGGCCCACCCAGGGCTGCTCCAGGCTGGCCTGGATGCGGAAGTACGAGGGCGAGTCGGCCAGGTTGGGATCGCGGTCGGCATCGGCCGCCACCAGGGTGACCTGGCCGGGCACCGAGCCGTAGCGCAGGAAGTCGTAGGCCGAGATCTTCACCCGGGTGGCCTGGCCGGGGCGCACATAGCCACGGTCGGCGGGGCTCAGGCGCGCCTCGACGATGACTTCGTCCTTGTCCGGAACGATTTCGAGGATGGGCTCGCCGGGCTTGACCACCCAGCCTGCGCCCGAGCTGCGCAGGCCCTTGACGAAGCCGCTGGTGGGCGCCAGCACGGCCGTGCGCGTGCGCTGGGTGCGGGCGCGCACCAGGTCTTCGTTGAGGCTGGCCAGCTCGCGTTCGGTCTGGGCCAGCTCGTCGGAGGCGCGGCGGCGGAAGGCGCCCTGGGTCTCCTGCAGCTTGGCCTGGGCCTGCTCGATCTTGGCGCGGTTGCTGAAAAGCGTCTGGCGCGAGGCAGCCAGCTCGGCCCGCACCTGCTCCAGCGCCCGCTGCTTGTCCAGCACTTCAAGCTGGCCTATCAGCTGCTCGGAGGCGAGCTGGCCGGCAATGGAGGCCTCCTGCTGGTGCAGGCGCAGATTGGTCTCCAGCCCCTCGATGCGCGCCTGCACCTGGGCCACGTCGCCGCGCGCCTGCTGCAGCTGGGCCTGGGCTGCGGCAAGGCTGCCCTGGTGCTCCAGCGCGCGTGCCGAGAAGGCGCCCAGCTCGGCCTGGACCACCTGCGCGTCCAGGTCGGCGGGGAAGGCGGTGCGCTGCAGCGGCCGGCCCTGGCTTTCCGCACCCAGACGCGTCTTGACGGCCTGGGCCGTGGCCATGCGGGCGGTGAGCTGTTCGAGGTTGAGGCTGTTGCTGCCCAGGTCGATTTCCAGCAGCGGCTGGCCCTGGGTCACGGCCTGGCCTTCGCGCACATGGACGGCGGTGACGATGCCGCCTTCCAGATGCTGCACGGTCTGCACGCGGTCGGAAGGGATGACCTGGCCGCTGGCGACCACCACGTTCTCCACCGGATAGAACAGGCCGGTGACCACCAGGGCGGCGACGGGAATGACGAGCAGCCACTTGCCCCGCGCCAGGGCGGTTCGGCCAGGGGTGGGGGGCGTTGTGCCGGACGCGTCCGCAGGCGGCTGGCCGTGCACGGCTGCCTGCGCTTCGCTCGACTGGCGCAGCACCAGGGGGAGGTCGTCGTAGCGCCCGGCCCTCATGAGGCAAGCTCCTGCGCCACGGCGGGGTGATCGGTATGCGGGGCCGGGTCGGCCGGCGTAGCGGGGGCTGCGGACGCTGCGGATGCTGCGGAAGCCGCAGGCTCGCGCGCCGTGCCGAACAGCTGGGGCAGCAGCAGCTGGGGCGAGCCATGCTCGATGCCGCCGTCGCCGCGCACATGGTAGAGATGCTGCGCCATGGAGGCCACGCGCAGCGAGTGCGTGACGACGATGACCGTGTGCTTGAGCGCAATCTGCCGCAGCGTCTGCAGCAGCGCGGTTTCGCTCTCGAAGTCCAGGTCGTTGCTGGGCTCGTCCAGGATCAGCACCGAGGGGTTGCGCAGGAACAGCTGGGCCAGGGCCAGCTTGCGCAGCTCGCCGGCCGACAGGCCCGCGCCGCCTTCGCCCAGCACGGTCTGGTAGCCCTGGGGCAGGCGGCTGATGAAGCCGTGCGCGCCCGAGATCTGGCAGGCGGTGACGATCTTGTGGTCGTCGGCATCGGGGTTGACCAGGCGCAGCCCGTCCACGATGGGGCCGCTGAACCAGTACACCTGCTGGGCCAGGCAGCCTATCCAGCGGCCCAGTTCGGCGCGCGGGAACTGGGCCATGTCGTATTCATCGATGAAGATGCGCCCCTGCGTGGGCTGGTAGAGGCCGGCCAGCAGCTTGGCCAGGGTGGATTTGCCGGCGCCGTTGCGCCCCACGATGGCGTGCAGCCCGCCGGGGCCGATCTCCAGCGATGACTGCTCCAGCGCCACATGGCCGCCCGGGTAGTGGAAGCTTGCCTGGTCCAGGCGCAGCCGGCCCTGGGGCCGGGGCAGGTCCACGGTGTCGGTCATGGCCTCAACGGGTTCCTCCAGCACGGCCTGCAGGCGGCGTGCGGCCTCGTTGGCATGGGCCAGCGAGCGCCAGTTGCTGGCCAGTTGCGAGATGGGGCCCAGCGCCTTGCCCGACAGCAGGTTCACGGCCATCAGGCTGCCGATGCTCATCCACTGCGCATTGATGGCAATGGCACCCACGGTGATCACGGCAATGGAGAACAGCGTCAGCAGCACGGTGCTGGCCTCGCGTGCGTTTTCCATCTCGCCGTTCTTGCCAAAGCTCTCGGCCAGCCAGCGGTCATAGCCGCTTTGCCAGTTCTGGCGTGCGGCGGCGTCGTAGCCCAGCACCTTGAGCGTGGCGCGGGCATTGCAGATCTCGGCCGTGCCCCGGTCCAGCATGCGGGCCTGGGCGATTTCCTCCACGCGGCCGCTGCGCACCTCGTCGGCCCACCACCAGGCCAGCACGCCCATGATGAGCATGGCCACCAGAATCACCGGCAGCACGGGCCAGGCAATGATGCCGATGACCACCAGGGCCAGCAGGGCCATGGGCAGGTCCAGCAGCGAGGTCGCCAGGCCCCCGGACATGCCCGAGCGCATGGCGCTCACGTCGCGGAACAGCTGCAGCCACTGGCTGGAGGAGCGCTGCTCCAGCGCGGCCAGCGGGTGGCGCAGCATGGAGTGCATCAGCGCCTGGGACACGTCGCGGTCGATCATGGCGCCGGCTTCGCGCAGGGCGCGGGCGCGCCTGCGCCGCAGCCACCATTCCACGCCCAGGAAGAACAGCACGCCCGCCACCATGGCCGTGAGGGTGGCGGTGCCGCCACGCGCAATGACGCGGTTGTAGACCTGCAGCAGGAAGATGGACGGCAGCAGGCCCAGCAGACTGATGGGCAGCGACAGCCAGCCAGCCCGGCGCAGCTGGTGCGCAGCCCGGTCGAAGGACTCGGCGATGGCAGATGCAAAAGCCCCCACCGTCTCCGTTCCCGACGGCATCGCCGTGGCCTTGGCCAACTGACGGGGAAGAAGGTATCGGATCATGTTCTGATGGGCTTAGTAAGCATCTTTACAAAATGTAAAGGTACTCGTTTCACAAACACTGTAGCGAGTTATATACAGCCCTCTATAAGTTTTATTCAATCAAGAATGCATGTTCATTTGTTTTTGATGTGGATCAAAGCAGGGAGCCTGAATAGACGCTATTAAATGGCCCCCGTGCCCACTGAAACTATCCCGTATGGCATCGGCCGCCAGGGCAAGATTGGTTGTGGCGCGGCCGGCCAACAAAACCGTATCGCCTTTATGGGTTGTTCTCAGCAGCGAGCAAATCAGCTGATTCAGATCGTCATACCAATTGACGTGCAAAAGATCGCCCAAGGCTGCCGCCAGCGGCCTGAGCGGCTCCCCATACAGCAGCACGCGCCGGGCCTGGGCATCCCGCACCAGCGGCTCCAGGGCCAGCTGCGCAGCGTCGATGCTGGCTTGGCCGGGCTGTATGCCCGCCAGCACGATCAGCCTTCTGCTCACATGGGGAGCGACCGACTGCAGCTGGGAAAATGCAGCCGTCATGGACAGTAAGTGGTTGCTCAGGCTGTGGTCCAGCAGGCAGATTCCACTGGGCAGGAGCTGCGGCTGCCCGGCTCCGATCATGGGCTGCCAATGGGCCAGGGAGGCCTGCACCTGTGCGGGCGCATAGCCCAATGCATGCAGGGCCGCCAGGGCCGCCTGCGCATTGAGTGCCATGTGGTGGCCGTCGGATTGCAGGGAAATGCCCAGGCGAAGGCTGCCCATGCCTATTTGCAGATTTCCATTGTGAAACCCCATTTCACGGACCTGTGCATTGCAATGGGGGCCAAACGTGATCAGGCGCAGTCCCATGCGTTTGGCATGCTCAATAACACTGGGGTTTTCACCTATGTCCTGATCGGTGACCAGCGCACTGCCTTTGTGCATGAGCTGCATGGCTTCAAGCACTTCCTGCAATGCTTCGTATTTTCTTTCACCGGACAGACCGGCCTGTCCGGAGGGCTGGGACTCCCCTGAATGGGGGGTGTTATTTATTGAAAGATTAGTAATAACCAGAATATCTGGGTCAATCAGCGGCAGGTCGGCACGCAGTGCCTGCAATGGCAGCTCCAGCAGGGCGCAGGGCGAGGCCTCGCTCCAATTGATCATCTGCAGCGCCGTGCCCTGGGACAGCAGGGCATCGCCACGCGCGTCTCCCCCGTCCTGCAGGCACTGGCGCATCATGCCCAGGGTGGAGGTCTTGCCCACGCAGCCGCTGACGGCGACCACGGGCGACTGGATGCGGCGGCGGGCCGCCTGCGCCAGATTGCGCAGGCCCTCTTCCATATCAGGCACATGCAGCACCGGCACGCCGTGGTCCAGCAGGCCCTGCGGGCTGCTGCTGATCAGCGCCGAGGCGCGCAGCGTGGGCAGGGCCGCAGCCTGCACGCCCAGGGCCATGCCCGCACGCCGCACCAGCACGGCGGCGCCGGGCTGGTGGTGCAGGCGGCTGGCGTCCAATCCCGCGCAGCCGGTGCCGCTATCTGTGCCGGGATCTGTGCCGGGCTCTGTCGTTGCATCCAGCCAGCACCCGTTCATCAGTTCAGCCAGGGAAGCTCTGTCCCAGGACATGGACGGGTACATGGAGCCCGCTGTGGGCGGGAAAGCCGGCTGACCCGCAGTCTCATCGGCCCGCGACGCGAGGGAGAGTGATGGCGAGGGCGGGGAAGCTTTGGCAGGGCTGTCGCCCGCGCTCAAGCCGTGGCCTGCCTGCGCAGGCAGTGCGTCTTCCCCGGATTCGGCCGCGGCATGGCTGGTGGCCGCGCGCAGTGCCTGGGTCAGAGCGTCCAGCAGTTCCAGGCCTGCCAGGCTGGATGCCAGCAGCCAGGCGATTTCGCGCGGGGACTGCAGCACCTGGCGCAGGCTGCCATCGGCAAAGGCTGCATGGCGGCGCCGGGCGGGCGGCAGGTACAGCGCCTGCTCAGGCCAGATGGCGCGCTGGGCCATGCCTTGCAGATGGCGCTGCAGGCTGATCTGCCATTGGCGCAGCAGGTCGGTGGGCTGCGGCTCCAGGCCTGCGTCGAGCTGCAGGCTCTCGACCAGGGCAATGCCTATCCAGCGTGCACAAGGGGGGCTTGCCTCCTCGCCACTTTCGCCATCGTCGCCATTGCCGCCATCCATGCCCAGCAGCTGCGGCAGCGCGGCCTGCAGGAAGGCGGCAGGCAGGGCCGCCGTGTCGGGCAGGGCGCTGCGCGCCGCGCGCAGCGTGGGGCTGTCGCTGGTGGGGGGGCGCGAACTTGCATAGACATGCATGGCCAGCTCGGCCCAGGTCAGCATGGGCTGGCCGGAGCGGGGTGTGCCGGCTTCAGCGGCATTGGCAGCGTCGGCGGCCTGGGCAGCGGCGGCAGCCTTGGTGGTGCTGGCCGAAGCGGCAGCCATGGACAGCAGGCTTTCCGCCAGCGGGTCCATCAGCGCTGGAATGCGGGCGCGGGCCTGGCTGTCGGCTCCCGGCCCCAGGACAAAGCTGTTGCGCAGGTGGCGGGCCAGCACCAGCATGGCCAGCGCGCTGGGCAGGCAGTCGCCGGGCAGTGGCTGCAGCCGTTGCTCCACATGGTCCACGGCCAGCGCAATGGCCTGCGCCAGCGCGGCGCTGCCCGCATGGCGCTGGGCCTGCAGCAGGGCGTAGGTCACGCCCAGGTGGTCGCAGACATCCCCGCAACCGGGCCAGCTTCCGTCCTTGCCCTGCTGCGCCAGCAGTTGCTGCAGCGCAGCGTGCACGGGCACGAGGTGGGGCCAAAGGCGCTGCTCCGGCGGGTCGGTGCGCGGCACGGCCATGGCGGGCTGCTCCCCGCTGATATAGATGCCGCGCAGGTGCAGCAGCAGGCAGGGCGGGTGCAGGGGCCGTTGGGCGCTGCCTGTTTCACTGCCCAGCGGGTGCAGATCTGGCAGCAGGGGCTGCAGCAGCTGCGCACGCTCCAGGCTGGCATCAGCCAGGGCCAGGGAGCGCATGGGCGCCTGGGTCCAGGCGCTGCAGTCCGGCAGCGGACTGTCCGCCTTCAGGGGCGTGATGTCCTGCGCCCAGTCGATGCGCAGATCGACCTCGTCACGCTTGCGGGCCCAGGCCCATTGGCGCACGCGTGTCGCACCCTCGCGCCAGGCAGCCTCCAGCGTGGTAGCGCGCACGTGGAAGACGGAGGCAACCTTGTTCTCGGCCGACACCGTGAAGAAAAGAATGCAGCCGGGGTAGGGTTCGGGCAGCAGCACCATGTGCCGTGCCAGGTACTCCAGGCCATTTGCCAATTGCTGCGACAACATGCTCTCGGCCTCGGTCAGGGTCATTGGGAGGCTGCTCTTCCCGTGGGGACGGGACGCCGGGCCGCGGTGCACCGACCGCGTGCGGATCTGTTCCTTCATGGCGGCCCGGCGGCAGGCGGATGCGGAGCGCGGCGGCTCAGCGGTAGTCGAATTCCACGCGCCGGTTGCGCTGGTGGGCTTCTTCGCTCGTGCCTTCGTCGGCCAGCCGCTCCTTGCCGTAGCTGACGGACTCCACGCGGGCCGGGTTCACGCCCAGCAGCTGCAGGCTGTTGCGCACCGCGTCGGCACGCTTTTGGCCGAGCGCCAGGTTGTATTCGATGCCGCCGCGCCTGTCCGTATGGCCGCGCAGCATCACCGAGCGCCCGGGATTGCTGCGCAGCCACTGCGCATGGCTTTCCACGATGGCCCGGTCGCTGTTGCGGATGGTGTAGGCGTCGAAGTCGAAGTAGACGATGTGGGCGACGTTGGCGGGCCCGCGCTGGTCGGCCTGCGTGGTGGCCACCACGGGCGCGACGCCGGAGCTTGCCGGCGCCGGGGCCGGGGCCTTGCCGAAGGCGTAGTGGTGCTCGGAACGCTGCATGCTGGTGGTGGCGGTGGATCCGCAGGCGGCCAGCCCTGCGGCCAGCAGCACGATGGTGCATAGCCTGAAAGTGTGTGACATGGAGGATCTCCTGGGACGTGCGCCGCCACCGTGGGGCGGCGGCGCAGGGGATGGATGCGGCGCCCGCAGGCGCCGCGGCCGCTCAGAGCAGGGTGTTGTGGTGCAGTTGCTGCGTCAGCACGCTGGCTGCTGCATCGGCCGTGCTGCTGGCATGGCTGCTGATGGAGGTGGCAATCGGATCCAGCTCGGCGACCGAGGCCGCTGCCGCGTGCGATGTGCCACCCAGCAGGCCACCGAGCAGCCCGCCGCCGGACGATCCCCCCAGCAGCCCGCCCAACAGGCCGCCGCCGCTGCTGCCGCCACCCAGCAGGCCGCTGACGATGCCGTTGTTGCCGGCCACCGTGTTGACCACGCCGCTGACGATTCCGTTGTCGCCGGCCACGGTGTTGACCACGCCGCTGACGATTCCGTTGTCGCCAGCCACGGTGTTCACCAGCCCGCTGACGACACCGTTGTCGCCGGCCACGGTATTGACCACGCCGCTGACGATGCCGTGATCACCAGCCACCGTGTTGACCAGACCGCTGACAACACCGTTGTCACCCGCCACGGTGTTGACCACGCCGCTGACGATGCCGCTGCCACCGGCCACGGTGTCGAGCACGCCGCTGACGATGCCGTTGTTGCCTGCCACCGTGTCCAGCACGCCGCTGACGACGCCGTTGTCACCGGCCACGGTGTTGAGCACCCCGCCGACGACGCCGTTGTCGCCCGTCACGGTGTTCAGCAGGCCACCGACCAGGCCCGATCCGCCAGTGAGGCCACCCAGCAGGCCGCCGTCACCGCCCAGCAGTCCGCCAACGATGCCGTTGTCGCCCACCACCGTGTCGAGCAGCCCGCCGACCAGGCCGGAGCCGCCCGTCAGACCGCCAGTGAGGCCGCCCAGCAGGCCGCCGTCGCCGCCCAGCAGTCCGCCAACGATGCCGTTGTCGCCGACCACCGTATCGAGCAGGCCGCCGTCGCCACCCAGCAGACCGCCGTCGCCACCCAGCAGACCGCCGACCAGGCCGTCATCGCCGAGCACGCCACCCAGCAAGCCGCCGTCGCCGCCGACCACACCACCCAGCAGGCCATCGCCGCCGGTCAGGCCGGCCAGCACGCCGTTGACGGTGCCGATCACCGGCTGCAGTGCCTGGCCCGGGACCTGCGTCAGACCGTTGGCCAGGTCCGTCACCACACCCAGCGGACCACCGTTGACCTGGGTCACGCCTTCCACCAGGCCCGTGACCACGGACAGGGCGCCGGTGCCGGGGTCGATCAGCGCATCCAGCACCTGGCCCACAGGCGCTCCGGCCGTGCCGCCGAGCAGGTCGCCAACGGTGTTTTGCACCGTGGTGACAAGGCCGTCGCCGCTGCCTGTGCCGCCGCCCGGAACCAGGCCGCCCAGCAGACCGCCGACCAGGCCGTCTTCGCCAAGCACGCCACCCAGCAGGCCTCCATCGCCGCCAAGGACGCCGCCCAGCAGGCCACCGTCGCCACCCAGCAGACCGCCGACCAGGCCGTCATCGCCAAGCACGCCACCCAGCAAGCCTCCATCGCCGCCAAGGACGCCGCCCAGCAGGCCACCGTCGCCGCCCAGCAGACCGCCGACCAGGCCGTCTTCGCCAAGCACGCCACCCAGCAGGCCGCCGTCGCCGCCGACCACGCCGCCCAGCAGGCCACCGTCGCCACCCAGCAGACCGCCGACCAGGCCGTCATCGCCAAGCACGCCGCCCAGCAAGCCGCCGTCGCCGCCGACCACACCACCCAGCAGGCCATCGCCGCCGGTCAGGCCGGCCAGCACGCCATTGACGGTGCCGATCACCGGCTGCAGCGCCTGGCCCGGGACCTGTGTGAGGCCGTTGGCCAGGTCCGTCACCACACCCAGCGGACCACCGTTGACCTGGGTCACGCCTTCCACCAGACCCGTGACCACGGACAGTGCGCCGGTGCCGGGGTCGATCAGCGCATCCAGTACCTGGCCCACAGGGGCGCCGGCCGTGCCGCCGAGCAGGTCGCCAACGGTGTCCTGCACCGTGGTGACAAGGCCGTCGCCGCTGCCTGTGCCGCCGCCCGGAACCAGGCCGCCCAGCAGACCGCCGACCAGGCCGTCTTCGCCAAGCACGCCGCCCAGCAGGCCACCATCGCCGCCCAGCAGACCGCCGACCAGGCCGTCATCGCCAAGCACGCCACCCAGCAGGCCGCCGTCACCGCCAAGCACGCCACCCAGCAGGCCACCGTCGCCACCCAGCAGACCGCCGACCAGGCCGTCATCGCCAAGCACGCCGCCCAGCAAGCCACCGTCGCCGCCGATCACGCCGCCCAGCAGGCCGCCGTCGCCACCCAGCAGACCGCTGACCAGCTCGCCGATGCCGCCTTCACCCAGGCCGCTGCCCAGGCCGGCAATCAGGCCGTTGAGCGTGCCGATCACCGGCTGCAGGGCCTGGCCGTCCACCTGGGTCAGGCCGTTGACCAGTTCGGTCAGCACGCCCAGAGGGCCGCCGTCCACGCTGGTCAGGCCTTCCAGCAGGCCGGTGACGACCGAGGCCGTGCCATCGGTGGGATTGGCCAGCGCGTCCAGCAGTTGGCCCACAGGGGCTGCGACGGTGCCGCCGAGCAGGCCGTCCACCACGTCCTGGACCGTGGTGACCAGGCCGTCGCCGCTGCCGCCGCCCGTGCCGCCGGGGATCAGGCCGCCCAGCAGGCCGTCCACCAGCTCGCCGATGCCGCCCTCGCCCAGTCCGCTGCCCAGGCCGGCAATCAGGCCGTTGAGGGTGCCGATCACCGGCTGCAGTGCCTGGCCGTCCACCTGGGTCAGGCCGTTGACCAGTTCGGTCAGCACGCCCAAGGGGCCGCCGTCCACGCTGGTCAGGCCTTCCAGCAGGCCGGTCACGACCGAGGCCGTGCCATCGGTGGGATTGGTCAGCGCGTCCAGCAGTTGGCCCACAGGGGCTGCGACGGTGCCGCCGAGCAGGCCGTCCACCACATCCTGCACCGTGGTGACCAGGCCTTCACCCGTGCCACCGCCCGTGCCGCCACCGGGCACCAGGCCGCCCAGCATGCTGCCGACCAGTCCGCCCAGCCCATCTTCGCCCAGGCCGTTGCCCAGACCGGCAATCAGCTCGTTGAGCGTGCCGATCACCGGGGCCAGGCCTTCGCCGTCCACCTGGGTGAGGCCGTTGACCAGCTCGGTGAGCACACCCAGGGGGCCGCCCTCCACATTGGTCAGGTTCTCCAGCGCGCCGGTCACGGTGGACAGCAGTCCGTCCGTGGGATTGGTCAGCGCATCGAGCAACTGGCCCACGGGGGCCGCCACGGTGCCGCCCAGCAGGCCGTCCACGACGTCCTGCACGGAGGTGACCACGCCGCTGTCCGGCGTGCCGGGAGGATTGCCCGTTCCGCCGCCCACCAGGCCGCCCAGCAGTCCGCCCACGCCGGCCAGCAGGCCGCCCAGCGCACCGTCTTCGTCGAGCAGACCGCCGAGCACGTTGTCCACTACCGTGCCGATGGAGCCGCCGGAGCCCGCTTCGTCCAGGCCCTTGAGCAGCTCATTGAGCGTGCTGATCAGGGGCTCCAGGCCCTGGTTCTGGATGTTGACCAAGCCGTCCACCAGCTCGGTCAGCACGCCCAGCGGCCCGCCATTGGTGCTGGTCAGGCTCTCCAGCAGGCCTGTCACCCCGGACAGCGTGCCGTTGCCGGGATTGACCAGCGTATCGATCAGGTTGCCCACCGGGCCGGCCACCGTGCCGCCCGACAGTGCGCCCACCACGTCCTGCACCGAGGTGATCAGGCCGTGGCCGTCCGTGGGATCCGTCGGATTGGTGGGGTCCGTGGGATTGGTCGGGTTGGTCGGGTTCGTCGGATCCGTGGGATTGGTGGGGTTGGTCGGGTTCGTAGGATCCGTGGGGTTGGTCGGATTGGTGGGGTTCGTGGGATTGGTCGG
>NZ_MYFL01000007.1:61310-70034 GCF_002193035.1 Delftia sp. K82 | reverse complement strand
GGGTTCGTGGGATCCGTGGGATTGGTCGGATTCGTAGGATTGGTCGGATTTGTCGGGTTCGTGGGATTGGTCGGGTTCGTGGGATTGGTCGGGTTCGTGGGATCCGTGGGGTTGGTCGGATTGGTCGGGTTCGTAGGGTTGGTTGGGTTCGTGGGGTTGGTCGGGTTCGTAGGATCCGTGGGATTGGTCGGATTCGTAGGATTGGTCGGATTTGTCGGGTTCGTGGGATTGGTCGGATTCGTGGGGTCCGTCGGATTGGTCGGATTGGTCGGATTGGTGGGGTTTGTCGGGTTCGTGGGGTTGGTCGGATTCGTGGGATCCGTCGGATTCGTCGGGTTGGTGGGGTCGGTCGGGCGCGGGGGCGCCGGATCGTCGTCGCTGCTGTTGGCTGCTGCGATCAGGCCCACGCCGCCCGCGCCGATCAGGCCGGCCAGCAGGAAGTCGCTGAGCACGGAGCCACCGGCTGCGGCCGCGGCGCTTTCCTTGGTGACGATCAGGCCCAGGGCGTCGCCATCATTGGCGGGTGCCACCTGGACGTTGCCAGAGGCCAGGTCCAGCACCATGGCCCCGGCGCCGTCGCCGTCGCGCTGGGTCAGCGTGGCCTGCGTGCCGCCCTCGAAGGTGCCGACCAGGGTCTGGCCGTCCTTGCCCTGGAACAGCGCCTTGGCGCTGCCGTCGGCGGGCACGATGATCTTGTCGCCCACCTGCAGCGCGCTGCCGGGCTGGGCCATCAGGGTTTCTCCGTTGCGCACGATCTGCACGCCCGGGCTGACCTGGGACATCGTGGCGGGGCCGGCGCCCCGGGGCATGAGCACCGCAGCCGCGCCGGGCTGCGTGTTCGATGTGCCCAGCTGTGCAAGCACAACGGTGGAGGGCTGCTGGTCAGCAAACTGCACGGGGCTGACGGTGGTGTTGCCAGTGGGCTGCATCGATTGGGCGGTCATTTGCTCTCTCCAGACAAGGGTTGAAACGACAAGGTCAGACGGTGGCTTGGAAGCCGTGAAATCTGTCGAGCCCTTTTGTGCAACATGCATGCCATGTGCCGGTTGCAGGTCTGGATGGCCTAGGAATATTCCTAAGATATTGATTTGCATGGTTTTTGTTATTGATCACAATGTCTCAGCAACGGTCTGTTACGGCACACGTTACGTAACGCCGCCCGGTCCGCTCCGTTACCTCGGAGCAGGCTTTGCGCCGTGTTTCATGGCCCTTGTCTCAAGGACCCATGCAGCGGGGCAAGGTGGCTTTCGCCTATAAAATCGCTGGCTTTTGGCTGCAGGCGCATATCGGCGTGTGCAAGAAGCCCAAAAGCGAACAGGCCCGTCTTCCAACTTTCATTGCGTAGAGAGCGCCCATATGCTGATTTCGTCCAGAGTTCCGTCGCGAGTGCCGGGTCGTACCTATTTGCGGATAGCCCGACCTGTTGCCATTGCCGCCTTCAGCCTGGGGGCCGCTTTGTGCGGGGCGTTTGCCCATGCGTCGCAGGAGGCGGTGGACGAGGTCTCCCGGCTGCTGGAGCAGGGCAAGGCGCCCCAGGCCGCCAAGCAGGCCGAGGCCTACCTCAAGCAGAACCCGGCCGATGTGCAGATGCGCTTTCTGCAGGGCGTGATCGCGGCGGAGCAGCGCCAGAACGCCCAGGCCATCAAGATCTTCACGGCGCTGACCCGTGATTACCCCAGCCTGCCCGAGCCCTACAACAACCTGGCCGTGCTCTACGCCGCCGAGGGCCAGGAGCGCAAGGCCTCGGAAGTGCTGGAGCAGGCCATTCGCACCAACCCCAGCTACGCCACGGCGCATGAGAACCTGGGCGACCTGTATGCGCGCATGGCCAGCGATGCCTATGCCAAGGCCTTGCAGCTGGACGGATCGCGCCAGGCCATCCAGCCCAAGCTGGCCCTGATCACGCAGATCTTCCCCAAGCAGGGCGGCGCCCAGGTCAAGACGGCCCAGGCCACGGCCACAGCGACGGCCGCCTCGACCAAGGTGGCCGATGCCAAGGCAGCCCAGGCCCGCGAAGCCGACGCCAAGCTGGCCGAGACCCGCGCCGCCGAAGCCAAGGCCGCAGAGGCCAAGGCTGCCGAATTCAAGGCCGCTGAAGTGAAGGCCGCCGATGCCAAGGCCGCCCAGGCCAAGGCTGCAGAAGCCAAGGCTGCCGAGGCCAAGGCTGCAGAAGCCAAGCTGGCCCAGGCCAAGGCGGCGGAAGCCAAGGCGGCAGAGGCCAAGCTGGCCCAGGAAAAGGCAGCTCAGTCCGCACAGGACAAGGCCCGCGCGGCCGAGGAAGCCAGGCAGGCAGCGGCCAAGGCCGCTGCTCCGGCCACCGCAGCCGCCGCCACCGCCGTGGCCGCCGCCGAGCCTGCCAAGGCAGCGCCTGCCGTCGATGAGAAGAAGGCCGCACAATCGGCTGCCGCGCAGGAAGTGGAAGCCGCCGTCAAGGCCTGGTCCACCGCATGGGCCGGCCAGGACATGGACCGCTACCTGGACGCCTACAGCGACCACTTCTCCCCGGCCGATGGCAGCAGCCTGGCCAAGTGGAAGGAGCAGCGCCGCCAGCGCATCGTTGGCCGCACCGCCATCGTCGTCAATGTGCGCGACCTGAAGGTGACCGTGGATGGCGACAAGGCCACGGCCCAGTTCCGCCAGTACTACGCATCGGGCGCGCTCAAGACCACTACCCGCAAGACCCTGCGCATGCAGCGCGAAAAGGGACAATGGCGCATCACCCATGAAGGAACCGGCTCCTGATGCCTGAAAAAGCGCGTCCCCTGGCACTGCCACCCACCGGCCTGCTGCGCCTGCATGCGCGGGCCGCCGGGGTGGCCGTGCTGCTGGTCGCGCTGTCCGCGGTGTCCTTCAGCCCGGCAGCCCATGCCAGGCAGGCCAAGGCCAAGGCCTCCAAAACGGCAGCTGCCAAGCCTGTCTCCTCCAAGCCTGCCTCCGGCAAGGCGGGCGCAGCCAGGCTGCGCGCGGCATCGGGCAAGCCTGCCCTGGCCGCCGCTGCGGTGGCCACGGCGGGCGGTGCCGCTGCCGTGGCAGCCACCCATGCCAAGGCAGCCGCCCCCGCACAGCAAAGCCAGGCGGAGGCCCGCCTGCTGGCCATCATCCGCCAGGTGGAGCAGCGGGATCTGGACGGCGCGCTGAAGGCCGCCGGCGATCTCACCGCCGAGGTTCCCAATTTCCGTGCAGCCCAGCTGGTGTATGCCGACCTGCTGCGCTTCAAGACCGGCCGTGCCGGCGAGGTGCTGGCGGGCACGCCCGTCGCCGCTTCCTCCGCTCCCGGCCATCCGGGCCAGGGCGTGCTGGTGCGGCACAACCTGTCCGTGGGCAGTGTCGCGCGGCTGGAAGGCCCGGCCAGTCCCACGCAGGCCCAGCTGCAGGATCTGCAAAACGAACTCAAGCGCCGCCTGCAGGCCGACAGCGGCGCGCCGCCCGCGGGCTCCGTTCCCGGCGAGTTCCTGATGCTGGGCGCGTCGGTGCGGCATGCGATTGCCATCGACGCCAGCAAGTCACGGCTGTACCTGTTCGCCCATGAGGCGGGCGGGCTGCGGCTGGTGGGGGATTTCTATGTCTCCGTGGGCAAGCTGGGCACGGACAAATGGCAGGAAGGCGACCAGCGCACGCCGCTGGGCATCTACTTCGTGGGCCGCCACATCCCTGGACCCCGGCTGCCGGAGTTCTATGGCAAGGGCGCGCTCACGGTCAACTTTCCCAACGACTGGGACAAGGCCGTGGGCCGCTCGGGCAGCGGCATCTGGCTGCATGGCTCGCCGCCCGACCAGTTCTCGCGCGCGCCCGAGGCCAGCGATGGCTGCCTGGTGCTGGCCAACCCCGACCTCACCTTGCTCATGCAGACCGTGGACCGGCAGACGCCGGTGCTGATCCGCGAAAAGCTGCAGTGGGTGGCCCCCAAGGCCCAGGCCCAGCAGAAGGCGGCAGATGCCTTTGTGCGTGTCGTCGAGGAATGGAAGAGCGCCTGGGACGGGGCCGACCCGCGCAAGCTGGCCGCGCTCTACGCGCCGGACCTGCTGCAGTCGCCTGCCTCGCGCGCATCGCAGGAACGGCTGGCCGCCTACCTGAACCGCCCCGGCGTGACGCTGCAGGACCTGTCCATCTATTCCTGGAAAGATGCCAAGGGAGAGATCCGCGTGGTCAACCTGCGCGCCAGCAGCAAGGCCTTCGCCGAAGGCCTGCCGCTGCGCCAGTACTGGCGCAAGACGGGCGGGCGCTGGCAGCTCTTTTCCGAAGACGTGATGGGCTGAACCGGGCCGAGTCCGGTTGCGCCCGATAGCGTCCGATAGCGCCAGGCGGGGCCCGGCCGGCTCAGGTGGTCTCGTTCTTGCGGTTGCTGTCGAACCGCCGCTCCGCATCGAACAGATGCTGTATCAGCACATGCGAGGTCATGTTCACGCCGATCCCGCCAATCATGGCCGGCAGCAGGTACAGCGCCGTGGACAGCTCCGAGACGAAGATGGCGTTGTCCGACAGCGACGGCGTCTGCCGGGCCGCCGATGCCAGGCTTTGCAGCAGGTAGACATCCACCCCCGCCATGGCCACCAGGGCCAGCCCGAACAGCAGCACCGTGGTGCGCGAGATGCTGCGCTTGGCCAGCAGGGCCGCGTAGATGGCGCAGGGAAGAACGACCGAGAAAACCACCAGGCTCCAGAATCTGGCTTCGGTGAAAACGGTGGTGCTGATGCGCAAGGCGTTCATCGGTGCGGTCCTTTGGGCGCCCAATATGCCGTGCTTGCGTAAACGCCCGGTGAACGGCAGGCAAACCAGCGGTTCCACATGCAACCAGCCGCGCCGGCCAGCGGCTGCCGACTGCACGAATCACAAGATCAGGTCTGCCGCACCAGGTAGGCGGGCAGCTGCGTCTCAGGCAGCACGGCCAGCACCTTCAGCTGCAGCTGGGCGCGCTTGCGCGCCTGGGCCAGATAGTCCTGCAGCGCCTGTGCGGCCCGCTCGTACTCCCCTTCCCACAAGGCATCGACGATCTGCCGGCAGTTCTCGGTCAGCGGCGGGTTGGGCGATTGCGGAAACATGCGGCAGAAGGTGCTGTGGATCAGCCAGGGCATCTGGCACTGCTGCAGCATGCCCACCAGCTTGTCGTTGGGATGCCGGGCCAGGAAGTCGCCATGCAGGTGCTGCTCGACTCGCTGTTCCAGGCGCTGTTCCAGGCGCAATGTTTCCTGCGTGTCCGGAACACCTGTCGCCGTCGCGCCTTGCAGGCCGTGGCGCAGGCTGGCGAGCATGTCCCTGTCCAGGCGCGGCCCGCTTTCGCGCAACGCTGCGGGCGCCAGCAAGGCGAGCAGCTCGAAGTCCTGATTCACCGCGCGTGCCGTCAGCGCGGCCACCCGCCAGGCGGCGTAGGTGCTTTTCTCCACCAGCCCTCTATCTACCAGCCGGCTCAGCACCTCGCGCAGGGCCACGCGGTTGACGTTGAAGTGGTCCATGGCGGCGCTCTCATCGATCTGAAAGCGCCCGAAGATCATGGCGATGGAGATGGACTGCTCCAGCTCGTCGTGGATGCGCTCGCTCTCCGATGGAATGTGGATCGTGGCCTGGCCCGCCTCCAGGCCCAGGGCCTGCGCGTCCAGCGTCAGGCGCTGGGGCTGCACGGCCTGCCCGGGCCGGGCGACCAGGTAGCCGCGTCCGTCGAAGGTGCTCAGCAGCCCTTCGGCATGCAGCAGCTCGAAGGCCTTGCGCACGGGAATGCGGCTGGTACCGAAGACCTTGGCCACCGGCCCCTCCAGCAGCACCAGGCCGGGCGCCACCCGCTGCTCGACGATGGCCTGGCGCAGGCGCTGGCGTATCAGTTCATAGCGCAGCCGGCGCTCGGAATCGCCAGATTCGCCGCTCTCGCCGGTCTCTTCGTCCCGCGCAGTCTGCGTGGATGCTTTTATGGCTCTTCTCATTCCTGCTTCATCTGCGTGTGCGTGTGCGTGTGCCGCCGCCGGCGGGGCCGTCATCGGGCAGGACTATAAGGCGCGCGCACGGCGCAGCAGCGTGGCCCACTGGCGCACCAGGTAGTTGTGCTCGTCCATGACGGTGTTCCAGACGGCGATGCGGCCCAGGCGCTGCTCGTAGGAGCCGCCGTCGCGCACGCTGCCGCGCGGGACCACGAGCTGGCCGTCGGTGCCCTGCAGGTCTTCGGCGGCGGGCAGGCCGGCGTACCAGTAGTCCCATTCGCTGGCGCTCAGGTGCTCGCGCGTGCGCAGCGGGTTGGAGATGTAGTAGCCCTGCCGCGCCATCGCGGCACCGGGCCAGCCGGATTGCCACCAGTTCAGGTAGCGGTAGGCGGCGTCCAGCGTGTCGCCCCTGGCCTGGCTGGAGATGCCCAGGCCGCCGTACCAGGCGCGGTAGCCTTCGCGCGGACAGGCCAGCCGGTAGTCCAGCCCCGCCGCGCGGTAGTGGCCCATGGCCGGCGACCAGTGGCTCTGGATGGCAACGCCTGCATCGATCATCAGCCGTGCCGCATCGGCGTAGTTGCCCCAGAAGCCCCTGAACTGCTCGGACTCCTGCCGCTGCAGCAGCACGGCCATCATCCGGTCGATTTCCTCCAGCCCCAGGTTGCTGATGTCACCGAAACGCATGTCGCCGCTGGCCTGCAGGGCAAGGGCCGCGTCCAGCGCGCCGATGGCGGCATCGGCCTGCAGCGCAGCGCGCCCTCGGCAGGCGGGGGAGACCAGCCAGGACCAGCTTTCCTCGGCCTGGTCGAACAGCGCGGGCAGGGCGGCGGGCAGGTAGACAAAGCTGTCGACGTTGTGCGTGAGCGGCAGCATGGAGATATGCGCGCTGGGCACATCGCTGACGCTGCCATCGGCCTGCACATACAGGCGCGTGACAGGATTGCAGCCCGCGCCAAAGGCCGCCTGCGGCGTGATGCGGCCGGTGCGGGGCAGGGCGTTGACCTCTTCCCAACAGGTCAGGCGCGCCGTGTCGATGGGCTGCAGGGTGCCGGTGGGCCACAGGAAATCCACGCTGTGGAACCACTGGTCGTACAGGTCGAAGCTGTCCTGGCGCATCACGGCCTGGCGCTGGGCGTCGAAGCCGTCCAGCACCTCGAAATGGATGCGTATGCCCAGGTCCTGCTGCGCACGCTGGCGCAGGGCTTCGGTCAGCGTCACCGAGGTGCCGAGGACACGCAGTTCGGGATCGTTCTTGCGCATGTTGCGGTCCTTGCCGTGGAGGTTCACGCAGTGTGGAGTGAGGGGCTTGCCGGGGTCTGGCTGCCATTGTCCTGCGAGTGGAGGCGGTAGAACGATTGGAACGATTGCCAGGAGGCCCGGACCTGCTGCTCATCGAGCCCGGCCGTGATGAAGACCAGGCGAGAGCGCCTGTCCTCGCCCGGCCACTCGGGCAAATGCTCGGGGGCGTGCATGAGATGGCCCATGCCGTGCAGCGCCGTGGGCTGCCCCTGCGGCCAGCCATCCGCGGCCACGGCCACCAGTCCCTTCAGGCGCAGCAGCCGGTCGCCATGGCGGTGCAGCAGCATGGTCAGCCACAGGGTGAGCACGCACCAGTCCACCGGGCTGTCAAGTTCCAGGCAGAACGCCTGGGCGCCTGCGTGCAGACCCTGGCCCTGGCCCTGGGCCGTGCGGCCGCGCGGCGTGCCGGCAATGGCGCGTGCCAGCCAGTCGGTTTGCAGAGCATGGGATTCCTGCATCTGCCAGGCAGGCGGTACCGCTGCGCCAGGGCCGCAGGTGACGACGCTGGCCAGGGGATTGATCTGCGCCAGTTGCGCGCGCTGTGCCTCGGCCTGCTGTGGCGTGGCCAGGTCGGTCTTGCTCAGGTACAGCCGGTCGGCCGCCGCGACCTGGGCCAGCCATTCGGGGCGCCGGGACTGTTGCCACGGGGCATGCAGCGCATCGACCACGGTGGAGATGAAGGCCGGCCTGAAGATCTGGCGCAGCTGCGCATCGCCGATCAGGGTGGCGATCACGGGGCCGGGCGCGGCCAGCCCCGTGGTCTCCATCAGCACCCTTTGAAAAGGCGGCAGTTCGCCGCGCAGGCGGCGCTGGTGCAGGCGCCACAATGCGTCCTTGAGTTCGCCGCGTATGGCGCAGCAGACGCAGCCGTTGTCCAGCAGCACCGTGTCGGCGTCTATGCGGCCCACCAGCAGATGGTCCAGCCCCACGGCGCCGAATTCGTTGATGAGCACCGCAGTCTCGCCCGCGGGCGAGTCCTGCAGCCACTGCCTGAGCAGCGTGGTCTTGCCGCTGCCCAGAAAACCCGTGAGCACGCCTACGGGCAGCCGCTCGCTGTGGTGGTCCGTCAGTCCGCTCATGGCGCCTGCTCCCTGTGTTCCTGCGCTGGTGCCTGCCCTTGTGCCTGCGCCGGCTGCCACGGCATGGCCAGCGGATCCAGGGCTCGGCCCAGCATCTGCTCGGCGGCGGGCCACAGCGCGCCGAAATCGGCAATCAGCACGCTGGCCCCCGTGGGGCCGGCCAGCACATAGGACTGGCCATGGAAGTCGCTGAGCCGCAGCCGCCACAGCGCCAGCAGCCGGTTGGCGCGCGCAATCTGAATCAGCCGCTGGCGGCGCCCGGCCAAGCCGGCCGGCGCCTGGCTCCAGTGGCCGGAGGCCTGCAGCAAACCGCACATTCCACACATGACAGAAACCCTTTCGGTTGCGAATGGAGCCGCCTGCGAAACTGGCGCAGCCAAAGAGCAGAGACACCGAGGAAGGGCCTATGCCGGCCGCGCCGCCCCGCACCGAGGGTGTCG
>NZ_MYFL01000007.1:0-61224 GCF_002193035.1 Delftia sp. K82 | reverse complement strand
CCGCACCGAGGGTGTCGCCGGCTGCCCGTACGCCCCCCTCCGAAGAGAGGGGGAAGGCGCGAAGCGACTCAGGGGGTGCTTCTTTTCACGGCATGACATCGCCGGAGTTGGGCCCCAGCGTCTGTCCCACATACAGATTGCCACCGGGATCGGAGGCCAGCAGCACGGCCGTGGGCGCCACCTCGTCGGCGCGGCCGAAGCGGCCCAGCGGCAGGCTGGCCTCCTTGGCGCGCTTCCAGTCCGCGCTGATGCCATCGACCAGCGGCGTGGCGATGGGGCCGGGGGCAATGGCGTTGACCAGGACGTTGTCGGGTGCCACTTCCAGCGCCAGCGACTTGGTGAAGCCGATCACGCCGGCCTTGGCCGCCGCATAGTGGCTCAGCTCCACGCCGCCCTTGATGCCCAGCTGCGAGGCGATGTTGATGATGCGGCCCCAGCGCTGGGCCTGCATGTGCGGCACCGCGCGCCGCGCGCACAGGAAGACGCTGCGCAGGTCCACGCGCAGCATCTCGTCCCACATCGCGGTGGACATGTCGGCGCAGCGCGACTGGGTGAGCATGCCGGCGTTGTTCACCAGGATGTCGATGCCGCCGAAGGCCTGCACGCAGCGGTCGATGATGCGGTGGGCCGTGGACTCGTCGCCCACGTCGCCGATGACGGTCTCGGCCTGCGCGCCCAGCGCGCGGCAGCGCTGTGCCACGCTGTCGGCGCGGGCGGCATCGATGTCGGCCAGCAACAGCTGCGCGCCGGCCTGCGCATAGGCCAGGGCGATGGCCTCGCCGATGCCGCTGCCGGCGCCTGTCACGACGGCGCGGCGGCCGTCCAGGGGCTTGGGGGTGTTCATGTCGGATGTCCTCAACTGGGCCAGCGCACGGTCAGGCCGCCGTCGGCAATGATGGATTGGCCGGTGATGTAGGAGGCCTCGTCGCTGGTCAGGAAACGGATCAGGGCGGCGATTTCGCGGGCCTGCCCCACGCGTCCCAGCGGGATGCCCCTGGCCGCCAGCGCCAGGCCCTCCGGCCCCAGCGAGTTGACCGGGTCCAGCGATTGCGGCGTCTCGATCAGGCCCGGAATCACGGCATTGCAGCGTATGCCGCGCGGTGCCAGCTCCATGGCCACGGCGCGGCACAGCCCGGGCACGCCTGCCTTGGCGGCCGCATAGTGGGCATGCTGCTCCCAGCCGTAGACGCCGCCTGCAATGGAGGAGACGGCCACCATGGCCCCGCCTGCAGCCATGTGGCGCGCACTGGCCCGGAAGGTGCGCATCACGCCGCCCAGGTCGATGTTGATGACCTCCAGCCACTGCGCATCGCTCATCTCGGCCAGGGCCGCCTGGCGCAGCAAACCCGCATTGGCGACGGCGAAGTCCAGCCGGCCGAAGCGGTCCACGGCGACCCGGGCCAGGTGCTCGACCTGTTCGGCATCGCCCACATCGACCGCCTCCATGACGCACCGCCCGCCCGCGCGTTCGACGAGTTCCAGGGTCTGGCCGGGATCGTGCGGATCCCGGGGGTAGTAGCTGCCGGCCACGGCAATGCCTGCCTGCGCATAGGCCACGGCCAGCGCCTGGCCTATGCCGCTGGCGGCACCCGTGACGAGGGCCACCTTGTTGCTTCGGATGTCCGGGTTCATGCCGGCCTCACTTCACGGTCTCGGGATCGACATGGGGCGCCAGAAACATCAGCAGGCCCGAGGCCGCGCAGGGAATGGCGCCCCAGTACAGCGCCGCCTGCACCCAGTCCGAGCCTTGCGACAGCGTCCAGGTCACGCCAAAGCCTGCCGCGATGGCGCCCACCTGGCCCATGGCGTTGACGAAGGAGCTGGCCGTGGCACGGATGTGGCTGGGAAAGCTCTCGCCGATCAGGAACAGGGCGGCGGCATAGGGGCCGATCAGGAAGAACAGCCCCAGCGAGTACAGCGGCACGATGCGCCAGAAGTCGCCCGAGGGCGCGTTCAGCATGAGCGCGAAGGCCAGGCCACCCAGCATCCAGCCGATGGCCACGGCGTTGCGCCGGCCTATGCGGTCACCGAGCCAGCCATGGAAGACATAGCCCAGAAAGCCCGCGAGATTGGAGATGATGAGCACCTGCAGCGCGCTGGAGAAATCCACGCCCTTGCCCGGCGTGCCGCCCGCGCCGCCCAGCACCGAAGTGCCCAGCACCGCGAAGATCACGATGGCGAACCAGTTCAGGAAAAAGCCCAGGGCCAGCGACAGCGTGGGCCGCAGCGAGGCACCGCGGAACATGGCCGACAGGCCGGTGTGCTGCTCCTGCTGTGCGCTGGCGCCATGCTCCTGCGCCAGGCGCATGGCCTCTGCCTCGCGCCCGGCGCGGCGCAGATCGGCCACGCGCCGCGCGGTCAGGAACTGGGGCGTTTCCACCAGCCGGCGGCCCAGCACGGCGATCACCAGGGCCGGGAACATGGCGAACACGAAGGACAGCGCCCAGCCACCGCCCTGGCCGAACCAGCGCTCGCCCAGCGGATACAGCAGGGCCACCAGCACGGCGGTGAGCACGGCGCCCACGGGCCAGCCGCCCTGCACCAGCGAGTAGATGAAGCCACGCCGCCGCAGCGAGGCCGGGTCCGTATAGACCAGGGAGAACAGCTCGCTCAGGTAGGTGGCGTTGATGCTTTGCTCGGCGTAGCCCAGGCCCGCCAGCGAGCGCACCACGATCAGCAGCACGAAGCCCAGGCCCGCCGACAGGCCGATCACCCAGCCGGCCAGCGCTGTCAGTCCCGAGCACAGCGCGGCGCCTGCCACGGCGATGATGATGCCCTTGCGCCGCCCCAGCCGGTCGGCGATGGGGCCGATGGCAAAGGCCACGATCACCGTGCCCAGCGTTACCCAGGTGTTCAGGCGCGCCTGCTGCTCGGCGCTCCACTGGAAGTGCTCGCCCAGTTGTGGCAGCAGGGTGCCGAAGAGGATGAAGTCGTAGACGGCAAAGACCCAGGCGAAAAAGCAGACCCAGGTGGCGTAGCTGACCTGCCTGCGCGTCACGGTGGGCGCGGTCCAGGGGGCATCGATCCCGGCCGGGGCCGGATGGCCGGCGCCTGGGGCGTCGGAGGCAATGGCGGAGGTATTCATGGTGTCCTCGCTGAGGTGGGATGCGGCATCAACGCGGCTGGCGGCGCAGGAAGTCGTCGGCGATCTGGTCGCACGTCATGAAGCGCACGCCCTCATGCGACTGGAAATGCTCGATCAGGCGCTCCAGCATCAGCAGCACCTGGGGCCGGCCGGAGACATCGGGGTGGATGGTGATGGGGAAGACCGCGTAGTCGTGCTCGCGGTAGACCCAGTCGAACTGGTCGCGCCACATCTGCTCTATGTCGCGCGGGTTGACGAAGCCGTGGCTGTTGGGCGACTTCTTGATGAACATCATGGGCGGCAGGTCGTCCAGATACCAGTTGGCGGGGATCTCGACCAGCCGTGTCTCCTTGCCGCGCACAAGGGGCTTCATCCAGGTGTCGGGATGCTTGCTGTAGTCGATGCGGGTCCACTGGTCGCCCACGCGCACGTAGTACGGGTGGAAGTCGTTGTGCATCAGGCTGTGGTCGTACTTGATGCCTTTCTTGAGCAGCAGCTCGTTGGTGACCGGGCTGAATTCCCACCACGGAGCGACGTAGCCCGTGGGCGCGCGGCCGGCCAGCCGCGTGATGACTTCGATGCTGCGGTCCAGCACGGCCTCTTCCTGCTCGGGCGTCATGGCAATCGGGTTCTCATGGCTGTAGCCGTGGATGCCGATTTCGTGGCCCGCGTCCACCACGGCCTTCATCTGCTCGGGAAAGGTCTCGGCGGAGTGGCCCGGAATGAACCAGGTGGTCTTCAGGCCGTATTTGTGGAACAGCTTGAGCAGCCGCAGCGAGCCGACCTCGCCCGCGAACATGCCGCGCGAGATGTCGTCGGGCGAGTCTTCCCCGCCATACGAACCGAGCCAGCCGCCGACGGCATCGACGTCCACGCCAAACGTGATCTGGATTTCCTTGCTCATGTCATGCACTCCTATCAATGGGAACGGTGGAGGGGGAAAGAACCTGTTCGACGCTCAGCGCAATGCGCAGCAGCCGGTCGTCATCGCCCCGGGGGCGCATGAGCTGCAGGCCCGTGGGCAGAAACGCAGGCCTGCCGTCCAGGCCGGGAATGCGCTGCACGCCGCTGGGCAGGGCCACGGCCGGCGTGTCCAGGTAGCTGCCGGGCATGGTCAGCCGCAGCGTGGCGAGGTTGGTTTCGGCAAACAGCCTGTCGTCGTCCAGCAGCGGCAGCAGCAGGGGTGCGGTGTGGCCCGTGGTGGGCAGCACCAGGGTGGCATCGCCCAGCTCCTGCGCGAACAAGGCCATCAGTGGTGCGCGCTGGGCGATCAATGTCCGGTAGCTGTCAGGACTCAGATGCCTGGCCGCCTCCAGGCGCTGGCGCACGCGCGGGTCCATGCGTGCGGCCTGATCGGCATCGTCCAGGCGCGCGCGGTGGGTGGCAAAGGCTTCATGGGCGCCCAGCCAGCCATGGCGCCGGGTCAGCGTCCGTACGGCGCGCAGGCTGCGCAGCGTGCGGCGCTCCACGCGGGCGCCCCGGGTCTCCAGCAAGGCCAGGGAGGACAGGAGGTTGTTGCGCACGGGAGCTTGCACGCGGTCGTCATCCAGCAGGCTGAGGTCCGTGCAGAACACCTGATTGCGCAGGTCCGCGGCGGGGGATGCGTTGGCATGGCCGTCGTCGGTCAGCCCGCGCAGCACGCGGTCCAGCGCCATGCAGTCGGCCACGCTCAGGGCCAGCGGCCCCAGCGTGTCCAGGGACGGCGCCAGCGCAAACACGCCCTGCAGGCAATAGCGTCCCCTGCTGGCGCGATAGCCCACCAGCCCGTTGAAGGCGGCGGGAATGCGCACGGACCCCGCCGTGTCCGTGCCCATGGCCAGCGGCCCGCACCCCAGGGCCACGGCCAGCGCAGCGCCGCTGGACGAGCCTCCGGGCGCCCGGTCGTGGCCTCCCTCATGTGCAAACACCGGCGTGCCGAAGCAGGGATTGAGCCCCAGGCCCGAGTAGGCGAACTCACTGAGATTGGTTTTGCCCAGGCAGACCATGCCGGCCGCTGCGGCACGCGCCACCACGGTGGCGTCGGCCCGGGCTGGTGCGGCCGACTGCAGCAGGGCCGAGGCCGCCGTGGTCGGCGTGCCGCGCACGTCGAACAAGTCTTTCCAGCTGATGGGGATGCCGTCCAGCGGCCCCAGCGGCCGGCCCGCGCACCAGCGCTCGGTGGACTGCCGGGCCTCTTCGAGCGCGCGGTCCGCCGTGATGCGCGTGAACACGGACTGGCTTGCGCAGGCAACGCGCAGGCAGTGCTCGGTGGCTTGCATGGGCGTCAGCGTGCCGGCTGCATAGGCCGCATGCAGTTCGGAGGCCGAGGGAGGCGCCGTCTGGCAGCCATTGGTTTTCATTGAATTTGAATGTTGATGTCAAAGTTCATTTTTTGATTCTAGTGAGCGCCTGCATCCCGCGTCCGGGTGGTTACCCGGGGGATGTGGCGCTGTTGATGGGGGGAGAAAGCTGCGTGCGCGGCCCTAGCGGCCCTAGCGATCCTTGTGGTCCGCCTCGCCGGATTTCCAGTAGCCCTTGGTGCTCAGCTGCGTGCGGGCGATGCCACGGTCCAGGAAGTGCATCTTCAACGTGCGCATGGCGCCGGACTCGCCGGCCATCCACAGATAGCCGATGCCCAGCGGCAGCGGCCGGTACATGAGCCGCTGGCACAGCCTCTGGCCGGGCTGGCCTGGCGCAGCGGTGATCCACTCGGTGCGCCAGTTGGCGGCGCTGTCCATGGGTTGGCATTCGCCGTCGTCGACGATTTCCACATAGGCCTTGACCCGGGCGGAGGCCGGCAGACTCGCGGCGATGGACTGCATGGCCGGAAGGGCCGATGCATCGCCTGCCAGCATCATCCAATCGGTGTCGGCCGGTGGAGCGAAGCCGCCACTGCGCGGGCCGGCAATGGCCACCTGCTCGCCCACGCGGGCCTGGGCGGCCCAGCGGGAGGCGGGGCCGTCGCCGCCAGCGGAGGTGTTGTTCTGATGGTTGGCATTGAACGCATCGCCATGCAGCACCAGGTCAATGTCCAGCGTGCCGGCCTGGCGGTCCACGCTGCGCAGCGTATAGGCCCGGCCTTCGCCGGACGGCAGGAACAGCTTGACCCAGGCGGCGGGCGCATCCGCGGCGGGCGCTCGCGAGAAGGCGGCAATCTGCTCGCCGCCCAGCGTGATGCGGCGCATGCGCGGGGTGATGGACTGCACGTTCACCACGGTGCCCAGGGCGCGCTGCGTGCCGGCGGGGGTGTGAAGCGGCTCAGCCATGGGAGGCTCCCCGGGCTGCGTTCACGCGCAGCAGCAGGGCCACGACAATGGACAGGGCCACGCTCACGGCGGCGGCGAAATACACGTCTCCGACGCCCGTGACACTGGCCAGCAGCCCGGCGGCGGGGGCCGTCAATCCCATGGACAGGTCGAAGAAGGCCACATAGGCGCCCATGGCCGCACCGCGCGCCTGGGGTGGCGCACGGCGGACGGCTTCCACGCCGAAGGCCGGGAAGGCCAGCGAATAGCCGAAGCCGGTGAGTGCGGCTCCCGCGTAGGCCCAGGCCGCATCGCCGCCGCCCCAGATCAGCAGCAGGCCCGCCGCCTCCAGCGGAATGCTGGCCAGCGCCACCCGCACGCCGCCCAGCCTGTCAGGCAGATGGCCGAAGAACAAACGCGCCCCGATGAAGGCCAGGCCGAAGGCTGTGAAGGCCAGCGAGGCCGCGCCCCACCCGCGCGACGCGAACAGCAGCGCCGCAAAAGTGGTGATCACGCCAAAGCCCGCGCTGGACAGGGCCAGCCCCAGGCCGGGCAGCCACACCGTGCCCAGCACCTTGTAGAACGGTGTGCGGCGCTGGGCCGCAGCCGGCGTGGCGCGCAGGCCCCAGACCATGGCCAGGGCGGCCAGCGGCAGCACGATGGTGGCCACGGCAATGCCCGAGAAGCCCCAGACGGCCTGCACTGCCACGCCGGCCGGCGCGCCCGCCGCATAGGCGCCGTACATGGCAATGCCCACCCAGGCCATCACCTTGCCGGCATGTTGCGGGCCGATCATTGCCATGCCCCAGCTCAGGGCGCCGGTGATGATCAGGCTCTCGGCGCAGCCCAGCATCACGCGGCCGGCGGCCAGTACCCAGACTGCGGCCTGTCCGCCCTCGAATGCGCGGGACATCAGGTAGGCCGCGCCCGAAGCGGCGGCCAGCAACATACCCAGCACCACGGCACGCCTGGCGCCGCGCGTGTCGGCCAGAGAGCCGGCCCAGGCCCGCGACAGCAGGGCCGCCGCGAACTGGCAGCCCATCACCGTGCCCACGCCCAGCGTGCCCAGTCCCAGGGTCTGGCTCAGGTGCAGGGGCAGCACGGGCATGGGCATGCCCAGGCAGAGAAAGCTGACGAAGACCGCCAGCGTCAGCGGCAGCAGCCGCGCGAATGCGTTCACCGGCGGCGACGCGGCCGCGGATGGCGAAATTCCGGAAGACATGTGCATTCCCTTTCAAATACGAGTAAAAACTCAGGTCACATGTCCAGGAGAATATGAGCCATGGCTCGCATTGAAAACTCGCATTCGCAGGCGGCGCAGCGGCAGCTGCCCCAGCCCCGCAAGCAGCCACGGCAGGCGCGTTCCCTTGCCACGGTCGAGGCCATTCTGGAGGCCGCGGCTCGCGTTCTTGCAGAACGCGGCTACGCCGCCACCAACACCAATCTGGTGGCCGAGCGCGCAGGCGTGAGCGTGGGTTCGCTCTACCAGTACTTTCCCAACAAGGACTCGCTGATCACGGCCTTGCACGAGCGCCACGCCGCGCAGATGTACGCGGCCATTGCCGCCGTGCTTGCGGCCGAGCGGCCGCAGGGCCTGCAAGGCCATGTGCAGGCCATGGTCCGCGCGCTGCTGGCGGCGCACCGGGTCGAGCCCGATCTGCACCGGGTGCTGGAAAAGGAGTTCCCCTTCTTCGACGCGCCGCGCGAGCAAAGCGCGGCGGACGGCGGCATCTTCCGCCAGGTGCGCCAGCTCCTGGAGCTGCACCGCAGTCAGCTCGCCCACCGCGATCTGGACCTGGCCACCTGGATGCTGCTGCAGACCATGGAGTCCCTGGTGCATGCCGCCGTCATCGATCCGCCGGTCATGTTCACCCCCCAGGCCCTGGAGGATGGCATCGTGCAGGTGCTGATGGGGTATCTGCGAGCGCCTGCCCTGGGTTGAGGATGCAAGGAGCGATTTGGTCGCCAGGTCCTCAGGGCGCGAAAGCCTCTTCAGCCCCGAAGGCAGGCTGCCCGCAAATATGACCCGGATTCTGCTGTCTTCCTCCGGCGCAAGAAAAAGCACGGAGCCAATGAGCCAGATATCGCCATCTGCTCAGAAAATCCCCAAGCCCTGATCTGAAAACACACTGCACGCCCATGCCCAAAAAGTCCTACAGCGAGTACCTGCTCGAACAGCATCCCGAGCTGCACGGGCTGTTCCCTTATTACGAATCGCTTGGTATGACCGAGCCCGTGCTATGGGCTCTGAGCGAAAGCCGCGGAGAGCCCGCCGTGGCTATGGCGGCACTGGTTCACGGGTTGTGCAGCGAGGTGGCGGCTGCCGGCGACAGCCGCTGGCTGGAGCAACTGCACCAAGGAAATGTGAACGTCAACGAAGGCCCGTTGCTCAGCGATGCGCAGCAGGCGCTGGGCCGCCTGCGCGCGTTGGGCATTGCCGACGACCTGCTGATGCCCCTGGTGCGCGCGGCACAGGTGCAGGCGGTCAACAACATCGCAGCCATGATCGACATGGGGCCGCAGATCTCCTGTCTGCCTTTGCCGCAAGGCAGGCAAGCGCACTGGCAGTTGTTCGATGTGGACGTCGAAGACGGCGAAACCCCGGGCAAGGGTTTGAGCGGCTTTGCCATCGATGTGCGGCACGTGCTGGTTCGCTAGTGCCGGGCCCGGCCATCACCCTGTTCAGCTTGGGACGCAGCTGCCCGCATCTTCCTCCGGCGGGGTGACACGCCAGAAGAGGGATGGAAATCCTTCTCCCACCGGCTGATGGCCGGGCGGCTGCGACGCAGCCAGCTGCAGATGCAGCACGCCGCAGGCATCCACCATGTGCTGGGAAATCCACGGGCTGATGTCCATGCGCCCGTCGATCAGCACCAGCGGCTTTTCGCGCAGCTTCATGGCCAGGGCCTTGGCCTCGGCCGTGGGGCCTGCGATCACGCGGATATCGCCGCCCAGCGCTTCGCGCGCGGGTTCGGCAAGCGCCTGGCTCAAGGCCTTTGAATCGAAGTTTCTCCAGTGCCGGCTGTTAAGCCGCAGTTCACTGCGCGCCGAGGTCATCTGGGCCACGAGCAGCAAGGCCAGTTGAATCGCCACGAAGCACTTGATGGCGGTGGTGATCGATATGCGCGACGGGTGCAGCCTGGCACCGGCCAGCTCCATGGCGACGGGAACGGCCAGCAGCAGAAAGGGCGTGCCCCAGTGCAGCTGCAGCGACGAGCCCGCAAAGATGCCGATGGCGCAGGTCAGCACGATGGGCGTGAGGCCGAAGCATAGGATCAGCGCGCGCGATGCATCGGCTGTCCCGGGACGCTGCGGTGTGTCCTGCGGCACAAGGCGGCTGCGGCGGTGCAGGGCTATCACCAGTCCCAGCAGCACCCAGGCGAGCAATGCACGGTTGAGCAGCTGGTCGGCCAGCCAGTGCAGCGTATTGAGCAGTCTTGCGCCGCCGCCCAGGCTGGCGCCCAGCGAGGATTCGGTGGCATAGCGGATGGGGCCGAAGTCGTTCAGGAAAAGCCAGTACAGGTGCGGCGAGATGATGGCCAGCGAGATGGCTGCCGCCAGCACCAGGCCGATCATGTGCACCCGCTCGCGCCAGGCGCCTGACGCCAGCCAGAACAGGAATACCGCCACGGCGGCCAGGATCATCTGGTACTTGGCCAGTGCGCCCAGCCCCAGGCAGCAGCCCAGGGCGGCCCACCAGCGCAGCTGCCTGCTGCCCACCGCACGCCACACCAGCAGGGCGCTGGCCGCGAAGAAGGGCATCAGCACCACTTCATGGTTGAAGAAGTGCATCCGCTCGTTGTAGTAGGTGATGCACATGGCCGCCAACAGGGCCAGCGTGGCGTAGCCGCTGCCGCGCAAGTCATTCAGCAGCTTCCAGAAAAGGAACAGGCCCGCCAGCGTGAAAAGCGCGCCGGTGGCGTAGCTGGTGCGCGCAGACAGCCCGAACAGATGAACCGGCACCGAAAGCAGCCAGGTCGGCAGGGGCGGGTGCTTGTAGTAGCCCCACTCCAGGCTGTGCACCCAGGTCAGCTGTTCGAGGTTGTCCTTGGGTGCCGTGAGGCTGGAGCTGTCGATCTGCAGCAGCCAGACCACCGAAAAGAGCAAGAGGCCGATGAGGACCTTGATGTCCAGCGAAAGCGACGGTGCGGGCATGGTCAGCGGAGCGCTTCGCGTAATCGCGCTCGCTGCTTGTGAAGGAACGGGATGGGTCATAGGAATTGCCAGCGGCGATGACAAGTGCGCTGGCACAGGGGAAATTCCCAGGGAGGCGGTCGAACGGGAGCTTCAGCGTTGGCTACGGACTCTTTGCTTACGCGGGCGCTAGAAGCCCTGCAGCTTATGTCTGCTTGGTTAATCCAATGTAAAGACTGTGTGAAGAATGTGTGGAGGCCGTTGCCTGCGGGCTCACGGCGGGCTGCGTGGCTGCAGCCGGGGGCAGGGCGCTGGTTGAACCTGCCTGGTGCGCGATGGACAAGAAAAAAGCGCCTGGGCAGGCGCTTTGTTTCTGATCATCTGAATCTGGCGGAGGCTGTGACAGTCGAACTGATGTTTCATTTCACATCATAAAACATCAAAATTCAGAGTTTTTTTAATAAAAAACAATGAGTTATGATTTTGATTGTCTCAGATTGACTCATTGTGCATCGCACAATATTCTGTTTTTTCCGTATACTATTCCGTATAACGAGAGCAAAATGGGCCTCCAGTTTCCGTCGAACTTAAACGTATGGTGAAAGCGAATAAATTGACGCAGTTGCAAGCCAGCCGAATCAAGGAAGCTGGCATGCATGGCGATGGTGCCGGGCTGTGGCTGAAGGTCACGGAAGGTGGCTCCAAATCCTGGATCTTGCGCTACACGATGGCCGGGCGAGAGCGTTGGACGGGGCTTGGGCCATACCCTGATGTTTCGCTGGCCGAAGCACGGGACAAAGCCATGGCATGGCGCAAGCAGGTGCGTGAAGGCGTTGATCCGATGAAGGTCAAGCAGGAGGCCATGGCGACCGCACGAGCGGAGCAAGCTAAAAAGGTCACGTTCGCCTGGTGTGCGGCGCAGTACATCGAGTCGCATCGTGCTGGTTGGAAAAATGCCAAGCATGCAGAGCAGTGGGTCAGCACGTTGGCCATGTACGCTGAACCTGTGGTGGGCAAGATGGATGTGGCTCTGGTGGAGACCGAACATGTGGTGCGCGTGCTTGAGCCTATTTGGAACAGTAAGCCTGAAACGGCTTCTCGTTTGCGAGGGCGCATTGAATCCATCCTTGGCTGGGCCAGTGCCCGCCGCCTGCGCAGTGGAGACAACCCAGCGCGTTGGAAAGGGCACCTTGACTCGCTGTTTCCTGCCCGCACCAAGGTCTCTCGGACGCGCCACTTCGCGGCACTTCCGTGGAAGGACATGCGACCGTTCATGACTTCGCTGGAGGCGCAGGCCGGTGTTGGTGCTTTGGCGTTGCGCTTCACCATCCTCACTGCTGCTCGATCCGGTGAGGTGCGAGGCATGGTATGGGACGAGGTTGACTTGTCAGCTCGTCTGTGGGTTGTACCTGCTGAACGCATGAAGGCGGGGCGCGAACACCGGATTCCATTGTCAGATGCTGCCGTGGCCTTGCTGCGTCAGCAGGAACAAGTGCTTTTGGCTGGCACGAACGTCGTTTTCCCCAGTGTGCGGGACCATAAGCCTCTTTCGGATATGACGCTCACGGCGGTGCTTCGCCGGATGCAGCGCAATGATTTGACGGTGCACGGCTTTCGCTCGACCTTCCGTGACTGGGCTGCGGAAGCGACGGACTATCCCCAGGAAATGGCTGAGATGGCGCTGGCACACGTGGTCAGCAACAAGGTAGAAGCAGCTTACCGGCGAGGCGACATGCTGGAGAAGCGTCGTGAGATGATGCAGAAGTGGGCCGAATTCATTCTTTAGCGCTAAGGCTTTGGAAGTGATCGCCAGCCTTTTCTTCCCTGTGGCGCATTGCGCATAATTGAGTAGAGCAAGGAGCTTCCCATGCGACCATCACAAGCACTTGAAATTAGGCGTAGCGATGTACGCGCAGCAGTGGGCCGTTATCGCACTGAAAACCCGCGTGTATTTGGCTCCGTCGTGCATGGAACCGATCAAGAAGGCAGCGACTTGGATTTGATCGTTGATGCTCTTCCGGGTGCCACGCTCTTTGATCTGGGGGGCTTGCAGGATGAATTGGAGAGCATCCTTGGTATTCAGGTCGATTTGCTGACCCCCTACGATTTACCCGCCAAATTCCGCGATCAAGTCCTTTTGGAGGCCCGGCCTGTATGAATATGAACAGGTTGCCTGATTACATTGATCATATGCAGCAGGCGGCTGCAGATGCATGTGGCTTTGTTGTGGGCATGACCCGAGACGAATTTGAGGCAGACAAGAAGACGCAGCAAGCGGTCATCATGAGCCTCATCATTCTTGGCGAAGCAGCCACCAAGGTCATGGATGGCTATGGTGATTTTGCAGCAGCGAATCCTAATGTTCCTTGGAGAGCTATGCGCGGGATGCGCAATCGCATCGCCCATGGATATTTCGATATCAATCTAGATGTGGTCTGGGATACCGTAGAAACAGCATTGCCTGAATTAAAGAAACAACTAATCGCAGTTGGAAAAAATACTGATTTATGATTTCTATGTGAGTTGAAGATAATTTTCAGTACTACTATTCAGAAAAAAGGGACAAAAAATGTGTCCCTTTTTTTGTTTGTACGTTATTTAAATTTCTCAGCCTGAAGGCTAAGTTTATCGGATGAAAATTCTTGTAAATTGGAATCGCTACAGCTGGAGAAAAGAGGTGTATTTTTGAGAATATAGAAATGAAATGATTGACTTAAGTGATTGTGAAATTAAATTTCATGTACTGGTTTTAATGGTGTTAAAGGTTTTGTTTTTCTGAGTTTGATGATTTGAATCTGAGCAGAAGATAGATTTAATTTCTTTCGGGTCAGGTTAACGAACTTAGGGGAGGCTTGGCAGTATGAGCTGAAAGCGATATCTAAAGAATATTTTTCAACTAATATATTGTATAGGTCTTCTCTTTTTCCATAAAATAAATGTTTTACTTTCCCGTCTCCATGATATGGGAGAAGATTTTTTATTTGTATATTCAAGGCGGCTTTTTTCATCATTTCTTTTAGTTTTATGAAAGCTGGCTCTCCAATATTGCAATATGGGTCTTTTGCCTTTTTTGTATTTTTTGCGACTATTCCTTTGATTTCCTCAAGGTGCCACTCGGAAGTTTTTAAAACTTGAGGAATCCTCTTATAACCTGTCTGTACTAGGAAGAGATCAAAAGGAATGATTTCCGATTTACTTTTACTTATTCTTGGTGAATAAACCAATTGTAGGTTTTTACCCTCATTATTGCGCCACTTTGAGTAATCCTCTACAACACTATCAATATTGATTTGGTATTGGTTGTGAAGACTCAGTGCGATTCTCATCCAAAAAATAATCGGCAAACTCATTTCTAATGAAATGTGCGCTATGGTATTGGATAGCACTCCTACGATTCTTTCAGCCGCTTCTACTAGACAAGTATCGATTTCGTCAGGCGGTTGATACTGATTTTCAGTAACTCTATTTTTTTTGATCTCATGAAAAATATGCTTTCTAAGCTGTTCGTTATTGATGGGTATTTCAGTTTTAATGACGATCAATCGAATGAATTCTTCAAGTGACCAGTGATAAATATCATGTTGAAAGATTTTTGTCATGGTTTTATTGGATGAATATTTTTATCTTGCTGAGCAATGAAGATTGGTACCTAACAATATGCCTAACAGATGGCCTAACACATACCTAACCATCGTACCTCACACCTAACAGTTCAGCAAAGCAAGCAACTGCCCTGCCTGCAAATTTTCTAAATCTGTAAAGCCTGGTAGCTGGGCGACTGCATCCTGCATGTCGTCCGTAGCACTAGGAGCTTGCTATGGCATATCGCCAAAAACCTATCCTTGCTACAGGCGCTGACTGCGCAGCTGCCTCAACCAAGCTTGCCCGTCCACGCCTTGATCCTTTGCTGGACTTCGATCAGCTTCCCAATTCCGCCCATGTCCGCATAGATGTGGTGCAAGGGCTGTATGCGTGCTCACGCGCAACCGTTTGGCGTCACGTTAAAGCCGGTCATATCCCTGTCCCTGTGAAGATCTCAACGCGCATAACTGCTTGGCAGGTTGGCTCGTTGCGTAAGCACCTGATGGAGATGAATTGACGCTTATTCATTGCCTGACTTTTGCATACCAAAAACTGTAAAAGTCAGGTGTATTTGCATGGCATAAAAAGAAAATTTATGCCGGTTAAATAAGATGAAATTTGATGATCGATTAGTTTTTTTGTTGAAAAGCAGCTTGCAAAGTCATTATTTGAGCCTAGAGATAATTAAATGTAGGCACTAGCTAGCAAGGCACTTATCAAGGTAGTAATGAAGTAACTATCGTATAGCTGTAAACCAACATTAAGAAATCAATTTATGGAGTGAAAAGAAATGTGTGATTCACCTGGGATAATGTTTTTTCTTAAAAAGCCAATGCCTTACAAAAAGGCTGAAAAGTACTTTAAGTGTAATTTTTGGCCATCATTCTCTGGGGATGGAGTTACGGGAGGTCGAATGATTACTTTAGTGTCGCGCGTCACGGGAGGTGAGTTCAAGGTTGCACCTTGCTTAGATAAGGCTAAGGAAAACTTAATTGGTTTTTTTGTGAGTATCAATATTCCTGCGTGCGTTATCGGTAATAACGCATTCCTGCATATTTTGGTGTATGAATCTGCAAAGATTGCCATGACTTTTTTGAAGGAATATTTGAAAAATATTGGAGTTAATGAGAAATATATTGAACTAATAAAGTTGAGGAATGCTTTTATTAAAAGCTTGGATCTTACCTATTTGCTCAAATTCGATAGTGTTGAGGAAGCAATGGCTATGCGCGATGAGCTTGAGCTTCGTATAAATTCAATCTATCACTATCTGCCCACAACCGATAGACCTCATATTGGTGAGGATATAAGTAGGTCAGTTTACTTGAATGTCCGCAATTATCCATCTTTGCTTGCATATATAAAATGGCAGGATAATCCTAGTAAAAAGAAGTATGGGCTATATGATGGTGCGGATTCTTTAGATCCCAAGGTTAAGGAGAAAATCTATAGTGTGAGTAAATGTGGTTTGCGTATCGAGCTAAAAATCACCGAAGCTTACTTGAAGAAAAACCATTCAGATATGATGAGCGTTATGGAGTGGAAAGATCCAAAAAAATCAGAAAAAGTAATCGCTGATGTCTTTCAAAAGTTACGTTTAATGTTGCGTTTAGATGAGGATTTTCGTCACAACAAGCATCGTTCTTATGACCTTGCCAAGCTAGACGATAATATTCAAAAATTCTTGACTTCTTACTATGCTGGTAAGGAGAATTGCAAAAACGAAGAGGGTGATTCTTCTGAAAAATTGCCGACTCTCGATGAGATGACAAAAAGCCAGCGTTATGAGCTGAAGAAGAAAATTCATGAGAAAACGCGGATTGATATCTCTATTCCATGGAAATATCACAAGCGACTGAAGGCGATGGATTGGCTCGTGCAACCAAAGCCTCCAGTGCTTTCAAAAAAGTATCGTGAGCTTTGGCCCTATGTTTTCAATCGCAGAAATATGCCAATGTTCTTGAAAAAGGTGAAAAATGCTGGTGCCGTCTGGGCGTACAAGCCGAACGTTGAATCCCAAACTTCAGATGTCTCTGACCTGATGGGCGATGAGCCCTGTGTCGAGGCTGTGGCTGCCAAGCCCTATCGAGGTATTGGCAGTTTGAAAATCCCAAACCATGCAAACATGGCTGATGATTGAGCAGGAGTCTAAAAAATGAAGAGGGCGTGTGACTTATTGGTTGCACGCCCTTTTTTGTACCGTTGTCGTCACAGTCGCAGTCGAGATTTGGGCTGCTGCCGGTTTCGTCGACACCAGCCTAAGCTTCTCGAGCTTCCTCGAACGCTATCGGACTGTTGTACCCAAGCGTCGAGTGCCGATGCGTCGGGTTGTAGAACCGCTCGATGTAGTCGAACCCATCTGACTTCGCTTGCTTGCGCGAGCAGTAGATCTTGCGAGCCGTACGCTCCGTCTTCAGGCTACTGAAGAAGCTTTTCATTGCCGAGTTGTCCCAGACTTCGCCAGCACGGCTCATGCTGCACACGATGCCTTGCTCATTCAGCAGACGCTGGAAGTGCTCGCTGGTGTACTGGCTGCCCTGGTCAGATTGATGCAGCAATTCCTGCGGCCGTCCACGACGCCAAACAGCCATCATCAGCGCATCAGCCACGAGTTGGCTGGTCATGCTGGACTGCATCGACCAACCCACGATGCGTCGCGAGTACAGGTCCAGCACCACCGCCACATACAGCCAGCCTTCAGCCGTCCAGATATAGGTAAAGTCGGCCATCCACTTGCGGTTCGGTGCATCGGCCTTGAACTGGCGATCCAGCAAGTTGTCGGCGATGGCACTGCGCTCGCCATGGTCCTTAGGCAGACCTCGGCGACGCGGCCGTGCGCGTAGCGCCTGTTCACGCATCAGTCGCTCAATGCGGTGTGCTCCCCCAATGCCAGCACGTCATGCCAGCACGTCATGCCAGATGCGCCGTGCTCCGTATGTTCGGTCGCTACCCAAGAAGCTTTGTCGTACCTGCGCACCCAACCGCTCATCACTCAGGCTACGCTGGCTGCGCGGCCTCACCAACCAGGCATAGAAGCCACTTCGCGAGACACCGAGTGCCTCGCACATCAGATTCACCGGCCAGGCCCCTCGGTGTTTCGCAACGAAGCCGAACTTCACATCGACTCCTTGGCGAAGAAGGCCGCGGCTTTTTTCAGGATGTCGCGCTCCATCTTGAGCTTGGCAACCTCCTTGCGCAGCCGCTCTATCCCGGCCTGCTCGGGCTTCATCACGCCCTTGCCGGGGAACGCCTGCTGCGAGTCTGCCGTCAGCTCGCGCATCCATGCCCTCAGCCGCGTCTCGTGCACATCTAGGTCGCGCGCAGCTTGCTCCACTGCAACGCCTTGACCCTGCCTCGATTTCACGTACAGCAAGAAGTTGATAACTTCAGAGGTACGGAGAATCGAAATGAAAGAAGGCAAGCTGCCCAAGCGGCAGTACACACAGGAATTCAAGGCTGAGGCCGTCAGACTCGCGGCGTCAGTCGGCGGACACGAGGCAGCACGTCGCCTGGGCGTGCCGGTGGCAACGTTGGGCAACTGGTCCAGGCGAGGTGTCGCAGCGAGCGGCGGCAGTGGCGCGGCTGTGCCGCCCACCGAGGCGCCTGCGCGCCGCCCCGTGAGTGAACTGGAGGCGGAGAACAGCCGCCTGCGCAGAGAACTGGCCGACGCGAAGCTGGATGTGGAAGTCCTTCGAAAAGCGACGGCGTACTTCGCCAGGGGGTCGCGATGAAGTACGCCTGGATCGACGAGCATCGCGACCAATACACCGTCAGTCGGCTTTGCCGCGTGCTGCAGGTGTCTCGCAGCGGCTACTGCCAATGGCGCGTGCGCCCGCCCAGTCCCAACACGCTGGCCAACCAGGCTCTGGACGCCAAGGTGGCGGCCATCCACGATGCCAGCCGTCGAAGCTATGGCCGCCCTCGGATCGTTCACAAGCTGCGCCAGCAGGGAGAGGTCGTCAGCGCCGAGCGAGTGCGAAAGAGCCTGCGGCGCCAGGGCCTGCGCCCGGTGTACAGAAAGCCGTTCGTGACGACCACCGACTCGGCGCACCGTTTGCCGGTGGCGCCGAATCTGCTGGATCGGCGCTTTGATGGTTGGCAGAGCGACCAGGCGTGGGTGGCGGACATCACGTACGTGCCCACCTGCGAGGGCTGGCTGTACCTGGCCGCCGTGCTGGACCTGGCCAGTCGGCGCATCGTCGGCTGGTCGATGTCCGAGACCATCGACGCCACGCTGGTGTGCTCCGCTTTGAAGTCGGCATGGTGGCTGCGCAAACCTGCCAAGGGGCTGCTGGTCCACACCGACCGCGGGTCGCAGTATGCCGGCGGGCGCTACCGGGCACTGGCCGCCGAGCTGGGCATCACGATGTCCATGAGCAGGAAGGCCAATGCCTGGGACAACGCGCCGATGGAGAGCTTCTTCAAGACGCTGAAGGTCGAGCGCATCCATCAGGTACGCTACGACACGCGAGCGCAGGCCAGGCTGGACATAGTCGATTGGATCGAGGGCTGGTACAACCGCCAGCGCCTGCACTCGGCCAACGGCTTCCTGCCCCCAGTGACCTGGGAGAACGCTCGTTTGGCTGCATGACTTGGTGTACGTGGAAACGAGGCAGGGTCACCTCGCTCGGTCAACCAGCTTGACCGCTTCAACCTTGAATTCCCGGCTGAACTGCCGTCTCGTCCCCATAAACCACCTCCGGTTTCAAAGACACCTTAACAAGGTGTCTTTGAAACCGGCAGCAGCCCAGTCGCCGTTCTTTGCCGATTGCAACGTTACCTCCTCAAGCGTAGAGCGTTGAAGATCACAGATGCCGAACTTAAGCTCATTGCTAACGCTGCAATCATTGGCGACAACAGCCATCCCGTGAAGGGATAGAGAACTCCCGCAGCAATCGGCACACCAATTCCGTTGTATATAAAGGCAAACAGCAAGTTCTGACGCATGTTGCGCACTGTGTCAGTTGAGATTTCACGAGACTGGGCAATGCCACGCAAATCACCCTTGACCAGCGTGATCTGACCGCTGTTCATTGCTACGTCGGTCCCTGTTCCCATGGCTACACCTACATCAGCTTTTGCCAAGGCCGGCGCATCGTTGATCCCGTCACCAGCCATGGCAACCACATGGCCTTCACTTTGCAATCGCTCCACGAGAGCTAGCTTGTCGGCGGGCTTGACTTCGCCATGGACTTCATCAATTCCAAGCTTGGCACCAACAGCCTTGGCTGTGGTCAGACCATCTCCGGTTGCCATGACAATTCGCAAGCCGCTTGCATGAAGCGTTTGGATGGCATCCAGAGTGCTAGCTTTGATAGGGTCTGTTACCGCCAGAATGCCCGCGAACTTCCCATCAGCCGCTAAATGCATGATGCTTGCACCCTCTCCTCGCAGGCGTTCTCCGTCCGCTTGCAAGGAAGATACAGATACGCCTTCTTGAGCCATCAATGTGGTGTTGCCTAATGCCAAGCGCCGCCCCTCAACGGTTCCACGTACACCAATACCGCTGGCGGAATCGAAGTCCACAGGTTTAGCGAGCTGCAAGCCTTGTTCACGTGCAGCTCGGACGATGGCATCCGCAAGCGGATGCTCGCTACCCTGATCCAAGCTAGCGGCAAGCCTCAAAACTTCGTCAGCGGTGAAATCTGGAGCAGGAATCGCTTTATCGAACGCAGGCCGACCTTCTGTAAGGGTGCCCGTTTTATCTACGATGAGCGTATCCACTTCACGCATTTTTTCGATGGCGCCCGCGTCACGGAACAAAACGCCTTGCTCTGCAGCGCGCCCTGTGGCCACCATTACTGACATGGGTGTGGCCAAACCTAGCGCACATGGGCAGGCGATGATGAGTACCGCGACGGCATTGATCAACCCAAACACCCAACTGGGCTCTGGGCCAAAAATTCCCCAGACGAAGAAGGTCACTACAGCAACTAGCACGACAACCAGAACGAACTTTCCAGCCACTACGTCGGCCATTCGCTGCATCGGTGCCTTAGACCGTTGGGCCGATGCAACCATCTGAACTATCTGGGAGAGCATGGTGGCAGTGCCCACCTTTTCTGACCTCATGACCAGAGCTCCACTCGTATTGAGTGTGGCGCCGATCAGTTTGTCGTCAACGCGCTTTGTCACAGGTATTGGCTCGCCCGTGAGCATCGATTCATCAACGGCGCTTTGACCTTCCGTGACAATGCCATCCACGGGTACTTTCTCGCCTGGACGTACGCGCAGCAGGTCTCCGACATGCACGTGGCTGAGGGGAACATCTTCCTCACTGCCATCTGCATTGATACGCCTTGCCGTCTTAGGAGCTAGGCTAAGCAATGATTTGATAGCGGCCGAGGTCTGAGAGCGAGCCTTCAGCTCAATGATCTGCCCCAACATGGTCAAAGAAATGATGACCACCGCTGCCTCGAAATAAACAGCTACACGGCCCATGGATACGAACGAGTCGGGAAACACACCAGGTGCCAGCGTCGCTACGAGGCTGTAGACAAAGGCGGCTCCCGATCCCAAGCTGATCAACGTCCACATGTTCGGACTGCGGTGGATGATTGACTGCCAGCCTCGAACAAAAAAGGGCCAGCCCGTCCATAGCACCACGGGCAGGGAAAGAGTCAACTCGACCCATGTTTGGGTCTGCATAGTGAACCAGCCGAACTTGTGTCCGAACATGGCCAGAGTGGTAACAATCAGGGTGAGTGGTAGCGTCCACCAGAATCGCCGTTGAAAGTCTTGCAACTCGCTGTTGTCCTCTTCTCCAACCGGGATCAGTGGCTCCAGAGTCATTCCGCATTTAGGGCAGTTTCCGGGATGATCTTGCCGGACCTCCGGATGCATCGGGCAGGTATAGATCGTTCCGGCGGGAACCACGCCCGAGTCATCAAACGATTTCTGATCTGAATGACTTGCAGCCACATGAGCATGTTCGTGCGAGCTGAGCAACTGGGCCTCAGGCACTAAATGCATTTGGCATTTAGGACAACGCCCCGGATGATCTTGATGGACTTCAGGATGCATTGGGCATACATAGACTGAGCCCTCTACTGCGTGATCCGCCTGCCCGCTACTCGATATGAATTGCGCAGGGGCATGAGCAAATTTTTGCTGGCAATCGGCACTACAGAAGCGATAGGTCCGTCCCTCGTGAACTATCTGATGAGGCGACTGTAGAGAGACAGTCATGCCGCAAACAGGATCCTTCAAAGGCTCAGCCTCAGTCATGGTGTTTTCCAACTCAACTGACTCTGAAGAAGATCGATGCTGATGATGATGCATGCCGATGGCCCTTCACGATGTTGGATCGATTCTTGGCCCTTACACCATGTGAATGTCAAGCCAGAATCTGCTCGAAAAACAACTCTATCCACCTATTCTGAGATAGCGCAATCAGAGTTCGCTGCTTGTGGCCATCTCAATTTAAGAAATAGTTCTTTGTTGAGATGGCCTTTGTCTGACTACATGACGCGGACGCCATCCAAGCATGAATCGACGGAAGCGTTTTACCCTTCCTATCAGTGTCTACGTCTGCTTAGAGCAGCTCCGCTTCTGCTGTCGGTGGTTGATCTCGGAGGATCAAATTCCTTTTGGGGAAAGAATCCCTAGCCAAGCCACACTCGCCAAAACCAGAACTGCAAGTGTTGTCTCCATGAACAGGCTCTGGCGTAGCTTAGCGACTGCTTGCGCGCGATTCCCTGAGCCCAATGATGCCTCCAGACTTGGACTAAGCCGGAACCGATTTGCAGCTGCCAAAGCAAGCATTCCGAGAACCAGCACTAGCTTGCCTAGCAGCAACTGACCATAGAGTGTCGAAACAAGCGGATCAAGCGAAGGCCCTGCGATCAATACATAGTTGACTACACCACTGGCCGCAAGAACGAAAACGATAAGAGTTCCGATGTGGGCGAAGCCGTTTGATGTTCGGCTCAATATGGCGACAGTGTCCTGTGTCGCATTTGCCCTACTTGTTGCTAAGATCAAAAAAGCAAGTAACGCGCCGACCCATGCACCTGCTGCCCAGAGATGGAAGATATCTGAAGCAAGGTGGACGTATCCACGCATTCCATCGTCCATCGCACCATGACCAGTCCAAGCCAGGGTCGCCAGTGCCACACCGCTAGATACGGACATGGCAACAAAGCGCAACGTTGGATTGAAGTTCACCAGTGCGATCAAGATGCAAAGCACCAACGCAAGAATACGAATGCACCAAGCAAGGCCCATGTGGGTGCCGGTGATGAGCATCTCGAAAACATGTGTTGATAACTCGGCATATGTTTGCGCACCAGACATCGCCTTGGCAAGGACTGTCATGCTGACCACGGACAGCCCAATTCCGAATGCGGCAAATGCACCGACACATATTCGATAGCTGCGCGCAATTGCCAAGGATCGCTCGTCACGGCCAAGGGCATAAACGCCAAAAATGGCGACGCCAAAGGCCGCTGCCATGTCCAGATAAAGCGCAAGGCGCAATACGATGGTGAACCAATCCTCGGCCATTTGCTTACTTCACCTGGAATGTGACGTTGCCATTGATAGGGTGTGTGTCTGACGACACTGCACGCCAATCCACGCGATAGGCACCGGGTTGAAGCGTCTGAGCGGGAGTAATGACCATGGTTTTGCCATCGCTAGCGCCAGAGACGCTTGCGCTGACCTTCATTGCGCCGTGATTCGGCATTCCGGGCATCCCCGTCATGATCAAGTTCGCTGCCGAGAACTGAGGAACCAGCGTCTCAGAGAACTTCAACTCAATCGTGGCAGGTGCCGCGACCTGCGACTTATCCGCGGGAGAGGAGGAAACTAACGAAGGATGTGCAAATGCTGCGGAAGCGAACATTGTTGCGGTGATTGGCGCGAGGAATTTTGCGACCAGGTTTGAGCGGTGCATGAGGACTCCTATTTAAGTGTGATGGTGGTTTGAAAGGGATGTCGAATCTAGGTCGGAGGAGTTGGCACCCCCAAGGACGTGCCAACTAGGAAGAGACATTGGTCAGGCTAGAACCAGAAACGGACACCGGCCACCCAACGTGTTTGCCGAGCACGGCCACCTTCTGCGCGAACGAGATCTGCGGTACGCCCGAAACTTCCCGCACGTTCCACTCCGATATATGGAGCGAACTGACGGCTGAACTCGTAGCGCAGTCGCAGGCCAGCAGATGCTTCGGCTAGGCCCTTGCCGATATGGCGCTCTGGATCATCCTTGCCGTAAAACTGCATTTCAGCCCTAGGCTCAAGGATCAGGCGCTGAGTCAGCAATAGTTCGTAGCTTGCATTTAGGCGAAGCGCAGTTCTGCCGCCACTGCCAACATAGGCTGTAGCCTCCAGCTCGAACCAGTAAGGGGCTAGGCCCTGTACACCAAATGCCAGCCATTGACGGCTAGGTCCCACGCCGTTGTCTAAGCGCAGACCAAGCTGTGTATCCCAATAGGTTGTGGCAGCACGGCTCCATAGCAGTTCGGTGCGAGACTCTTCGAGCTTTCCTTTGGCGACGTCACCTTCTGCCTTCAAGACAGCTTTGTTGTATGAGGTCCCATACCATGCTTGCAAGTCATAGGCCGTTGAATCATCACCTCTGCGTGAAAAACGGCGTTCCAGGGTCTCACCACGCAGCGAGGCAAAGGTATGCTCGTCCGCAAGCATCAAGCGCGGGACGCCAGGCACCGCGTAATCGCCCGATCCCAAGGTCAGCCCATTGGAATACCCATGCGGGTCGCGAGCATCTGGAGGTGCGGATCCCCCTTGCATCTGCATGCTGCCGTGATCCATCGCAGGGCCGCTTGCAGCGCTGCCAGTCATAGCACCATGACCTGCATGTGGATCAGCTGCAGTTGTGGCAGGGCTTGCCGGTGCTTCCATTTGCATATCCGCTTGGCCATGCGATGAATGGTCGCTTTGCGCCTGGGCCGCAATACTCACCAGAGCGAGGAGCGCAGTGGACAATGCACGAATAGGGAGTGCTTTGGACATTTTTGATCTTCCTTGTGAGGTTTGTTCAAGACACTACGACTTCGCGGAACATGCCTGCATCCATGTGGAACATCAGGTGGCAATGCCATGCCCAGCGCCCCAGAGCATCTGCCGTCACCAAGAAGCTGATGCGTTGCGCAGGCTGTACTGGCAAGGTGTGTCGACGGGCGAGGAATCGACCATCAGGGCTCTCCAGTTCACTCCACATCCCATGCAAGTGCATAGGGTGAGTCATCATGGTGTCGTTGTGTAGGATGACCCGCAAACGCTCGCCGTGACGGAAGTGAACAGGCGTTGATTGCCCGAACTCCAATCCATCAAGAGACCAGGAATAACGCTCCATATTGCCCGTCAGGTGCAACTCCACCTCTCGTCCAGGACCGCGCGAGTCCATCGGACCTGAAGGTGTATGTAGATCGGCCAAGGTCAGCACGCGTCTGCCGTTATTGCGCAGACCGATACCGGGATCGTCGAGATTGGTGCGGGCCATATCGACTCGCATATCTGTTCTCGCGCCATATTCAGTGCGAGCATGGCGTGCTGTGGTGCTGGGCACTGCCAAGCCCCCAGCAGACATGGCATGCTGACTATGGTCCATTGCCATACCACCGTGATTCATGCCGCCCATCGCACCATGATCCATGCCGGCCATTGCCCCCGACATACCAGCCATCCCGGCCATGCCCGTCATCCCAGACATCCCAGACATCCCAGACATGCCGGTCATGTCCATGTCGGCTCCGGAAGTGCCATGGCTCATGGCGCCCATCATGTCGCTCATACCCAGCCATTCGACGGGATCGAGTGCGGGGACTGGAGCTTGCAGTCCTTCGCGCACTGCTAACGTAGCGCGTGCGTAGCCTGTTCGGTCCATCGACTGAGCAAAGATCGTATAGGCGTCATCACGTGGCTCGACAATCACGTCTATTGTTTCGCCAGGGCCGAATCGGAATTCATCGACAGTCACAGGCTCTACGTCGACGCCGTCAACATGCACGACAGTGAGCTTCAGACCCGGAATACGTACGTCATAGAAGGTATTGCCCGCCCCGTTGACCATGCGCAGTCGGACACGCTCGCCCGGACGGAAAAGAGCTGTCCAATTGCCGGCAGGTGTGACGCCATTTGCGAGGTAGGTCAGAGTCGCAGAAGAGAGGTCGGCTAAATCCGTTGGATTCATGCGCATCTCGTTCCACATCTTGCGCTTGTCTAATGCCGCTGACACGCCATCACGCGATGCATCACGGAAGAAATCAAAGACCGTGGGTTGGTTGTAGTTGTAGTAGTCGCCCTGAACCTTGAGCTTTGCGAAAACGCGCATGGGGTCTTCGTCAGTCCAATCGGAGAAGAGCACGACATGGTCACGATCTGAACGGATAGTCTCAGGTCCTGCGGGATCGATGATGATCGATCCATACATGCCGGTGAGTTCCTGCATGCCTGAATGTGAGTGATACCAGTAGGAACCGCTTTGCTGGACCTTGAAACGGTAAGTGAACGTCTCTCCTGGAGGGATGCCAGCAAAGCTAATGCCAGGGACCCCGTCCATCTGATAGGGCAAGATAATGCCGTGCCAGTGGATAGAAGTTGCCTCCCGTAGCTTGTTCGTGACGCGAATGGTCACAGTTTCTCCCTCACGCCAGCGCAGGGTAGGCCCAGGAAGAGAACCATTGATGGTGGTCGCCATACCTGGCTTCCCGGTGAAGTTCACCGGGGACTCGGCGATCACCAAATCGAACTCATTGCCACGCAGTACTGGCGCAGCGCCACGCACCGTAGCGCCTTGTTGGGCGAAGGCCATGAGCGACTGTGTCGACAGTCCTGCTAGAACGCCACCTGCGGCTAGCCCCTGAACAAAACGCCGACGAGAGAACCCTTGTGAGGGAGTAACAAGAAATGGCGAACGACGCGGCATAGGGTGAAATCCTCCAGAGCTGTTAAGAAATTCGTTTTCGGCGACGCTGGCTGAAACAACAAGCGCTCGATATGTTTAATATGCTAGGGCCTGCTGAATTTCTGTGGGGTGACTCATTCATTACATTCATGTAATGCTCACGTCATGTTCGGTGCGATGGGCGGCTCCTATCCAGAAATGCCTTCGTTGCAGCTAGAAGGTTCACTCTGGTCGCCACGCTTGATGACTGCCCAGGAAGGAACAACGAGGCAGTGTTGAGCCTTTCTATCGCCAGGATTTCAAGAACATTACATTTTTCTTATCTTCATGTCAGAGGGCGTCAAACTCGGCACACTCTCGAGCGTCTACTGCAGCGGAGCGATTACATGAGGATTTTGATTGTCGAGGATGAGCCTAAAACAGGTGAGTACCTGCGCCAAGGACTAACCGAGGCTGGATACATTGCTGACCTTGTCCCAAATGGCTCAGACGGCTTACATCTGGCTCTGCAAGGTGAATACTCACTGGTGATCTTGGATGTCATGCTGCCGGGCCTCAATGGTTGGCAGGTGCTCCAGTCTCTGCGTGATCGGGGACTACATATGCCGGTCCTGTTTCTTACTGCACGGGACCATGTCGAGGATCGCGTCAAAGGGCTCGAGCTCGGTGCAGATGATTACCTGGTGAAGCCGTTTTCGTTTGCAGAGTTACTTGCCAGAGTTCGCATCATTCTTAGACGCGGACATCCGGCCAATGAAGGCACTACTCTGACTGTTGCAGATCTCGAGCTAGACCTACTGCGTCGCCGCGTATCTCGCAGTGGCAAACGTGTTGACCTCACGGCCAAAGAGTTCGGACTCTTGGAGTTGCTGATGCGTCGACATGGTGAAGTGCTTCCACGTTCGTTGATCGCATCGCAGGTATGGGACATGAACTTCGACAGTGACACCAATGTCATCGAGGTGGCCATGCGCCGTCTGCGAGTCAAAATTGACGAAGGCCATTCGATCAAACTGATCCAGACTGTACGGGGAATGGGCTATGTGCTTGAAGTCCCCGAGGAGGAGTAGGTGCAGCATCTCATTCGCAAGGGAAAGCTCTCTTTGACGAGTCGTTTGGCCCTTTTTTTTACGGTTGTTGCGACAGCCGTAGTGCTTGGTTTAGGCGGTCTATTTCTCGTCGTTACAGAAAAGCATTTCGTGGAATTGGACCGAATGACGCTTCAGGACAAGCGCCATTTGATCGAAAAGATTCTCCAGAACACCAAGTCGGTCGATGATGCTCGTTGGCGTTTAAATGAGGCACTGAACTATCACGAGGATCTTCAGGTCCAAGTGAAGGATGCCCAAGGAGAAACCGTATTTCAATCGCCCGCATCTGGCTTTGCAGTGCCTGATCGCAATTCGACTTTTATCGACAAGGAAGGATCGTTTGAGGTGTGGCGGCACGCAGATGCAGAATTCCACACCTTGAGCTTTGAGACGCTCCCGGCCTACGCACCGTCGCCATTAAAGGTAGTGATCGCAGCAGACACCAAGCATCACATTCAATTCCTCAACGGAATTCGCACAAGCTTTGCTATTTATGTGATCGCAGCAATTTTGCTTTGCTCACTTCTGTCTTGGCTCGCGGCGCGACAAGGGCTAGCACCGCTGCGAGAGATGAAATCACGTGCGGCTGTTGTGACGGGACAGAAGATGAGTGAACGCATGCCGGTCGAGGCTGTACCTGTAGAAATGGCCGATTTGGCGCATGAGCTCAATCGCATGCTGGATCGATTGCAGGACGATTTTCAGCGACTGACAGATTTCGCTTCTGATTTGGCCCATGAACTACGTACGCCCATCAGCAACCTGTTGACGCAGACTCAGGTAGTGCTGGCATCCAAGCGTGATGCCGCGACATACCGAGACATTCTTGCCTCTAATGCCGAAGAGTTTCAGCGCTTAGCACGCATGGTGTCAGACATGTTGTTCCTGGCCAAAACCGAACGGGGCGTGAGCCTACCGCGCAAGGAACAGTTCTCCGCACAGCAAGAAGCGTATGCATTGCTGGAGTTCTATGAGGCTGTAGCGGAAGAAAAGCAAATTCATTTGAGGTTAAATGGTGATGGACTCGTTGATGGTGATCGGCTGATGTTTCATCGTGCTGTGAGTAATTTGCTATCTAATGCTTTGCGCTATACGCCGCAGGCTGGCATGGTCACCATCGACATTGGGACTTCAGCGCCCTGGACACTTGTCACTGTGGAAAACACAGGGCAGGACATTGATCCCAAAGTCCTGCCCAGGTTATTTGACCGCTTCTATCGAGCTGACCCTTCCAGGGCACATCCGGACTCAGACGGTAGCGGATTGGGGCTGGCGATCACCAGAGCGATTGTTGAAGCCCATGGCGGCTCCATTGCGGCCACTTCTGCTGATGGACGAACTCGCTTCACCTTGAAATTCCCCAAGCCGTAGCCGACTTCCTAAGCAGATCGAAAACCGGTTTTTATTGAGCGAAGGAAGACGCTATCCACAGCAAGAGGTCTTTGCTGAAGTTGAGCCGCAACATTTCGACTGCGGCTCCTCAGCATTTGCCTGCTCGGTTTCGGCTAACGCCAATAATTCTGGAGTGTATCCAGCGGCCTGGATAGCCAACATGTAGTCGGTGTCGCTCAGATCGCCGGAGACTTGCACCGTTTTATCGCGCGCATGCACTCCGATATTTGCTTCATCATCGATTGCCAAAATGGAGCGCTGAATCCGCGCGGCACAGGCACCACATTTCATGTCATTGATGCGAAAAATAGCCATTACGTACTCCTTTAAAGCTTGTGGCTAGAGTCTCATCCTTCACATGATGTGAATGTCAAGCATCTATCTGCACAAGCACTGGAGCACGCAGTGCGCGTCAACAACGTTGTTCTTCACTTTTCGTTTCGGGTTTATTGGTGCGAAGATTTGAATAAGTGTCGCATCCCGTACGATCATATGGTCGCTTGTGAAACAGGTGCGGGTGGGTCTGGTACCAATCTTTCATGGCCTGCATCGGCGTACTGCTCTTGAGCGCTGACTGCGGCAACTGGTGGTTGTACAAGGCCACATAGCGCAGCAAGGTCTCCTCCATGTCCTCGCGGCTGTTGAACCGGTGGGTCTTCAGAACGTCCGCAATGCGTCCATTGAACCGCTCCACCATGCCGTTGGTTCTGGGCGTCCTGGGCTTGGTCAATCGGTGCTCTATGCCCAACTCCCGGCACAGTTGATCGAATTCATGGTTGCCGCTGGGTTCGCGTTCCTTGCTGGCAAACAGACGGTCCGTGAACTCTTTGCCGTTGTCGGTCAACAGCTTGTTGATCCTGATCGGACAGGCCTTGTGCAACGCCTTGAGGAAGGCCTGTGCACTGGCGGCGGTCTTGTTGGACTTGAGCTGCACAAACACCCAACGCGTGGCCCTGTCGATGGCCACGAATAGGTAGCGCCGGCTGCTCTCATCCTGCATCTGGGGCAGGTACTTCACGTCCATGTGCACGTAGCCTGGCTCGTAGCTCTTGAAGGCCTTGTGGGCTACCGCAGGCTCCTGGGGCTTGAGGGCGTTGAGGTTGCCCGCTCCATGGCGGCGCAAGCACCTGTCCAGCCCGGAGCGCGAGACATGGGGACAGATGAACTCCCGTGTCACGGCCAGCAGGTCATCCAAAGGTAGCAGCAAGGTACGGCGCAAGTGAACCACCACGGTCTCTTGCGCAGGCGTGAGCACCGTCTGCAGGCGATGGGCCGTGTGCGAGCGGTCTGCAAAGACATCGCGCTTCTTCCACTTGTAGACCGTCTGCTCAGTGATCCCAAAGCGCTGGGCCAGGATGCTGGCTGGTTCATCGCTGGCTGCGATCTCGGCACGCACGGCGGGCGTGGTGCGGGCGTTCTTGTGCAGGGCTATCAACATGGCTTCACTCCCTGGGTGGATTGCAAGGACTCTATCAACTCCTTTAGAACGGCTCGGGCCATGAAGAGTGGATAGCGTTTAGAGTCTATGCAATCGTCCGGGATGCGACAAATAAGAACTGCCCCGAAAAAGCTGACAACAATGTCACCGGGCAGTCCTGATTTTGTTGGGCTCCGACTCCTAAGATCAACCCATCTTCTCCTCACCTTGATCAAGGTCCAGGAGATGTGTTCATCAACTGTCTTAGGAGCCAACCATGTCTCAAAACCGCATCTCCATTTCCTCTGTACTCGCAAGCGTTGCTGCTGTTATCACACTGGCTCTCCCTGGAATGGCCTCTGCAGCCTACGAGCATCCAGCCAACAATGAACAAGGAGTGATCGTGCATCCGGAGCACTTTGTAAGCCAGAAAACCCGAGCTCAAGTCAAGGCAGAGACTGAAGCCGCAATGAAGCAGGGCCGCCTTTCTTACGGTGAAAGCAATTACCCACGTGGAACTCCCGAGGCTGGATCGAGCAAAACCCGCGAGCAAGTGATCAACGAAATGCGTAATGAAACGCCAACTGAGCGAGATGCTCGCCTCCAATCATTTGCAGGCTGATCTCCATCAAAGACGCATGCATCGTGGATGCAGCTCTTTCCTGCATCTTTGTTCCGATCTACCTCAGAGGTCTCAAGCAACAGAGGCCTCTGCATGTAGAACATCAGCTTGAGCAAACTACAAATTGCCCGGAAGAATTTCGGCCCATATGAATCGCACCGGGTTTTGAGGAGGCCGATTGGTTTAAGTTGACACCTCTGCCGAGGTGTCGCTGACGGCTAGTTGCCTCCAGTAGTTTGCCTCAGCTTCTGCCGGAGGGATGCCCCCAATCGGCGTGAGTAGTCGGACATGGTTGAACCAGTGCACCCACTGCAAGGTGGCCAGCTCCACGGATTCCCTGGTCTTCCAGGGGCCCCGGCGGTGAATCAGCTCGGCCTTGTACAGACCGTTGATGGTCTCGGCCAGCGCGTTGTCGTAGCTGTCACCCCGGCTGCCCACCGAGGGCTGTATGCCCGCCTGGTCCAACCGTTCGGTGTAGCGGATGCTGACGTATTGACTGCCCCTGTCGGAATGGTGCGTCAAGGCATGGGCTGCTGGCTGGCGGGCATACAGCGCCTGCTCCAGCGCATCCAGCACGAAGTCCGTTTGCATGCTGCGGCTGACCCGCCAGCCCACGATGCGCCGGGCGTACACATCCACCACGAAGGCCACGTACAGCCAGCCCTGCCAGGTGGAGACGTAGGTGAAGTCCGATACCCACAGCTCGTTGGGACGGCTGGCCTTGAAGTGCCGGTTGACGTGGTCCAGCGGGCACGGCGCTGATGTGTCAGGCGTGGTGGTACGTACCGCCCTGCCACGGCGAGCCCCTTGCAAGCCCATGGCACGCATCAGTCGCTCCACAGTACAACGTGCCACCGGGATGCCCTCGCGGTTCATCTGCAGCCAGACCTTATCGGCCCCGTAGACCTGCCAGTTGGCATGCCACACGCGCTGGATGTCGGCCTGCAAGCACTCGTCACGCTGGGCGCGTTGACTGCGCAGTTGCGGGTTACGCCGCCGGGCTGCGTGGCGCCAGTAACACGACGGGGCCATCTGCAGCACCCGGCAGATGGGCTCGACCCCGTAGTCGTCACGGTGGCGGTCGATGTAGTTCTTCAAGACTTCAATCGGCGGTCGAGCTCCGCCTGCGCAAAAAACGCGCTGGCCGTCTTCAGGATGTCGTTGGCCCGGCGCAGCTCCTTGACCTCACGTTCCAGCTCCTTGATGCGCTGGGCTTCTGACGTGGTGGTACCGGCACGCTGGCCGCTGTCGACCTCGGCCTTCTTGACCCATTCGTGAAGGGTGTGCGCTACGCAACCAATCTTGGGGGCTATTGATTCAATGGCGGCCCACAGCGAAGGGTAGCTTCGTTCAATAGCGACTTGATTTCCGATCGGTTGACAATTGAGTGGGCAGCATGAAGCGCAAGAAGGCTCATGGCAGCCCCGCGCTGCACACCGATCCCACAACGCAAAGCCCACAGCAGGACACTCCTTCTTCACCAAAGAAGGATAAACGAACCAAAGAACAACCCGGCCTCGACGAGGAAAATGTTCTCTCCCCTTTGCCTAAGGCCATCAAAGCTGTCTTTCGTGTTGTCGATGCACACGGTAAGCGAACTGGTCACATTGCTGTCGAGTCAGTGAATGAAGCCGGTGAAAAAGTGCTGAGTCAAATTGACCTGAAGAAGATGAGCAATGGAAACTTGGAAGAGGTGGCTGCGCTCGCTGTCGACTCAGACTTGTTTCCCTTCCAATCTCGAAAAGGAGCCAATGAGCTTGCAGCGCTGATCCGCCAGCCCCCATACCATCAGCCTGCTTACATCGCTGAGCATGATGGCTACCATCGGGTGGACTATGACGGTCATGTCATCGAGTTTTTTGTGTGGCGCGACAAGATCCATATGTTTGGTGATGAGCCTTCGCCCATCGCGCTGCGCATTTTGCTGGGCGTTGCGACTTATCCACCTGCATCTGGAACTGTAGAACAGTGGAAGTCAGAAGTTGGGGTGTACGTTGTTCGTAACCCCTACATGCTGATTGCCGTACTGGCTGGCTTGACTCCCTTACTGAACCAAGCATTCGCGTTGCCGAAATTGGTGCTCATGTTTGTCGGCCCCAGCAGCCAAGGCAAAACAACACTGCTGCGTGTGGGGCAGTCGCTTATCAACTCTGGCAAGAATATTGAAACCTTTGCGGGAACCACTAAAGGCATTGAACTGAAGTTACGCGAACATTCGGACGCACCTGCGTTCATGGATGAACTTCGACAGGCCGATGCACCTTTCGATTTGATCAAGCTGGTTTTTGACATTGAGAACGGAGCAAATCGCAAAGTTAGTTCAGGTGCGCAGAAGGTCGTTCAGCGGGGTGCCATTCGAGTCACGCTGGTGGCTGCCAACGAAAGCACAGTGGCCGAAATGACGTCGGGTGCGCGGGGGATCAAGGTCAACGAAGGTCTTGCCGCACGTTTGCTTGAACTACACATTCAGGCGCCACACGGCACCTTCCATGTTTTGCCTGACAACATGACTGCCAAGCAGTTCGCTGAGCACATGAAGCTTGCTACGTCTCGTGTGTATGGTGCAGTTTGGGACACATGGGTGCATAGCGTGGCTAAAAATGCATCCTATATCCGCAATGGGCTTGACAAAAATCTTGCTCTGTTTGAGGAGGAGTTGTTGGAAGGGTTGCCTGTCAACAACCCTGTCACGGCCCGTCTGGTGCAGGGCATGGCTGCTTGGTGACCCTGCCTCGATTTCACGTACAGCAAGAAGTTGATAACTTCAGAGGTACGGAGAATCGAAATGAAAGAAGGCAAGCTGCCCAAGCGGCAGTACACACAGGAATTCAAGGCTGAGGCCGTCAGACTCGCGGCGTCAGTCGGCGGACACGAGGCAGCACGTCGCCTGGGCGTGCCGGTGGCAACGTTGGGCAACTGGTCCAGGCGAGGTGTCGCAGCGAGCGGCGGCAGTGGCGCGGCTGTGCCGCCCACCGAGGCGCCTGCGCGCCGCCCCGTGAGTGAACTGGAGGCGGAGAACAGCCGCCTGCGCAGAGAACTGGCCGACGCGAAGCTGGATGTGGAAGTCCTTCGAAAAGCGACGGCGTACTTCGCCAGGGGGTCGCGATGAAGTACGCCTGGATCGACGAGCATCGCGACCAATACACCGTCAGTCGGCTTTGCCGCGTGCTGCAGGTGTCTCGCAGCGGCTACTGCCAATGGCGCGTGCGCCCGCCCAGTCCCAACACGCTGGCCAACCAGGCTCTGGACGCCAAGGTGGCGGCCATCCACGATGCCAGCCGTCGAAGCTATGGCCGCCCTCGGATCGTTCACAAGCTGCGCCAGCAGGGAGAGGTCGTCAGCGCCGAGCGAGTGCGAAAGAGCCTGCGGCGCCAGGGCCTGCGCCCGGTGTACAGAAAGCCGTTCGTGACGACCACCGACTCGGCGCACCGTTTGCCGGTGGCGCCGAATCTGCTGGATCGGCGCTTTGATGGTTGGCAGAGCGACCAGGCGTGGGTGGCGGACATCACGTACGTGCCCACCTGCGAGGGCTGGCTGTACCTGGCCGCCGTGCTGGACCTGGCCAGTCGGCGCATCGTCGGCTGGTCGATGTCCGAGACCATCGACGCCACGCTGGTGTGCTCCGCTTTGAAGTCGGCATGGTGGCTGCGCAAACCTGCCAAGGGGCTGCTGGTCCACACCGACCGCGGGTCGCAGTATGCCGGCGGGCGCTACCGGGCACTGGCCGCCGAGCTGGGCATCACGATGTCCATGAGCAGGAAGGCCAATGCCTGGGACAACGCGCCGATGGAGAGCTTCTTCAAGACGCTGAAGGTCGAGCGCATCCATCAGGTACGCTACGACACGCGAGCGCAGGCCAGGCTGGACATAGTCGATTGGATCGAGGGCTGGTACAACCGCCAGCGCCTGCACTCGGCCAACGGCTTCCTGCCCCCAGTGACCTGGGAGAACGCTCGTTTGGCTGCATGACTTGGTGTACGTGGAAACGAGGCAGGGTCACCTCATCGGGCACGAGCTGGGTCATCTTCGGCTCGACCCTGATGTAGATGAAGACACTGTCCATCGCACGGCAGATGAGTTCGTGCCTGCCTCACCTGCTTCTGCTTATGTGGAGGCATATGGGGCAAGAGAACGGGATGAGCTTCAGAAGAACGTATTTGGGCGCGAGCTTCTCCTTCCACGCTCGTTGGCCAGACAGTTGTTCTTTGCTGGAGATGGCCCCAGGGCTATAGCCGGAAAACTGGAGATTCCGCTAGAGGTGGCAAGGCAGCAAGTGCTCGACGCCGTACTTCTGCCCCCGTATGTACCAAAGCCACTAGGTCCGCTTCCCGTACCAAGTCCTGACCAGCAAGCTGCTATCAATGCGACGGAAAAGCACGTTCATGTCGTAGCTGGACCTGGTACGGGTAAAACAACCACGCTCGTCCATAGAGTCAAGAAGCTGATTGAGGTTGGCGGCGTCGATCCACGCAAGGTTCTCGTGCTGACATTCAGCAACAAGGCGGCTGCTGAGCTCGTTGACCGACTGCAACGTGCCGGCGTTAAGGGCGCTTCAGAAATATGGGCTGGAACCTTCCATGCGTTTGGTCTCGAGTTTCTGCGAAAGTATTACCAGCACTTTGGCGTAGCCCAAGATGTCTCGGTTGCCGACAAGCTTACCCAGTTGACTCAGACCGCGAAGGCGTTGGCCAATGTTCAGCTTGAGCATTACCGTCGCACAGACGATCCGTATGAGTGGCTGCAGCCGGTGCTAGACAGCGTGTTGAGAGTCAAGGAGGAGTTGGTTTCGATTGACGACTACCTGAAGGAGTCTCTGGCAGTTGCAGCCGATGATGAGGAGCGGAAAATATTTCGCGACGTCGCGACTGTCGCCCGTGCATACGAGGCGGCTCTCACGGATGCTGGCATCGTGGATTTCGTTGACCTTGTAGCGCAACCAGCAATAGCCATCGCAGAAGACCGCACCCTCTACACAGAGATTGCGGATGGGTACGAGCATGTCTTGGTTGATGAATTTCAGGACCTCACCACGGCCATGCTGTCCCTGACGTCTCAGTTGACGGTAAACGCTAGTCTCTGGGTGGTCGGTGACGTCCGTCAAGCGATCTATCACTGGCGGGGCGCATCGCTTAAAGCACTTCTGGATTTCGAGGGGCGCTTCGCTTCTGCCAAGCGCTACGACCTGGTAATGAACAGGCGGAGCGTTCAAGAGGTCATTGACGTGACCACGGCTGTCGGTAGGCACCACCCTCTAGAAGACACTTTGCCGCTTGTTCAAGCAGAGTGCGCGCGAGGTCGCAGCACACGAGTACCGTTGCTTTTTAAAGCGCCTGGTCGGCCGGTGCTTTGGGCTGAGCTTGCTAGTAGGATCAGTAACGATTTAGCCATCGGAATTCCATTGCACGAGCAGGTCGTCATCGCTCGGAAAGGGGCGGCAGTTGCTTCCGCTGCCTCTGAGCTGAAGACCCGAGGCATCCCTGTCGTATATGTCGGCGAATTGACGGGACGGCCTGAGGTCAAGGACATCCTCGCGGTCATTCAGCTCATTGTTGAACGAAGTCCCAGAGCGCTGCTGCGTGTAGCACAGCTCACCGCGCCAGAAATCAAGAGTGCGGATGTGACGGCGATACTTGAGGCCGTTTCTGCGAATCGAGAGCTCCAACGGAGTGCTTGGCTTAAGACGAGCACGCTGGGCATCTCTGCCCAAGGGAACCAAGGCAGACAGAATCTTGCTCACATACTGCGCGGGTTGACGTGGTCGACAAGTCCATGGGACTTCTTTTGTGAGTTGCTGCTAGAGCGACGATTCCTTCTTGCGGACATACATGACACCAGCATCGACGGTCATATGCGTCGTCTTGCTCAATGGCAGTTTGCTTACATGTCGCGGGTCGGCGACGGAGACAAGAAAAGGCCCACGCTCTTCCGCTTGCTACACCGTCTCCGACTGCGTCAACAGCTTCGGGATGTCTTCATTGACCGCGAGTTGCCTCCCGAAACCAATGCGCTCGAGGGAGTGAGAGTCATGACACTCCACTCAAGCAAGGGGCTAGAGTTCCGCTCTGTTCATCTAGTAGCTGTCAACGGTTCGGATTTCTCAGGAGCGAACGTGCCCAGCTCACTGCTTCCGCCTGAGGCAATCAACAGCACCAGGGAACAATACGATAAGGAATCTAATCTCGAATCGCACAACCTGCTGTATGTCGCCGTTTCACGGGCGAAGGATGCCCTGACCATCTATGAGGACACGAAGGAATATCCCCACCAGCCCGTGGATGCTCTTGAACATGTTGTCCAACACAGGGTTCTGCAGTTAGGCAGCGTTCGGGCCGCCGGAGTTATGCCTCAGATCGCATCAGAACCAACAGCCCAAGCAGGCTGGAGTAGCGTTACCAACGAGCAATTCCTTTCTTATGACCGATGTCCGCGCCAATTCCTCTACAGGTTCGGCCTTGAGATGGGGCAAGAGCTTTCGCCCAACCCGTCGCTGCAGGCTCGCGCCTTAGTTAAGCGGGCGCTCAAAGAGCTTGCTCCGTCTGGCCGATACGACCTCCTTGAAGATACTTTCAGGAGGGGATGGGATGCAGCAAGGTTGCCGAAGCCAGCTGACGATCCTCAGTTGTGGGCACAGTCCTGGGCCGCTTTGTATGCGGGAGCGACATACCTCAACGGAGTTGGCGGCAGCTTCTTTGAAGCTATTACGACAGTCAAAGGTGTGTCCGTAGCTCTGCCGTGGGGACTGGTGACAAATGAGCCTGGAGGTCTACGCCTGCACTGTGTCGATTTCTACCCGAATTCAGGTGGGAATCGTGACCGTCAGGACAGAATTCTTGGTCAGCTGATGCAATTAACGTCAACCACTGAATCGCGTATCAGAGCTGCAACCTTGTACGACATTATCCGCCTTACCTCGAGAGAGGTTCAGCCCCAGTACGTGACAGATCGGTCAGCTATTTCTACGCTTGCCACAGGGCTTGTTACTGGCAAGTTCAATCAAGCCCCCACCAAATTCCCTTGCGCACGCTGTACGTACTCATACGTTTGTCCATCCTTGCCATCAGTTTGAGCGCGTAGGCGAGGGCTCCAAATATTTTTGAAAAATTTAAGGAAAGCTTCCCGGTTCGGATCAGTGGGGTCGATTGAGTAGTTGTAGGCAAGACAACCTTGCCTCAACAACCTAAAGGCTCATATGAACCAACTTGACTTTGACGACGTTGGCGATGCGATTCGTGAGGATCGCCCGCTGAAAGCAGCGGCTGCTTACCGTATTCGCTTTGGCTTGGAAGGGCTGACCTTCCGCAACATTGATGTGCCGGACCCGGTCCCCACTGGGCGGCAAATTCTCGACAGCGCGGGCCTGGACTGCCGCATTGACTACCTGCTCTTCGCGCTCCTGGACTCGGGTGACTTTGAAGACATTCGTCTCGATGAGACAGTGGACTTGCGAGGTAAAGGCGCCGAACGTTTCATTGCGTTCAAGTCTGACCGCGCCTTCAAGTTCATGCTGAACGAACGCCAGATGACGTGGGGCCGTGCTGACCTGCCAAGCAGCGTTTTGTACGACCTGGCCGATCCTTCCCCAGATGAAGCCATCTTCCTTGAGGTGCGAGGTGGAGAGGATCGTCTTATCGAGTCCGACGACCACATCGACCTCGATGAACCCGGCATTGAGCGCTTCATCACCGCTCCGCGCCCTAACAAGGGCTATGTGATCGTGGTCAATGCTTCCGAAGAGAACGTGCCGGACAAGCATGTCACCTTCGAGCAGGTCGTGGAGCTGGCGTTCCCGAACGCGCCGGTCGAGACCAACGTCAAGTTATCTATGACGTACCGCAATGCGGCATCGCACCCACACTCCGGTGAACTCGGCGAGGGCGGCTCTGTGGAAGTCAAGAAGCGTGGGAGCATCTTCAATGTCTCAAAAACTGTTCAGTCTTAATCCGGACCTGGCTCGCCTGCGGGCCGATGGCTACTTCGTGCGCGTTGAGGGAAACCTCTTGGTGATGCGCGAAGTGCCCTACGTCGACTCACAGCGACAAGTGCGTACCGGAACACTGGTGTCCGACCTGAACTTGGCTGGGGACCGCACCTGTAGGCCGGAGAATCACGTGATCCATTGGGATGGTGACTTTCCGTGCAACGCCAATGGAACGCCCTTACCTGCGATTGCTCATCAGTCTGCAAACACTGACCTGGGGTATGGGCTCAAGGCGCGCCACAGTTTCTCCAACAAGCCGCTCCAGGGCTACACCGACTATCACCACAAGATGTCGACGTATGCGACCATCTTGGCTGGACCGGCGAATGTCCTGAAGCCAGGCATGAGCCCTCGGGTGATCCGAGGGACTGACGAGGAAGAGGAGTTGAGCGTTTTCAACTACATCGATACCGCTTCCAGCCGGGTTGGCCTGGGTGCGCTTGCCCGTAAGCTCGAGAATGAGGTGGTGGGCATCTTGGGAGTTGGAGGCACCGGTAGCTACATCCTGGACTTGGTGGCCAAGACGCCGGTCAAGGAAATCCGTCTTTATGACAGCGATGAGTTTCTGTCACACAACGCTTTCCGTGCGCCGGGAGCCCCATCGTTGGAGGAGCTGCGTGAAGCTCCGAAAAAGGTGGACTACCTCCAAGGTATCTACAGCCGCATGCACCGCAACATCGTTCCGCATGCCGTGAAGCTGGAAGTGCAAACGCTGGGTCTGCTGGATGGCATCACCTTCGCGTTCATTAGCATGGATGCCGGTGAAGAAAAGCGTGCCGTGGTCACGAAGCTGGAAGCGCTGGGCGTACCGTTCGTTGATGTTGGTATGGGGCTGGATTTGGCAGCCAATGGCAGCCTGGGGGGCATCCTGCGGGTGACCACGAGTACGCCAGAGAAGCGCGATCATGTCCATGCCGGACGCATCTCTTTTGAGGGTGGTGGCGGGCAGGATGTGTACGCGTCCAACATCCAGGTGGCGGATTTGAACGCACTGAATGCCTGCTTAGCGGTAGTGAAGTGGAAGAAGCTACGCGGGTTCTATCGCGATCTGGAGAACGAACACCACAGTACGTATACGACTGATGGCGGCATGTTACTCAACGGAGACCAGCCATGATGCTTCACCAGACTCTGGTGCATCGTTTTGTCCGTACAGTGCCGCGCGAGTTGGAGCCGGGCGTGTTGTACATCTCGATTGACTACGCGACTGCAGTTCACTCTTGCTGCTGCGGTTGCGGTGAGAGAGTGGTGACGCCATTCACGCCCACTGACTGGCGCATGACGTTTGATGGCGAGACCATCTCGTTGAGCCCATCAGTAGGGAACTGGAATCAGAAGTGCCGCTCGCATTATGTGATCCAACGTGGCCGTGTATTGGAATCCGGGCCCTGGACGGAAGCGCAGGTTGAAGCTGAACGCCGTAGAGATAAGAGTGCCAAGGCAGCGCACTATGGCCGACTCAGCAAGAGTCCTTCAGGTAACGATCACTCCAGTGCAAGTACTGAAAAGAAAGGTGCTTCCACTCAAAAATCGATAAATCAGCCACCCACTATCTGGTCGATCATTAAATCCTTGTTTTGGAAATAACCGGTATGAACTCCATTCTGCTGACCAATCATCGAATCTGGAGTAGCTGGGTGATGCAGTGTGGATTCGTGCGCAGATTGACTTCTTAATCTATCTTCAGTAAATCGATATGAAAAACTCTGTGAATCTGAGTTGCCGTTACATCAACGCTTTGAAGCAGTTGCCGCAGTTTCATTACTCTTCAGATATCGATGGGATGCTAACCCACATGTACACGGGGGTGCGTGTGTTCCCTACCGGGAAATTAGAGGATTCTGATGACGATAGTGGATTTTTGCAATTGGTGTTTTCTGACGGTCACTCGATCGAAGTTCATGGATTTGCTTATCTAGATGGCATGGCAAAGGAGGCAGCAGAGATTGAGGTAGCAACAATGCCAGATGATTTGGGTATTCCTGCTCGGAAACTGAGTCAGGTAGAGCTGCGTACAGCAGACTTGGTGCGACACCTTCGCGGCAAGCATGGATTGGAAAGTGAATAGACCAGCACTTCCTAGATAGCTCCCTACTTCACAAAATTGCATCTTCGATTTTTGTGAATGACTGCTGTATAGCAAAGAGCAGCCTTTCCTGCAGCGAGCTTGAAGGACCGTAATCGCTGCAAAACGGAAACTGGCCAATGTGAGCGGCTGGGGAGAGCACTGCAGTTGCACCTTTGAAAGCCTCCGATTCAGCACCAGCCCTGCCAAGCAACTACTAGGCATATTTCGTGTGTCAATTACACATCCTTGAGTAATGCCAGCGCTTGCTCAGCCACGACCGAATGTGCCTGGGCCAACATAGCGGTACCGGCATCCTGCAAGATTTGCTGCTGAGCCAGCTTGGCTGTTTCCACCGCATAGTCAGCATCCACAATGCGGCTACGCGATGCCGCCATGTTTTCTGCAGCGATGTCGATATTGGCAATGACTGATTCAAAGCGCGACTGCACCGCCCCCATGTCAGCACGAGCACTGGTCACTTGCCTTAAGGCTGCGTCGTAGATGATCAGGGCTTGCCTGGCGTGTTCCGCCGTATCCAAGCGAGCATCTGTCAGCTTGAACTTTTGCACTGTCCTCTGCATGGATGGAAATGGCCCAGTGGGATCGCCGTCCAAGTCGTAATCCCCTCCATCCATAGCGAAGGAGTCTTCGGACATCATCGCCAAATTGCCCTGCACTTGAATGTCGTGGGCACCTGCGCCTAGGACGCCCGCACCATTGGCACCTGGCACTGTCATACCATTGGTCCACGCATTGGCTGCACCTAGGTTGTTACGAATGAACATGCTTACGCCTGGTGCTGAATCGTTGAGTACCCGGATTGTTTCCCCTGCGTCATTCGCCAGGCGCACGTCATCCACGTAAGGCCCATCTTCCGCTCGGACGCCGGTTTGACCACTGACCGCGTTAATCGCCTGCTTGATGCTGGCGATATCAGGGTTGGCATGATCCCAGGTAAAAGAAACCGACTGCGCCTTGGACAAGTCATCGCCTGCGATCAGCTTCACCGTGACAGCCACAGACGGTGTTGAGGGTGGAAGTGACTTGTTGAATGAAAGCACGGCACTGGTGCTGGCTTGAGTGTAAATTTTGGGATCAAACCCGGCATCGTTGATCTTCTGCGCAATCGAAGCCATGCTTTCATTGCGCTCAATAGCAATTGGCTTGTCGCGCAGCACCAAATCACCAGCGGGCACCATTTCGTCGTTACCTCGGGCAATCGCATAGCTGTTGGTGGTGGGGCTTTGCTGCAGCGGCCAGCCATACGCACCAAGGTTCGGCGCTTGCAGTGAAGGCAAGTTCACGCCGATCACTTCACCGGCATTGGCTCCCACCTGAAAGCTTTGCGCCATAAAGCTGCCGTCAATGAGCTTTTGCCCATTGAAGCTGCTGGTGCTGGCGATGCGAGAAAACTCCTGCAGCAACTGCGCACGTTCACTGTCCAAAGCTTGGCGGTCGCTGCTGGAATTGGTTCCGTTGGCCGCTTGAACCGCCAGTTCACAACTGCGTTGCAAAATGTCTGTGAGCTTTTGCATCGCACCTTCGGCCACCTGGGACAGAGAAATTCCGTCGTTGGCGTTGCGGCTGGCTACGGCCATCCCCCGCACCTGGGTGTTCATGCGCTCGCTGATGGCCAAGCCTGCAGCATCGTCCTTGGCGCTGTTGACACGCAGGCCCGAAGACAGGCGCTGCATGGTAGTAGTCAAGCTCAGCTGCGAAGCGCTCAGATGCCGCTGCGCAGTCAGCGATGGCAAGTTCGTGTTGATCGTGGGCATGTCGAGCTACTTGGCTGAGGCGGTATGGCGAACTGTCATTCCAGCTCCTGCATCAAGGTACGGCGTCGGCTGTTTCCGGCCATGAGCAAATGCAGACATTCATCGCGCTTGAGCTTGTCGGTGAAAGTGATATGGCGAGAGCCAAACTCACCGTGCAGCAACACCCGTTTGCCTGCTTGGCGCGTGATGCGTTCAATGCTGGCCAGCGGCACAGAATCCATCGATGTCATTTGCTTGATCATTGGTATCACCATCAAGCGATCCACGATGTCCAAGCTTTCCGTATTGGGTGGAAAGAACACCAGCCCTTGGTCATAGTCAACGATGACGCCCAAGAAGGCGTAAGCCTGGGCCTTGCCTGCCCAGTTCAACAAGAACACGCCCAAAGGCAGTGTCACAACCAGCGACAGGGGCGTGAGCCAATACAGCCACACGCCCACCATGTAGCAGGCCAGACCAAAGAAGCCGCTGGCAGCCAGCTCAGCGCCTTGTGCCCCAATGTCGAACACGCGCCTGGCATTGGCACCGGCCAAGTAGTGCTTTTTGAGCTTGGAAAAGTGATACAGCGAAAAGGCCAGTGTTGCCAGGATGGCTGGTATGCAATACAGCAGCGCTGCGTTCTGATCGTCCTCTTTTTTGGTCGTAGCCATGCTTCCCTCGATGGATTGTTCTGATAAGCCAATTTGCGCGCTTTGCTGGTTTGAGCATCAACCAGCAAAACTACGTAACTCGTAGTATCGAGAATAAAGCATAACTACGAATCTCGTAGCCTTTTGAAGGTGCGAGATGTCCGACGCGGATGAACAATGGGGCGCGAGGCTCAAGCAGGCCCGCTTGGCTGCGGGGCTGTCGCAAAAGATGCTGGGTATTGAAGCGGGAATTGATGCGTTCGTGGCCAGCACGCGCATCAATCGCTATGAGCTTGGCATCCACAAGCCAGACTTGCTGACTGTGCGCAAGTTGGCTCAGGTGCTGAAGGTGCCTGTGGCGTTTTTCTACGCCGACACGGACGATGAAATTGCCGAGCTGTTGTTCAGGTACGGAAATGCTGATGAAGAAGTTCGCCTGAGGATTCAAGCGCTCCTTGCTGAGCAGCCTCCGCGAGACATGTAGTCGCTAGGTTTGCGCTAAGCACGGGCTATACCACCTCGCCGACGTTGGCTGCACTGCAGTCATTGGCCGGATAGGCTTGATGGACTGCTACGGGTCGGCAGCACCAGTTCGCAGCTTAGAAGAACTGTCGTTCAAGTTGTCTGGCGCACTACGATGCAGCCAGCTTTCGGTTTGAGGTCCTCAGCGGACGTCTTGTCAGATAGCAGATCAACGTCTGGTATCGGCGGCAGCGGTCACCGGCTTGCCAAATCTCAGTAGCGGCAACCAGCCTGAACTGAATCGCCCAGGATTTTGTAGACAGTCAAGAGCCTCCTATTTCCTGTCCAATAGGAGCCAGTATGAGCAGTCAACGTTACCCCGAAGAATTCAAGACCGAGGCGGTCAAACAAATCCTTGACCACGGCCACAGCGTGGCCGATGTCTCCAACCGCCTGGGCGTAAGCACCCACAGCCTGTACAAATGGGTGCGTGAACGCCAAATGCTACTGGCAGCACGCACCCAGCAACTGAGCCAAAGCGATGAACTGCGCAGCCTGAAGGCCGAGCTCAAACGGGTCACCGAGGAGCGTGACATCCTAAAAAAAGCGGCGGCGTACTTCGCGCGGCAGTCCCGCTGAAGTACGCATTCATCGCTCAGCACCAAGCTCTGTACAGCGTGCGAGGCATGTGCCGTGTTTTGCGGCTGCACCCCAGCGGGTACTACGCCTGGAAGACGCAACCGCAAAGTGCCCGTGCCCAGGACGACCGCAGGTTACTGGGTTTGCTCAAACACGCCTGGCTGGAAAGCGGTGGGGTGTACGGTTACCGCAAACTCACCCTGGACATGCGTGACCTGGGCGAGCGGTGCAGCAAACACCGGGTGGCCAAGCTGCTCAAGCAAGAAGGCTTGCAGGCTCAGCGGGGTTACCGCAGACGTCCCAGCCCCCGAGGCGGTCACCCAATCTGTTCTTTGGCACCACGATTGCCGTGAACATTCTGGTGCTGTCCAAGAGCAAGACCGACACCACCACCCAGTTCATTGATGCCAGCGGTCTGTTCAAGAAAGAGACCAACAACAACGTGCTGCTGGATGAACACATCGAGCAGATCATGGCCGTGTTTGACAGCAAGGCCCATGTGGATCACTTTGCCCAGTCTGTGCCTTTTGAGAAGGTGGCAGGCAATGACTACAACCTGTCGGTCAGCAGCTATGTCGAGGCTGAGGCTGAGCAGCAGCGTGAAGCACAGGCATTGATTGACGAAGAAAAGCTCAATACTTATGCTGCCAAGCGCTACATCACCAACTCCCTGAAGCGCGAATTTGCCAGCGACAGCGGAACCGAGTTGAATAGCGTGCTGCCCAAGATGAGCCCGCTGAACCCTCAATATCTGACCAAGAAGCAGACGGTGTTTCAAAAGATAGCTGCGTTTGTGGAGAAGTTCAAGGGTGTGGGTGGGCAGGTTTGAATCTGCCCTTTTCTCGCCGGAAAATCCATAGACTGCAAGAATGACAGCAAGGAGGTTGGGATCGCACGTAGGGCTGTTTGACCCCCATCCTGCAGCGTGACCTGATTGGGTCAAGGCCGAGTTGTCATGCAGGCAGTTTGGCTGCAAGCAGTTCGACCTTCTCGATATTGGGCGGAGAACTGAGCAAGGTCGCTGCGTTGGCCATCAAGGCCGCGGCGATCTGGCCGTTCAGATGTGCCTGGCGACCTGCCTCATCAGCAAAGGCATCGAACACACCAAACGTCGAAGGGCCAAACTTCAATGCGAACCAGGCCGTGGTGCCGGACTCGGCGTTGGCGAGCGGCAGTGCGCTGGCCAGGAAGTCGGCAAGCGCAGCCTCCTGGCCGGGTTTAGCTTCGAGGCGAACAAACAGGGCGAGCTTGGTCATGCTGTATTCCTTTGGGTAAATGGAAAAGTGGGTGAAGGGATCGAAGAGACTGCAGTCTAAGTCTTCATGACAGACTTCTCTATAGGCAATAATGACAACATTGATATCATTGTTGCCATGAAACTCCACCTCCTTGTTTGTGATGGCGTGTTTGATCTGGGGCTTGCGGCGCTCACTGACACAGTGGGCTTAGCCAATGCGATGGCGGGATCGCTGCCACAGGCTCCCGCGCACATAGAGCTCACGCTGGTGGGTGTGCGGCGTCGCATCCGAACAGCGCAAGGCTTGACGGTGCCCGTGGTCACTGCGCGTGGTGTGCCCGAACCAGACGTCGTGCTCGTGCCAGCGTTTGGCGACAAGATGCCTGACACGCTCTCGGCTCGACTCACACGCCCCGATGTGCCCGATGCGGTCGCCGCGCTTCAGCAGTGGTCCACCTCTGGCGCGCACCTTGGTGCCGCTTGCTCCGGTAGTTTCTTGCTTGCAGAGAGTGGCCTGCTTGATGGGCATCGTGCGACGACATCATGGTGGCTGGGGCCGATGTTTCGGCAGCGCTATCCGAACGTCGCGCTGGACGAGTCACGCATGATCGTGAACTCGACACGCTTCACCACCGCGGGTGCCGCTTTGGCCCACGTCGACTTGGCCTTGCGCATCATCCGAGGGCGCAGTCCGGCGCTAGCGGCCCTGGTGGCACGCTATCTGCTGGTCGAGACACGCAGTTCGCAAGCCGAGTTCGTGATTCCCGACCACCTTGCGCATGCCGACCCGATGGTAGAGCGCTTCGAGTGCTGGGCCAGAAGTCGGCTCGCGCAGGGGTTCTCGCTGGCCGAGGCGGCCAGCGCCGTGGGCACAAGCGAGCGCACCTTGGCGCGGCGGCTGCAAAGCGTTTTGGGCAAGACACCACTGTCGTATTTCCAGGACTTGCGCGTGGAGCATGCCGTCCATCTCTTGCGCACAAGCAACGCCAGCGTCGACCAGGTCGCCGCACAGGTCGGGTACTCGGATGGAGTGACGCTGCGGGCCCTGTTGCGCCGCAAGCTGGGCAGGGGTGTCAGGGAGTTGCGACGTGGTGGATGACCAAAGGCGTTTGGTGCATGTACGGCTGGAGACCGCCGCGAAACTGTCGGAAGCAAAGGCTTACCCACTTGTGTCTACTACATCGTGCGTTGGGTGCAAAAGCACCAGCCGTGCCAAAGCAGTCTTCAGTGACCTTTCAAAGGTCTGAGTATTGGGAATACTGTTAGCTTTACCACTGTTTTCTGTTCACTAATCTGGGTTTTCATTCGCATGCTATTCAATCCACTTCAAGTAGGTTCTCTCACCCTGCCCAACCGCATCCTTCTGGCACCACTGACACGCGCCCGTGCCGACGCTGGCCACATGCCCAACGCGCTGATGGCCGAGTACTACAGCCAGCGAGCCACCGGCGGCCTGCTGATTTCCGAATGCACCATGGTGGCGCCCGGTACATCGGCCTTCGTCAATGAGCCTGGCATCTACAACGACGCGCAGATTGCAGCCTGGAGGCAGGTGACCGACGCGGTGCACGCCAAGGGCGGACGCATCTTCATGCAGATCTGGCACGCTGGCCGCGCAGCCTACCCTGGCGCTGCCGATGGCGCCCCCATTGTCTCCAGCAGCGCCACCGCTATTGAGGGTGAGATCCACACGCCCCAAGGCAAGGTGCCGCACGCGGTGCCCCGCCCCCTGACCGCCGAAGAGATTCCCGGCATCGTGGCTGCGTTTGCTCAAGGCGCACGCAACGCCATTGCCGCCGGCTTTGATGGTGTGGAAGTACACGGCGCCAACGGCTACCTGATTGACCAGTTTCTGCGCGACACGCCCAACCAGCGCACCGATGCTTACGGCGGATCGCTGGAAAACCGTGCACGTTTGCTGTTCGAGGTACTCACTGCCGTGACCCAGGCGATCGGTTCCGAACGTGTGGGTCTGCGCCTGTCGCCCCTCAACAGCTTCAACAGCATGAAAGACAGCGACCCGCTGGCCCTCATCGGCTTCCTGGCCGATAGGCTCAATGCCTTCAAGCTAGCCTACCTGCACGTGATGCGCGCCGATTTCTTCGGCGTGCAGAAGGCCGATGTCATGCCCGTAGCGCGTGAAAAGTACAAGGGTGTGTTGGTGGGCAATATGGGTTACAGCGCTGATGAGGCAGAGGCAGCTATTGCCGAAGGTAAGCTTGACGCTGTGGCCTTTGGCACCGCCTTCTTGGCTAACCCGGACCTGCCCGCACGCATCAGGGCCAAGGCACCGCTGAACGCGCCTGACTCCAACACGTTCTACGCAGGTGGCGCCAAGGGCTATACAGATTACCCGACACTGCAGGTCGCGTAAATCACCGCCCCAGAAGACCGAAGAAACGAGCCACTTTATACCCAAGGCTCTGCTCTTCGATCTTGCGAAGCTGTGAATCGATGGCGTCTACCGAGTGTTGTGCGCCATCACGATCTTTAATTGATAAGTTGCCTCGGTTTGCTTCGCCGCCCGCCGAACTCGTACATCGTCTCCGGCTCAGGTAGCGCCGAGGCCGCGCTATCCTCCCATATCGAGTTCAGTCAGGTTCGTAAATTCCTGGTCGCAATCTACGGCAGCAGCCGCTCGAGACACCGCTGTAATTCTGCGCACCGCCAGTGTCAGCTGCCCTTGGCTTGGTAAAACTGCGGGCAATCGGATAACGGTTATCTGTAAGACGCCCTGAGGTGACGGTTAGGCCGCGAACGGCAGCCCGCCGCTACTTACCGGCGGCTCAAGATGCAAGCGTGATCTTCTGCTGTGCGTCGAGAACTGAGGTGCTAGCTGCTGCCGATATAAGGACTAGCGCAAGAAGAGGTCCGAGCCCAAAAGCAAAAAGCCTTGGCAACCAAAGTGTAGGGCATCAAGTTTCTGCGGCTCGAATACTTGATGCATCCATCGTTATTTTTTACCGATCCCCAGAAGTTCTCAACTTCAGATCAGGCGCCAGGTTGCAACTCCACGCGCACCTCCCTTGGCTTACCGGCCCGCTCAACTGACAAGACAACCACATCCCCCACCTTTTGGTCGTCAAGCCGTGCGAGCAGCTTGGCGACATCGTCGACGGGAGCGCCACCTATGCCTGTGATACGGTCTCCCGGCACGATGCCTTCGGGGCCAACGGTGATACCGCTCAGGCCCGCCTTTTGCGCCGCTGAGCCAGGGGCGACACGGAGCACGAACACGCCTTGGGTACTGGTCAGTGCCTGCAATCGGCGGTTGAGCTGCTCGTCTACCTCGATCCCAAGCGCCGGGCGGATGTATTTTCCTGTCTTGATGAGTTGTGGCACCACACGCATGACCGTGTCCACCGGTACGGCGAAGCCAATCCCAGCCGATGCACCGGAAGGGCTGTAGATCGCTGTGTTGATGCCAATCAGGCGGCCGGCGGAATCGAGCAACGGCCCACCCGAGTTGCCGGGGTTGATAGCGGCATCGGTTTGAATCAGGTGTTCGATGGTCACTCCGCCGGATTCTCCGGGCAGCGATCGATCTAGCGCGGACACGATGCCGTTGGTGAGTGTCCAATCCAGGCCGAAGGGGTTGCCGATGGCGAACACCTTTTGTCCCACCTTGAGGTCTGCGCTGGTGCCGACCGGAACGGCGGGCGGGCGCTGGAAGCCGACGCCGATTTTGAGCACCGCGATATCGTGGGCCGGACTCACGCCGACCAGCGCGGCTTGGTAATCGCGGCCGTCGGCCAGTTTGACCGTGGCATCCGACGCCCCCTGAATCACATGAAAGTTGGTAACAACATGACCGGCGTCATCCCAGATAAAACCCGAACCCGTGCCGCGCGGCACAGAAAAGACGTTGCGCGTCCAGACATCTCGTACCAGTTGGGACGTCGTGATGTAGACCACCGACGTCCGGGATTTCTCGAACAGCTCGATGGTGGCCTGTTCGTCAGCGGCCAGATCGCCACGCGGCGTGACGGTGCGCTCAGCGGCTTGGCGCGGGCTGAACCAGGCTTCGATGGCGGGCAGGAACTGCCAGAACAGCATGAGTGCTGCAACGCACGCAGTGATGACGAGCCACCGCCGGACGAAATGATCCGGAGCTGGGCGTTGTGGGTAAGGACCGGGGGAAGACATGACGGAGGCTCCTTCGAGTGATTTAGCGCCAAAGGCCGCTCAGGCCCCGGCATGGTGGGCACATCGGGGCGAACGACCTTGGCACGAGATAATCCGTTTGGAACGGCAGGGTCTGCGATGGCTGAGGCGCCAGCTCCATCAGGCGCGCGATACGAGCCTCTGCCGCCGTATGCGTGCGCAGCCAAGACGGCTCGGGATTTCCCCAGCCGGGCAGACCATCCGTGAGGGCAATGGAGGCAAGGCGCCTGGAGCCGGTGGCAAAGGCATTGACATTGACGATGCCGCTGGGCACGTAGTGCGGCACCGGCGTGGCGGACAAACCGGCACGGGCGGACAGTTCGCGCAACATGGCCCAAATCTCGGGCGCTTCTTGCGGGTGCAAGGCCCGTACGCGGTACAGGCGCAAGCTCAGCGCTGACACGGCTACCGGTTCCAGCAGCAACGCACCTGCAACGGCAAACAGCGCGAGCCACAGGCCGCCTTCCCCAAACGACAGTCTCCCTGCTGCGGCTGCGATCCCGACCAGGGTCAGGACCAACAGCCCGGTCTGCAGGCGGTTGAGCCAGCGGTGTTGCAACAGCGCCGTGCGCGGATCACTGGGATGATGACGGGTCATGCTCAGAGGTCTCGGCGGCGCGGTCGCCGCGCTTGCGCAGCAGCCAGTAGGTCGCACCCAGAGCCAGCGTGGCGCCTGCCAGCGCGGCTATCTTTGCGGGGCTCGCCTCGGGGTCAAGGATCACGAACTTGCGCGCCAGCGCGATCAGACCGATGAGGATCACGGTCTTGACCTGGATGATGCTGTCCCGACGCAGCGCCACGCGCACGATGGAATGCTTGAACTCCATCGCGATCAAGAGCGTCATGATCATGCCGAACACACTTTGGAATACCTTGTGATCCAGGGGATTGAAGGCATCGAGGACCAGCAGCGTGAAGACGATGGCGATGAGCTGGAACAGCGACACCACGATGATGACGGCAATTACCGCCGACAGAACGAGGGCGACGACCTGCTCGAAGCGCTCGTAAACCGTCATCAACCGCCACTGGGAGCGCATCTCGTCAAGGGCCGTGTGGTCAGATTCCTTATGCATAAGCGTTGCTCTCTCTTTCAATGAAACGTTAATGGAACGGGGAGTCCGAGAAGACGACTCGATTACACCTGGATTGCCGAGGCAATTGCGAAGCCACCCAGCGCATAGTGTCCTGCGCGCCCGTGGCGCCGCCGATGGGTGGATCAGCCTCTTGCACGTCAACCCTTTGTCCCATGCATGGCATCAATCCGGCTTCTGGTCTGGCGGCAGCAATCCCAGCAGATCCGCCTGCAAATGTTGCAACTTGTCGATGCCAGCCCTCAATGCCTCGACACGGCCGGCATTTTTCATTTCACTCAGGGTGTGCGCTAACTGCTGGATGCTCTGATGCAGGACATCGACCTGATCATCAGGATCCTTGCCGAAGAACGTAGGGCGGCCACTTTGATCCCGCCAGTATTGGAGTGCTTCGGGTTGAGGCGGCACTTGGGTCTTACCTGACAGATAGTCGATCATCTGGGAAATCCAGACCCGGTGGTCGACGTATGTGAACGGCACGGGCAGCGCGGAGCGACTGTCAGGTTTGAATCCCTTCCAGGATAAGGGTACCTGCCAGGTGTGTAGCCATTGCTCGAATTCATGCGCCGGCATCGGATGCCCGATGGCATAACCCTGGCCCCACTCGCATCCCATACGCAGCAGCATTTCACCATGCTGAATGGATTCGACTCCCTCCGCTATGCAGTTCCTGCCAAACGACCTTGCCAGTGCCAGTAGCGCATCCAGGATGGCGATATCGTCCGGATCCTCGAGCATGTCGCGTATAAAACCTTGGTCGATCTTGAGCAGGTGCGCGGGCAGGCGCTTCAGATAGGTCAGCGATGAATAGCCGCTGCCGAAATCGTCGAGGGCAAAACGCAATCCCATCCGCTCGCACAGCGTCATCAACTGAGACACTTGAACGAAGTCCTCCACGGCGCTGGTTTCGAGGATTTCCAGTTCAAGGTCTTGCGGCTGGGCGCCGGGATGTCGTGACAGCATACCCCGTAGATGCATGATGAAGTCCGGTTGCAGCAAGTGCCGCGCACCGATATTCACGCTGATCGGGACATGAAGGCCGGCCTTGCGCCAAACTTCGATCTGGGTCAGCGCAGCCTCGATGGTCCATTTCCCCACGTCAATCCCGAGCGGATGGTTCTCAATGATGGGTATGAAGGAGGCAGGAGATAACAAGCCACGCGTCGGATGTTGCCAGCGGATCAAGGCTTCGGCGCCCAGCACCTCACCGGTGCGCATGTTGACCTTAGGTTGGAAATAAAGCAGAAACTGCCCATTGACAAGTGCATTCTCTATGCTGTCAAATCCTTCGTGACGGGTGCGCAGCGTACGATCCTTCTCCGTATCGAAAACGTGATATCGATTCTTGCCGGCTTGCTTGGCACGATACATAGCCTGATCTGCCTGCCGCAGCAGTTGGTCGGCGTCGATATCTTCGCCTTGCGGGTAGTAGCTCACACCGATACTCGCGCTCACCTCGCACAGTGCGTCACCAATCGGTACGGGCTGTGCAGCCACCTGGATCAAGCGATCGAGAATCGGTACGCTGATGGAAATATCCGGCAGGTCGACCAGAATAGCGACAAACTCATCGCCACCAAGACGGGCCAAGGTATCGTCTTCGCGCAACACCTGCGTCATACGCCTGGACAGGACGGAAAGCAATTTGTCGCCGACTCCGTGGCCGTGCTGGTCGTTGACCTTCTTGAATCCATCCAGATCGATGAAGACAACCGCCAGGTGCATGCCACGCCGACGTGTCTGACGAATGGCCTGCTTAAGGCGGTCTCCAAGCAATAGTCGATTGGGCAAGCCGGTGAGCAGGTCGTAATGAGCAACGCGTTCAAGCTGTTGCTGGTTCTCCTTCAGCGCTGTGATGTCGGAAAACATGGCTGCGTAATGCTCGATATTGCCCCGCATATCCGGGACTGCACTGATCGTCAGCAGCGCGGCAAACTGACTGCCGTTCTTGCGTCGGCACCAGAGCTCTCCGTGCCAATAGTCGTGCTCACGCAGAGCCTGCCAAACGGTCTGATAGAACTCATCGTCATAGCGATCGGACTCGAGCAGACGAGGTGTCTGCCCCATTACTTCCTCCCGCGCATAACCAGTGATCACGGAAAACGCCAGATTGACGTTGACAATGTGGCCTTGAGCGTCCGTAACGAGGATGCCCTCTCCTGCGTGCTCAAAAACTTTAGCCGCAAGGCGAAGCTCTTCCGCGGATCTTCTGCGTGAGGTGACATCATGGATATAGCCGTGCCAGAGGATGCTCCCATCAGGCATGGCTTCAGGCGATGCCTCGCCTTCGACCCAGATCACCCGACCGTCTGGAAACTGCACTCGGTACTCGTCATGCCAAAGCGCGAGTGACTGCCCCGACGCCTGTATGGTTTCATGCACACGGTCGCGGTCTTCAGGATGTAGCGCAGCGAACGCAGGAGTGGCATCTTCAACAACATCCTCCGGTGCAACCCCGTATATTTCCTGTATTCTCGTGCTGGCATAAGGGAAGTGCGAGCTGCCGTCCGGACGAAGACGGTATTGGTAAAGCATACCGGGAACGTGGCTGGCCAACTCTTCTCGCTGTCGGCGCATAGAGTTCAGCGCCTGCTCGACCCTCTTGAGATCGGTGATGTCCTCTACCGTCCCGTCTGCCGCTCTGGGCCGACCAGAGGTGTCGCCCTTGAATGTTGCCCGCAGGTGTATCCAGCGAACCTGCCCTCCGCTGACGATGCGATACCGCAGATCAAGGGACTTTCCGCACATGGCAGCATCCCATGCCCTATCGAAGAGGGGGCGGTCTTCAGGGTGAATGCACTGCAGGAATCGCTCGAAGGCTATTGGCGCACCAACATCCAGGCCGAGCACGCGGCAGGCTTCATCGGAGCAAGTGAGGAGTTGCGAGCCAAGATCGAGACGCCAACTGCCCAAATGGGCATTCTGGTTAATCTGGCCACAGTATCGTGCTGAGATTTGAGGATTCTCATTCAAAGATGACGCTCCTTATTGGTGCGGTGCGGAGTATTGCGGCAAGGCCGAGACGCATGACTACCAGCTATACCTGGCCGTTAATGACATTAAACACACCAAGACCAAAGCCCCCCAGACCAATAGCATCTGCAAACGATTCCACAAGACCATCTTGCAGGAGTTCTACCAAGTGGCATTGCGGCGCAAGATCTACCGATCCATCGACAAATTGCAGGTGGATCTAGATGACTGGATCGACTACTACAGCGGCCAGCGCACACATCAGGGCAAAATGTGCTGCGGCAGGCCGCCTATGCAAACGCTGATCGAAGCAAAAGAGGTGTGCGACGAAGGTACAAGCACTGAACTAATCTGACAACTGACCCGATCGAAACGGGAACAACTGTCAGATCAGATCGCAACTTCTACATCATATTTGCCCGCTCGACGGTTTCTTCTTGCGCCCCGTCTTGCCCGTATCGCTTTGCGGCTCCTCGGCGGTCTTGGCTTCGTTAGGTTTCTCCGTTCCGACCTCGGCCTCGGCCTCCGGCTGCTCCTTGCGCTCGAAGCTCAGGCGCTCAGCTTTCTCGTCCCAGCGTGCATTGGCATGATCGTCCTTGCCGATGCCGCCACCGAGCATTTCCCTCGCCAGCGCGGTTTCCAACTCGCTGCGAATCAATCGCTTGAGCTCACGCGCCCCAAACTCGGGTTTGTAACCTTCTTGGGCAAAGTGGTCGATGAGCGTCTGGTCGTAAGTCAGTGTGACCCCTTGGCTGGCCGCGTTACGCGCCACGCGCTCGAGCTGCAGGCTGACGATATGGCGAATCTCCTCCTTGCCCAGGGAGTGGAATACGATGATCTCATCGATGCGATTGAGAAACTCGGGGCGGAAGTGCCCGCGCAACACGTCCATCACTTCGGCCTTGGTCTTTTCGTACTCCTCATCTGCGGCACCGCGAGCCTTCAAGCGCCGCTGGATGATGTCCGAGCCGAGGTTGGACGTGGCGATGATGATGGTGTTGGTGAAGTCCACCACCCGTCCCTTGCCATCGGTAAGGCGCCCATCGTCGAAGACCTGCAACAGAATGTTGTAGACATCGGGATGTGCTTTCTCGATCTCATCAAGCAGCAACACACTGTACGGTTTGCGACGTACTTTTTCCGTGAGTTGTCCGCCTTCGTCATAACCGACATAGCCCGGAGGTGCGCCTACCAAACGTGCGACGGTATGGCGTTCGCCGTACTCAGACATGTCGATGCGCAAGAGCGCCCCCTCATCGCCGTAGATGGCTTCAGCCAAAGCCTTGGCGAGTTCGGTCTTACCCACGCCGGTCGGGCCGAGGAACAGGAACGTAGCCACCGGCTTGCTGCCTTCGCGCAGCCCCGCCCGTGACAGTCGTACCGCGTCGGCCACCGCCCGCACGGCCTCGTCTTGCCCCACCAAACGCTCGTGTAGCCGTTGCTCCAGGTGCAGCAGCTTTTCGCGCTCCTCTACCGTCAGTTCGTTGACCGGGATGCCAGTTAGACGCGACACGATCTGCGCTACGTGCTGGGCCTTGACCTCGGCACTGCCCGAAGCACGCTCACGCTCCCAGTCTTCGACGAGTTTCTTGAGTTCGGCTTCCTTGACCTCGATGCGCTTGCCAAGTTCAGCAGCCTTGTCATACTGCTTGCGCGATGCCAGATAGTCTTGCTCGCGGCGTAATTGGTGCAGTTCGGATTCAAGCTCCTGCACCGCCACCGGGCGCGCCGTGGCCGACAGCTTCACGCGCGCGGCGGCCTGATCCAACAAGTCGATGGCTTTGTCGGGGAGAAAGCGTGCTGTGATATACCGGTCAGAGAGCTCAGCCGCAGCAATGATCGCGTCCTCCGTAATGCTGACCTTGTGGTGCGCTTCAAAGGTGTCGCGCAGACCACGAAGGATCATCATGGTCTGTGCTACCGTCGGCTCGGGCACCATCACCGGCTGGAAGCGACGCTCCAGCGCGGCATCCTTTTCAATGTACTTTTGGTACTCGTTGAGCGTGGTGGCACCGATCAGGTTGAGTTCGCCGCGCGCCATCATCGGCTTGAAGACGTTGGCCACGTCGAGCCCGCCTTCGCCACCACCCTGGCCAGCACCAACGATGGTGTGCACCTCGTCGATAAACAAGATGAGCTCGCCCTGGTGCTCGGTCACTTCCTTGAGCACCTTCTGTACACGCTCCTCGAACTCACCCCGGTACTTGGCCCCCGCGACCATCGCGTTAATATTCAGCTCCACCAAGCGCTTGTCGCGTAATGTCTCGGGTACTTCGCCAGCTACCATGCGCTGCGCCAGTCCCTCGACGATGGCTGTCTTGCCCACCCCCGGCTCGCCGATCAGTACCGGATTGTTCTTCTTGCGCCGGGCCAGCACCTCGATGGTGGTCTCAATCTCCTGTGCGCGGCCGATGACCGGATCGAGCTTGCCGTCGCGCGCCATTTTGGTGAGGTCTCGCGAGTACTTGTCGAGCTCAGGTGTGTTGGTCGGCGTCTCAGCGCGACCGTCCTCGGCCCCCTTGCCGACCACCTTGCTCACCTGTTGACGCAGCGCCTGCGGCGTGAGGCCATATCGGCGCAGCAGGTTGGCGGCCAAACCTTCGCCTTCCTCTGCCAAGCCGATCAGGAAGTGTTCCGGGCCGACATACGAGTGACCCAGTTCGTTGGATGCCACGAAAGCACGACTCAGTGCATCCTTGACGCGCGGCGACACGCCAATTTCGCCCTCGAACGGCTTGTCACCGCGTTTGGCTTCGGATTCGATCTGTCGCGTGAGATCATCGACCTTGATCTTGAACTGACCGAGGATGGTCTTGATTACGTCGCTGTGGTTCAGTGCCAAAAGCAGGTGCTCAGTATCCACTTCCGGACGACCGAACTCGGCCGCATACTTGGCGGCTTCCTGAAGCAACTCCTCTGATTGCTCGCTGATGCGGCTAGCGAGTCCGCTGCCTCGACGGCGCGGTGCACCTGAACCCGCCGAAGCCGGTTCGCCAAAGGAGGCATCGACCACATCATCGGCATCGGCAGCAACAGTCGCCGACTCGTCACCAATACGGAAAAAGTCGCTACCCAGAAAGTCCTCAAACAGACCGCTGCGCGCGCCAAACAAGGCTTCCAGCGGAGAAACGGTGCGCTTCTGCTGGCGCACGAGTTGACGGTAATGATCGTCACAGAGCAGCATGGTGCTGTGGCGACCATTGAGATTGGCTTCCACCCGCACCGTGGCGGGCTGACCGCAGACTTGGCATTGTTTTCTGGCCATGCTGACACTCCTTAACTTAGATAGGCAGCGAGGCACCGTATGGCACAGTGCCGCGCCGGTCGTTTGATCAGTTTCGATGTGAAAGAGTTGGTTGAGGGCGTCAGTTATTGACCGGGATTGAACGCCCCTGTTTTGGTGCACTGACCTCACGCTTGTCCATGGTGATCGTGAGCACTCCGTTCTTAAAATTGGCTTTGATCGAATCCTGGTTGGCATCATCTGGCAGATTCAGGGCGCGCTGGAAACTGCCATAGGAGCGTTCGATGCGGTGAAAGCCACTCTCTTTCTTTTCCTGCTCCTGACGCTTCTCACCACGCACTACCAGTACGTCGTTGTCGAGGGTAATCTGGATATCCTTCTCCTCAACACCGGGAAGTTCCAAAGCGATCTTGTACTGTTTATCGGCTTCCTGGATGTCCAGAGCCGGCATTAGCATGCCCGACCAGTCGGCTGGTAAGCGCTGCACTGCTAGTGCAGGAAATCCGCCGCCCCGAAATGCATTGTCGAACAGACGGTCAATTTCGCGATGCAACTGCAAAATCGGACTGACCGCACCAGCTGTCACCAGCCGATCATTGCGCTGCACGGGCAGAGCGGAAGAGGCTGTTTGCTGCTCCTCCTGCTCCTTTTTGAACCAGTTCCAGGGTGCCAACTTCTTGAAGTCAATATCCATATCACACCTCCACATAGAGAAGATTCGGTCATTTCGTTAGCCTGCTGCGACGAACATCGCGCAGTTGCGACAAGACCTGATCGGCTGATTTCTGCTTTTCACATTTGCGCATCACCTCCTTCTTCTTTGTGCTGACTTGCATCTGATCGGCAATCCACTGATCAATCTCACCTCTCCGAAATCGCCATACACCACCCACTTTGAACGCGCGGATCTACCCTTTCGCGGCGAGTCCATACAGTGTTCGATTAGCGAGCATCAAATACGGGGAGCACTCCAGGCTTTCATCGCACCTTCTCCATGCTCCTTCATCTATACAAACGATTGGGAGTTCTTGCAGATCTTTGCAAAGTATGTGCTAGACAGAAACGTTGTCAAGGCGCACTAGACACATAGACGTGTCCACCCTCATGTCGATCATGGCTGCCTATGGATGGGCTACCTCCGGTTTCAAAAACACCTTGTTAAGACCGAGTTTGCCCTTGCTTCCAATCGATCATTTCAAGCGGCCGTAGTCCAAACCGAACGGCGTTCCCTGCATGCAAGCCAGCTAGTTCCTTGAGTACGAGTTGTGTGAAGTGCTCGCGGTCTTCAGGCTGCACACTTCCAGGCAGCATGGCTTGGACGCTGGCCTCATTCACGGGCAGGCCGCCGCGAACAACAGCTGCAATCACTTCGCCAAGCACCTGCCGATAGCGCAGTCGCAAGATGTCGGGTGGCACCAAGCTTTGCTGCACAGCCACGTACTGCTGGCATGAGCGCTCATAGGCCCACACAAAGACATCCCGCAGCAGGTCCACCTGATTGAGTTCGTACACACCGATCATGGCGTCCACATAGGCTTGCCGCGGCACATCAATGAATGACAGCGGGCACAGGTTGTGGCGAATGAACGGAATGTTGGCAGCCAGGCGCGACACCCGCTTGTTCACATCCTCGAAAGGCTGCAAGTAAGGCAAGTGCACCATCAAAAAGAATGCCTGCTCGAAGGGATCTTCGATTTCAGCGGCCATGCCCACCACGATGCCGAACAGCTCTTCCAGGCGTTGAGGCAACGCCACTGGCAGGTAGACGCTGCCGCCAATTTCAACTGCACGGCTGCGAATACGACCACACATGGCAGGGTCAGGCATCAAGCCATCGGAAAGCAACGCATGCAAGGCCACGATGGTGTCTTGTGACACCAAGGCTTGCTCGGGCGAATGCACCAGAAATTCGATGGCCTGCTTGTGGTTCAGGATCATCTGCGTCTCAAACGCATCCTTACCCTCTGCCACCTGGCCAAACTCAATCAGCCGTGCTGTATCCAAACGACTGTAGGTATTGCCTTCCAGCTGTGACGAAGCCCAAGAAAGGTCGATCAGCAAGCGGTTAAGAATGTCCTTGGCAAATGTACCTGCTGGTGTTTGCTCGGCAGGTGAGCGCCCCAGTGCATGTAGCTGCTCACGCAGCTTCAAAGGCAGGTACGCGGTGTGGTTGGGGTGATACTGTTCTAAAAATTCTGTGCGATAGACCACGGGCTTGCGCAGGTGCCGGGGCTGACGCACATACGCTTTGATGGCTTCGCCTTCAGCGCTGACAGGAACATATGGCTCGATCGCAGCCTCTGTGCCTGAAGAACCTACGCCACCTGCGCTTTCATCTTCCAGAACAGGAAAGTAGCGCACGGCCCGCGCTTGCCCCTGCACCCTAATGCGCCCTTGTTCAACCAATAAGGCCAATCGGCGCTGAAGGCTACGGCGTTGCAAGGCCAACCCAGACTCATGCCGCACCTCTTCGGCGCTCACCCCTTCTGGGTGACGCTCAATGACGCTGGCCAACAAGTCGAGCTCTTGCTTTGGTTTGACGCTATTCATGACGCGAATTATGACGCAATACTATGAATTGCGCCAATCAATTGACGCAATAAGAGAACGTTGTGACAACTGCTAGGCGCTGCCCTGGTGGGCACTCTGAACCAACAGACCCCACTTTTCCCCGTAGGTTTTAAAGCCTAGGCCACGCTCAAACAGCTGGCGAATAGTTGTGAATGCAGCCGCTTGCTGCACTGGGCTCCGAGTCAGCTCGATGTCCAAGCCTGTTGCCGTTTTGACCTTCTTGCGGGCATCACGATAGGCATCCTTGGAAACACCACGGCTAAAGGCTAGAACATCACCCAAAAGCCAAAGCCGAAGCTTGTTTTGCATGACTGGGGAGAGCCGATTGATGCCGTTGACGTCAGGCAGCACACCCTCAGCTTGCTTCAACTTGAGCAGCCAAGGCAACAGCTGCTTTTTGGCTACGCCTTCATCCCACGCCATTGGTGAAGTCAAACCGAGGCGTGCCAATTCTTTGCCACGCAGCGTCAGTTCAAAGCGCACCAAACGATCAGCAACTTCCGTCAAGTATTCGCACCCATGCACATGAGCAGGAATTGCACGCCCCTTCTTCTTCAACTCGATACCCTTGCGGTACCACTTGAAGGTTCGGCGTTTCGAGCCCTGCCCAATGTAGCCCGTTTCTAAGCCATACAAGCTCACATCACCAGCGTTGCTGACGATGTATTCACGCAGGGCAATCATCAAGGCTTGGGCATGCTCCGATGATCCGCAATCAACATGTACCGCCACATCAACACGCGTGAGGGCGTAGTCACCGCGACCAATAGCTGCACGCTCCTCCGGTGATGGAAGAAAGCCCAAAAGCTTGAATGCCTTCTTGATAGCAGCAAGAGCTCCAGCGTGCAGGTCCAAGTGACCTACGATGTTTTGCCCTGTTAGAAATTTGGGTACGCTGAACTCCAGCAACAACGCCTGGCAGTTTTCTTGGCTGAACATTTGAACGCACGCACCAGTAAGTGGGCATTTGATAAGGAACTTGTAGCCATCCTGCTTGACGTTGGCATTGTTCAGCGCAAGTTCTTGCAAGGGTGGGTGCTTCACCCGCACCTTGACTTTGACCGTATCAATCAACAATGAGTAAAACGGCTTCCATGCCTTGGTTTTAGCCTTGGCTTTGCTTTCAGCTTTGGCTTTGGCTTTGGCTTTGGAGTCCAAGGACAAGTCCAAGTCAAAGGCCAAACCTACGTGGGAGCTTGAATTCAAATTGAAATCTACTCCCACCAGGCTTGGAACACGCTTGAACTCGGGAAGTGAAGCACTACAAATATTTGCCAGCAAACGTTCACGCAAAGTCAACTTTGTTGTGCTGCGTGCTAAGTTATTGAAATTCATTGGGAATATCCAGGGGCTTGAGCAGGCTGATGTCATGTATTACAGCCCGTCATGAATTGAGTGATGCTTGCTGCCACACTGTCATGCTTAGTGCTTGTGACGTTGTGACGTTGTGACAACGTGACAGCAGGAACTAGCTATCCAGCGCGATCAGGTGAAACGAATTCGACCGAGCACTGCATAAAAACGCTTGCGCTCTGATTCGCCGTTCATGCTTGGAACGCGCTTCTGATGCTGATAGCCAGCAACCTTGGTGCATTTCAGAAACCCCGCAGCCAAAAGGGCGCGTGCAGCGGCTTCTGTGCCAAATTTCTGGCCAACAAGCTGTTCAAAAACTGAAGGAAGGAACAGATACTCCGCATCCTCACCGTGACCGACGCGATACCCATAGATGCGTGAATGATCAGGTGAATGGAACTGTGCGAGAGGAGGAAACTTGCTCGCGTTCTGGTCAATACAGGCACGTACAGTTGCCACGACTTGCTCGGCAACGCTGTGGCTGCCATGAACGTTGCGCTTCAAATGCTCCTCCAGCACCAGGCGAACGGAAGCAACGAGGGTTTTGCGATCAATGTCCAGCAGATTGAACTTTTTAGCCAGCATCCCTGCACAACACCATGACCCTGCCTCGTTTCCACG
>NZ_MYFL01000006.1:0-64519 GCF_002193035.1 Delftia sp. K82 | reverse complement strand
CGCTGCGATCAGCGAAGCCTTGAATTCTAGCACAGTTTTTAGCGTCGTTGCAATCAAATTTCTTCGATTTTCTCAACACCAGCGATCTGCATCGCTTCTCTTCAGCAGAGCATTGCATTGTAGCACGTTTTTTCGACCCGCCAACAACAAGAATCCTACCGCAGCAACCAGAGCATCAGCCCCAACCACCGGATCAGGCCACCGAAGCAACCCTCTCATAAAAAAAGCCACCCTTGCGGGTGGCTTTTTTCTATCCTGGCGGAAACGGAGGGATTCGAACCCTCGATGAGGCTCTACACCCCATACTCCCTTAGCAGGGGAGCACCTTCGGCCACTCGGTCACGTTTCCGGAATGACGTTATTGTAACGTGCTTTTTTGCCGGTTTCGGCAAAACGATGATTTTATTCCGGCTTGTCGAGACCGAAGGCGGTGTGCAGGGCGCGCACGGCCAGCTCCAGGTACTTCTCGTCAATGACGACGGAGGTCTTGATCTCGGAGGTGGAGATCATCTGGATGTTCACGCCTTCCTGGCTCAGTGCACGGAACATGGTGGATGCCACGCCCACATGGCTGCGCATGCCGATGCCGACAATGCTGACCTTGGCGATGTTGGGGTTGCCGACGACTTCGGTGGCACCCAGGGCGGGCACGACCTTGTCGCGCAGCAGCTCCATGGCGCGCTGGTAGTCGCCCTGGCTGACGGTGAAGCTGAAGTCGGTTTTGCCTTCCTTGCTGATGTTCTGGATGATCACATCGACTTCGATGTTGGCATCAGCCACCGGACCCAGGATGCCGTAGGCGATGCCGGGGGTGTCGGGCACGCCAAGAACGGAGATCTTGGCTTCGCCGCGGTTGAATGCGATGCCGGATACGACGGCCTTTTCCATTTTTTCGTCTTCCTCAAAAGTAATCAGCGTGCCGGAGGTGGATTCCTCCTCCAGGTCGATGTCCCAGGGCGTGAAGCTGGAGAGCACGCGCATGGGCACCTTGTACTTGCCGGCAAATTCCACCGAGCGGATCTGCAGCACCTTGGAGCCGAGGCTGGCCATTTCCAGCATTTCCTCGAAGCTCACGGTGTTCAGGCGCTTGGCGGCCTGCACCACGCGCGGGTCGGTGGTGTAGACGCCGTCCACGTCGGTATAGATAAGGCACTCGGCCGCCTTCAGCGCCGCAGCCACGGCCACGGCCGAGGTGTCGGAGCCGCCACGACCCAGGGTGGTGACATGCCCGTTGGGATCGATGCCCTGGAAGCCCGTGATGATGACCACGCGGCCAGCGTCGAGTTCGGCGCGAACGCGCTTGTCGTCGATGGACTCGATGCGTGCCTTGGTGAAGCTGCTGTCGGTGCGCACGGGAACTTGCCAGCCCGAGAAGCTGATGGCTTCCACGCCTTCGGCCTGCAGCGCAATGGCCAGCAGTGCCGACGACGCCTGCTCGCCCGTGGAGGCCAGCATGTCGAGTTCACGGTAGTACGCCGTTTTGGCCGAGCCGGGAGCCAGCTCGCTGGCCAGACCCAGCAGACGGTTGGTTTCGCCACTCATGGCGCTGGGGACGACCACCATCTGGTGACCGGCACGAGCCCACTTGGCCACGCGCTTGGCAACGTTGCGGATGCGCTCTGTCGAGCCCATCGAGGTGCCGCCGTATTTATGAACGATCAGTGCCATTGGATATCAGGGTGACGAAACTGCTTGCCACGGCGCTGTACGACAGAGGGATGCCTGTGCAAGCCAGGATGTTCGAGAGGACTGCGCATGAAGCGAAATGTCCGCCCGGACCCGTCTTGCGCAAGCCGTTTGGTTTTGGCGCGCCGCCGGTTTTCGTACAAAGTTGGACCAAAACTCGTCAATTGTACCAATCGAGCACCGACCCCAGGCGCCGCACAAAACCCCGCCCCATCTTGAGATGGATGCGGTGGCCTCGCGTACGGCAAACGCCGATCTGCGCGAGCAGCTGATCGAGCTGCGCGGCACTGGGCGTGGTGGCATGCACGCTGCGCAGCCAGTGGCGCAGCACATTGGCCTGGCGCGCGGGGCTCAGCGCCTGCAAGGCGGTGATGCCGGGGGGGGTGCCGATGGCTGCAAGATCGGCCTGCGCCATCTCCTGCAGAAGTTCGGCCGCCTCGGCGCAATGCCGGCTGCTGCGCGCGAACGTGGCGCGAAACTGGGGAAAGGCCTGCTGCAGCGCGGGCAGCAACTGGGCGCGGATGCGATTGCGCGTATAGCGCGCGTCGGCATTGGTCGGGTCTTCCACCCACCCCTGGCCACGCGCCGCAAGCCAGTCACGCAGGACTTGGCCGGGCAGATCAAGCAGCGGACGATGCCATTCGAGATCCGCCCTGCTCCACTGCGCCGGCATGGCGGCCAACCCGGCCACACCGGCGCCGCGAGACAGGGCCAGCAGCAGCGTCTCGACCTGGTCGTCCGCATGTTGCGCCAGCGCCATGCTGCGAACGGGCGGCAAGGGATCTCCGCTGGCGCCCTGCCCAGGCCAGGGTTCGCGGGCGGCCTCTATCAGCGTTGCGTAGCGCAGCTGGCGTGCGGCGTCCTCAGGACTCTGGCCCGGCGCGTGGCGCGCGTCCACGCGGCGAATCTTCAAAGGAACGGCATGCTGCGCGCAGACTTTCTCGCACTGGCCGACAAAGGCGTCGGCCGCTGACTGCAGACCGTGGTGCACATGGATGGCCACGACCTGGCCCGGCCAGCGCTCGGCGCAGGCCAGCAGCAGCGCCGTGGAGTCCGCTCCGCCGCTGAAGGCCACGGCCAGCGGCAGTTGCGGCGCAAAGCGATGGATGGCCGCGTCCAAAGCGGCACCCGGTGCAGCACCTGATGCACCATCTGGAGCGGCTGCCGGAACATTGCGCGGCGGGTCGGTGATCGGAATTTCCACAGGCTTGGATCAGAGGTATCAGGACGCGGGCCAGGGATTGGCGCAAAAAGCAAACGGCTCCCAGGGGGAGCCGTTCAGTGTGCCAGAGCGTGGCGCAGGCCTTCAGCGGTTGTCGGCCTTGGTGTCGGCGAAGCGGCCGTAGCTTTGCAGGCGCTCGTAACGGCGGTCCTGCAGTTCCTTGGGCTTGAGGTCCGCCAGCTGGCGATAGGCATCGCCCAGCGCGCGCTTGAGGAAGGCTGCCATTTGCTTGGGGTCGCGGTGGGCGCCGCCCACGGGCTCGTTGACGATCTTGTCCACCAGGCCCAGGGCCTTGAGGCGGTGGGCCGTGATGCCCATGGCATCGGCCGCGTCCTGGGCCTTTTCGCCGGTCTTCCAGAGGATGGAGGCGCAGCCTTCCGGGCTGATCACGGAGTAGACGGCGTATTGCAGCATCAGCACCTGGTCGGCGACGGCAATGGCCAGGGCGCCGCCCGAACCACCTTCACCGATGACGGTGGTGATGATGGGGGTCTGCAGCTGGGCCATTTCGTAGATGTTGCGGCCGATGGCTTCGGACTGGCCGCGCTCTTCGGCTTCAATGCCGGGGAAGGCGCCAGGCGTGTCCACGAAGGTGAAGACCGGCAGGCCGAACTTTTCGGCCGTCTTCATGAGGCGCAGGGCCTTGCGGTAGCCCTCGGGGCGCGTCATGCCGAAGTTGCGCAGTGTGCGCTCCTTGGTGTCGCGGCCCTTCTGGTGGCCGATGACCATGCAGGAAATGCCATTGAAGCGCGCCAGCCCGCCCACGATGGACTGGTCGTCGGCGAAGTGCCGGTCGCCGTGCATCTCGATGAAGTCGGTGAAGCAGTCGCGCACATAGTCCAGCGTGTAGGGACGCTCGGTATGGCGCGCGATCTTGGTGATCTGCCAGGGCGAGAGGTCGCTATAGATGTCCTTGGTCAGCTGCAGGCTTTTTTTGCTGAGCTGCTCGATCTCTTCCGAGATATCGACTGCGCTTTCGGTCTGCACGTAGCGCAGTTCCTCGATTTTGGATTCGAGCTCGGCGATGGGCTGCTCAAAATCCAGAAAGTTCTTTTTCGCCAACTTGTTTCTCCTTGTCCCAGCCAGGCACGGTGCATGCGTTCCGGCCGGAAAACGGGGGTTGATCGGGTGTGATCGGTTTGTCTTCAGGCTGCAGGCTGCGGTTCGAGCGAGCGCCAAATATACCAAGTCGCCACGGTGCACCACGGCTTCCAGGCCTCGGCAACCTCACGCGCCTCGCTGCGGCTGACGGGGTCGCCTGAAAAATAGTTCTGGCTGATGCCCGAGATCAGGCCTGCATCGTCCAGCGGCAGCACATTGGGCCGCTGCAGGTAGAAGATGAGGAACATCTCGGCGGTCCAGCGGCCCACGCCGCGGATGGACATGAGCTCGGCCACGATGGCTTCGTCACTCATGCCCTGCCAGTCGTCCTGGTGCAGGCGGTGCTCGGTGAAGTGCATGGCCAGGTCCACCAGGTAGTCCACCTTGCGGGCAGACAGGCCCACGGCGCGCATGTCGTCCACCTTGAGCTTGAGCACCAGGTCAGGCGCCATGCGGGCGGGCAGGCGCGCGAACTTGTTCCACAGCGTCTGGGCAGCCTTCATCGAGATCTGCTGGCCCACTATGGAGCGCGCCAGCGTGGCAAAGGCATCGCCGCCGGGCTGCAAGGCCAGGTGGGCAAAGCGCGGAATCAGGCGCTTCATCACGCGATCGCGCCGCACAAGCTGGCGGCAGGCCTCGGCCCAGTAGGCCGGGGCGCCCTCGGGCGGTGCGGGCAGGGATATCTTGGCCTTGGGAGCGGAGGCAGCGGCAGCGGCGGCCGCAGGCGCCGAACCTGCGCGCGCGCCCAGCGTCACCATCGGCAGCGGGGCCGGTTGCTGTTCGGGCACGGGCAGATCGGCCACCAACGGCAACTGCTCGAAATCCATGGTGTCCAGGGGTTTGGCGGAGGCCATCAAAGCACCTCCCCGCACCTGGCGCGGCACATCTGGCAAGGCATACGGATCAGCCCTTTGCGGCTGCCTCCCAAGTCGTGCCTGCGGGGGAGTCCTTGAGCACGATGCCCTGTTCCAGCAGCGCCTTGCGGATGCGGTCGGCCTCAGCCCAGTCCTTGGCCGCCTTGGCGGCTGCGCGTGCGGCAATCTGCGCCTCGATGGCGCCGGCATCCATCTCCGAAGTGCCTGCCTGCAGGAAGGCCTGCGGGTCGCCCTGCAGCAGCCCCAGGCAGCCGGCCAATGCCTTGAGCAGGCCCGCCGTCTCGGCACTCTTGCTGCGGTTGACTTCGGCAGCCAGCTCGAACAGCACGGCCACGGCCTCGGGCGTGCCGAAGTCCTCGTCCATGGCCGCCTTGAAGCGTGCGGCAGCGGGATGATTCCAATCGATGGCAACCTCGGCGGGCGCGACCAGGCTCAGTGCCGTGTACAGGCGCTTGAGCGCGCCGCGTGCGTCGTTCAGGTGCACGTCGCTGTAGTTCAGCGGGCTGCGGTAGTGGCTGCGCACGACGAAGAAGCGCACGGTCTCGGCGTCGTACTCCTTGAGCACGTCGCGGATGGTGAAGAAGTTGCCCAGCGACTTGGACATCTTCTCGTTGTCCACGTTGATGAAGCCGTTGTGCATCCAGACCTGCGAGAACGGCTTGCCGGTCGCGCCTTCGCTCTGGGCGATCTCGTTTTCGTGGTGCGGGAACTGCAGGTCGGCACCGCCGCCGTGGATGTCGAAGCTTTCGCCCAGCATCTCGCAGCCCATGGCCGAGCACTCGATGTGCCAGCCGGGACGGCCCACGCCCCAGGGGCTGGCCCACTTGACCTCTTCCGGCTCGGCGGGCTTGGCGCTTTTCCACAGCACGAAGTCCAGCGGATCCTGCTTGCCGTCCTGCACGGCCACGCGTTCGCCGGCCTGCAATTCGTCCAGCGACTTGCCCGACAGCTTGCCGTAGCCGGGGAATTTGCGCACGGCGAAGTTCACGTCGCCATCCGTGCCCTGATAGGCCAGGCCCTTGTCCTGCAGGCGGCCGATCATGGACAGCATCTGCGGCACGTATTCGGTGGCACGCGGCTCGTGCGTGGGGCGCTCGATGCCCAGGGCGTCGGCGTCCTGGTGCAGGGCGTCGATCATGCGGTCGGTCAGCGAGCGGATGGTCTCGCCGTTCTCGACGGCGCGACGGATGATCTTGTCATCGATGTCGGTGATGTTGCGCACATAGGTCACGCGATGGCCGCTGGCACGCAGCCAGCGCTGCACCACATCGAAAGCGACCATGGAGCGTGCGTGTCCCAGGTGACACAGGTCGTACACGGTCATGCCGCACACATACATGCGCACATGGCCCGGTTCGATTGGCGAAAACGCTTCCAATGCACGCGACAGCGTGTTGTAGATACGCAAACTCATGGATGTTTATCAGGGGAGAAAGGGTCGCTGCAGGGGGCGCGTCCCACGCGCCGCCGGACCCTTGGCGCCGATGCAGGCATGCTCAGCAGGGAGCAGGAGCGGCAGGCGCAGAGCCCGTGTGACCCAGCACACCCCTCAGCTACAATTGACCGCAGTATAAGCCCGCGCCGCGGGGCATTCCCCCGAGGCCCCGAAAGCACCTACATGCCTCTACGCAACTCGTTTCGCTCCGCCCTGCGCCTCGCGGCACTGGCGGCCCTGCTCGCAACAGGCCACGCCCACGCCGACGACTATACGGAAGTGAATCAGTTGCTGCGCAACGGCAAGAGCACCCAGGCGCTGGCACGCGCCGATGCCTATCTGGCCAAGAACGCACGCGACCCGCAGATGCGCTTTCTCAAGGCGGTTGCACTGACCGACAGCGGCAAGACAGACGAGGCCATCGCCGCGCTGAACCAGCTCATCGAGGACTACCCCGAGCTGCCCGAGCCCTACAACAATCTGGCGGTCATCTATGCTGGCCAGAACCAGCTCGACAAGGCGCGCTCCGCGCTCGAATCCGCCGTGCGCAATAACCCCAACTACGGCGTCGCCTACGAGAACCTGGGCGACATCCATGCCCGCCTGGCCTACGAGGCCTACTCCAAGGCGCAAGGCCTGGATGGCCGCGCGGCCAGCGTGCGCCCCAAGCTCAAGCTGCTGCGCGACCTGCTGGCGCCCGTCACCGCCGCCAAGTAGGCCCCCGGCCCACGCGCGCAGCCCTTGCGCCAGCGCGCGTGCGGCGGTCGATCGTGCCTTGCCATGCCTGGCGCGCACCCGCAGGAACCTGCCCGGTTTTCCCCACTCCATCCCCCAGCCCTTTGGCTTTCACAGGAGATTCGCATGACCACACGCCGCATTGCGTCGCTTTCCCTGGCCGGCATGGCCCTGGCCGCTTCCCTTTTCACCGCCCTGCCCGCCATGGCGCAGAACGCCACGCCCAAGGTGCAGATCAAGACCAGCATGGGCGACATCGTGCTGGAGCTGAACGAAGCCAAGGCACCCAAGACCGTGGCCAACTTCATGCAGTACGTGCGCGACAAGCACTATGACGGCACGGTGTTCCACCGCGTGATGGACGGTTTCATGATCCAGGGCGGCGGCATGGATGCCAGCCTCAAGGAAAAGCCCACGCGCGCGCCGATTCCGCTGGAGGCGGACAACGGCCTCAAGAATGACCGGGGCACCATCGCCATGGCGCGCACGGGCAACCCCAACTCGGCCACCTCGCAGTTCTTCATCAACGTGGTGAACAACGACATGCTCAACGCGCCCAAGCCCGATGGACACGGCTACGCCGTCTTCGGCCGCGTGGTCCAGGGCATGGATGTGGTGGACAAAATCCGCACGGTGGCCACGGGCAACCAGGGCATGCACCAGAATGTACCCACCAAGCCGGTGACCATCCTCTCGGCCACCGAAGTCAAGTAAACCGCGCGCCGCGCCTTGCGTGGCACGCCCTTCCCCTCCATCCAACAAGGAATCGCCATGAGCAATCCCCAAGTCGAACTCCACATCGCCGGCCACGGCGTCATCACCATCGAACTCGACGCCGCCAAGGCCCCGAAGAGCGCAGAGAACTTCCTGGCCTATGTGAACAAGGGCCACTACAACAACACCATCTTCCATCGCATCATCGATGGCTTCATGATCCAGGGCGGCGGCTTCGAGCCCGGCATGAAGCAAAAGGAGACGGACGCCCCCATCGAGAACGAGGCCAAGAACGGCCTGAAGAACGACAAGTACACCCTGGCCATGGCCCGTACCGGCGACCCGCACTCTGCCACCGCCCAGTTCTTCATCAACGTGGCCGACAACGGCTTCCTGAACCACACCTCGCCCAGCGCACAGGGCTGGGGCTATGCCGTGTTCGGCAAGGTGATCAAGGGCACCGAGATCGTGGACAAGCTGCGTGGCGTGAAGACCGGCCGCAACGGCGGCCACCAGGACGTGCCCAAGGATGACGTGATCATCGAAAAGGCCGTGGCCCTGTAATCAGGCGCTCCCGCACACGGGGCGGCCGTGCCCTTTCGGGTCCGGCCGCCCTGTTGTCCATGCGCATGGCACCAGGCCGTGCGCATGGACAACAGACCCGCTCCAGAGCCGTCCCAAGGCTCCTACAGCCCTTCATGCAGCGCCCTTGCCGGGTGCCCCGTCCCATGGCCCAGACCGCCGCGCCCCGCCCTCTTCCCGAGCCGCCCATTGCGGCCGAGTGGACACTGCCTGCGGACTGGCGCACGCTGGAGTTCATCTCGGACCTGCACCTGCAGGCCAGCGAGCCCGCCACCGTGCAGGCCTTCCGGAACTACCTGGCCGCCACGCGGGCTGATGCCGTCTTTCTGCTGGGCGACCTGTTCGAGGTTTGGGTGGGTGACGACGCCCTGCTGGAGCCGGGCAGCTTCGAGGCCGAATGCGCCACCGCCATGCGCGCGGCAGCCACCCGCACGCCGCTGTTCTTCATGCAGGGCAACCGCGACTTCCTGACCGGCGCGCAGTTCGATGCGCTGTGCGGCACGACCACGCTGACCGATCCCACCGTGCTTGACTGCGGCGGCCAGCGCATCCTGCTCAGCCATGGCGATTCCCTGTGCCTGGACGATGTGGACTACCAGCGCTTTCGCGGCATGGCCCGCTCGGCGGCCTGGCAGGCCGGCTTCCTGGCCCAGCCGCTGCAGGTGCGCCGCGACCAGGCACGCGGCATTCGGCAGGAGAGCGAATCGCGCAAGCGGGAATCGGACGGCCATGGCGCCGCCATGCCCACCTATGCCGACCTTGACGCGCAGGCCACGCGCAGCTGGCTGCATGCCGCAGGTGCCGCCACCCTGATCCACGGCCACACGCACCGCCCGGCCGACCATGACCTGGGCGATGGCCTGCGGCGCATCGTGCTCAGCGACTGGGATCTGGCGGCGCCCGCGCCCCGCGCCGAGGTGCTGCGCTGGGAGCGCGGCATGGGCCTGCGGCGCCTGCCGCTGTCCGACGTTCTTGAACAGGCCAGCCCGCCATGAGCCTTTGGCAACAACTGGGCCGCTGGGTCCGCAGACTGGGCCGCCGCGCACGCTCCACGGTGTCGCCGGTGCCCGAGATTCCCGCGCCGCTGTGGCTGTCCACGCTGGCCGCATACCCTTTTCTCGCGTCGCTGACGCTGGAGGAGCAATCCAAGCTGCGCGCCCTGGCCGCCGTCTTCCTGCAGCGCAAGCGCTTCCACGGCGCCCACGGCCTGCAAGTGAGCGACGCCATGGCGCTGGAGATTGCCGCCCAGGCCTGCCTGCCCCTGCTGCACTGGGGCGAGCCGCAGGGCGCGCTGTCCTGGTATGACGACTTTGTCGGCATCGTGGTGCACCCGGGCGATGCCGTGGCACGACGCCAAAGCATGGACGAGGCCGGCGTCATCCACGACTACGACGAAGTGATCATGGGCGAGGCCATGCATGGCGGCCCCGTCATGCTCAGTTGGCAGGCCATTGGCGCAGGCCGCGGGCCGCATGCCAGCCACCACGGTCACGGCGGCCAGGTAGCCAACGTGGTGATCCACGAATTCGCCCACAAGATCGACATGCGCAACGGCGGTGCCGACGGCTGCCCGCCCCTGCCGCCGGGCTTCATGGGCAGCAGCTCCGCGCGCCAGGCCCGCGAGATATGGCAGGCCGCCTGGGCACCGGCCTACGACGCCTTCCGTGAGCAGATCACCATCGCCGAACGCTTTGGTGGCGAATGGCCCTGGCTGGACGGCTATGGCGCCACGGCGCCCGCCGAATTCTTCGCCGTGGCCTGCGAGGCCTTCTTCGTGGACCGCGCCCGCTTTGCCCTGGAATTTCCCACGCTGGCGCCGCTGCTGGCTGCGCTCTTCAAGCCGGCCACCAGTCAACCCTGATCGGAGCAAACCTCCTTCAGCGCCAGGGCGAACAGGCGCTGCTCCTCGTACTGGCCGCCCGCCTTGCGCTCGAACAGGGTGATGGGTGGCAGGGTCCAGCCGAAACGGTGGCGCACAATGCCCACGCCCGCGATGCGCACCAGTTCCTCGGCAATGTCGGCCGGCACGATGGACACGGCCCGCTCATTGGCCGCCACCAGCTCGCCGATCACCTTGGCCGAGAGTGTTTCCACAAACGGCGGCGGCGGCTCCACGCCCGCGCGCAGAAAAAAGTCGGTGATCTGCTCGCGCATGGGCGTGCGGCGCTGGCCCAGCACCCAGTCAAGCCCCGTGAGTTCGGCCCACTGCAGAGGCCGGCGCCCCAGCCGCGTGGCCAGGCTGCGGTGGGCGATCAGGCGAGGCTCCTGCTCATAAAGCACGCTGTGCCGTATGCCGCTCATGTCCAGCACGGCCGAGGCGCGGCCAATCAAGCAGTCCAGCTCATGTGCGCGCAACTTTTGCAGCAGGCGGTCGCTGGTGTCCTCATGCAGCGTGACCGTGATGCGCCGGCCTTGCGGCCGCGTCCTGCCGATGGCATCGGCCAGCATGCGCGCCGGCAGAAAGGGGATGACACCCACCTGCAGGTGCGCCGCCCGCTGCTGCCCCACGGCCTCGATGTCGTGGGCCCAATGGTCCAGATCGGCCAGCATGCCCCGGGCGCGCGCCAGCACCAGCGCGCCCAGCTCCGTAGGCTCCATGCCGCGCGCAGAACGCAGGAACAGCCGCGCGCCGAACAATGACTCCAGCTCGGCCAGGGCCTGGGTCACGGCGGGCTGGCTGGTGGCCATGCGCTCGGCCACGCGGGTCAGCGTGCCCAGCTCGCTGATGGAGCGCAGCAGCAGCAAATGCTTCATCTTCAGGCGCGTGGCCATGCGGTGGGCCAGTTGGGCAGCGGTCGATGCAGTGCGGTTTTGCGGCATGGATTCAGGCGTGGCTCGTCATAAGCAAAACCATATTGAACAATAAAAACAAACGAATTTCTGCTTATGCATGCGTTCCAGAATTCCTGCGTCTTGCACACCCAAAACGAAAGGACCAGGCAGACCATGGATGGCATGTTTTTCATCATCGCGCTGGGCGCGGCGGCGGCCGGATTCGTGCAGGGCCTGTCGGGCTTTGCCTTCGGCATGGTGGCCATGTCGTTCTGGGCCTGGGTGCTGGAGCCGCGCGATGCGGCCGTGCTCACCGTCTTCGGCTCGCTGCTGGGCCAGGTGCTGTCGGCCATCACCGTGCGGCGCGGGTTTGCGCTGGCAAAGCTGCTGCCCTTCATCCTGGGCGGGCTTGCCGGCATTCCGCTGGGTGTCTTGCTGCTGCCGCACCTGGACATGGCCTGGTTCAAGGCCCTGCTGGGCGGCATGCTGGTGCTGTGGTGCCCGGTGATGCTGCTGTCGGCCCGGCTGCCCAGGCTGGCGCGCGGCGGCCAGGTGGCAGACGGCGCCGTGGGCCTGGCGGGCGGCGTGATGGGCGGACTGGGCGGCTTCACGGGCACGCTGCCCACGCTGTGGTGCACGCTGCGCGGCTACCCCAAGGATGAGCAGCGCTCCGTCATCCAGAACTTCAACCTGTCCATGCTGGCCGTGACCATGGCCACCTACCTGGGCACCGGCATGGTCACGCGCAGCATGCTGCCGCTGTTCGCCATCGTGGCGCCAGCCATGCTCATTCCATCGCTGCTGGGCTCCAGGCTGTATATCGGCATCAGCGAGATGCGTTTCCGGCAGATCGTGCTGGGCCTGCTGTGCCTGTCCGGCGTGGCGCTGCTGGCCTCCTCGGTGCCGGTGCTGCTGCAGCGCGCGGGCTGAGCGCGCCGAACGCGCTGCCGGGAAGGCCTGGAACCAAGCCGGCCGGCTGCAGCAGATGGCCAAGCAACGGCAGCAACACGTGCAGGGGCTGGGCAATGAACTGGCCGCCGCAAAGACGGATCCGCAGCGCGCGCAAGACTGGGCACTGCCCTCGAAAAAAGGCGGGGCAGGAATCGCTCCCTGCCCCGCCTTCAGGCTCCCGCCGCGTGGCGGGAACTCCTTCTTCTCCCTCGATGGCGCATCAATACCGCGCATCGGCCGGCTTCTTGTCCTTGGGCCAGTCCTTGTGCTTGTTGGCAAAGTCCGGGCGCGGCTGGTGGCTGAAGTACTCGGCCACATCCACGGCCTCCTGGTCGCTGAGGCCGCCCTGGCCCAGCGGGAAGTTGCCATGGAAGGCGATGGGCATGTTGCGCTTGACGAAGGCCGCTGCCGTGTAGGTGCGCGCCATGCCCGCGCCGATGTTGAAGGACTCGTCACCCCACAGCGGCGGATAGACCCACTGGCCCTTGGCGTTCTTCACGCCCTCGCCCTCGCTGCCATGGCAAACCGCGCACTGGGCCGCATAGACCTTCTTGCCGTTGTCCACGTTGGGCACGATGGACTGGCTGATCTTGCCCACACCCCGGCCTTCGACCTTGTCTTCGGGTTTGGTTTCGCGGCGCATCCAGTCGAAGTAGGCGACCATGGCCTTGATCTCGTCGGACTCCAGTGGCAGCGGCTTGCCGTTCATGGAGCGCAGGAAGCAGCCATTGATGCGGTCCTCCAGCGTGATGACGCGGCCCGCGCGCGGCGCATAGCCGGGGAAGAAGGCCGAGACACCGATGTAGGGCGAACCATCGGCCACGGTGCCTGCGTTCAGGTGGCAGCTGGCGCAGTTCAGCGCATTGCCCACATTCCTGGGCAGCAGGTCACGCGTCTCTATGTTCAGGCGGGCGCCGTAGACCAGTTGCTTCGCGTTGGATTCGTCCAGCATGGCGGCCAGGCGCGGCGTCTCGAAGGGGCGTGCGCTTTCGCCCTTGGCATCGAGCTGCTTGCGCATGGATTGCACCTCCCTGGCATGGATCTCGCGCGCATCGGCACGGCCCCAACTCTTGCGGGCGAAGTTGAGGATGTCGGCAATCTCCGCATCCTTGAGCTGTGCGAAGGCCGGCATGGTCAGCGGCCGTGCATGGCTTTGCGTGACGGGCGCCTTCCAGCCCACCAGCATCAGATGGATCAGCGTGGACGGGTCCTGCGACTGCAGCGAGAAATTGCCGGCCAGTGGCGGGAACACGTCCTTCACGCCACCGCCATCGGCACGGTGGCAGTCGGCGCAAAACTGCAGATAGCCCAGGCCGCCGCGGCTGGCGTAGAGATCGGCAGGCACGTCGGAAGACACCGCCGAGGCGGGGGACGGCGCATGCCCGGAGGCCTGCGGCGCCGTATGCGGAGCAATGACCGGCCCCGGCCCCTGGGCCACCTGCATGGGCAGATCGTTCTTGCCTGCCGGCAGCGACTTCAGATAAGTGCCAATGGCCAGCAGGTCCGCATCGCTCATGTACTGCGTGCTGTGCTGCACCACATCGACCATGTTGCCGGAGACCGTGCCGTGGCTGTTGCGCCCGGTCTTGAGCAACTGGGCGGTTTCCTCGGGTGTCCACAGATTGCGCAGGCTCAGCGCGCGCCAGTTCTCCACGGTCTCGCCGGCCAGGAAATACTCGCCCTTGCTGCCCTCGCCGGTCATGGTCTTTTCCTGGAAGCCCACGCCGCGCGGCGTATGGCAGGCGCCGCAGTGGCCCAGGCCCTGTACCAGGTAGGCACCCCGGTTCCACTGGGCAGTTTGCTGCGGTTGGGGCTGGAAGGGCGTGTCATCCAGAAACACCCAGTTCCACAGCGCCAGGCCCCAGCGCTGGTTGAAGGGAAAGCCCAGGTCGGACTCCTTGTTGGCCGCCTTCACGGGCGCCACGCCCTGCAACAGATAGGCGTACAGGGCCTGCATGTCCTCAGCCGTCATCTTGGCGTAGGAGGGATAGGGCATGGCCGGGTACATGTTGCGGCCATCGGCTGCCACGCCCTTGCGCATGGCGCGGTCGAACTGCTCGAAGCTGTATTTGCCCATGCCCGTATCGGCGTCGGGCGAGATATTGGTGGAATAGATCTTGCCGAATGGCGTCTCCAGCGCCAGCCCACCACCCATGGGCTGGGATTTATTGCCGGTGTGGCAGGCAACGCAATCGCCCAGGCGTGCGATATATCGGCCGCGATCGACCAGGGTTCTTTGCTCCGCCGTCAGGTCCGCCGCGTAATCGGCAGGCAGGTCATCAATGATTTGTGGCATTTGCGCATGGTCCACTCCGGGCGCCGGCGCCGAAATGGCCAGTTGCCACGCGGCGGCCGACAGCGCGGCCACGCACAGCAGGCCTTGCTTGAGCGAGAGTTTCATCGTCTTCGATCCACTGAAATGAATTATTATTGAAAGAGGCAAAAACGATATTGACGAGATATTCAACCCAACGCCTGCAGCCATTGCAGCAAATGATCATCTCTTTGCGCAATATCTTCTTATATATACGAATTCTAGTGGTATCTCCCTATTTTTTCCATGCAATCCGACGAAAACGATAAGCCAATAGCGCATTTAACGCGGGCTTAATCAATGCAAGGAGAAAGCGCGCGAAGCCGCCTCGGGCGCGCACAAAAAAAGCGGCCCGCAAGGGGCCGCTGATTTCACCGTCGGTGTATCCGTCAGTGTATGGGGTCGCGGCTCGCCCGCCGGGCTCAGGCCGCCTGGCTGCAGCGGCGCGCCGCCTGCGCCACACTGTGCGCGTCCACCCCAAAGTAGCCGCGCAGCGCCGCACGCGTGTCGCTGCGGCCGAAGCCGTCCGTGCCCAGCGTGAGGAAACGGCGGCCTGCGGGCAGGAAGGCGCGCACGGTCTCGGGCACGGCGCGCACATAGTCGGTGGCAGCAATCACCGGGCCCTGCGTGCCGTCCAGCAGTTGGGCGATCCAGGGCTGGCCAGGTGCCTCACCTGCCAGCATGCACTGCTCGCAGGCCACGCCATCGCGCGCCAGTTCGCTCCAGCTGGTCACGCTGACCACGGTGGCGGCCATGCCCTCGCTGGCCAATTGCTCGGCGGCCTTGAGCACTTCGGTGAGGATGGCGCCCGATCCCAGCAAGGTGACATGCTGCGTGGCACGGCCCGCATCGCCAAAGCGGCTGAACACATAGCCGCCGCGCAGCACGCCTTCGGCCGCGCCCGGTGGCAGGTCGGGCTGGGCGTAGTTCTCGTTCATCAGGGTGATGTAGTAGAAAACGTCGCGCTGCTCGACCAGCATCTCGCGCATGCCGGCGTCCAGGATCACGGCCAGCTCGCCCGCATGCGCGGGGTCCCAGGCCTTGCAGTTGGGAATGGTGGCCGCCACCAGATGGCTGGAGCCGTCCTGGTGCTGCAGGCCCTCGCCGCCCAGCGTGGTGCGGCCCGAGGTGGCGCCCAGCAAAAAGCCACGCGCCCGCTGGTCGGCCGCCGCCCAGATGGCGTCGCCCACGCGCTGGAAGCCGAACATGGAGTAGTAGATGTAGAACGGCAGCATGGCCAGGCCGTGCACGCTGTAGCTGGTGGCCGCAGCCGTCCAGCTGGCGATGGCGCCGGCCTCGCTGATGCCCTCCTCCAGGATCTGGCCGTCCAGCGCCTCGCGGTAGGACAGCACCGAGCCGATGTCCTCGGGCGCGTAGCGCTGCCCCAGGCTGCTGTAGATGCCCACCTGCTTGAACAGGTTGGCCATGCCGAAGGTGCGCGCCTCGTCCGCCACGATGGGCACGATGCGTGGGCCCAGCTGCGCGTCCTTGAGCAGGCCGCCCAGCATGCGCACGAAGGCCATGGTGGTGCTCATCTCCTTGCCGGCAGGCGCCAGCGCGAACTGCGCGTACTGGTCCAGGGCGGGCACGGGCACGCGGTCGCACACGGTTTCACGGCGCGGCAGTGCGCCGCCCAGGGCCGTGCGGCGATCGCGCAGGTACTGCATCTCGGCGCTGTCATCGGCAGGTTTATGGAAGGCCAGGCCCTTGGCCTGCTCGTCACTGAGTGGCAGGTTGAAGCGGTTGCGGAACTCGATCAGGTCGGACTCATCGAGCTTCTTCTGGCTGTGCGTGGTCATCTTGCCCTGCCCGGCCGATCCCATGCCGTAGCCCTTCTTGGTATGGGCAAGGATCACCGTGGGCTGGCCGCGATGGGCGGCAGCCGCTGCATAGGCGGCATGGATCTTCACCAGGTCATGGCCGCCACGCTTCAAGCGGTCGATCTGCTCGTCCGTCAGGCCCTGGGCCAGGGCGGCAAGCTCGGGGTTCTGCCCAAAGAAATGCTCGCGGTTGTAGCGTCCGTCCTTGGCGGCGAAGGTCTGCATCTGCCCGTCCACCGTGCCGCCCAGCGTGCGTGCCAGGGTGCCGGTGAGGTCGCGCGCAAACAACCCGTCCCAGTCGCTGCCCCACAGCAGCTTGACCACGTTCCAGCCCGCGCCGGCAAACAGCCGCTCCAGCTCATCGACGATGCGGCCATTGCCGCGCACCGGGCCGTCCAGACGCTGCAGATTGCAGTTGACCACCCAGACCAGGTTGTCCAGCCCCTCGCGCGCGGCCAACGTCAGGGCGCTCATGCTTTCGGGCTCGTCCATCTCGCCGTCGCCGAACACGCCCCAGACCTTGCGTTCCTGGCAGTCCAGCAGGCGGCGGTGCGTGAGATAGCGCATGAAGCGCGCGTGGTAGATGCTGCTGATGGGGCCAATGCCCATGGAGCCCGTGGGGAACTGCCAGAAATCGGGCATCAGCCAGGGATGGGGATAGCTGGACAGGCCTTGCGCGCCTGCAGCCGGCGCGCTGATCTCCTGGCGGTAGTGCTGCAGGTCCTGCTCGGTCAGCCGCCCTTCCAGGAAGGCCCGCGCATACACGCCGGGCGCGCTGTGCGGCTGGAAGAACACCAGGTCGCCCCGGTGCTGGCCCGGCGCAAGTCCCTCCCGGGCATGGAAGAAATGGTTGAACCCGGTCTCGAACAGGTCGGCCGCGCTGGCATAGCTGGCAATATGGCCGCCCAGCTCGCCATAGGCCTGGTTGGCGCGCACCACCATGGCCAGCGCGTTCCAGCGCATGATGGACGCCAGCCGCTCCTCGATGGCCAGATCGCCCGGAAACACCGGCTGCTGCTGCGCTGCCACGGTGTTCACATAGGGCGTGTTCAGGTCGGGCTGCCAGCCCAGGCGCTGCTCGCGCGCCATGCGCGCCAGCTCTTCCAGCACGAAGCGCGCTCGCTGCGGACCTTCTGTGGCGACCAGGGCCAGAAAGGCCTCGCGCCATTCGGCGGTTTCCTGGGGATCGGTATCGATATCGGCCAGCGCGGCCAGTGGCGTGGGTGCGTTCATGCCCGCCACTTTAGGACTGGCAGGCCGGCATGAGCAGCCGTTCATGGATAAGGAAAACGCCATATTCCAGCATTTCATGCCGGTATTTACATAAAATCCGGCAGATGAAACTGGACACCATTGACTTGCGCATTCTGGCCGAGTTGCAAACGGACGGCTCGCTGTCCAACGTGGAGCTGGCGCGGCGCGTGCATCTGTCGCCCTCGCCATGCCTGGCGCGCGTCAAGGCACTGGAGAAGGCCGGCGTGATCGCGCGCTATGTGGCGCTGGCCAATGCGTCGGCGCTGGGGCTGGGGCTGAATGTGTTCATCAACATCAGCCTCAAGTCGCAGGCCAAGGAATCGCTGGCCGACTTCGAGCGCCGCATTGCCGAGCACGACGAGGTCATGGAGTGCTACCTGATGAGCGGCGACGCCGACTACCTGATCCGCGTGGCGCTGGCCGACATCGGCGCGCTGGAGCGCTTCATCGTTGAGCAGCTCACGCCGATTCCGGGCATAGAGAAGATCCGCTCCAGCTTCACCCTCAAGCAGGTGCGCTACAAGACCGCCCTGCCACTGCCGGCCGCAGGCTGAGGCGGATGGAGGCTGGCCTCAGCCCGCAGGCTTGGCCATCTCGCCGGTGGCGATGCGGCGGCGCAGCTCGCCCAGCACGGCCTTGAGGCGGCGCTCGTTGTCCAGGCCCACGCGCACCAGCATCTTCTGGCCGCTGGACAGGGCCTGCAGCTCAGGGTCGGCGTATTCGTAGCGCACCCAGGGCTGGATGGAGGGCACCTCGCCCTCCACCTTGGTCAGCCGCACCTGCACGGGGCCCGCGGGCTCGGGCGCGGCGCGCAGGTGGTCTATGACGGCAATGAGGCGATCGTTGAAATAGCGGCTGGGATAGCCCAGGTCTTCATAGGCGGTCTGGAACAGGGGGTACAGCCGGGCATAGAGCTTGACGGCCCCGTCCATGGGAATGGACTCGGCAAAGGTCACAAAGGCCTTGTAGCGCGCGGCGTTGGCGGGGGCGATGGCCTGCGCATCACCAGCCTCTGCCGCGCCCTCCACCGTGAAACGCTGAGGCGCCAGGTGCACGGGCCAAAGCCGTGCAGGGGCCTGGGAGCGGGTCAGGTTGTCCACGGTGGCCACGGCGCGGCGCACAAAGCCGTCCATCTGCAGAAAGCTGCCTGCCTTGTCACGGCCCAGCAGGCCGTTGAGGGCCTGGGTGACATGGGCGTCGGAGTCCTGCAGCGCGGGCAGGCCGGAGGCGGGTTGCTCCAGCGCATCGACAGGGTTCTGGGGCTCGGTCAGCTCGGGCGCGGGGACGGGTTCGGAGGGCTGGGTGGACTGGGCGGGCGCCTGCGCCACTTCCGGCGGCGCCTCGGGCACGGCGGCGGGACGCCACCAGTACCACCAGGCCGCGCCCCCCAGGGCGGCAGCCGCCAGCACCGCTGCGGCGATGCCGAAAGCCGATGGGCCGGAGGATCTGGCGCGGGGGCGGAAGTCTTGGGGGTCGCGTTCTGGCATGGATGGGTCCTTTGGCTTGGGCAGGATCTGGCAGGTCGGGCAGCACGGTTGCCGCAAGCATGTGCGACAGGAAAGCCCAACCAGGGTTCCCGTGCTTTCCTGACACCAGCCCTGCCTTGTGTTTATAAGCCGCCGCGCTCTCTGCGCAGGCCATCGTGCGCGCCTGGCAACAACGCGTTACCCAGCTTACGCGGCCGTCTCAGCCCTGCGTGCCCAGATCCTGGAGCCAGGCCATGGCGGCCTGCAGCTCGTCGGGGCGGATCTCATGCATGCTGGGGTACTCGTGGTAGCTCAGCTGCAGCGGCAGGCGCTGCACGTGGCTGCGAATGGCGTGGGCGCTGGTCAGCGGAATGACGTTGTCGTAGGTGCCGTGGCTGACCCAGAGCGACTTGCCGTCAAAGGCCGCGTCAGGTGCCTGGTGCGGCAAGGCCTCGGGCAGCAGGCGGCTGTGCCAGCACATGGCGGCGCGCAGCAGCGCGGGCTGGGTCAGCAGCAGGCTGAGCGCCATGATGCCGCCCTGGCTGAAGCCGCCCGCCACGGTTCGCTGGGCAGGGATGTCCAGCCGCGCTCCGGCCTGCTGCACGGTCTGGGCCACCAGGGCGCGGCTGTGCTCTTCCTGCGATGCGTGGATGTGGCGCGTGCCGTTGGCATCCACCGTGAACTGGAACCAGGCATGGGCTGCGGGACCCATGGAAAACGGAGCGCGCAGGCTGAGCACGTGGAACTGCGGCGGCACGAACGATGCGAGGCCGAACAGATCCTGCTCATTGCTGCCAACGCCATGCATGAGCACCAGCAGCCAGGGCTGCTGCCCCGGTGCGGGTTGTGCGGGGCGCTCCAGCGCCACCAGAGGCAGGTCGATCATCACGGACTCCTTGGTTTTTTAGCGATTTCCAGGACCGGGGTGGTCCCGGGCAACGCGCCATTGTGGCGCCTCGCCAAGTCCGCGGCAGCAGGAGGTTATGCCGCCTGCACGTCCTCGAAGGCCATCGCATCCATGGCCAGGATGGAATACATGACTTCGCGGCTCAGATACCGTGGCCGCGCCATGGCGCCAGCCGCGCCCAGCGCGAAGTACAGCGGCATGAAGTGCTCTTCGCTGGGATGGGCGCGCCGGGCCGAAGGCGCGCGGGCGCGGTAGTCCAGCAGCGCGGGCAGGTCCTGCGCCTGCAGGCGCGATTCGATCCAGCGGCTGAAATCCTGCACGTAGGGCGAGGAGGCGCTGGAGCCGCCGACGGCATGGTCGCCGTGCAGGCCATCCTGGCTGCGCAGGGCCTGCACGGCGTCGTCCACCCGCACCGTGGCCTCGCCCGTGCCGCCCCGGAATTCGCCCAGGTTGTGCGTCATGCTGCCGGAGCCGACGATGAGCACGCCCTCATCGCGCAAGCCCGCCAGGGCTGCGCCCAGCGCATGGGTTTCGGCCGGCCCGGCCGAGGCAGGCAGGGACAGCTGCACCACGGGCAGGTCGGCATCCGGCAGCAAATGCATCAGCGGCACCCAGGCGCCGTGGTCGAAGGGCCGCTGCGCGTTGGCGCTGGCGGCAATGCCTGCGGCCTGCAGGCGGTCCATGACTTCCTGCGCCAGCTGCGGCGCGCCGGGGGCCGGGTACTGCAGTTCGTAGAGTGCGGGCGGAAAGCCGCCGAAGTCATGCCAGGTGGAGGGCGTGGCGCCGGTCATGACTTCCACGCCGTGCGACATCCAGTGCGGCGACATGACGACCACGCCGCGCAGCGGGCCGTGGGCCTGGCGCAGCGCCCTGCCCCATTGCGCGAGCACGGGGCCGGTTTCACCCGGCTCCAGCGCGAACATGGGCGAGCCGTGGGAGACATAGAGCACGGGCAGCCGGGCACCGGCAGCGGAGGAAACCCGGGGAGAGTGGGGAGCGTGGGAGTCTTGCATTCCCCTAATGTAGGGACGCCCGGGCGCCGCGCCAAGCCGCCAGCGGCAGCACACATTGTTGCGCTGGCCGGGTCAATCCGGATCAATCGTCGCGCGGGCGCCCGCGCAGGGCCTTGGTGGCACCGTGCCGGCTCTTGCTTTCCAGGCGGCGCCGCTGCGACCCCAGCGTGGGCCGGGTGGCGCGGCGCAGGATGGGCTCGGGATAGGCGGCGGCCACCAGCACGTTGAGCCGCTGCAGCGCGGCGCGCAGGTTCTGCTCCTGCGTGCGGTACTGCTGGGCCTTGATGACGACCACGCCCTCGTTGGTGATGCGGCCGTCGCGCAGGGCCAGCAGGCGCTGCTGCACGGCCTCGGGCAGGCGCGAGGCGCGCACGTCAAAGCGCAGATGCACGGCGCTGGAGACCTTGTTCACGTTCTGGCCGCCCGCGCCCTGGGCGCGCATGGCGGTCCACTGCACCTCGTGCAGCTCGATGGGCCGCATGCGCTCAGGCATCCAGCGCAGCGGTCAATGCCGCCACAAAGGCATCGGGACGCTCATGCATGACCCAGTGGCCCGCGCCGGGCACCAGCGCCAGGCCGCGGAAGTCGCGCGCATGGCGTGCAAAGGCCTGGGCCAGCTCCTGCATCATCGGGCCCGGGTAGAGCGCGTCGTGCTCGCCATAGATGGCCCATACGGGGCCGTCCACGGCCTGCAGGGCACGCGCCAGCACGTCGGTGTGCGATAGGCGGCGGCGCGGAAGGCGGTCACGCTCCACGTTGAGCACATGCAGGGCCAGCGTGTCCTCGTCGATGAGGCTGGCGTCATGCAGCATCAGCGCCTGCAGGTTGTAGCGGTGGGCCACGGCCTGCGCCTCGGGCGTGGCCAGGTGGCGCCAGCCCTTGAGCCGCACGGCCAGGCCCTTGCCCACGCCCATGCCGGGCGCCCCGGCCAGCACCAGGCGCCGGGCCAGCGTGCCGTCGGCGGCGGCCAGCATGCCGGCCGTCATGCCGCCAAAAGAGAAGCCGACCAGATCACACAGCGGGGCGGCGGGCGCACCGCCATCGGCCAGCAGTTGCCGCAGGCCCTGGCGCAGCGGCTCAACCAGGGTGTCGGCATCCTGGCCGCCTGGCACGCCGTCGGAATCGCCGAAGCCTGGCAGGTCGGGTATCCACAGCTGGCGACCCTGGGCCAGCAGAGCGTCCATGCAGCGCAGCCAATGCGTCCAGCTGCCGCTGCCGCCGTGCAGCATGACGATGGGCAGCTCGCCCGCGCGTGCCTCGCCCCAGACATGCCAGACCATGTGGCCGTCCTCGGGCTGCGCGGCAGACAGCGGCGTGGTCAGGCGCCGCGCCTGGGCGCGCAGGCGCTCAATGGCGGCGGGCGTATTCACCACTGGGCCACGGCGTCAATGGCCAGGCCGTAGCCGGCCACGCCAAAGCCGCACATCACGGCGCGCGCGGCGGCCGACAGGTAGGAGTGGTGGCGGAAGCTCTCGCGCGCATGCACGTTGCTGATGTGCAGCTCCACCAGCGGCACGCCCGTGCCCTTGACGGCATCCAGCAGGGCCACGCTGGTGTGGGTGTAGGCGGCGGCGTTGAAGATCAGGCCGGCCAGGCGGCCTTCGGCGTGCACACGGCCGGCTTCGTGGACCCAGTCCACCAGTTCGCCTTCGTGGTTGCTCTGGCGAAATTCCAGCGCCAGCCCGTAGCGCGCGCAGGCGGCTTCGCACAGCGCACGCACATCGGCCAGGGTCTGGGAGCCATAGATGGCGGGTTCACGCAGGCCTAGCAGGTTCAGGTTCGGGCCATTGAGGACATAGACGGTTTTCACGGCGGGGACACTCCAGGTTTCCAACGGGCTGGATTATGCGGGCCATCCCCGGCCCGGTCTTGGCGCAGGCACCACGGAAAAAGCCGCCCCAAGGGGCGGCAAGAGTCGGTTCAGCGCGGTTCAGCTCAGATCAACGGCGCCAGTGGCCATGCCCGTGGCCATGGCCATGGCCATGGCGGTACTCGCCACGGTATCCACCCCGGTAGCCGCCACCATAGCCGTATCCATAGCCAGGAACGACCACGACGGGCGGAGCACGGTAGACGGCGCGCGGCGCGTAGTAGACCGGCGGCGGGGGCGCGTAGTAGATGGGCTGGGGCGGTGCCACATAGACGGGGGCAGGCGCGACATAGACGGGCGGGCCATACATGCCCGGCGAATTCAGGCTGATGGACCATTGCACATCGCCCCGGGCCTGGGCGGCGCCCGAAGCCATGAGGGCGGCCAGGGCCAGGCCGGCTGCTGCTGCTTTTGCAACCCACGGGGAAGCTGTCGTTGTCATGGTGTCTCTCCTCGAAGTTGGACAGGCGTGGCAGGCATTGCCGCTGGTGCCGCCTTCCCGCACTTTGGCACAGGGGGACGGCATACGCCCTGCATTCTCAACGCGCGAGAGGGGTCTACGGATGGCAGGCTTTTATACAAGTTTGTTTCCAAATGCCTCAACCCTTGGCTGGCGCGGCTGTCCGAAAGCCGTCCGGAGCGGGTCTGCAGGCGGGCGCCTACAATGCTGCGATGAGCTCTGCTGACGCCTCCCCCATCTCCAAAGATCCGGTCAAACCGAGTAACTTTTTGCGCCAAATCATCGAGGCCGACCTGGCCAACGGTACCCACGCCCAGCGCCGCTGGGGTGGAAGCCCCGGTGATGGCGACCACCACAACCAGGGCCAGGTGGACGTGGCGAAGATCCGCACACGCTTCCCGCCCGAGCCCAACGGCTACCTGCACGTGGGTCACGCCAAGGCCATTTGCCTGAACTTCGGCTTGGCGCGCGACTACGAAGGTGCCTGCCACCTGCGTTTCGACGACACCAATCCCGAGAAGGAAGACCAGGAGTACGTGGACAGCATCATCGATGCCGTCCATTGGCTGGGCTTCGGCTGGAAGGAAGCCGACGGCCACGAGAACCTGTACTTCGCCAGCAACTACTTCGACTTCATGTACCGCGCAGCCGAGTACCTGATCGAGCAGGGCCTGGCCTATGTGGACGAGCAAAGCGCCGACGACATGAAGGCCAACCGCGGCGATTTCTCGCGCCCCGGCGTGGACAGCCCGTTCCGCAGCCGCACCGTGGCCGAGAACCTGGCGCGCTTTCGCGAAATGCGCGACGGCAAGCTGCCCGATGGCGCTGCCGTGCTGCGCGCAAAGATCGACATGGCATCGCCCAACATCAATCTGCGCGATCCCGCCATCTACCGCGTGCGCCATGCCGAGCACCACAACACCGGCAACCAGTGGTGCATCTACCCGATGTACACCTTCGCCCATCCCATCGAGGACGCGCTGGAGCACATCACCCACAGCATCTGCACGCTGGAGTTCGAGGACCAGCGCCCGTTCTACGACTGGCTGCTGGTCCATCTGCGCGAAGGCGGCCTGATCGCCGCGCCGCAGCCCCGCCAGTACGAGTTCTCGCGCCTGCACCTGACCTATGTGATCACCAGCAAGCGCAAGCTCAAGCACCTGGTGGACAACGGCATCGTCAGCGGCTGGGACGATCCGCGCATGCCCACCATCGTCGGCCTGCGCCGCCGTGGCTACACGCCCCAGAGCATCCAGGCCTTCTGCGAGCGCATCGGCGTGACCAAGGACTACGCCTGGATCGATTACTCCACGCTGGAAGGCTGCCTGCGCGAGGACCTGGAGAACCAGGCCCATCGCGGCATGGTGGCCCTGGACCCGCTGAAGCTGGAGCTGACCAACTGGGCCGAGGTCTTCGGCAGCGCCGAGCACCTGGAAGCCTGCGAGCTGCCCGCCCTGCCCCACGCCGCCGAAGGCCAGCAGGTGCCGGTGCGCCGCTTTACGCTGGGCCGCGAGGTGTGGATCGAGCGCGAGGACTTCGCCGAAGTGCCGCCCAAGGGCTACAAGCGCCTTTTCCCCGGCAACAAGGTGCGCCTGAAGGGCGGTTACGTGATCGAGTGCACGGGCTGCGAGAAGGATGCCGAGGGCAACGTCACCAAGGTGCTGGCCACCGTGGTGCCCGACACCAAGAGCGGCACGCCGGGTGCGGACAGCGTCAAGGTCAAGGCCGCCATCACCTGGGTGGGCGTGGCCGACGGCGTGCAGGCCGAGGTGCGCCTGTACGACCGCCTGTTCACCGACCCGCAGCCCGATGCGGGTGGCAAGGACTTCCTGACGCTGCTCAACCCGGACAGCCTCAAGGTGGTGACCGCCTATGTGGAGCCTTCACTGGCCAACGCGCAGCCTGACGACAAGTTCCAGTTCGAGCGCTTCGGCTACTTCGTGGCCGACCGCAAGGACCACGCACCGGGCAAGCCCGTGTTCAACCGCGCAACGGGTCTCAAGGACTCCTGGGGCAAGTAGGCGCATGGCCCACTGACGGGCACCTGCACCGCTCCTCCCCCGAAGATGGCCCACCATCCTGCTTTGCAGGGGTGGGCCATCGCACATGGGCGCTTTTGCAGGGACCGTGGCCTCAGCACAATGCCAGGCCATGAACCAAGCCTTGCCACAGGCGGCTTCCGCCGCCAAGTTCGACACCTCCCGCGCGGCCGAGTACGAAACGCAAAGCCGCATTGCACTGGCCGGCTACGACGCCTGCCACGAACTGGCCGCCTGCCTGCTGGCTGCCAGCCTGGATGCCGGCCCGAAGTCCGTGCTGATTGGCGGCGCCGGTGGCACGGGCCAGGAAATCCTGGCCACGGCGCGGCTCAGGCCGCAGTGGAAATTCACGGCCGCCGACCCTTCGGCCCCCATGCTGGACCAGACCATGGACCGCATCGCCGCAGCGCGGCTGTCGGCCCAGGTGCAAGCCGCCCCCTTCGCCGTGCAGGACCTGCCGGCCGGCATGGTGTTCGACGCGGCCACGCTGATCGGCGTGCTGCACCACGTCCCTGACGACGCGGACAAGCTGCAGCTGCTGCAGGCCCTGTCGGCGCGGCTGGCGCCGGGGGCGCCCTTCATCCTGGCCTGCAACCGCCATCGCTATGACAGCGAGCCGCTGTTCCTTGAAGCCTGGGCCATGCGATGGCGCATGGCGGGCGTGGACGAGGCCGCTGTCCATGCGAAACTCGGCAAAATCCGGCAGGGCGCGGTTCCACCGGCCTCGGAAGAGGCGGTGGAGCAGATGCTGGCCCAGGCCGGTTTCGTGCAGCCCAAGCGCTTTTTCTCCAGCCTGTTCTGGTGTGCCTGGATTGCCTTCAAGGCCTGACCACGGAACCACTCAGCCACTGAAACACCAGAACGCCCGGCGCCGGTTGGCCCTTCCCTTTCTCCCTTTCCCCTTTGATTTGCCTTTCAGCATGAACTTCTCCGCACGCCTTCAGCAACTGCCCACCGTCACCCACCTCGCCGCGCTGCAGCTGGCCGATGCCCAGGGCCAGGTCGTGGCCACCATCGAGAACAAGCCCGGCCAGACCGGCTCGCTGGCCGTGTACCACGCGCTGGCCGCGCTGTACGGCGGCAGCATCACGCCGGCGGCCGCCGAGCTGGGCCTGGAGTGGTATGCCGAGCACACGCAGGACGCCATCGCCTTCCCTGGCAAGCACCCCAACATCGACCGCCTGCTGGCCTGGTCCAAGGGTGCCGAGAGCTACCAGGCCCGCCTGATCGCTGCCTGAGCGCAGCTTGAGCGCGGCCTGATTCAGCCTGGGTAAACACCGCGTCACAGAAGTTGCGCGGACTGGGGGCATCGGCTGACACGCCGGTGTCAACGCAGCGTGCACTTTGGCGTTCAAATGACATGTGCCTTGCCGCTTCGGCGCGAAAGGCGTTCCTGCCCAGGAGAACGCAATGCTGCAATCCGCCGTGCCCACAGCACGCACCACGGCCCGCTCGACTTCCCACGCTGGCGCCCTGCGCCTGAGCGTGCTGGGCGTGGCCGCCGCCCTGGCGCTGAGCGCCTGCAACGAATCCCAGGACAAGCCCCCGCAGGCCGCCAGCGCGCCGCTGCAGCCTGCCACCGAAAGCGCCCAGCCCGTCGCCACGCCCGTGGCCTATGTGCGGCCTTCGGCCGAGACGCTGTACCAGATGGTCGCGCCCATTGCGCTGTACCCCGACAAGCTCGTGGCCCAGGTGCTGGCCGCCTCCACCTATCCCGACCAGGTCGGCGCCGCCGAGGTGTGGATGGGGCAGAACCCCGGCCTCAAGCCCGAGGAACTGCAAAACGCCGTCAACAGCCAGGACTGGGACCCTTCGGTCAAGTCGCTGGCGCAGTTTCCCAATGTGCTGGCGCAGCTGTCATCCAATGTTCCCTGGACCACGGCCCTGGGCAAGGCCTACTACAACGATCCGGCCGATGTGATGAACGCCATCCAGGTGATGCGCCAGCGCGCCTACAAGGCCGGCACGCTCAAGGACTCCAGCCGGCTCAAGGTGGCCGTGGCCACGGCCGATGCTCCGCCCCCCGTGCCCCAGCCCGCACCGCAGGCCGTGGGCGAGCCGCTGTCATCCATGCTGCCCGTGCCGGTGATCGACACGCCGCCGCAATTCATCGAGATCGCACCTGCCCAGCCTGACACCGTCTATGTGCCGCAGTACGACCCCGGCGTGGTCTATGGCGAGCCCGTGCCGATGTACGGCGGCTACCGGCCCATCGTGGCGCCGCAACCCGTGTATGTGGGCAGTTCGGCCGCGCCCGTGGTGGCGGGGCTGATCGGCTTCGGCGCAGGCGTGATCCTGGCCGAGTCCGTGGACCGCCGCCCCTGGGGCTGGAACTCCTGGGGCATGCGCTGGGGCGAGCCCGGCTACCGCTGGCACCGCAACGAACCGCCGCCACCGCCCTCGCGCCGCCCGGCCGTGATCTACAACAACAACACCTACGTCTCGCGCTCGACCACGGTGGTGCAGAACATCCACAACACGCACATCAACAACGTTGGCAACGTCACCCACATCGCGAACAACCCGCACTTCGAGCCGCGCCGCCCTGACTTCCCGCAGCAAGGTGGTGATCCTCGCCCGGGCGACCCGCGCTCCGGTGACCCTCGTTCTGGTGACCCACGTTCAGGCGGCATGGCCGCTGCGGCCCTGGCCGGAGCAGCAGGCATGGCCGGCGCCGCCGCAGCAGCGCACTCCGGCATGCCCCAACGCCTGGGCCTGAGGCCGCCGCAGGGCGGCCCGCCCCCATCCGCCCAAGGCATGGTGCCGCCCGGCGGCGCCCAGGGCTTTGCCCGGCATGATGGCGCCGATCGCGGACGCCCGGGCCTCAGGCCCGATGACCGGCCCCAGGCCTCGCTGCAGCCCCGGATGAACCCGGTGCCGGCCTCGCAGCCGGGCCAGTTCGGCAAGTGGCCTCAGTCCCCTCAGTCTGCGCAATCAGCCCCTTCATCCCCATCGGGCACCGCGCAGCGACCCGCGCCAGCACTGCCTGCGGCAGCCATGCAGGGTGACAGGGGCCGCGACTCCCGCGTGCCTTCCTGGTCTTCCGCAGCCACGCAGCAGGGCATGAGGCCACAGGACCGGCAGAACGGCCTGGACAGGCAGGACCGCGACCGCTCCATGGCCGATGCAGCGCGCCAGCGCCAGCAGCAACAGCAGCAAATGGAGACGCAGGCCGCCCGCCTTCGCGGCGAGGAACAGGCACGCCAGCAACAGCAGCGCCAGGCCCAGATGCAGGCCCAGGCGCAGATGCGGGATCAGGCGCGTGACCAGGCCCAGGTTCAGGCGCAAGCCCAGGCCCGCCAACAAGCCGAGCGCGATCGCCAGGCCTTGCAGCAGCGCTCCCAGGACCAGGCGCGCCAGCAGCAAATGCAGCAACAACAACAACAGCAGGCACGCGCACAGGAGCAGATGCAGGCAAGGATGCAGGCCCAGCAGCAGGCGCAAAGACAGGCCCAGATGCAGGAGCGGCAGGCGCAGCAGCAAAGACAGCAGCAGTTCGAGGCTGCCCAGCAGCAACGCATGCAGGCCCAGCAAGCACAGCAGGCCCAGGCACAGGCGCGTGCCCAGCAGCAGCAGGCCCGCGCACAGCAGGAGCAACGCCAGCAACAGCAGCGCATGGCCAACGCGGCCCGCCCACAGGAGCGGCGCGGCGGGCGCGACGAGCGCCGGGACCGTTGAGCGGCGCGCAAGCGCATTTGAATGCCATGGCGTTGAGGCGTTGGCAAGCTGGCGCGCCGGCATGGCGGACAATGGGGCGCTCGACCACAGCCCCCCGCTTCCCTCATGCAGATACCGACGACGAATTCCCGCTCCCGCCGACTGTTTGTGCAATCCCTGTGTGCCTCAGGTGCGGGCCTGATGGTCCCGGACTGGGCCGCTGCGGCCTCTGGGGAATCCCCCTGGCCGCATGACAGCCGCGTGCCCGGTGGCGTGGCCCGCCTGTCGCTGGGGCCAGCGGCCCAGCGGCCCCAGGTGCTGGCCGGCGACGTGCCCGTGCTGGTGGTGGGCGACATGATCGAATGGACAGCCGTGGTCGGCATTGCGCTGTCGGTGGCGCCCGGCACGCATGGCGTGACGGTGAAGGGCGAAGGCGCACCGCGCACCCTGCCCTACGAAGTGCGCGACAAGAAATACACCGAGCAGCGCCTGAAGGTCTCGCCCAAGACCGTGGACCTGTCTCCCGAGGACGATGCCCGCTACCAGCGTGAACGCGCCCACCAGCAGACCATCATGGCGCTGTTCACCGAGCCGCCCGCACGCCCTGGCGACCTGCGCATGCGCCAGCCCGTGCCGGGCCGCCGCAGCAGCAGCTTTGGCCTGCGCCGCGTGTTCAACGGCCAGCCGCGCAACCCGCACAGCGGCATGGACATCGCGGCAGCCACGGGCACCAACGTCGTCGCGCCGCTGCCGGGCAAGGTGGTGGATGTGGGCGACTATTTCTTCAACGGCGGCACCGTGTGGCTGGACCACGGCGGCGGCCTGCTGAGCATGTACTGCCATCTGAGCAGCGTGCAGTGCAAGCTGGGCGATCAGCTGGACACGGGAGATGCCTTCTGCAAGGTCGGCGCCACAGGCCGTGTCACCGGCCCGCACCTGCACTGGGGCGTGATGCTCAACCGCACCATGGTGGACCCGGCCCTGTTCCTGGTGGCGTGAACCGGGGCCGGCGCCCGCCGGCGTCAGTGGTTGGCCGAGGGAATGGTGTTCTGCGGCGCCACCGGCGTGGGCACGGCGATGGATTCACGGTCCTGCGCCAGGTAGCGCGACACCAGCTCGAAGAAGCTGTCGTAGAAACCGCTCTTGGCAATCGTCTCGCTGCCCACCTTGACCATGGAGTCGCTGCCCGAGGAGAACGGCAGCGACACCGACCCCAGCGCACCCACGCCCAGGCTGGCCGAGTTGGCGCTCTTCTTCAAGGTATAGCGGTCCTGCAGCGCCGTGACAAAGCCGATGCTGACCTGGCCATCGGCCGTCTCGGGCACGCAGACCACGCGGATGTTCATCTGCAGGTTCAGTTCGGGGTCGGGCTGGAAGCTCTTGCTGCCCTCTATGAGTTCGGGCGTGCGCGCCATGGCGATGTAGCCCTGGCTCAGCAGCGCGCGGCGCGCTGCCTCGCAGGTCTGGGCCGGCGAGGCATCGAACATGCGCGAGAAGGTCTCGGTGGAGCCGAAGCTCTCCTGCACGGGCACATGCTGGGGAATGGTCGAGCCGCAGCCCGCAAGCATTGCAATGATGGCCAAAGCTCCCGCGTAGCGCATGCCACGCACCCTGTTTGCTGCACTCCAACGTCGATACACGAACCTGCTCCTTGCTCCGGCGCCGCAGCCTGCGGATGGCATGGCGGCTGGCCGCCTATTCTCACCTGAGCGCAACGCATCGGCCCGCAACTTTGCAGCAATCCGTTTTTTCCGCCTGCATCAAATAGATGCAAAGGAATGTGAATAGCGCCCCGTTCTGACAGGCGCCGCCGCGCATCTGCGTTATGGTGCCCCGGTTCGGCCAGGGCCGGCGCGGCACATGCCGCGCCAGGGCTGCCACCAGCCCGCCGCGCCTGAGCCTGTCTCCGTACCCATCAACCAAGGAATTCAACATGAAGCCAAGCTGGACCTGGTGCCTGCCCGTGATCGTCACCATGGGGCTCGGCGCCTGCAGCCATATCGACAAGGGTGGCAATGCCGAAGAAGGCGCCAAGACCCAGGCGTCGGCCCCTGCCGGCCCACCCGGTGATGCCCAATCGCTGACCGCCTACCACTGGAATCTTCGCCAGGCCTTCACACCCCAGGGCACCGAAGACCAGAGCTGGTTCCTGACCGCCGCCTCGCGCAAGCGGCCCCTGCAACTGGAATTTGCCGACCAGCGCTTGGCCGTCAAGAACCTGTGCAACGTGGTGACCACGGGCTACCGCACCGAAGGCAACCGCATCGCCACCCAACGCGCCGCCAGCACGCTGATGGCCTGCGATGACGACCAACTGATGGCGCTGGAGCAAAAGGTGGCCCGCATCCTGCCCACGGCCAAGCAATGGTCCGTGCAACTGGGCGAAGGCAAGCAGCCTGCGCGCCTGACGCTCACCTTCATCGATGGCACGCGCTGGCAGTTCGACGGCTCGCCCACGGCCCAGACCCAGTACGGCAGCGCCGGCGAGCGCATCTTCCTGGAAGTGGCACCCCAGCGCACGGCCTGCAATCACCCGCTGATCAAGGACTTCCAGTGCCTGCGCGTGCGCGAGATCCGCTACGGCGACAACGGCGTGAAGACCTCCACCGGCGAGTGGGAGAACTTCTACAGCGAGATCGAGGGCTACAAGCACGAACCCGGCATCCGCAACGTGCTGCGCATCCAGCGCTACAAGCGCCAGAACGTGCCCGCCGACGCATCGGCCTACGCCTATGTGCTGGACATGGTGGTCGAGAGCGAGCGCGTGGGCCGCTGAGCGCGCTGCAGCGTCTGGACAAGCCCCATCAAGGCCTGCATTGCGCAGGCCTTTTTCTTTGCACGCTCACAGCACCGGGCTCAGCATCGCCAGCAGGTTGTTCCAGATGCGGCGGCCCCAGTGCCAGGCGTGGACCTGGGCGGCGGTGATGCGGTCGGACTGGCGGATGTAGTCGGCCTGGCGCTGGCGGATGGCGCGGGTCACGGCCTCGTCCTGCAGCAGCACGTTGTTCTCGAAGTTCAGGTCGAAGCTGCGCAGGTCCAGGTTGGTGGAGCCTACAAGGGCCACCTGCCCGTCCACGCACAGGGTCTTGGCATGCAGCAGGCCGGGGCGGAATTCATGGAGGATGACGCCGGCCCGCAGCAGGTAGCGGTAGGTGCTGCGGCTGGCCGCGCCCACGATCCAGGAATCGTTGCGCGCCGGCAGGATGAGCGTGACCTGCACGCCGCGCCAGGCGGCGGCGCACAGGGCCTCCAGCACGGTGGCATCGGGTATGAAATAGGGCGTGGAGATCACCACTTCGCGCCGCGCACTGGCCAGCAGGGTGGACACCAGCTGCGAGGTGGAGCGCGGCCGCTCGGCCGGGCCTTCGGCAATGACGACGGCGGCAAAGCCTTCAGCGGGCATGTCGGCCGGCCCCGCTTCGGGTTCGGCGGCCAGGGGCATGGACAGTCCATGGTCTGCGCTGCGCGCCTGCGCCCAGTCGCTGGCAAAGACCTGCTGCATCTGCGCCACCACCGGGCCTTGCAGGCGCAGCATGATATCGACCCAGGGCGCGTAGCGGGCCTTCACGGCGAAGGCCTCGTCCGCGCAGTTCTGGCTGCCGCAGTATGTGATGGCACCATCGATCACGGTGATCTTGCGGTGGTTGCGCAGGTCCAGCCGGCTGGTGAACATCACCCTGAACGGGTGGCTGGCCGGCAGGGCCACGGCCAGTTGCACGCCGGCCTGCGCCATCTGCTGCCAGAGGTCGGAGCGCAGCAGCGCGCGCGAGCCCAGCCCGTCCACCATGGCGCGGCAGACCACGCCACGCCGGGCCGCGCGCACCAGCGCCTGGGCCACGGCCGTTCCCGTGTCATCGGCCAGCCAGATGTAGTAGAGCACGTTGATCTCGTGACGGGCGGCCTCCATGTCGGCCAGCATGCGCGCGCGGGCCTGGGCACCATCGGCCATGAGCTGCGCGGCATGGCCCGGCTGTACGGGAAAGCGGTTGATGGACGCCGCATAGCCAAAGGCCGCCTGCCATTGCGGCGCGATGCCCGCCACCGGCACGCCGCTGCCCGTGACCGGGGCGCCGGGCGCAAAGTCCTGCACCTTGCGGTACCGGGCCCGGCCTCGGCGGCGCAGCGTCACCTCGCCAAACAGGTAATACAGCGCGCAACTCGCATAGGGGAGCAGCACGATGACGGTGAGCCAGCCCATGCGCACGTCGGGCCGCACATCGTCGCGCAGCAGGATGCGCAGGCCAAAGCCTGCAATGAGCAGCAGATGCAATGCAAGAAACAGCCAGGTCATGCAGCCAGCATAGCCGGGGGCCTTGCGGACGGGATTGCGCGGCAGGGATGTTTCACGGCGGCAAACCTGGATCTGCGCGCGGCCGGCCTCGCCTCAGGCAATGAACCGGCATTCCATGAACCCGCCGATGCTGGGATTCAACGATAGTGCACACCCACATTTCAGGAACTTTTCCGCTGCATGACGAAAATGACCGCAGCGTGACGGTTATGCCCAGCGACTGTGGGCCTGCCTGTGAACAAGCTTCGGGACAACCCTGCATTGCCGCGCCAGCCATGGGTTTGCCGCAGGCGCTGAAAAAACAGGCAGATCGCGCAGCTGCCGCAATGTTTCACGCGGCCGGGCTGCGCCGTGCAGGCGGGCGCCTCAACGGAAGCGGAAACGGCCTTCGACGAACATGGACGAGCGGTGGCCGCCCTCGCTGGCCGGGTCGGCAAACGACCAGAAGGCCTGCACCGTGCCCTGGGCCGTATCGATGACCTGGCTGACGGTGAAGCCCGTTTTCTCGATCCAGTTGAGGAAGTGCAGGCTGTCGCTGACCTGCAGGTAGCTGAGCCGTTCGCAGCCATCGGATACATGGCCCAGGGAATCGACCACATGCCAGACCATCTGGCCTTGCGGCGTGTACCGCACATCAGCCTTGCTGTCGGGGAAGTCGATGACCGCTTCGCGCCCGATCAAGGTGCCGGCGTATTGCATGGACAACATGGACATGGTGTGTTGCTCCTCTGATGCGGGGTTCTGGCCTGACCCGTGATGGCATATTCTCGCGCCGCGCCGCGGGTGTTTGTGGGAGCAGACCGCATGCCTTCGTCGGCAGCGTGGAGCGGGCACAACGGCCAGCAAGGCGCCGGCATTTCGCAGATACTGCGCGTGCTCCTCCACGGATATCCGATCTTGCCCTCCTCCCCGCTTCCCCCCTCATCGGCCGACAGCCCCGCTGCCGGCCTGCGCAGCAGCGCCTTCGTCCCCTTCGTCATGGCGCGCATGCTGTCCATGTTCGCCCAGCAGATGCAGGCGGTGGTCGTGGCCTGGCAGGTGTATGACCTGACGCGCGACCCCATGTCCCTGGCCTACGTGGGACTGGCCCAGTTCCTGCCCATGCTGGCGCTGCTGATTCCGGCCGGCGACCTCAGCGACCGCATGAGCCGCAAGCGCCTGCTGTCGGGCAGCTGGACCGTGGCTGCCCTGTGCTCCCTGCTGCTGCTGTGGCTGTCCTGGCACGAGGGCGCGGCCGCGCACGATGTGCACTGGATCTATGCCGTGCTGGTGCTGTTCGGCTGCAGCCGCGCCTTCACGGGGCCGGCCCTGCAAAGCCTGCTGCCGCAGATCGTGCCGCGCGAGCAACTGGCCCAGGCGCTGGCAACCAACAGCATGCTGATGCGCACGGCCGCCATCGCGGCGCCTGTGCTGGGCGGAGTGCTCTACGCCTGGGGCGGCGCCGTGCTGACCTATGCGGTCTGCGGCGCATCCCTGGTGCTGGCCGTGCTGCTGCTGGGCACGGTGCCCGTGCGCTTTGCCGGGGCCATGGCGCCGGCAGGCGGCTCGCTGTGGCAGCGCTTTGGCGAAGGCATTCATTTCATCCGCACGCGCCCCATCATCCTGGGCACGATTTCGCTGGACCTGTTCGCCGTGCTGCTGGGCGGCGTGGTGGCCCTGCTGCCCGTGTATGCGCACGAGGTGCTCAAGGTCGGCCCCGAAGGCCTGGGCCTGCTGCGCTCGTCCATGACCGTGGGCGAGGTGGCCATGGGCCTGTGGCTGTCGGCCCGTCCCATCCAGCGCCATGTGGGCCGCGTGATGTTCGCCGCCGTGGCCATCTTCGGCGTGGCCAACCTGGTGTTTGCACTGTCGCACTGGTTCTGGCTGTCCATGGCCGCCCTGATGCTGGCTGGCGCGGCCGACATGGTGAGCGTGTACATCCGCTCGGCCCTGGTGCAGTTTTCCACGCCCGACTCCATGCGCGGGCGCGTGAACGCGGTGAACATGCTGTTCATCGGTTCGTCCAACGAGCTGGGCGAGTTCCGCGCCGGCACCAGCGCCGCCTGGCTGGGCGCCGTGCCGGCTGCCGTGGTGGGCAGCCTGTGCACGCTGGGCGTGGTCGGCAGCTGGATGACCCTGTTCAAGCCGCTGCGCGATGTGGACCGGCTGGAAGACGCGGCCCGCGTGGGCCAGGGCTAAAGCAGCTCGGCCCGCAGCTGCTGCGCAGTTTTGGGCGACAGCAGGCCGGGCGCCACGTCAAACACGGTCTTGCAGCCCGTCTGCCCCGACTGCTGCAGCCTGTGCACGGCGCGCGCATAGGCCACAAGCACGCTGGCCGTGAATTCCGGATTGCTGTCCAGCTGCAGGCGGTATTCGATGGAATGGTGCAGCCCCTGCGAGCTGCGGCCGCTGCGGATGACGAATCCGCCATGCGGCATGGCCGCATGGTCACGGGCAAGCTCCTCGGCGCTGATGAAATGCACCGTGGTGTCGTATTCGTCAAAGTAATGCGGCATGCCGACGATGGCCTGGCGCACGCCATCGGCATCGGCCCCCTGCTCCAGCACCACAAAGCACTCGCGCCGGTGGCGCTCGCGCGCAGACAGCTCGGGCCGCACGCCGCTGCGCACGCGCTGCACGGCCTCGTCCACGGGAATGGTGTACTGCACACCGCCGGCCACACCGGGAATGCGGCGGATGGCGTCCGAGTGCCCCTGGCTCAGGCCCTTGCCCCAGAAGGTGTAGGTGGCGCCATCGGGCAGCAGGGCCTCGCCCATGAGGCGTTGCAGGGAGAACATGCCCGGGTCCCATCCCGCCGAGATCAGCGCCGTGGTGCCGGCTGCGCGGGCGGCGGCATCCACCCGGTCGAAATGCTCGGGAATGCGCGCATGGGTGTCGAAGCTGTCCACCAGGCTGAAATGCGCGGCCAGCGCGGGCGACTGCTGCGGCAGGTCGTCCTTGGAGCCGCCGCACAGCACCAGCACGTCGATGCCGGCGCGATGGGCCAGCAGGCTGTCCATGCCGTGCACGGGCGTGCCGGGCTGCAGCGGACACAGCCCGGCCGGATCACGGCGGGTGTAGATGCCGGCCAGCACCATGTCGGGGTTGCGGGCAATGGCCGCCTCCACGCCACGACCGAGGTTGCCGTGGCCGACGATGGCGATGCGGATGGGAGCGGTGCTGCGATGGTCCATGCGGTGTGGTGCGTTGCGTTTGAGAGGGGTTCAGAAACTCCGGTTCACGCGGCGGCGCAGAACCAGGCGCGATCTTGCATCGCCATCACGCCGCCAGTCGTGCAATGGCAGGCAGCACTGCGTTGCCCTGCACGGGGGTAGTGCGCGGGGGCCCGCATGGCGGTGGGCGGACAGCGCCTACACTCACGCCCTCATGTTCCAGCCTTCATCCATCCCCTCCCCGGCCCAGCCGCCAGAGCCCGACGACGCGCCGCTGCACATCCTCTGGCGCGACGAGCATCTGGTGGCGGTCTACAAGCCCGCAGGCTGGCTGGTGCACCGCACGGGACTGGACGCGCACGAGACGCGCTTTGTGCTGCAGACCCTGCGCGACCAATTGGGCTGCCATGTGTACCCCGCGCACCGCCTGGACAAGGGCACCTGCGGCGTGCTGGTCATGGCCTTGCATGCCCAGGCCGCCCAGCGGCTGGGCCAGGCCTTTGCCGGGCAGGAAGTGCGCAAGCAATACCTGGCGCTGGTGCGGGGCTGGTTGCCGGATGCGGTGGAGGTGGACCACGCGCTCAGGCCCGACGATGCGCCCGAGGACGCGCCAGCCCAGCCCGCACAGACTTCGCTGCGCTGCCTGGCGCGCCTGGAATGGCCCGAGGCCTTTGACCCGCGCCACGCGGCCACGCGGATTTCACTGGTCGAGGCCCTGCCCGCCACGGGCCGGCGCCACCAGATACGCCGCCATCTCAAGCATGTGGCCCATCCCATCATTGGCGACGCCACGCATGGCAAGGGGCCGCTGAACCGCTGGTGGGCGGAGCGGCTGGGCCTGCAGCGGCTGTGGCTGCACGCCCATGCGCTGGAGCTGGCGCACCCGATGACGGGCGAGCCGCTGCGCTTCGAGGCCGACTGGCAGCAACTGGGCCATGTGGCCGATGTGCAGCACTGGCGCGCGCTATGCGCCCTGCCCGGCTGGCAGGCCTGTGCGGGTCTGCCGGCGACGGCACGGCCGGATCAGACAGCTTCTGCAGGCGCACCCGTTTCAGGCTGCTCCATCAGCGGCGCTGCCACGTAGGCGTAGTCGGCCGAGGCATCGGCCTTGAGCACGCCAGACAGCAGCTCCACCAGGCGCTCGTTGCCCATCTTGAAGCCGCAGGCCTGGGCATGGCCACCGCCGCCAAAGCTCTCGGCCAGCGGAATGCAGTTGAACTCCGAGCGCGAGCGCAGGCCGATCTTCACGCCCTTGGTGCTGGCATGCCACATCAGCGCAAAGCTGCCGCTCTGGCGCGCCAGCAGGTCGCCGACCTGGCTGTGGAACATGCCGGGGCAATTGACCATCAGCCCTTGCATGCCGTTGAAGACCAGGGGCTGGGCCGCCTCGGAAATGTCGGCGCACAGCTTCTGGAATTTCTCGTCCATGGCGCCGCCGCGCGCCATGAAGGCGGCTTCCTGCTCGGGCGTGAAGGCCGCGATCTCGGCCCAGCGCTCGAAGCTGCGCGGCTCCATGTCCAGCGCCGCGAGAAAGCCCGCGCTCTCGGCGAATTCCCACTTCCAGATGTCGCGGTCCTCGATGAAGCGGATCAGGCCGGGCACGGGCTTGTCGGCCTGGAAGAACTCCCAGGCCAGGCGCGCGCCGGACTTGTTCATGTCGAAGTGCACGACGCCGCAGCGGCACTGGTAGCCGCTCAGCTTTTCGGCAGCGCTCTTGTGGTGGTCCAGCACCACGAGCTTGGAAACGCGCGACTCGATCTCGGCCATGAGCTCGGGCTCGAAGGCGAAGTCCAGCACGTAGACCGCGCGGCCAGCCAGCTCGCCCAGGTCGTCGGCCTTCTGGATCTCGCCATGGTCCAGGCCCCGGAATTCGGCCTGCCCGCCGTAGTACAGCCAGGCCGCCAGCGCCGCGCCGTAGCCGTCCGGGCAGCGGCGGCCATGGTAGAGGATCAGGGGCTGGGGATCGTCATGCTCGGGGCGCACGAACAATTGCAGGGGCAGAATGGTGTTTTTCATGATGGGGGCGATTGTCGGTCCTGGCGCCATTCCCCTGCACTTGCTCCAGCGCCCGGGCACCCTGGGCAGCCGGGCATTGCGCGGGCTGCTCGCAAGGAACGTAGCGCAAAGCCTGGGCAGCACAAGGCCTATCACCCCGGCAGGCGCCGCAGGCAAACCACAGGACCTATCATGTCCGCCTTGTCATTGAATTGCTGCGACCGCCTGCGGACCCGCTGGGCGTGCAGGCCGCCGCGGCCCCTGTATGCGATCCACACCCGACATCACCCCCCACCTCGGCTCCCTGCTGAAGTTCCGCCACGACCTGCATGCCAACCCCGAGTTGCGCTACGAGGAGCACCGCACCGGCGACAAGGTGGCGGCCTACCTGATTGCGCTGGGACTGCAGGTGCACCGCGGGCTGGGCAGGACCGGCGTGGTGGCAAGCATCCACGGCCGGGGGCGCAGCGCCGCCAACCCGGGCCGCAGCATCGGCATACGGGCCGACATGGATGCGCTGCCGGTGACGGAGCTCAACGCCTTCGGCCACGCCAGCCAGAACCCGGGCTGCATGCATGCCTGCGGCCATGACGGCCACACGACCATGCTGCTGGGCGCGGCCACGCTGCTGGCGCAGCAGCCGGATTTCGATGGATCGGTGCACCTGATCTTCCAGCCCGCCGAGGAAGGCGGCGCAGGCGCCAAGGCCATGATGGAGGACGGTCTGTTCGACCGCTTCCCCTGCGATGCCGTGTTCGCGCTGCACAACTGGCCTGCCCTGCCCGCCGGCGAAATGGCGGTGCGCGTGGGGCCCATCATGGCCTCCACGCTGCGTTTCAAGATCCGCGTGCACGGCAAGGGCGGCCACGCGGCCATGCCCCACACCACGCTGGACCCGATTCCCGTGGCCTGCGCCATCGTCGGCCAGTTGCAGAGCCTGGTGTCGCGCAGCACCGATCCGCTGGACAGCGCCGTGCTCACCGTGGGCAAGATCACCAGCGGCACAGTGGAGAACATCATTCCCGACGAGGCCAGCATCTTCGGCACGGTGCGCGCCCTCAGGACCGAGACGCAGCAGATGTTCATCGAAGGCATGCAGCGCATCAGCGAGCATGTGGCAGCGGCCCATCTGTGCCGCGCCGAATTCATTCTCAAGCCCGGCTACCCCAACACCACCAACCACGCGCACGAGGCCCGCTTCATGGCCGAGGTGATGCGCGAGGCGGTGGGCGAGGACCGCACCCACGCCGACATCCTGCCGGCCATGACGGCCGAGGACTTCGGCTTCATGCTGGAGGCCGTGCCCGGCGCCTATGGCTGGATAGGCAACGGCCCCGCCACGGGCGAGCCCGGCGTGGGCCTGCACAACCCCGGCTACGACTTCAACGACGATAACCTGGGGCGCGGCGCACGCTTCTGGGACCTGCTGGCGCGCCGCTGGCTGGAACAGTCCAGGACCTGAACGCCGTCACACGCAGGCTCTTGGGCCTGCCCTCACACGCAGGCTCTTGCGCTGGCCCTCACACGCAGGCCCTTGCGCCGGCTTTCACACGCCGGCAGGCGCACCCAGTTGCAGATCCACCCACTCGACCGCCGGCAGGGGCCGGCCGTAGTGGTAGCCCTGGAACAGCACGTCCTGATTCCAGGCCCGCAGCGTGCCGGCCTGCTCTTCGGTCTCCACTCCTTCGGCCACCACGCGCAGGCGCAGGCGTCTGGCCAGCAGCAGGATCGCCTCCACCATGGCGGCATTGCCCGGCGAGGTATGGCAGTCCTGCACAAAGGACTTGTCGATCTTGAGTTCACGGAACGGCAGCCGCTGCAGATAGGCCAGCGATGAATAGCCGGTGCCGAAGTCGTCCAGCCCCATCTCCACGCCCAGCAGCTGCAGCTCGGCCATGCGCTCGCGCGCCTCGTCCACATCGCGCATGACCACGCTTTCGGTGACCTCCAGCGTGAGGCGGCGCGGGTCGGCCCCGGTTGCGGCCAGGGTGCGCTTGAGCTTGTCCACCACGTCGGGCTGGCGGAACTGCCGCCAGCTGACGTTGACCGACAGCCGCCAGCCCTGCTGCACGAACTCGGGCCGCACCAGCATGCGGCAGGCCTGCTCCAGCATCCAGTCGCCCAGTTGCACGATCAGGTCCGATTCCTCGGCCACGGGAATGAAATCACCGGGCTCGACCATGCCCAGGCGCGGATGGTTCCAGCGCACCAGCACCTCGGCGCCCACACAGCGCCCCATGTGGTCCACCTGGGACTGCAGATAGGGCTGCAGCTCGCCGGCAGGAATGGCGCGGCGCAAGTCCTTTTCGATGCGAAAGCGCTTGCCCACGGCCTCGGCCATGTCGGGCTGGAAGATGACGACCTGACCCAGCCCGGCCTGCTTGGCCTGGTGCAGGGCCACGCCCGCGCGCCGCAGCACGTCATGGCCACCGCTGTCGGTGCGCGAGGCGGCAAAGCTGGCCGCGCCAATGCTGCAGCTGGCCTGCACTTCCTCGCCGGTTTCCTCCAGCCACAGCGGCCGCTCCAGCGCGTCCTGCAACACCTGGGCCAGGGCGCGCATGTGCTGATCGACCTCGGCCGCCTCCTGGCCGACCTTCTCCAGCAGCACGGCAAATTCGTCGGCGCCCATGCGGGCCAGCAGCACGCCGTCGGGCAGGGCATCGGCCAGGCGCAGCGCCAGCGCGCCCAGCAGCGCATCGCCACGCACCGTGCCGCGCACATCGTTGAAGGCGGTGAAGCGGTCCATGTCCAGCAGCAGCAGGCCGTGGCGCGGCTCACCGCCCTTGCCGCCCTCGCGGAATTCGCGCGCCAGCGCGCGCAGGCGCTGGGTCAGCGACAGGCGGTTGGGCAGGCCGGTGAGCGCGTCGAAATGCGCCAGTGCATGGATCTGGCGTTCTGCGCGCATGCGCTCGGACAGGTCCTGCTTGAGTTCCACATAGTTGACGATGCTGCCGTCCGAGGCGCGTATGGGCGCCACCAGCACGGCCTCGGGCAGGTCCTCGCCCTGGCGTGTGCGGTTGGTCATCTGGCCGCGCCACAGCGCGCCCCGGCCCAGCTGGTGCAAGGCCTCTTCCCAGGCCGGCGCGTCCAGGCCCATGGTGGAGTAGCGGTGGGTGGGCTGGCCCAGGACCTCGTTGCGCGCAAAGCCGGTGCGCTGCAAAAAGGCCTCGTTCACGTAGACGATGTTCTGGTGCACGTCGGTGATGACGATGCTTTCGGGGTTCTGCTCCACGGCGCGGTAGAACTTGCGCAGATCGTCCTGGTGCTGCTCCAGCGAGCCCAGCGTGTCCTGCAGTTCCTGGGCACGGCGGATCAGGCTGCGCCTTGCCATCAGCGTGACCGTGCCCGTCAGCCCCAGCATGCCCACGAAGTACAGCATGGAGAACACGGGCGAGGTCTCGCGCTGGCCTATCCAGTCAACGCCCTCGCGGCCCGCCACCCAGAACGCGGCCATGGCCAGCACGGACAGCACCAGCATGGCCAGCGTGGTGCGCACGCCCAGCACCCAGGCGCACATGACGAGCAAGGCCGGAAAGGCCAGCACCGAGCTGCTTTGCACGCCGCCCGTGGCAGCCACCACGGTCACGGCTGCCACCCAGGTGCCCCAGACCAGAAGATTGGAGGCCAGCCTCCAGTGCCGGCGCCAGCCCAGCAGCACGGCGCCGAAGCTCACGCCGGCGGCAACCAGGTTCAGCCGCACGCTGGGCCAGGGAACGGGGTCCTGCGTCAGAAGCGCCATGGCCAGGAGCACGGTGAGGCTGGTGATCCATAGGCTGCCGACCAGAACGACCCGGCGCAGGGACAAATGGATTTCCGCCTCGACTCGATGACGCCGCATGAAAAAGCCCCAACAGAGAAAGAACACTCAACATGCTAGCGGTCGGCGCCGCCTGCGGCTGTGGTGGTTGTGCCACCGCCCCGGTCGGACGCTCTCTTGCACCAAACGGGGTATGCCGGCGCCAGCCGGCGGTGCCTCAGGGCGCGCTTTTGCGCTCGCGCGGGGGGCGCTTGCGCGCCTTGCTGGCGTCCTTGCGGGCCTGGCGCTCGGCATCACGTTCCTGGCCCACGGCCAGCCACTGCGCGTATTCGTCGGGCGTCTCCAGCGTGATGCGGCCCAGGATTGCTCCGCGGAAATCCGTGAGCACCAGCTCGGCAGCTTTTTGCAGATTGACACGTCCGCCGCTCATCATGGCGCCGCGGCGCCGGCCGATGGCGTCCAGCAGTTCGTCGTCATGCAGGGCTGCAATGCGTTCGTTGTCCAGGCCCAGCTTGTAGCGCGCCTCCAGCAGGTCCGCGTAGTTCTTCTGCAGATAGCCCAGCAGCTCCAGCGCCACCAGTTCCTCGTCATAGGCGTTGCGGCCCACAGCGCCGCTGGCGGCCAGGTTGTAGCCGCTTTGCTCGACGATGATGCGCGGCCACAGCATGCCGGGCGTGTCCCAGAGGTAGAAGTCGTCGGCCAGCACGATGCGCTGCTCCAGCTTGGTGATGCCGGCCTCGTCCCCCGTCTTGGCCTGCCGCTTGCCGCTCATGGAGTTGATCAGCGTGGACTTGCCCACGTTGGGAATGCCGCAGATCAGCACGCGCATGGGCTTGGCCATGCCGCCACGGTTGGGGGCCAGCAGCTTGCAGGCCTCGATCAGCCGGCGCGTGGGTGCGGGCTCGGAAGCGTCGAGCGCAATGGCGCGCGTGTCGCTCTGGGCGTTGTACCAGTCCAGCCACAGCGGCGTGCGCGCGGCATCGGCCAGGTCCTGCTTGTTGAGCACCTGCAGGCGCGGCTTGTGGCCCGTCAGCTCCTGCAGCAGCGGGTTGCTGCTCGACCCCGGCAGGCGCGCATCCAGCACTTCGATGACCACATCGATTTCCTTGACGCGCTCGGTGATCACCTTGCGCGTGAGATTCATGTGACCGGGGAACCACTGTATGGCCATGGGATTACTTTCTGGGAAACGGGGGAACTGGCAGGGGCGCAAGGATAATTCATGGCTTGCGCAGACAGGATGGAACAGCGCGCTGCGCCCCAGCGCAAACCGCAGGCTTCATTCTTTCTTGCGCAAGCCGCAATTGTCCCCCGCTTTTACGCCCCGCCTCACTGCCTATGTCCTTGCCCGATACCCCCTCTTCCCGCTCCGCCTCGCGCAAGGCCGACATCGAACTGTTGATCAAGGGAGTGACCTGCGCCGTGATCGGCCTGGTGATTCTGCTGGCGCCGCAGTTCATGGCACCCGGGGGCATCGTGCAGATGATGGCCCAGTCGTACCTGGTCGGCTGGTTCGCCCTGCTGCTGGGCACGGCCTTCATCGTGCTGTTTGTGGTGCGCCGCAGCAAGGCGCGGCGCTGAGCATGGTGCAGGGCCCGCTGGAGCAGGCGCTGTCGCAGATCGGGCTTTGGCAGCAGCGCGCCCAGGCTGCTGGCATTGCACTGCGCCCGGCGCCGCCCCAGCCCACCAGTTGCTGCGGCCGCGGCTGCAACGGCTGCGTCTGGGAAGGCTTCTACGACGCCGTGCTGTTCTGGTGCGAGGATGCAGGCCAAGCCCTGAGCGGCGGACCTGGCTGAGGCACGGTCAGCGCAGGTTCTCGGGCGACATGTAGCGCAGGCGCCATTCCTCGAAGGACAGCGTGTCTGCGGCCTCGATGTCGCGCTGGTCCTGCACGGACTGCGCCGACCATTGCTCGAAGCGCTGCTGCTGCGTCTGGCTCCAGGGCAGGGCCAGCAGCGAATCGCGGGCCTGCTCGGAACGGGCCAGCGTGAAGCGCGAGAAGCTGTTGCCGTACTCGCCCGTCAGCTCGCCCAGCACATGGGCCGACGGCGTGCGCTCGGGATGCTCCAGGCGCTCCAGTGCCTGGGCCAGCGCGGCACTGTAATCGTGCGTGCCGTGCGTGCTGTCCAGCGCCTGGGCATAGGGGCGGCACTGGTCCAGCACTTCATGGGCCCAGTCGCGCAGCGGCACCTCGCGGCCCGCGCGCACCAGCTGCAGGCCGGGCTCGCGGCCACGCTCGGCGGTCAGGTGCTGGTTGTGCTTGAGTTCGGCGATCTCGGCCGGCGTATCGGGCGGGCTGTCGGCATTCAGGCAGTGCAGCAGGAACACGTCCAGCATGCGCATGGTGGGGGCGGCAATGCCCACATCCTCGAAGGGATCGAGGTCCATCAGGCGCACTTCCACATACTCCACGCCGCGCTCGCGCAGGGCATGCAGCGGGCGCTCGCCACGGCTGACGGTGCGCTTGGGGCGGATGGTGCCGTAGAACTCGTTCTCGATCTGCAGCAGACCCGTGCCCAGCTGGTTGTAGTCGCCGCCCGGATTGCGCACGCCCAGCATCTCGTAGGCCGGGTAGGGATGGGTCAGCGCCTCATGCAGCGAATTCGCATAGCCTTCCAGGCCGTTGTAGCTGACGTTGATGCTGGCCTGCGCATCGCTCTGGTAGCCCAGGCGGCCCATGCGCAGCGAGGTGGCATGGGGCAGGTACAGCGCCTGGCCCGTATTGCCCAGCGGCTTCAGGCCATGCTCGCGCCCCTCGACGAAACAGGGACACAGCGCGGGCGATGCGCCGTACAGATACAGCAGCACGAAGGCATGGCGCCGGAAATTGCGGATCAGCGAGAAATACTGGTCGCTGGTCACGCCGGGCAGCGACCAGTTGTAGTGGATGCCCGAGATGGTCTGCATGCGCCGGCCATAGCGATGGCCCAGGCCCATGCGGTACACGCTCTTGGAGCGGCCCGAATGCGAGGAGCCATAGCGCGCCAGCGGAATCGTCTCGTCCGTGGGCAGCTGGCAGGGCATGCTGGACGACCACAGCATCTCGCCGCCCGCATCGCGCAGGCTGCGCAGCACGAACTGGTGGATCTGCACCAGCTCGTCCAGGCATTCCTGCACGCCCAGGCGCGCGCCCGTGATCAGCTCGATCTGCGATTCGCTGTAGTCGGTGGTGATGTGCGGATGCGTGAGCGCCGAGCCCAGTGCCAGGGGATGCGGCGTCAGCGCCAGGCTGCCGGAAGGCAGCACGCGCAGGCCCTCCTTTTCTATGCCACGGCGTATGCCCTTGAGCCGCTGGGGATCGGGAACCGCCATGGATGCCTGCGATGTTTTCATTCTTGTTTACCGATTCGTTGATGGGCACCGGCCCACACGGAAACCACCAGGATTCCCGGCGGACCCGACCCGGACGCCGAATGATAGAGAAACGGCAGGAAACGCGATGGCGCCTGTCCGCTTAACCACGCGTTTTGGCCTGTTGCCCCGCATGGCACCGCCGCGAGCGAAAGGAATATGTCAGAGTTTCGCCCTCCCGGCCGGCCCTGCCTTGACGCCGGGCAAGGGCAGGCCGGCCAGCGGTGAAATCACTTGCCGGCCCTCGCTTCATCAACGGGCAGCGGCCATGGCCTTGCCCACTTCCAGCGTGCCCTGCGCGGCGCCGCTGGCGGGCACCTGTTCGCCGCTGCGATCCAGCACCTGGGCCAGTTGCGCAGCCAGTTGCTCCGGCACCTGATCGCCCTGGCCCAGATACACGCCTTCGGTCAGCGTGATGAAGGCCGCCTCGAAGCCGCCCGCGCCTGCGCACAGCGTGGTACGTGTGGGCGCACTTTCGTGGGCCAGCACCAGCATGGCGGGCACCACGGCCTCGGGCTTGAGGGCGGCCAGCACGGCCTCGGGCATCAGGCCTTCCGTCATGCGGGTGGCCGCCGTGGGGGCCAGCGCATTCACATGGATGCCGTGCTTGGCGCCTTCGATGGCCAGCGTCTGCATGAGGCCGACCTGGGCCAGCTTGGCCGCGCCGTAGTTGGCCTGGCCGAAGTTTCCATACAGGCCCGTGGACGAGGTGGTCATCACGATGCGCCCGTAGTTCTGCGCCTGCATGTGCGGCCACACGGCCTTGCAGCAATGCGCGGCGCCCATCAGGTGCACTTCCACCACCAGGCGGAAATCATCCATGTCCATCTTGGCGAAGCTCTTGTCGCGCAGGATGCCGGCGTTGTTGACCAGGATGTCCACGCGGCCCCAGGCATCGACGGCCTGCTGCACCATGGCCTGCACGGCCGTGAAATCGGTGACCGATGCGCCGTTGGCCAGCGCCTGGCCGCCTGCCGCGCGGATCTCGTCCACCACGGCCTGGGCCGCCGTGGCCGAGCCGCCGCTGCCATCGACCGCGCCGCCCAGATCATTGACCAGCACCTTGGCGCCGCGCGCCGCCAGCGCCAGCGCATGCAGACGCCCCAGGCCGCCGCCGGCCCCCGTCACGATGGCCACGCGGCCTTCAAACTCAATCGCCATGGAGATGCTCCCTTTGTTGCATTGGATGCCGGCTCTGCCCGCCGGATGGCAAGGCGCCGGTCACCCAGCAATGTAGACGGACGCCGCCTTCATTCCGGTTGCCCAAGCGACTGCGGCAGGCCCGCCAGCCTTGTCCCCACCATTGCGTGACAAGCCTGTGGACAACCATGTGCTGGCCCGGGACTGGTGGCCCAAGCGGTTGTTTTGAATGGATTTTTTTCTTTTGCCTATTTTTTAATCAAATCCACAAGTCGTCTGCCCGACTTATCCCGTCTCACCCTGAACAATCTTGTGAACAACTTTCACAGCGGGCGGGATAAGCCACACAAGTCATTGATTCCAAAGGGAAACATGTGATCCGCTTAAAAAACAGGCAAAAGACCCCGGATTTTCGGGCCGCGTCCCGCTTATCCACCGCGCAACCCGCATGTACGCATTTACCCCCATTCGGACTGGACAAGCATGTGGACAAGCGGCTGCAACGGCCTGATTTCGCGGTTAAGTCATTGATTTGAAATACAAGCCCTGCGATTGATTAAAAAACAGGCAAACGGCGCAATTCCGGACCTGTGCCGACCTGCTCCGTATCGCATACAAATGCAGGCTCGGCAGATCCCATCCAAAGCAGACGCCCATGAGCCAGGACTCCCCCGCCTCCTCCCCTTTTTCCCCGCCCTTCTTCACCGCCCGCCTCACGCCCAGCGGCCTGCAGGTCGATGCCTGGGCCGACCAGCCGCTGCTGCACTCGCTGGAGCAGGGCGGCGTGGACTGGCCCAGTTCCTGCCGCAACGGCACCTGCCGCACCTGCATCGGGCAGTTGGTCTCGGGCAGCGTGCGCTACGAGATCGAATGGCCGGGCGTGACGCGCGAGGAGCGGGCCGAGGGCTGCGTGCTGCCCTGCATCGCCTATCCCGAAGGCGATGTGGTGCTGCAGGACCCCGGCCCCTGAATCCGGCCAAAGCCCGCGCCGCCTGCGGCCGATGGCCGCTGGAATAGAATGTGCGCTTTCGCAAGGTCATTCCGGGTCATGCCGATTGCCGACAGCGGCTGCGCCGCGCCACACGTTCTTTGGAAGCCCACTTCTGACGCCTGCCAGGCCGATGGAGCCGGCGCGTGTGCCGCGCCCCGTCCGCACGACCCGGCCCCTCCAGAAGGCACTCCATGAACAACTCCACGTCCCCCGTGCCCATCTCGCCGGTGGAAGACATCATTGCCGACATGCGCGCGGGCCGCATGGTCATCCTCGTCGATGAGGAAGACCGCGAGAACGAAGGCGACCTGGTGCTGGCCGCCGACCATGTCACCCCCGAGGCGATCAACTTCATGGCGCGCTTCGGCCGCGGCCTGATCTGCCTGACGCTCACGCGCGAGCGCTGCGAATACCTGAAGCTGCCGCCCATGGCCGCGCGCAACGGCACCGTGTACAGCACGGCCTTCACCGTCTCCATCGAAGCGGCCGAGGGCGTGACCACCGGCATCTCCGCCGCCGACCGTGCGCGCACCGTGCAGGCCGCCGTGGCCAAGGACTCCAAGCCCACGGATCTGGTCCAGCCCGGCCATATCTTCCCGCTGCAGGCCGTCGACGGCGGCGTGCTCATGCGCGCCGGCCATACCGAGGCTGGCTGCGACTTCGCCGCCCTGGCCGGCTGCAGCCCCGCCGCCGTGATCTGCGAGATCATGAAGGACGACGGCACCATGGCCCGCCTGCCCGACCTGCAGCTGTTCGCTGCCGAGCACGGCCTGAAGATCGGCACCATTGCCGACCTGATCCAGTACCGCAGCCGCAACGAATCCCTGCTCAGCAAGGTCGGCACGCGCCCGCTGCAGACGGCGCATGGCGAGTTCATCGCCCATGCCTTCCGCGACCTGCCCAGCCAATCCGTGCACCTGGCCCTGGTCAAGGGCCAGTGGGAAGCCGACACCCCCGTGCCCGTGCGTGTGCATGAGCCGCTGTCCGTGCTGGACGCGCTGGAGACCGGCCGCACCCTGCACTCCTGGAGCCTGGACTCCAGCCTCGAATACATCGCCCGCCAGGGCCACGGCGTGGCCGTGCTGCTCAACTGTGGCGAGACCGGCGACCAGCTGATGGCCCAGTTCGACGGCAGCGCCCGTGCCGCCCAGGCCCCCGAGCGCGGCCGCATGGATCTGCGCACCTATGGCGTGGGCGCGCAGATCCTGCGCGAATGCGGCGTGCAGCGCATGCAGCTCATGGGCCAGCCGCGCCGCCTGCCCAGCATGGCCGGCTACGGCCTCGAAATCAGCGGCTACATCCCCAAGGAATAAGAAATGTTGAACGCAGAAAAGGGCCAGGCCCAGAACCTCGACGGCGCGCAGCTGCGCGTCGGCATCGTCCAGGCCCGCTTCAATGAAAGCATCACCAACAGCCTGACCCAGGCCTGCCGCGAAGAGCTGCTGGCCCTGGGCGTGCAGGCCGGAAACATCGACCACGTCACCGTGCCCGGCGCCCTGGAAGTGCCCGTGGCGCTGCAGGCGATGGCCGAGTCCGACCGGTACGACGCCCTGGTGGCGCTGGGCTGCATCATCCGTGGGGAGACATACCACTTCGAGCTGGTGGCCAACGAATCGGGCGCGGGTGTCACGCGCCTGGCCCTGGACTACCAGCTGCCGATCGCCAACGCGATCATCACCACCGAGAACACGGAGCAGGCCATCGCGCGCCAGACCGAAAAGGGACGCGACGCGGCCCGGGTCGCCGTGGAGATGGCCAACCTGCTCCAAACCATAGCCCGAACATGAGCGACGAACAATCCACACCGGCCTCGGGCCGCCCTCCCCGCCAAAGCCGCGGCGGCCTGACCAGCACCGGCGCGCGCAAGGCCGCCTCCAAGTCCAACCGCAGCCGCGCGCGAGAATTCGCGCTGCAGGCGCTGTACCAGCACCTGGTGGGCGGCAACGACGTGGAGGCCATCGACCGCTTCACGCGCGACCTGTCCGGCTTTCACAAGGCCGACTCGGTGCACTACGACGCGCTGCTGCGCGGCTGCATCAACTCCCAGGTGGACCTGGACGCGCTGATCGCCCCCAAGCTGGACCGCACCATGGCCGAGATCTCGCCCATCGAGCACGCCAGCATGTGGATCGGCGTGTATGAATTCCAGCACTGCCCCGACGTGCCCTGGCGCGTGGTGCTCAACGAGTGCATCGAGCTCGCCAAGGAATTCGGCGGCACCGACGGCCACAAATACGTGAACGCCGTGCTCAATGGCCTGGCGCCCACGCTGCGTGCGGCCGAAGTCGAGCATGACCGTGCGGGCAAGGGCTCCGCGCCCGCACAGCCCGCCGCCAAGGCAGACACGGCCACCGACGCGGCAGCAGATGCCGCCACGGACGCAGCAGCAGACGACGCTGCCGACCAGGCCGCCGGCTGACGCCGCGCCTCGGGTCTTCGGGGCACAGGCCCCGCCGCATCCGGCCATCCATGGCCCGCCCGCGCCTGCCGGGCGCGGGCGCCTCTTCCAGGATTTCACCCGTCATGAAGTTTTCGACCCGCGCCGACCGCATTGAGCCCTTTTACGTGATGGAGATCGCCAAGGCGGCGCAGGAGATGGCGCGCGGCTGCGCGGACAGCGACACGCCGATGATCTTCCTGAACATCGGCGAGCCCGACTTCACCGCGCCCCCGCTGGTGCAGGAGGCCGCAGCGCGCGCCGTGCAGGACGGCGCCACGCAATACACGCCGGCCCTGGGCCTGCCCCAGCTGCGCGAGCGCATCAGCCACTGGTATGCGCAGCGTTTCGGCGTGGATGTGCCGGCGCGGCGCATCGTGGTCACGGCCGGCGCCTCGGCCGCACTGCAGCTGGCCTGCCTGGCCACCATCGATGCGGGCGACGAAATCCTCATGCCCGACCCCAGCTACCCCTGCAACCGCCACTTCGTGAGCGCAGCCGAAGGCCGGGCCGTCATGGTGCCGACCACGGCGGCCGAACGCTACCAGCTGAGCGCCGACAAGGTCGAGGCCGCCTGGAACGAGCACACGCGCGGCGTGCTGCTGGCCTCGCCCTCCAATCCCACCGGCACCTCGATTGCGCCGGCCGAGTTGCGCCGCATCCTCGACGTGGTGCGCGCCCGGGGCGGGCTGACCATCATCGACGAGATCTACCTGGGCCTGTCGCATGACGACGCCTTCGGCCAGACCGCGCTGGCGCTGGGCGAGGACGTGATCAGCATCAACAGCTTCAGCAAGTACTTCAACATGACGGGCTGGCGCCTGGGCTGGATGGTGGTGCCCGAGGCCATGGTGCCCGTGGTCGAGCGCGTGGCGCAGAACCTCTTCATCTGCGCCAGCACCGTCTCGCAGCGCGCCGCCCTGGCCTGCTTCGAGCCCGAGTCCATTGCCGAGTACGAGCGCCGCCGCGCCGAATTCAAGGCCCGGCGCGACTTCTTCATCCCTGCGCTCGAGGCCCTGGGCCTGCCCGTGCCCGTGCAGCCCGACGGCGCCTTCTACGCCTGGGCCGACTGCCGTGCCGCTGCCGCCAAGCTTGGCGTCCAGGGCAGCTGGGACTTTGCCTACGCCGTCATGGAGCGCGCCCACTTGGCCATCACGCCGGGCCGCGACTTCGGCACGTTCGAGACCGCCGACTTCGTGCGCTTTTCCACGGCCAACTCCATGGAACAGCTGCAGGAGGCCGTGCGCCGCCTGCAGCGCCTGCTGGCCTGAGGCCCGCCGCACATGGCCTTCGAATTTCCCATCCGCGTCTACTGGGAGGACACCGATGCCGGCGGCATCGTGTTCTACGCCAACTATCTGAAGTTCTTCGAGCGTGCCCGCACCGAGTGGCTGCGCGCCCTGGGCATAGGCCAGCAGCAGTTGCGGGAACAAACGGGCGGCATGTTTGTCGTAACCCAGGCCCAGCTGCAATACCTGCGGGCAGCCCGGCTCGATGACCAACTCCTTGTTACCGCCGAGCTGCAAAGCAGCGGGCGCGCTTCGCTGACAATACGGCAGCAGGCGCTGCTGGCATCCGCCGGCGATGGCAATGCGCCGCCGCCCCTGTTGTGCGAAGGCACGATCCGCATTGGATGGGTGGATGGCTCGACCATGCGCCCCGCAAGAATTCCGAACCGCATCCTGGAGCAACTCTCATGAACTCCCATGACATGTCCATACTCAGCCTCGTGCTGCAGGCCAGCTGGGTCGTGCAGCTGGTCATGCTGATCCTCGTGGGCGCCTCGGTGGCCAGCTGGGCCACCATCTTCCGCAAGTCGCAGACCTTGAAGCGCGTGCGCGCGCTCAACGACGGCTTCGAGCAGGACTTCTGGTCGGGCACCAGCCTCAACGATCTCTATGCCTCGGCCGCTCACCATGCCAAGCAGGGCGGTCCCATGGAACGCATCTTCGCCAGCGGCATGCGCGAGTACCAGAAGCTGCGCGAGCGCCGCATCGCCGATGTGAACCAGTTGATGGACGGCACCCGCCGCGCCATGCGCGCCAGCTTCCAGCGCGAGATGGACGAGGTCGAGTCGGGCCTGTCCTTCCTGGGCACCGTGGGCTCGGTCTCTCCCTACATCGGCCTGTTCGGCACCGTCTGGGGCGTGATGCACGCCTTCACCGGCTTTGCCAACATGGAGCAGATCACGCTGGCCACCGTGGCCCCCGGCATTGCCGAGGCGCTGGTGGCCACAGCCATGGGCCTGTTCGCCGCCATCCCGGCCGTCACGGCCTACAACCGCTATGCCCACCAGATCGACCGCGTGGCCAGCCAGCAGGAAACCTTCATCGAAGAGTTCTCCAACATCCTGCAGCGCAACGTGGGTGCGACCGGCTCCAGCACCCCGTCCGGCCATTGAAGTCGCTCAAAGCCAGCAAGGAGTGAGCACATGCCCGCAGTAGCCTCGCGCGGCGGCCGCAGCCGCCGCACCGTCAACGAGATCAACATGGTGCCCTTCATCGACGTGATGCTGGTGCTGCTCATCATCTTCATGGTGACGGCGCCCATGCTCACGCCGGGCTCCATCAACGTGCCCAGCGCCGGCAAGGCCGCGCGCACGCCCCCGAAGCGCGCCGACGTGATGATCGACAAGGACGGCGGCATCCGCATCAAGGCCGGCAGTACAGACAAGACCGTCACGATCCAGGAGCTGGGCGCAGCCGCCAGGAGCTGGCAGGACCAGCAAAGCGACGACAGCGCCGTGCTGATTTCGGCGGACAAGAAGCTGCCCTTCGAGACCGTGATGGCCGCCATGTCGGCCCTGCAGTCGGCCGGCGTCAAGCGCGTGGCCTTCGGCGTCAAGTCCTCCCAGTAAGCAGCGCCGCCCGCCTTCGATTCCATGCCCAACCTGCAAGACCACGACCAGTTCGCACCGCCGCGCACGCGCGGCCGCACGCGCTCGTGGGCCCTGGCCGCGGCAGCGCACGGGCTGCTTGTGGCCGCCATGCTGTGGACCGTGCGCCCCCCGAAGCAGGCCGACGAGCCCATGGTCGAGGCCGAGTTCTGGTCCACGGCCGCACCCGCTCCCGCCCTGCCCCTGCCCGTGCCTGCGCCACCGCCGCCACCTGCACCCGAGCCTGTTCCCCAGCCGCCACCGCCGCCGCCCGCGCCCGTGATTGCACCGCCCCCACCTCCCAAGCCGCAGGCCGTGGACGACGACCGCGAGGCCGAGATCGCGCTGGAGAAGAAGCGCAAGATCGAGCAGCAAAAGAAGGAGCGCGCCGAACAGGCCGCCCACGAGCAGCGCGAGAAGGAACGCCAGGAGCGCCTGGACAAGGAAAAGGCCGACAAGGCGGCCCGGGACAAGGCCGAGCGAGAAAAAGCCGAAAAGGCCGAGAAGGACCGCCGCGACAAGCTGGAGCAGCAGAAAAAGGACAAGGCCGAGCAGGACCGCAAGGACCGCCTGGAGCAGCAAAAGAAGGACAAGGCCGAAAAGGAAAAGGCGGACAAGGAAAAAGCCGCCAAGGACAAGGCCGAGCGCGAGAAAGCCGAGAAGGCCGACAAGGAAAAGGCCGCCAAGGCCGAAGCCGAGAAGAAGGCCGCCGAGGACAAGCGCAAGAAGGAACAGGCTGCCAAGGAAGCCCGCGAGGCCAAGGAAGCCGAGGCGCGTCGCCTGGAGAACATCCGCCGCATGCAGGGCTTGGCGGCCGGTAGCGGCGGCTCGGCCGGCGAAGGTGCGGGTGGCAGCAAGAGCGGCGGCTCGGGCAGCTCGGCTGGAGGCCCCTCGGCCGGCTATGGAGCCAAGGTGGCCGCGCGCGTCAAGCCCAACATCGTCTACCCGGACGCCATCAGCGGCAACCCGCGGGCCGAGGTGCGCGTGCGCACCGCGCCCGATGGCACCATCACCGGCGCCACCATTGCCAAGTCCAGCGGCAACAAGGCCTGGGACGATGCCGTCATCCGCGCGCTGCAAAAGACCGAGACGCTGCCGCGCGACATCGATGGCCGCGTGCCTTCGGACCTGGTCATCGGATTCCGCCCGCAGGACTGAACGGGCACAGGCCCTTCATCAAAAAGCCCCGCCGGTACCTGCCTGCGGGGCTTTTTCCATCTTGCGTTGTATGCAATCCGCCACGCGCCTGCGACTTCGCTTGCGGCACCGGCCGCTTGTCCCTAGCATCCCCGTCTTTGCCGCATTCGCGGCACCCGTCCACCATCGCAAAGGAGAGAACCCATGTCCCATTCGACACGTCCCTTTGCAGTCGTGCACGCTTGAAGCCCTAGCGCCTCCAGGCCACGCTGCAGACCTGATTCCCGGCCCCGCAAGAGGCCCGGCTTTCGGCTGCGCGTGCGCTTTTCCTGATGCCTGTCCATCGAGCTTGCGGCGACTGCCCATTGCGCATTCCGCATCTGCCGGAATGTGCCCCAAGCACTCGATCGAAAGCCATTCATGGGCAATTCCCTTTCGGACACCTACATTGAGGTGTTCGCCAACCGCGGCGTCTGGATTGAAGACGCCGCCATCCAACAACTTCACACAACGGCCCGCAACCTGGCCGGCATGCGCGCAGCCGTGGGCCTGCCCGACCTGCACCCGGGCCGGGGCTACCCGGTAGGGGCGGCCTTCTTTTCCGTGGGCCGCTTCTACCCGACCCTGGTCGGCGGCGACATCGGCTGCGGCATGTCGCTGTACAGCACGGAGCTGGCGGCGCACAAGACCTCGGCCCCCAAGCTGGAAAAGGCGGTGGGCAACATCGACGGCCCCCTGCCCCAGGAACTGCTGGACGCCGTGGACATGCAGCAGCTGGAGCACATCGCCCAGGCCAGCGGCGTGGCCGACCTGGCGTATCTGCAGGACAGCCTGGGCACCATTGGCGGCGGCAACCACTTTGCCGAACTGCAGGTGGTGGACACGCTGTACGAGGACGGCGCGCTCGACAGGAAGCGCGTGCACCTCATGGTGCACAGCGGCTCGCGCGGGCTGGGCGGCGCCATCCTGCGCGCCCATGTGGAGGCCTTCAGCCACGACGGCCTGGCAGCCAGCAGCGATGCCGCCACGCAGTACCTGCGCCAGCACGCGGCCGCCATCGCCTTCGCCCAGCTCAACCGCGCCAGCATTGCGGCACGCCTGCTGCGCGCCCTGCGCACGCGCGGCCAGGCCCTGCTGGACATCACCCACAACCACGTGATCGCCCACCACTGGCGCGGCGAAGACGGCTTCCTGCACCGCAAGGGCGCCACGCCGGCCGACCAGGGTCTGGTGGTGATTCCGGGTTCGCGCGGCGACTACAGCTATCTTGTGCGGCCCGTGGCCGGGCGTGACGAGGCGCTGCACTCGCTGGCACACGGCGCAGGCCGCAAGTGGGCACGCACCGATTGCATGGGCCGCCTGCGCCCGCGCTTCACGCTGGACGAGCTGCTGCGCACCCAATTCGGCAGCGCCGTGGTCTGCGCCGACCGCGAACTGGTCTACGAGGAGGCCCCCCAGGCCTACAAGGACGTGGACTCCGTGGTCGCCAGCCTGCAGGAAGCCGGCCTGGTGCAACTGGTGGCGCGGCTGCGCCCCCTGCTGACCTACAAGAAGGGAGCCATGCAATGCTGCTGATCCAGCTGACCGCATCCCACGGCCCCGCCGAGTGCGAGCATGCCGTGCGCCTGACCCTGCGCGAGCTGCTGCGCGACTGCGCCGCCAGCGGCATCGCCGTGGACGTGCTGGAGGAAACGCCCACGCCGGCCGGCTACAAGTCCGTGCTGCTGCGCTGCGAGGGCGACACCGGCCTGCTTCACGGCACGCTGGGCGCCTGGCTGGGCACCATCCAGTGGGTCTTCGACAGTCCCCTGCGGCCCCATCACCCGCGCAGGAACTGGTTTGTTGCCGTGCAGAAGTGCGAGCCGCCCCGGCAATTGCCGGCAGACGGCGAAATCGTCTTCCAGGCCTGCAAGGCCTCGGGCAAGGGCGGCCAGCATGTCAACACCACGGACTCCGCCGTCCATGCCCTGCATGTGCCCAGCGGGATCTCGGTGAAGGTCATGAGCGAGCGCAGCCAGCACGCCAACAAGCGGCTGGCGCGCGAGTTGCTGGCCCTGAAGCTGGCGCGCCTCAACGCGCAAGGCGAGGGCCAGGCCCGGCGCATGCGCAGCCAGCAGCACTGGGAGGTGGAGCGCGGCAGCCCCGTGAAGGTGTTCCGCGCCTGAACGCCCGGAGCTAGCCCCTGGCGCACATGTAGATGCCCAGCGCCAGCAGGCCCAGCATCAGCACGCGCTTGAAAACCTGGGGCGACAGCGACTGGCGCAGCCGCTCGCCCCAGGCCATGCCGGCCAGGGCGGGCAGCAGCATCAGTGCGGAAACCAGGGCCGTGGCCCCCCAGCCCGTCCAGGACGAAGCGGCATGGCCCGGCCCCTGCGCCAGCGCCATGCCCGCGCCCAGCGCCAGCGTGGACACCGTGAAGCACAGGCCCATGGCCTGCATCAGCGCCTGCCGGCCCAGCGCCAGCGATTGCAAAAAGGCCACGGCCGGCACCACGAACACGCCGGTCAGCGCCGTGATCCCGCCCGTCAACAGACCACACAACAGGCCCAGCCAGGCCTGATGCCTCTGTGGCAACTGCAGGCCCGGCCCCCAAAGGCCCCACAGGGCATAAATAACCAGGGCCACGCCCAGCGCCGTGCGCGCCACGGCTGCCTCGCCCACCGGGCCCCACCACAGCATGCCGCCCACCGTGCCCGCGACAATGCCCAGCTGCATCCAGCCCAGGCGCCGCAGCAAAGGCCGCAGCGATGGCATGGGCCGCATCTGCACCACATTGGTCACCAGGGACGGCAGCAGCAGCCAGGCCGCCGCCTGCCCGGCCGGCATGAACAGCGCCAGCAGCGCCATGGACACCGTGGGCAGGCCCAGGCCCACCACCCCCTTGACGACACCGGCCAGCCCGAACACGGCCACCGCCGCCGCCAGCACCCACCACGCATCCCACATCACGGCCACCCTGCACTTTCACTGACTTGGCTCAGGCCTTTCCTGAACCTCATGGCGCCATGCTCGCGCACCACCACAGGGATCACAATCGGGAATCTTCAAACCAAGGCTCAGGCATGGCCTGATCCTTCAGCACCACAGTCCATGCGATTCGACCTCACCGACCTGCAGCTGTTCGTCCATATCCTCGACTGCGGCACGCTCACGGCGGCGGCCGGGCGCGCGCACATGACGCTGGCCTCGGCCAGCGAGCGCGTGCGCGGCATGGAGGCGCAACTGGGCTGCGCCCTGCTCGCGCGCCAGGCGCGCGGCGTGCGGCCCACGGCGGCCGGCCACACGCTGGGCCAGCATGCGCGTGACGTTCTGGCCCGGATGCAACGCCTGCGCGGCGACATGGCCGAGTACGGCGCGGGCCTGGCCGGGCATGTGCGCGTATGCGGCAACACCTCGGCCGTGAGCGAGCACCTGCCGCTGGCCGTGGCCGGATTCCTGCGCAACCATCCGCGCGTGGCGCTGGAGCTGCAGGAATGCCGCAGCGCCGAAGTGCTGGACCGGCTGCGCCAAGGCCTGTGCGACATCGGCGTGGCCAGCGATGCCCAGGACCTGCGCGGCCTGCAGGCCACGCCCTGGCGCCCCGACCCGCTGGTGGCCGTGCTGCCGCGCGCCCACCGCCTGGCGCGGCGCAAGCGGCTGGCCTTGCAGGACCTGCTGACCGAAGATTGGGTAGGCCTGCCGCACGATGCCGCCCTGCAGGTGCTGGTGCGCCAGCAGGCCGCCTTGCTGGAAGGGCCGTCGGGAGGGCAGTTGCGCTGGCGCGCCCAACTGCAGCACCTGGACAGCATCTGCCAGCTGGTGGGCCAGGGCGTGGGCGTGGCCGTCATGCCCGCCGCCGCCGCGCAGCGCCTGGCCCCGGCCAGCGGCGCCCGCGCCGTGCCCTTGAGCGATGCCTGGGCCCGGCGCCAGCTGCTGCTGTGCACGGCCCGGGAAGACCAGTTGCCCGCCCATGCAAGGCAGTTGCTGGTGCATCTGAAAGGACTGGGCCTGGCGGAGCCATAGCGAACCGTGTTGGAAAGCGCGATGCGGGACAATACGGGGATCATGACCCTCAAAGCCCCCGAACTGCTGCTGCCGGCCGGCTCGCTCGACAAGATGCGTGCGGCCTACGACTTTGGCGCCGACGCCATCTACGCCGGGCAACCCCGCTACAGCCTGCGCGCACGCAACAACGAATTCCGCCTCGAACAGATCGCCCAGGGCATCTCCGAAGCGCATGCGCGGGGCAAGAAATTCTTCGTCACCAGCAACCTGATCGCCCACAACGACAAGGTGCGCACCTATATCCGCGACATCGAGCCCGTGATCGAGTGCAAGCCCGACGCGCTGATCATGGCCGACCCTGGCCTGATCATGATGGTCAAGGAAAAGTGGCCCGAGACCGAGGTGCATCTCTCGGTGCAGGCCAACACCACCAACTGGGCCACGGTGAAGTTCTGGCAGAAGGCCGGCGTCTCGCGCATCATCCTGTCGCGCGAGCTGTCGCTGGACGAGATCGAGAAGATCCGCCAGGAATGCCCGGACATGGAGATCGAGGTCTTCGTGCACGGCGCGCTGTGCATCGCCTACTCGGGCCGCTGCCTGCTGTCGGGCTACTTCAACCGGCGCGATCCCAACCAGGGCACCTGCACCAATGCCTGCCGCTGGGACTACAAGACGCATGACGCGGCCGTGGATCCCAATACCGGCGAGGCCCTGGCCCAGACCATGGAGCAGGACTTCAGCTTCGAGAAGGCCCGCGAGGAGGCCGACAGCCAGTTCACCAGCACCTGCGGCGACGGCGCGCGCCACCCCAAGGCCGAGCAGGTCTACCTGCTGGAGGAAAAGGGCCGCCCCGGCGAGCTGATGCCCATCATGGAAGACGAGCACGGCACCTACATCATGAACTCCAAGGACCTGCGCGCCGTGGAGCATGTGGAGCGCCTGGTGAAGATCGGCGTGGACTCGCTCAAGATCGAGGGCCGCACCAAGAGCCTGTACTACGTGGCCCGCACGGCCCAAGTCTACCGCCGCGCCATCGACGATGCCGTGGCCGGCCGCCCCTTCAACCCGCACCTGATCACCGAGCTCGAAGGCCTGGCCAACCGTGGCTACACGGGCGGCCTGCTGGAGCGCCGTCCCTCGCAGGACTACCAGAACTACGAGACCGGCCACTCGGTGCTGCAGCGCAGCCACTTCGTGGGCGAGGTGCGCAGCTATGCCGACGGCATGGCCGAGGTGGAGACCAAGAACCGCTTCTCGGTGGGCGATACGCTGGAGATCATCCACCCGCAGGGCAACCGCCAGGTGCTGCTGGAGAAGATGTTCAACCTCGACGGCGAACCCGTGCAGGTCGCCCAGGGCAACCCGATCCGCGTGCGCATTCCGCTGGATGCGCCGGCCGAGGGTGCGCTGATCTCGCGCCTGCTGTGAAGCCGGGGCGCAGGCCGCCCTGCCCTCCTTGCCCTTGATTTTTTCCTGGCGGCTGTCCAGGGCCATTGCTGCAATGGCCCGGAGCGGCCGCCGTTCCTTTCATTCCTCATTTCTGCACTGCCATGGACATCGTCGTCAACGAAGAACTCAAGGCCTACATCGACCCCCTGACCCCCGATGAACTCGACGCGCTGGAGCGCAGCATCGTGGCCGAAGGCTGCCGCGACGCGCTCGTGCTCTGGAACGACCTGCTCATCGACGGCCACAACCGCTACGCCATCTGCCAAAAGCACGGCCTGCCCTTCAACACCGTGCAGGCCACGCAGTTCAAGAACATGGACGACGTGCACCTGTGGATGATCGACCAGCACCTGGGCCGCCGCAGCGTGTCCGACTTCCAGCGCGGCGTGCTGGCGCTGCGCAAGCGCGAGATCATTGCCGCGCGCCGCTCGGCCGCCGCTGCTGCCGTGATGGCCGCCAAGGCCGATGCGCCCCAGGCCGAGAGTGAAGCCCCCTGGGAAGGCGAGACCGACCCCGTGGTCGCCGCCGCCCTGGCCAGCGTGGCCAAGGTGCCCGACGAGGCCCTGGACACGCGCGAAGCCCTGGCCCGCGTGGCCCGCCTGTCCAGCAGCCAGGTCAAGCTGATCGAGACCATCCAGCAAAAGGCCGCGCCCGAAGTGGTGGCCGCCGTGCGCTCGGGCGACATCTCGCTGAGCACCGCCGCCGTGGTCGCCAGCCTGCCCGTGGACGAGCAGCAGGCCGTGGCCGCCGCAGGCGCCGACGAACTCAAGCAGGCCACCAAGCGCGTGCGCGATGCCAAGAAAAAGCCCAAGGCCGCCAAGCCCGAAGCCGAAGCGGCCGACGGCGAAGGCGCGGCCGTGACCGCCTCGCCCGAGGAGCTGCAGCAGCGCGTGAACGAACTCGAAGCCGAGAACGAGCGCCTGCGCCAGCAGATCAAGGCGCTGCAGGAACTGCTGGCCGAGCAAGGCTGAAGCGGCGCCCGCCCCCAAGCACGCACGCCGCCATGACGCGCTACCAGGAGCTGGCCGACGATATCGAGGCATCCATCACCGCAGGCGTTCTGTGCCCAGGTGACAAGCTGCCCTCGGTGCGCCAGACCAGCGAGCGGCGCGGCGTCAGCGCCTCCACGGTGTTCCAGGCCTACTACCTGCTGGAGGCGCGCGGCCTGGTTCGCGCGCGCGAGCGATCGGGCTACTTCGTGGCCCAGCGCCCGCGCAGCGCGCCGCCCGAGCCCACCGAGCCGTCTTCGCCCGAGGGCGACAGCTTTGCCGTGGTCGATGTGAGCGAGCGCGTGTTCGAGGTGCTGGAGTCGGCCATGGACCGCGATGTCGTGCCCCTGGGCTCGGCCTTTCCCTCGCCGGGCCTGTTCCCGCTGCGCCGCCTGGGCCAGTGCCTGGCGCATGCCGCGCGCGAGGCCGACCCGCGCAGCGCCATCGACGACCTCACGCCCGGCAGCCTGGCGCTGCGCCGCCAGATCGCACGCCGCTACCTGGCCGACGGCCTGGCGCTGACGCCGGCCGATCTGGTCATCACCAACGGCGCGCTGGAGGCTCTGAACCTGTGCCTGGCCGCCGTCACGCGGCCCGGCGGCGCCGTGGTCATAGAGTCGCCCTGCTTCTATGGCGCGCTGCAGGCGCTGGAGCGCATGGGCCTGTCGGCCATCGAGGTGCCCACCCATCCGGGCGAGGGCATGGACCTGAACGCGCTGGAGGCAGCACTGCAGCGCCACAGGCCCCAGGCCATCTGGCTGATGACCTGTTTTCAGAACCCACTGGGCAGCCTCATGCCCGAAGCGCGCAAACGCGCGCTGGTGGAGCTGGTCACGCGCCACCGCGTGCCGCTGATCGAAGACGACGTGTACGGCGAGCTGTACTTCGGCGAGCGCCGCCCGCCGCCCGCCAAGACCTTCGACACCGAAGGCTGGGTGCTGCACTGCAGCTCGTTCTCCAAATGGCTGGCGCCGGGCTGGCGCACGGGCTGGGCCGCTCCCGGGCGCTTCACGCGCGCCGTGGCCCGGCAAAAGCTCACCACCACGCTGGCCACGAATGCGCCCACCCAGCAGGCGCTGGCCGACTACCTGGAAAGCGGCGGCGCCGACCGCCACCTGCGCCGCCTGCGCCAGAGCCTGGCCCTGCAGCGGGACCACATGGCATCGGCCATTGCCCGCCACTTTCCACAAGGCACGCGGGCCACGCGGCCCGAGGGCGGCTACTTCATGTGGATAGAGCTGCCGCCGTACTGCAATGCGCTGGCCCTGCACCGCGCGGCGCTGGCGCGCGGCATCAGCGTGGCGCCGGGGCCGATCTTCTCGGCCTCGCAGGCCTTCGGCCACTGCCTGCGGCTGAACTACGGCCATGACTGGAGCGACGAGACCGGGCAGGCCCTGGCCACGCTGGGCGAGCTGGCCCGCGCAATGCAGCCCCTTCCAACAGCAAAAGCAGCAAGGTAAGCGCCCGCTGCGCTGGCAGCACCTGCTGCGCTGTAGCGCCCGGGCAACGCGGCCTGGCACAGCTGCTGTCAGCCTGGTGCAAGCTGGATGATTCTCATTTAGACTCGCACCCCGAACCGGCATCGCCGCCATGCATGCTGACCGGTCCTTGTCTCCTGCTTCCGCCTCGCCCGCCGCCACGCGTCCTGCAGCCTGCCAGCCGACCCTTCAGCGCTGCACCAATCCCAGAGGCACAAAGGAAGTTTTCCATGGTTTCCAGCAATCACTGCGCCACGCTCACACGCTGCGCGGCCGCTGTCGCCGCCGCCCTGCTGTCGCTGCAGGCGTCGGCACAGGCGCCATCCCCCACCACCACCGCACCCGAGGCCGGCCTGTCCGCCATCACCGTCACGGGCAACTGGCTGGACAACCCCACCGAGGAAAAGGTGCTGGACCATGCCGGCGCGCGCACCATCGTCGAACGGGCGCGCATCGAGGAAACCGGCTCCTCCAGCCTGCGCGACGTGCTGCGCCTGGTGCCCGGCGTGCAGGTGCAGGACAGCAACGGCACGGGCGGCAGCGATGTGTCGCTGAACATCGGCGTGCGCGGCCTGACGGCGCGCCTGTCCCCGCGCGCCTATGTGCTGATGGACGGCGTGCCCGTCTCCTACGCGCCCTACGGCCAGCCTCAGCTGTCGCTGGCGCCCGTGTCGCTGGGCAACCTGGAGTCGGTGGACGTGATCCGCGGCGCAGGCTCGGTGCGCTACGGCCCCCAGAACGTGGGCGGCATCATCAACTTCGTCACGCGCGCCATTCCCAATACCTTCGCGGCCGAGGCCTCGGTGGGCACCGAGATCTACAGCCACGGCGGCAATGCCAAGACCACGCCCAGCCTGTTCGTGGGCGGCACCAACGAATCCGGCCTGGGCCTGGCCCTGCTGTACTCGGGCACGCATGGCGACGGCTGGCGCGCAGGCAATGACAAGACCGACATCGACGACATCCTGGTCAAGGGCGCCTACCGCATCTCGGCCCAGGACGACATCGCCGTCTCGCTGCACCACTTCGAGGGCTCGGGCCGCATGCCCGGCGGCCTGACCACGGCGCAGTACGCGGCCGACCCGTTCCAGTCCACGCGCTCCTACGACAGCTTCGACGGCCGCCGCACCGATGCCTCGTTCAAGTACAACCACAAGGACGGGCGCAACAACTTCGAGGTGCTGGGCTACTACGTGGACTCGTTCCGCGGCAGCTACATCGAGCAGGACAACGCCAACCAGCGCCGCCTGACGGCCGCGCCGCGCAGCTACCACTACTTCGGCATCGAGCCGCGCTACTCGCGCCTGTTCGAGACCGGCTCCGTGGTGCAGGAAGTCAGCGTGGGCTACCGCTACCTCAAGGAAAGCAGTTCCGAGGTCGCGCTGCGCACCGCCTACTACAACCCCGCCACCATGGCCAACGCCATGGCGCTGCCGATCACGCCCTACCAGACCAGCCAGGGCGGCACCACAGCCCATGCCTTCTATATCGATGACCGCATCGACATCGGCAACTGGACCATCACGCCCGGCGTGCGCTACGAACGCATCAACTCCTTCAACAACGTCAGCAACCTGGGCGCCGATGGCAGCACCGTCACCAGCCAGCTGTTCCCCAAGGCCGATGCAAGCGAGTTCCTGCCCACGCTGTCCGTGCTCTACCGCATGAATGCGCAGTGGTCGCTGTTCGCCAACGCGGGCAAGTCCTTCGGACCGCAGCAGTACGCGCAGCTGGCCCAGACCGAGCGCGGCCTGCATCCCGAATCGGCCAAGACCTATGAGGTGGGCACGCACTACAACAGCCCGGCGCTGAACGCCGAGCTGACGCTGTTCAACATCGACTTCGACAAGGAACTGCTGCTGACCCGCGTGGGCGTGGACGGCATCTGGACCGACCTGGGCGCCACGCGCCACCGCGGCATCGAGTCCTCGCTGCGCTACGACCTGGGCCAGTGGAATGCCGCGCTCAAGGGGCTGACGGCGGGTGTGTCCTATACCTATACCGAGGCCGTCTCGCGCGCCGGCGATTTCGCGGGGCGCGACCTGCCGCTGTACTCGCGCCACACGGGCCAGCTGTGGGCGCGCTATGCGCTGGGGCAGTGGACGCTGAATGCGGACCTGGCCGCGCAATCGAAGCAGCGCTCTCCGGGGTCGGGCACGCAGTATGTGACGCAGGAAGATGCTGCGGGGCGGCTGGGTGATATCCCCGGGTTTGCGACCGTTGGCCTGCGTGCGGGCTATGACTTTGGCAAGTCGCTGAGCAATCTGCGGGTGGCCGTGGGGGTCAAGAATCTGTTCGATCGCAGGTACTACACGCGGTCTACGGATAACAACGGGGGCAAGTATGTGGGGATGCCTCGGACGTTGTATGTGCAGGGGACGTTGCCATTCTGATGCTTTGGTTTACGTGTGTCTGTTTTTGACCCTGCCGGGTGGTATTTTTCTGAGGCCGGGTCTCGGCCCGGCGGCCGACCTCCTTTTCTTTGATTCGTCAAAGAAAAGGAGGCAAAAGAAAGACGACCCGAATGTCCGCGACCCTCCGCTTCGCTGCGGGCAACCTGCGTCGTGGCGGTCGCTGCGCTCGGCCTGGGACTTTGGCCTCGCTTTCATTCAAAGCCTCT
>NZ_MYFL01000005.1:422235-440681 GCF_002193035.1 Delftia sp. K82 | reverse complement strand
GAGGCAAAAGAAAGACGACCCGAATGTCCGCGACCCTCCGCTTCGCTGCGGGCAACCTGCGTCGTGGCGGTTGCGGGGTTCGCCGTGAAACTCACTTCGCGCTGCGCGCTACGTTCAAACAATCACGGCGAGTCAGATCACGAAGCAAGCCTGTCCTTCGGCAGGCTTGCAACCCCGCAACCGCCACGCCGCAGGCGCTGACATACGGGGAGTTGGCTCGGGCCTTCGCTTCGCTCGGCCCGTTTTATTCTTTTCAGCCCTCTGCTGTGAATCCCACGCGCTTGACGATGGGGCCCCATTTGGCGAGTTCGGATTGCAGCAGCGCGGCCAGTTCGGCGGGGGTGGAGGATTGGGCGTCCAGGCCGAAGGTGGCCAGGCTGTCCACCACGTCGGGCGTGGCCAAAGCCTTGCGCATGTGGCCGTTCAGGCGCTGCACGGTCTCGGCGGGGGTCTTGGCAGGCACGAAGAAGGCGAACCATTCGCTGTGCGCCATGTCCTTGTAGCCCTGCTCCACCAGCGTGGGCACCTGGGGTGCGAAGCGGCTGCGCTTGGCGCCGCTGACGCCCAGGATGCGCATCTTGCCGCCGGCCAGGTGCTGCAGCATGTCGCCCACGGGGCCGCAGACGGCGGAGACGTTGCCGCCCAGCATGTCCAGCAGCGCCGGCTGGGTGCCGCGGTAGCCAGCGTGCTTGAAGTCCACGCCGGCATGCTGGCCCAGCAGGGCGCCGATGAAGTGCGGCGTGGAGCCGGGCGCGGGCGAGCCGAAGTTGGCGCCTGCGGGGTTGGCCTTGGCCCAGGCGAAGAATTCGGGCACCGTGGTCACGCTGGCTGGCACGGCGGGGCCGACGGCGAAGCCGAAGTCGAAGATGCAGCCCACGGTGACCGGCGCCAGGTCGGCCACCGGGTCATAGGGCAGCTTCTTGTAGATGTGCGGGTAGATGGACAGCATGGACGTGGGCGTCTGCAGCAGGGTGGCGCCGTCTGCGGGCCGGCCCTTGACGTAGCTGATGGCGATCTGCCCGCCCGCGCCGGTGCGGTTTTCCACCACGGCGGTCTTGGCATAGCCCGACAGCTTGGCGCCCACGCGGCGGCAGATGGCGTCCGAGGTGCCTCCGGCCGCGAAGCCGGTGATGATGTTCAGGGTCTCGATGGGGCCCTGGGCCTGCGCCCAGGCCTGCTGGCCCAGGCTGGCCAGCAGCGCACCCGCTCCAGCGGTGCCCAGCCATTGGCGGCGGTCGATGTTCATGCGTATGTCTCCGGTTGAAATTGAAACTCTGAAAAAAACAGTGGGGGAACAGCGGGGGGGAAATGCGTGCCAGCCCGGCGGCTTCAACTGTCGTCGCGCAGCCAGACCACCTGGCCCGAATGCGTGACCGCGCCCTGGTGGGCCGGACGCACGGTGAGCGCGTATTTTTCCAGCACGCCGCCCAGCGGCGGGGCCTGGCGGCGCGCGGCGGCCGATTGTTCCAGACGTGCGGCCAGTTCGGCCTCGCCGATTTCCACCGTGATGCTGCGCGCATCGGCGCGGGCGTCGATGGCGATGAGGTCGCCGTCGCGCAGCGCGGCAATGGGGCCGTTGTCGGCGGCCTCGGGGCCTGCGTAGCCGATGCACAGGCCGCGCGTGGCACCAGAGAAGCGCCCATCGGTCAGCAGGGCCACCTTGTCGCCCATGCCCTGGCCATAGAGCAGCGCCGTGATGCCCAGCATCTCGCGCATGCCGGGGCTGCCGCGCGGGCCTTCGTTGCGGATGACGATGACATCGCCGGCCGCGTACTGCATGGCCTGCACGGCGGCCTGGGCCTGTTCCTCGGACTCGAAGACGCGCGCGGGGCCCCGGTGCGCCAGGGTCTTGAGGCCGGCCGTCTTCAGCAACGCGCCATCGGGGCAGAGGTTGCCCTTGAGCACGGTCAGGCCACCGTCGCGCGTGATGGGATTGCCGGGCGTGCGCACCACCTCGCCATCGGGCGGCGCGGCATCGGCCAGTTCTTCGGCCAGGGTGCGGCCCGTGAAGGTGAGCGCATCGCCGTGGACAAAGCCCTGCTCCATCAGCGTGCGCAGGATCACGCCGGCGCCGCCGATGTAGTACACGTCGCGCGCCAGGAAGCGCCCGCCGGGGCGCAGGTCGGCGATCAGCGGCGTGCGCGCGAAGATCTCGGCCACGTCGTCCAGGTGGAAGCGGATGCCGGCCTCATGCGCGATGGCCGGCAGGTGCAGGGCGGCATTGGTCGATCCGCCCGTGGCGCTGACCACGGCGCAGGCATTCTCCAGCGCCCGGCGCGTGATGATGTCGCGCGGCAGCGGGCCGCCGCCTTCGGCGCTGGCCCACACGGCCTGCATGAGCTGGCGCGCGGCGCGGCGCATCAGCGGTGCGCGCTCGCTGAACACGGCGGGCACCATGCTGGAGCCGATGGGCGCCAGGCCCAGCGCCTCGCTCACCATGCCCATGGTGTTGGCCGTGAACTGGCCTGCGCAGGCGCCGGCCGTGGGCAGGCAGGCGCGGCTCATGGCCTCCAGGTCCTGCGCCGTGGCGGTGCCGGCCAACACCTGGCCGATGGTCTCGTAGGTATCGACCACGTTCAGGTCGCGCCCGTGCACGCCGGGCGCCTGCCCCGGCAGGGCCGAGCCGCCATGCACGAAGACGCTGGGCACATTGCAGCGCACCATGCCCATCATCAGGCCCGGCAAGTTCTTGTCGCAGGCGCCGATGGCGAAGATGCCATCCCACTGGTGGCCGCGCACCGAGGCCTCCACGCTGTCGGCGATCAGCTCGCGCGAGACCAGCGAGAACCGCATGCCCGAATGCGCCATGGTCAGCCCGTCGCTGACCGACACCACCGGGCATTCATGCGGCGTACCGCCCCCGGCATAGATGCCGGTCTTGGCATGCTGGGCCTGGTCGCGCAGGTTGAGGTTGCAGGGGCTCATCTCCCCGCCCGTGTGGAACACGCCGATGTGCGGGCGCTCTATGTCTTCGTCGTCCTGGCCCAGGGCATGCAGGAAGCTGCGCGTGGTGGCACGGATGGTGCCGGAGCGGATCAGGGCGGAGCGAAAGGGCGTGGGCTTGGGCGTGGCCGCTGCCGGGCTGCTGCCGGTGGTGCTGGTTGTGGTGGTGGAGGCGGCCAGCGATGCGGAGGCGCTGGACTCGGAAAAGACGTTGTCGGGGGAGGCAGGTTTCTTGTTCATACGCGGGACGGAAAACAGCCGCCCACCATAGCGGGGTCTGCGGATTTCCCTATGAGCATTTACACCAGATCGTGTCTCCCGGGAGTCGCCCGCATACCGCCCTCGCGTGGCCCCGGCTCAGAGGATGGCCTGGAGGCCTTTGTCGGCGATGACGTTGAGCAGCTTGAGCGCCGGTCCGGCGGGACGGGTTTCGCCCTGCTCCCATTTGCGCACCGTGGAAGCCGTGGTGTGCAAATGCAGCGCAAACACCGGTTGGCTGAACTTCAAAGTCTCGCGCAGTTGTTTGATGTCGGCCGCCTCGAACTCCCGCACCGGGGGAGGACAGATCGCGTCGAACTCGCGCATCGTCACCTTGTCGATGGCGCCCGCTTCGTACAGCGCAGCCAGATCGCCGCGCAGGGATTCAATGATCTTGCTCACAATGCACCTCCAACAAAACGCCTGACTGCAGGGCCGCCGACAAGGCCTGGGTGGACAGGTCCAGAAACAGCTTGCCTGCAAACCTCAAAGCCCTCTGTTCTTCCTGTGTGATGTTCGCCTTGTCGTTCTTGGTGAAACCATGCAGGAAGATGTATCGGTTGCCGATTCGTGCCGACAACAGCGTTCGATAACCCCCACTCTTGCCCGCGCCTGGACGCGCCACCCGCTTCTTGTAGAGAAAGCCCCCCAGGTCCGCGTCGATCAGCCCTCTTTCCATCTCCCTGACCGCCTTGCACAGCGCGGTATCGGGCAGTTTCTCGCTCGCCTGCCATCGGGAAAAGTCCTTGCGTTTGAGAACGCGCGCCATGCCAGCCTCCAAACTATACCCGTTACGGGCATATATTTCACCTTCATACATATGACCACAGGGTAGAGCCTGCGAATTTGAAGTGCTGCCTCGTGCCTGCCTCATTCAAGCCCCTGTCGTTTCTCCTTGGCCTGACTGCCAGCCAGCTTGTCCGCCTTGTCGGGCAGACACGATAAAAAAAGGCCCCGGAACAAACTTCCGGGGCCTCAAAACCGATGCCAGCCCGCGCTGCAGCGGACCAGGCATCGTGCACAACAACTGCGCCGTACTCCTGAATCAATCCATCCAACCAGCCCCTCAGCGCGGCACCAGGAACGTGCTGTGCGCCTGCTTGGAAAGCGCGGGATCGCCCACCGCCGTGGCCGTGATCTCCACGCCATGCGAGCCAGGGCCGGCCGCGCCATAGGGCGCCTGCAGCCGCACCACGACCCAGCGGTCCTGGGCCGCGCCCACGTCCACCTCGGTCTCCGAAGCCACGCGCAGGCCTTCGATGCCCGAGGCCGACAGCACATAGCGCTGGTCCTGCTCCGTGGCATTGCCGATCTGCACGCGGTAGATGTTCTCGATCTGGCCGCCGGCCACGATGCGCGACAGCGTGCCCCGGTCTCGCACCACGTCCACCTTCAACGGCGTGCGCAGCGCCAGGCTGGCCACCATGGCCGTGGAGATGGCCACCAGCGCCGTGCCGTAGATGAGCACGCGCGGGCGGAAGATGCGGCGCACCAGCTCGCTCTGGCGCCAGCCCCGGGCCACGCCGTTCTGCGTGGACAGGCGGATCAGCCCGCGCGGGTAGTGCATGCGGTCCATGACGCTGTTGCAGGCGTCGATGCACAGGCCGCAGCCGATGCACTCGTACTGCAGGCCGTCGCGTATGTCGATGCCCACGGGGCAGACCTGCACGCACAGCGTGCAGTCGATGCAGTCGCCAAGCCCCTGGGCCCGGTAGTCCACGCCTTTGTGGCGCGGGCCGCGCGACTCGCCGCGTGCGGCGTCGTAGGTGACGACCAGGGTGTCCTTGTCGAACATGGCGCTCTGGAAGCGCGCTTAGGGGCACATGTGCTTGCAGACCTGCTCGCGCAGGAAGCCCGCGTTGCCGTAGGTGGCCAGCGCATAGAACAGCACCCAGAAGATCTGCCATGCGCCGGTCAGCGCCAGCACCTCGGGCAGCAGGCTGCGGATGGGCACGAAGTAGCCGACGAAGGTCAGCCCCGTCCACAGCGAGATCAGCAGCCACAGCGCATGCTTGCCGCCGCGCCGCGCGATCTTCTCCGCACCCCAGCCGCTGCCGTCCAGCCGCAGCCGCGCGCTGCGGTCGCCCTCCAGCCGGCGCTCCACCCACATGAACAGCTCGGTGTAGACCGTCTGCGGGCAGGAAAAGCCGCACCACAGCCGCCCGGCCACCGTGGTGAACAGGAACAGCGCCAGCGCCGAGACGATGAGCAGCACCGCCAGGTAGATGAAGTCCTGCGGATACAGCAGCCAGCCGAAGACGTAGAAGCGCCGCTGCTCCAGGTCGAACAGCAGGGCCTGCCGGCCATGGATCTGCAGCCAGGGAATGCCATAGAAGAACAGCTGCGTGAGCCAGACCATGGCCCAGCGCCAATGGGTGAAGCGCCCCGTGATGGAGCGCGGCTGGATCTTCCTGCGCGATTCGAACAGCGGAGAGTCCGCGCTGGCATCGGCGATGGGAATCACCTTGCGTGGCGCGGGCCGCGGCCGGGGGGCTGCGGCGGTTTCATCGGGAAGCGGTTTCGGTCGTTCTGACATGCGGGGCCTTCGCCCCGGCCGGTGCGCCCTTGATGCGGGCTTGTCATGAATTGCCGGGGACTGCCTGGACTATGCCCAGCGCCCTGCCCCGGCGGTAGCAGCAGATGCAGCGGATTCGACCGTATCAGATGGCGGGTCAGGCCTGCGGCGAGCGCAGCGCCGCAACGGCAAGCCGCAGCCCCCACAGCACCAGGCACAGACCCAGCAGCGCCGTCAGCGTGCCGATGCGCACATCGGCCTGGAGCACGCCCCAGCGGCTGAAGATCCCCGTCCAGTCATGGTCGCCGCCGCCCACCAGCGGCAGCACCTGGGCGCGCGCGTCCTTCATGTAGTGGGCCACGTTCATGAGGCTCTCTCCCAGCCACATCAGCGCGGCAATCCAGCCCGTGCGCTGGCCCTGCCTGTGGAAATGGCGCATGAACAGGGCCGGGAACAGCAGCTGGAACAGCGTGCCGCCGTAGACCGAGAGATGCTGCGAGAACAGGGCCACCAGCGGATGCCCGGCTTCGTGCAGTGCCAGGTTGGCGTTGTCCAGCAGCAGCAGCCAGTGACCCTGGCTGAAGAAGTGGCCCCAGATGATCCAGGCGGCAAAGGCCGTCAGCGCGATGGCGGCAGGCCGGGTGACCGGCTGCCACTCGATCTGCCCGTCCAGCGCATCGCCGCGCTTCATCGCGCCTGCCCTGCAGGTTGTGGGTGCGGATGCGGATGCGGGTGCTGGTGCGTTTGCGCACCGGGGCAAGGGGCAGGCAGGAAAAGCATTTCGGCAGGATTGGGCTAAGCAGCAATGGCAAGAGGATGGCAGGACTCTGGCCGCGATCTTCCCACGGCTCCCCCGGCTCGCCGGAATGCCGTCCTGCGCCGCCATCCATGCACGCGAGGTTCTGGCACAGTCGGGCATCCGACTCTTCAAGCCAAGGAACGTCCGCACCATGAACCTGCGCCCCCTATTGCATGACCTTGTCCGCCAACATGGCCTGGACCGCAAGGCCGCCGTGCAGCTGTTTGCACTGGCGGGATTCGAGCAGGAACCGGCTGCGCTCAGAACCCGCCTGTGGCCCGTGGTGGCCTTGCTGGGCGCGGCGCTGGGCGGGCTGGGCATCGTGCTGTGGATTGCCGCCAATTGGGAGAGCATGGGCCGCATGCAGCGCTTTGCCCTGCTGCAGGGCTTTGTGCTCGTGATGTGTCTTGGCGCGGCATGGCGCGCGGCGGCGCGCGTGCCGCTGTCGGTGCTGGCGCTGCTGGGCACGGGTGCGCTGTTCGCCTTTTTCGGGCAGACCTACCAGACGGGAGCGGACCCCTGGCAGCTGTTTGCGCTGTGGGCAGCGCTGACCCTGCCGCTGGCCCTGGCGGCGCGCAGCGATGGCGTCTGGGTGCCCTGGGTGGTGGTTGCCATGACGGGCATTGCGCTGTGGGCGCAGGCCCATACGCCGCAGTTCTGGGAGGTGGAGTCGCGCGACCTGGGCGTCCATGCCGTGGCCCTGGGCGCCGCCCTTGCCGTCACCGCGGTCATGGCACCGGCCCTGCGGCGCTTCACGGGCGCCGGGCTGTGGGCCTTGCGCGGCGCGGGCGCGCTGGCGCTGGCGATGATCACCTCCACCGCCATCAGCGGGCTGTTCCACAGCACGGTGGCGCCGCAGTACCCGCTGGGGCTGGTGCTGCTGGCAGGCGCGGCGGCGCTGGCGGGCCTGCGCAGGCATTTCGATATCTTTTTGCTCAGCGGTGCGGCGCTGGGCCTGAACGTGCTGCTGGTGTGCGGCCTGGTCTATCTGCTGCTGGAGAAACTGGGGGCGGACTTCACGGGCATGCTGCTGCTCGTGGGCCTGGGCGCTGCGTGCCTGCTGGCGGCCACGGTCAGCCTGGTGCTTCGAATGTCACGCAACGCGGAAGGAGGCCTTCAATGAGCCACGAACACGACACCCTGCTGCGCCAGGCCGTGGACCAGGGCATCCTGCCGCCTGCCACCTTGCAGGACCGCCGCCCTGCCGCCAACGACCGCCATTGGGCGGTGGTGCTGCTCACGGCGCTGGGCGCCTGGCTGGCCCTTCTTCCCTTGCTGATTCTGTTTGCGTTTGCCCTGTCCGACTGGATAGAGCGCGGCGCCGGGACCTATGTGATCGGCGCCATGATGCTGGCCGCAGCCGTGGCCGTGCTGCGCGCCGAGGAGCTGCCCGTCTTCCTGGAGCAACTGGCCCTGCCTGCCATGCTGACCGGCGCCGGCCTGCTGGGCTTTGGCCTGGCGCGCGACCTGTCGGGGCAGGCTGCGGGCGCGATAGGCCTGGCCATTGCGCTGGCCTGCACGGCCACCATTCCAAGGCCCTGGCTGCGCGTGCTGCTGGGCGCCGCCTGCGCGCTGCTGTTTTGCACCATGCTCTGGCCGGACAACGATCCATCCACCCTGTACGCAGGCCTGCCGACCTGGGTCATCGTGCATGCGGCGCTGCTGCTCTGGATGCTGCTGCTGGCAGCCCAGTGGCGCGCGCTGGGGCAGTCTGCGGCACAGACCCGCATGGCGGCGGCGCTGGAGCCCTTTGCCACGGGCTGGCTGCTGGCGGTGCTGGCTGGCCTGGCCTTTCTGTCCGGCAGGAGCTTCATGGTGGCCGGCGTGCTGGGCGGCGGCCTGGCGGGCGAGCTGGCGCAGGAAGCCGCCCCGAACATCTCCATGGGCGTTCTGACGCAGGCCGGCTCGGCCGTGCTGGCCCTGGCAGCCGCCTGGTTCGCCCAGCGCGCATGGCCCACGCTGCGGCAGCCGCGCGCCGCCGTGGCTGCCGTGGTGCTGGCCGTGCTGAGTGCCTTCCTGCCCTGGCTGGGCGCCTGCCTGCTGGCGCTGGCGGTGACCGGCACCAGCGGCCGCTGGCGGCAGGCCGCAGCGGCCGCCCTGGCTGCGGCCTGGATCGTGGGCAGCTTCTACTACCAGCTGGCCTGGCCATTGGCGACGAAGGCCATGGTGCTGGCCGGCTGCGGCGCCTTGCTGGGCCTGCTGGCCTGGGCAGGGCCGCGCGCCGCAGCCCTGCCAGGCAGCGCGGAGACCGCCGCCGCATCGGGCGCCGCGCCCCTGCAGCGCTGGGCGCCGTGGCTGGTGGTGCTGACGGCGGCCTGCACGCTGGCGGTGGCCAATATCGGCATTGCGCAGAAGGAGCGCACCATCGCCCAGGGCCGCAAGGTGTTCGTGGAACTGGCGCCGGTGGACCCGCGCTCCCTGATGCAGGGCGACTACATGCGCCTGAACTTCCGCCTGCCTTCCGAGGACAGGGACGTGGAGAAAGAGAACCTGCGCGGCGGACGCCTGTACGCCATCGGCAAGCTCGATGAGCAGGGCGTGGTGCAGTGGCTGCGCACCGGCACGGCCAGCGAGCCGCTGGCGCCCGGCGAGCAGCGCTTTGAACTCACCCCGCGCGGCGGCCGGTGGACGCTGGTGACCGATGCCTGGTACTTCCGCGAAGGCGATGGCCAGCGCTGGGAGCAGGCCCGCTACGGCGAGTTCCGCGTGGAGCCCGACGGGCGTGCGCTGCTGGTGGGCATGGCTGACGCGCAACTGCGCCCCATCGTCCCCTGAGCGCACCATGCAAATCACTCGAAACTGTCGCCCTCGGCCAGCGGCGCATGCCGGTAGCTGGCCGGCGTGCGGCTGAGCTTGACGGGCGCGCCCAGGCCCCGGTAGCCGCCCTCCATCTCCACCACCATCTCGCGGTGCAGCGTGTGTGGGTGGTTGAGCGCCGCGTCCACACCCAGCACGGGCGCGGCGGGCACGCCGATGGCCATCAGCGCATCGGCCAGGGCGGAGCCGTCGCTAGCCTGCAAGGCCTGCTCCAGCAGCGGCTTGAGCGCATCGCGGTGGTGCGAGCGCTGGCCGGCCGTGGCAAAGCGCTCGTCGGCCACCAGTTGCGGGCATCCCAGGTGCTCGCACAGCAGGCGGAACTGGCGGTCGTTGCCCACGGCCAGGAAGACCGGCGTGGTGCCCGTGCCAAAGCTGTCGTAGGGATAGATGTTGGGATGGGCGTTGCCCGAGCGCCCTGGCGTCCTGCCGCTCATGAACCAGTTGCCCGCATGCGGGTGCAGCAGCGAGATGCCGCTGTCGTACAGCGAGACATCGACCAGCTGGCCCAGGCCGCTGCGCTGGCGCTCCTGCAGCGCCAGCAGCACGCCGATGACACCGTTCATGCCCGTGACCATGTCCACCACGGGCAGGCCCACGCGCAGCGGATCGCCGCCGGCCTCGCCGTTGACGCTCATCAGCCCCGTCATGGCCTGGATGGCCGCGTCATAGCCGGGCCAGGCGCCCAGCGGGCCATCGGCGCCGAAGCCGCTGACGCGGCACCAGATGAGGCGCGGAAAGCGCTCGCGCACCTGCTCCCAGCCAATGCCCCATTTCTCCATGGTGCCGATCTTGAAGTTCTCCACCACCACGTCGGCCTGGTCCATCAACGCCAGCACGGCCTGCTGGCCTTCGGGCTGGGACAGGTCCAGGAACTGCAGCCGCTTGTTGCGGTTCAGGCCCCGGTAGTAGGAGGACACACCGTCCTGGAACGGCGGCCCCCAGGCGCGCGTATCGTCGCCCTGCGGCGGCTCCACCTTAAGAACGTCGGCGCCGTGGTCGCCCAGGATCTGGCCGCACAGCGGGCCACCAAGAATGCGGGAGAGGTCGAGGACACGGATGCCCTGGAGTGCGCCCATGCTGTGGGAAGTGGTCATCAATGTGCTTTCCTCAATCCAGTTTGGCGCCGGAGGCATCGACCACGGCCTTCCATTTCGTGACCTCCTGCGCGATGAAGGTCGACAGCCCCGCTGGCGACAGATCCGATGCCGGCTCCAGCCCCTGGTCGGCAAAGGTCTTGCGGATGCGCTCGCTGCTCAGGGCCTTGCGGAAGGCCGCGTTCAGCGTCTCGATGCGGTCGGCCGGCGTGCCGGCCGGTGCCACCACGCCGAAGAACACGCTCACGTCGTAGCCGGGCAGGCCCTGCTCGGCGATGGTGGGGATGTCGGGCATGGCCTGGGAGCGCTTTTCCGTGGCCACGCCAATGGCCTTGAACTTGCCGGCCTTGATGTAGGGCATGGCGGTGAGGATGTCGGTGAAGGTCATGTTCACCTGCCCCGCCAGCAGGTCGTTGAGCGCCGGGCCCGTGCCCTTGTAGGGAATGTGCTGCAGCGAGGTGCCGGCCATCTTGTTGAACAGCACGCCGGCCAGGTGCGAGGAAGCGCCGTTGCCCGAGGACGCATAGTCCAGGCTGCCCGGCTTGGCCTTGTCCTGCGCAATCAGCTCCTGCACGGTGGTGGCCTTGGTCGCCGGATTGACCACCAGCACGTTGGGCAGGTGGCCCACGCGGATAATGGGCGCGAAGCTGGTCTGCGGGTCATAGTTGATCTTGCGGTACAGGTGCTTGTTGATGGCCAGCGGCCCCGAGGTGCCGAACATGATGGTGTAGCCGTCGGGCCTGGCGCGGGCCACGAAGTCGGCGCCGATGTTGCCGCCCGCGCCGGCCTTGTTCTCCACGATCACGCTCTGGCCCAGCGTCTCGGTCAGCGATATCGCCAGCGTGCGGGCCATGGCGTCCGTGGGCCCGCCGGGCGGGAAGGGAACGACGAAGCTGATGGGCCGCTCGGGAAAGCGCTCGGCCAGTGCGGCGGCCGGCAGCGCGGCGGTGGCGGCGAGCGCACACGCCCACAGGAATCGGCGTTTCTGGAAAGACGGCTTCTGGTCAGTGCAAGGCATGGTGTTTGTCTCCGGTACTTGTGCGGTCATCCCTGTGGACGGGATGTGTGTTCTGGGTCGGTGCGCTCGATGGGCTCAGCGTGTCCAGACTTCGGGCAGGTCGCCTGCCGCCAGCGGGTCGCGCGGCAGCACGCGGTGCAGCAGCACCAGCTGGGCCCAGCGCATGCGTTCGGCACTGCGTGTGCACGAGGCCTCCCAGGCCATGGCCGTGGCCGTGAAGCAGTGGTACAGGCCCGAGGCGGCGGCGCGCGCCAGGCGGTCACCGCCCTCCTCGGCCGCGCGCAGGGCCAGGGCCGCAGCCTTGTCCATGCTGGCCGACAGCGCGGCCTTGAAGTCCGTGGCCGCCTCGGTCTGGGCCAGCAGCTGGGCCGCGTGGTCGCGCAGCACGGGCAGCGAGCCTTCGCGCTTGATGGCGCGGATCACGTCCAGCGCCACGATGTTGCTGGTGCCTTCCCAGATCGATCCCAGGTGGGAGTCGCGCACCAGGCGCGGGTCGCTCCATTCCTCGATGTAGCCGCATCCGCCGCGCACTTCCATGGCGTCGCCCGTGACCTTGCGCGCGTCGCGGCAGGCGCGGAACTTGATCATGGGGGTGAGGATGCGCAGCAGCGCGTAGGCGCCGTCTTCGCCTGCGTCCGAACGCTGCAGCGCCTGGGCCGTCTGCAGCACCATGGTGCGGGCCTGCTCGGAGTAGATGCGCAGCTTGTCGAGCTGGCGCTGCATCAGCGGCATGTCCTGCAGGGCCTTGCCGAAGGCGCGGCGCTCGCGCGCCACGTACTCGGCCTCGACCACGGCGCGGCGCATCAACCCGGCCGAGCGCACGCCGTTGGACAGGCGCGAGTTGTTCACCATGTCGGCCATTTGCACGAAGCCCCGGCCCTGCTCGCCCACCAGGTAGGCGACGGCGCCGTCGAGCACGATCTCGCCGCTGGCCATGGAGCGCGTGCCCAGCTTGTGCTTGAGCCGCACGATGCGGTAGTGGTTGGCCGAGCCGTCATCGAGCCGGCGCGGCAGCAGGAACAGCGAGATGCCCTTCATGCCCGCCGGCGCGCCTTCCACGCGCGCCAGCACCATGGCGAAGTCGGCATCGGGGTTGGAGCAGAACCACTTGTCGCCGGACAGGCGCCAGCTGCCGTCGGCGGCCGGACGGGCCAGCGTCTGGGTGTTGGAGATGTCGGAGCCGGCAGCCTGCTCGGTCATGAACATGGCGCCCTGGGCCTGGTCCTCGAAGCGCAGCTGCGTCATGCGCGGCCAGTACTTCTCGACCAGGGCCGGCCCTCCGTACTTGCGCAGCGTGCGCGCCAGCGAGTCCGTCATGGACAGCGGGCAGCACAGGCCGAACTCGGCCTGCACGAACAGATAGGTCAGCGCGTACTTGGCCAGCGGCGGCAGCTTGCCATCCCAGCCCAGCACGCCCGTGCGGTGCGACATGACGGCCAGGCCGAACTCGCCATAGGCAATGCGCTCCATCTCCACATAGGCCGGGTGCTTGACGATGCGCTGCGCATCGCGCCCCGTGCGGTCGCGGTGCTCCAGCTCGGGCGGGTTGCGGTCGGCGGTCAGTGCCCATTCATCGATCTCGCGGCCGGCCAGCGCGCCCATGCGCTCCAGATGGGGCTGCAGGTGCGCGTTCACCTCGGGCGGCAGGTACAGCGCCAGCAGCGGCTGCAACTGCGAATCGGTGGTGTACAGGTTGCTGCCGTGGCGGTCGGGCACGGCCTGGAAAGCCTGGGCGGGGGAAGACTGCATGGCGGCCAGCGCCTGCGGTTCGGGGTTCATGGTCTGTCTCCTGTGCGGGAACCGGGCCCGGGCGCATGGGCGCCGGGTCTTGGGGATGCCCCCATTCTTGGAAACAGTCCTATTCGAGTCAAATATCGATAACGTATTGATCAATAGTCAAACCGGATAGAACGCCATGGAGCTGAGACAACTGAGGTACTTTCTGGTGCTGGCCGAGGAGCTGCACTTCAGCCGCGCAGCCCAGCGCCTGTCCATCTCCCAGCCGCCGCTGAGCGTGGCCATCCGCCAGCTGGAGGAAGAGTTGGGCGCCCAGCTGTTCGAGCGCACCAGCAAGGAGGTGCGGCTCACGGCCGCCGGCAAGCACCTGCGCGTGCAGGCCCAGGACATCATGGAACAGGCCCAGCGCGTGCGCCAGGACATGCGCGCCATCGCCGACGGCGTGCAGGGCCGCATCCGGCTGGGCTTTGTGGGTTCGGCCATCTACCGCGGGCTGCCCGAGGCGCTGGAGAGCTTTCGCACCCGGCACCCGCTGGTGCGCATCGACATGCTGGAGCTCAATAGCGCAGAGCAGATCGCCTCCCTGCAGCAGGAGCGGCTGGACCTGGGCCTGCTGCACGCCACGCGCCCCGCGCCCGGCCTGCAATCACACACCCTGGTGAGCGAGCCCTTCATGGCCTGCCTGCCCGCAGGCCATGCGCTGGCCGGCCAGCGCACGCTGCAGGTGCGCCAGCTGGCGGGCGAGCGCATGGTGCTGTTCTCGCGCCAGGTCTCGCCCGACTACCACCAGCAGATCTGGCAGATCTGCCAGAGCGAAGGCTTCACGCCCGACCTGCACCACGAGGTGCGGCACTGGCTGTCGGTGCTGTCCATGGTGTCGCTGGGCCAGGGCGTGTCCCTGGTTCCGTCCTGCCTGCAGCGCGTGGGCTTTCCGGGGCTGGCCTTCGTGCCCATCCAGGGCCGGCACCCGCAGTCGCAGATGCAGGCCATGTGGCACCCGGGCCATGTGCAGCCCCTGGTCGAATCGCTGCTGGCCCATCTGCGCGACAGCGTGGGCAGGCTGGGACAGCAGCCCTAAACGCCACACCCTTGCTCAGTTCACTATGTCCAAAACTGGCGTGGCCCAAAAGCGAGGGACACCGAGCAAGGGCCGCCCCGCCGCCAGGGTGTCGTCCCCCTTCCAGGGGGAAGCCGCATAGCGGCTCAGGGGGTTTCCAACTTCATTCAAGGAGCTGCCTGAGAACGTACGGCAGGATGCCGCCGTGCCGGTAGTAGTCCACCTCGATGGGCGTGTCGATGCGCAGCTTGACCACCACGGTCTGCTTGCTGCCATCGGCACGCGTGATCACCAGCTGGGCCTCGCTTTGCGGTGCCAGGTCGGCGGCGGGAATCACTTCCACGAACTCCTCGCCCGTCAGGCCCAGGGTCTGCCAGCTGTCCGTGCCCAGGAACTGCAGCGGCAGCACGCCCATGCCCACCAGGTTGGAGCGGTGGATGCGCTCGAAGCTGCGCGCCACCACGGCCTTGATGCCCAGCAGCTGCGTGCCCTTGGCGGCCCAGTCGCGGCTCGATCCCGTGCCGTATTCCTCGCCCGCGAAGATCACGGTGGCACGGCCCTCGGCCTGGTACTTCATGGCCGCGTCGTAGATGGGCATCTTGGTGACCTGGCCCGTGCCGTCGCGGTACAGCGTCAGCCCGCCCTCCTCGCGCGAGCCATCGGCCTGCGCCGGAATCATCAGGTTCTTGATGCGCACGTTGGCAAAGGTGCCGCGCATCATCACCTCATGGTTGCCGCGCCGCGAGCCGTAGCTGTTGAAGTCGGCCTTTTGCACGCCGTGGGCCAGCAGCCACTGGCCTGCGGGCGAGCTTTCCTTGATGGAGCCGGCCGGCGAGATGTGGTCGGTGGTGATGGAGTCGCCGAACAGCGCCATCACGCGCGCGCCGTGCACCACGTAGGGGTTGGAGCCTTCGGCGCCGGCGGCGGGCGCGTCCAGCTGGAGCCGGAAATCATCGAAGAACGGCGGCTCGGCAATGTAGGTGCTCTCGGGCCAGGTATAGGTGGCGCCCGTCACGCCGTGGATCTTTTCCCAGAGCTTGCCGGGCTCGGAGCGCACCTTCTCGTAGTTCTCGCGGAAGGCCTTGCCGTTCATGGCGTACTTCATCAGCGCGTGGATTTCCTCGCTGGTCGGCCAGATGTCGCCCAGGTAGATGTCACGGCCGTTCTTGCCCTGGCCCACGGGCTCGGTCATCAGGTCGCGGCGCACCGTGCCGGCAATGGCATAGGCCACGACCAGGGGCGGGCTGGCCAGGAAGTTGGCCTTGATGTTGGGGTGGATGCGCGCCTCGAAGTTGCGGTTGCCCGACAGCACGGCCGCGCAGACCAGGTCGTTGCTGGTGATGGCCTCGTTGAGCTCCGGCGTGAGGTCGCCCGCGTTGCCGATGCAGGTGGTGCAGCCGTAGCCGGCCAGCGCAAAGCCCAGCTTTTCCAGGTAGGGCAGCAGGCCGGCTTCGGTCAAATACTCGGTCACCACGCGCGAGCCCGGCGCCAGAGAGGTCTTGATGTGCGGCTGCACCGTGAGCCCGGCCTTCACCGCCTTCTTGGCCAGCAGGCCGGCGGCCAGCATCACGCTGGGGTTGGAGGTGTTGGTGCAGCTGGTGATGGCGGCAATCAGCACGTCGCCGTTGGCGATGCTCAGGCGCTTGGCAGGGGCGGGGGCATCGACCGGTGCCTCGCTGTGGGCGGCCTCCAGACTGGGCTTGTTGGCCTCCATCTCGGCCAGCGAGCGCTGCGCGCCGGGCGGATGGGCCGGCGTCTCGGGCGCCACCTCGCCCTCGCCGCCACCGCCTACGCGAAAGCGCCGGCCCAGCCGTTCGATCGGCTGGTTGAACCCGTTGTGCGCCGCAGGGGCGCTGAACAACTCATCGAACTTGGACGACACATTGCCCAGCTCGATGCGGTCCTGCGGGCGCTTGGGTCCGGCCAGGCTGGGCGCCACCGTGCCCAGGTCCAGGCGCACCACATGCGAGTAATCGATCTCGCCGGCGGCCGGCACGCCGAACAGTTCCTGTGCCCGGAAATAGCCCTCGAAGGCCTCGATCTCGGCCTTGCTGCGGCCCGTGCCCCTGAAGTAGTCGATGGTTTTTTCATCGACGGGGAAAAAGCCCATGGTGGCGCCGTACTCGGGCGCCATGTTGCCGATGGTGGCGCGGTCGGGCAGCGCCAGGGTGCGCGTGCCTTCGCCGAAGAACTCCACGAACTTGCCCACCACCTTCTCGCGGCGCAGGATCTCGGTCACCGACAGCACCAGGTCGGTGGCCGTCACGCCCTCGCGCAGCTGGCCCGACAGCTCGAAGCCCACCACATCGGGCGTGAGGAAGTACACGGGCTGGCCCAGCATGGCCGCCTCGGCCTCGATGCCGCCCACGCCCCAGCCCACCACGCCGATGCCGTTGATCATGGTCGTGTGGCTGTCCGTGCCCACCAGGGTGTCGGGGTAGTGCACGCCGTCCTTGGTCTTGTGCACGCCGCGCGCCAGGTACTCCAGGTTCACCTGGTGGACGATGCCGAAGCCCGGCGGCACCACGCCGAAGGTGTCGAAGGCCTGCATGCCCCACTTCATGAACTGGTAGCGCTCCTTGTTGCGCTGGAACTCCAGCTTCATGTTCAGGTCCAGCGCCTTCTTGGTGCCGAAGTAGTCCACCATGATGGAGTGGTCCACCACCAGGTCCACGGGCACCAGCGGCTCGATGGACTTGGGCTTCTTGCCCAGCCTGGCGGCCGTGCTGCGCATGGCGGCCAGGTCGGCCAGCAGCGGCACGCCCGTGAAATCCTGCAGCACCACGCGCGATACCACGAAGGGGATCTCGTCCACGCGCTCGGCCTGGGGCTTCCAGTTCGCCAGCTGCTCCACATGCTCGCGCGTCACCTTGTTGCCATCGCAGTTGCGCAGCACGGACTCCAGCACGATGCGCAGCGACACGGGCAATCGCCGGATCTGTGGATATTGCCTTGCCAGTTCAGGCAGGGAGAAGAACTTGCCCTTCTTGCCCCCCGCCGCAGCAAAGGATTTGAGGGTGTTTTCATATTCGTGGCGCATCGTGAGACTCCTGGATGAAACTCTGGGAAGGCACATGCGCGCCGCCTTTTCCGGGCTGCTGGGCATGCACCAAGACTCTGATTTCCATTGTGCCCAGAAGTGCCCGCGGATGCTGTGGTCCATTGGCGATAGTCACACGCGGACAACGCTGTCCGCGCGGCAAAAGCGGCAGGCTTTCACAGGGCTGTCATCGAACCGGCCAGCGAAGCCCTGCTGCGCCACAACCCCGCGCACTGCAGATCGCCCAGCGCCACGCCGATGGCCGCCTGGCCCAGCACCCATGCCCAGCCTGCGGGCGCAGGCTCCAGCACGCCGCTGTACAGCACAACCCCGCAGGCCAGGGCCCAGCCGAAGTTGCCGAACACGGCAATGGCCACCAGCCCCCTGCTGCGCGGCATGCGGCACGCGCCCCAGCCAGCCACGCAGGCCCAGGCCAGCAAGAAGCACCCCGTGCCCAGCAGCAGCGCCTGCGGCAAGCCCGTGAAAACGGCCAGCGGCTGCGCAAAGGCCAGCTGCACCGCACCGGCCGCGGCGCAGCAGATGGCGTCGGCCCACAGGGTGCGGGGCAGGAAACGGGCATGGGAAAACATCGGCATCAGCACTCCTTGTGGATTGCCGGGCATGCACCTCGCAAGCCGGCCCCACCGATGCTCCGCCGCCACCGCCCCCCGAGTCCATGACCTGCCAGGTCATGCCAGCCCCGCTGGAGCAACTCCAGTCGCTATGCCACAATCCGCACCAGCCCCCTGTTAAGGGGCCGGTGCTTGAAAACACCTTTGAAGAATAGCGGAGCGGCCTCCCCGATAGCGAGGCCTTGTCACGTCTGATTTGCTTGGATCGTGGGCGCTTGCCTGCATCCGAACGGTTTGGGACGGGATGGGGCTCACCGCAAGGCTGCCCGCACGACTATTCTCGTGTTTTCAACATCCCGTCCACCATTGCTGTGCTTGAAAACCCGGACTGGTGGTTCAGTCTCGAATAGGAGCACGGAACCATGTACATCGCATCCATCTCGATGGCCCGCCTCACCTTTGCAAGGAGAGGCGAGCCATGACAACAAGCCCCCCACCAAGCGCCGAGCATTTCACCCAGGTCGTGACCGAGGTGGACCGCCTGGTGCAGCAAGGCTGTGCCGAGATCTCGGCACTCTCCCGCATGGCCCTGCTGT
>NZ_MYFL01000005.1:402191-421802 GCF_002193035.1 Delftia sp. K82 | reverse complement strand
GTGGGCTGCTCCCACCACGTCAGAAGCAGCGCAGCCCCCTGAACCGGGCCCAGCGCAGCGAAGGCCCGCACCCACTCCCCGTATGCCAGCGCCTGCGTCGGGCCGCCTGCGGGGTTGCAGTCCTGCCGAAGGACAGGACTGCTTCGTCATCTGACTCGCCGTGATTGTCTGAACGTAGCGCGCAGCGCGCAGTGAGTTCTGCGGCGAACCCCGCAGGCGGCCCGACGCAGGTTGCCCCGCAGCGCAGCGAAGGGGTCGCGGGCATCCGGGTCGTCTTTCTTTGGCCTACCTTTCTTTGACGAATCAAAGAAAGGTAGGTCGGCCGCCGGGCCGAGACCCGGCCTCGAAAAAACACCCCCCGGCAGGGGCAGAAACAGTCCCCTCACCCGACAACCACGGACCGCGCAGCGCCGACAACATCCCGCGTGCGCCGCAACCCAGTCCACTGCAACTCAGCCAACACCACAACCACCAACGCCTGCCCCAACACCCACGCCACCCCCCAGGCAGACAACCCCAACCCACCAAACGCCAGCAGCGCAACACAGCCCGCAGCCCACCCCAAATTCCCCACAACCACCAGCCCGATCAACCGCCGCGGCACAGGCGAGCGCGCCGCCATCCACGCAGCCAGCAGCGCATAGCCCAGCAAAAACCAGCCTGTGGACTGCAACAGCGCCAGAGGTAGCCCCGTCACATCCGACAGCGGCTGCCCCGCCAGCAGTTGCAAGGCGCCCGAGGCGGCGCAGGAAGCAGCATCGACCCACATCACGCGGGGCAGGAAACGGGGGGAAGCGAACATCGACATGGCGAACTCCTTGAGAGCAACAGGCACACACCGTGCATGCCATGGACTGCATGGTCCGCCGCAGGCTGCACAGGGTCGATAACCTCGCAGGTCATGGCCGCCACGCCAGCCCCGCCGCTACGATGCGGACCATGACCTCCACCGCCCATCCACCGTCCGCGCGCTCGCCCTTCGGCGACCATCTGCGCCACTGGCGCCAGCACCGCCGCCTGAGCCAGCAGGGCCTGGCGCTGGAGGCCGAGATCTCCACGCGCCACCTGAGCTATGTGGAAACCGGCCGCGCCCAGCCCAGCCGCGAGATGGTGCTGCGCCTGGTCGAGCGCCTGGGCGTGCCGCTGCGCGAGCGCAACGCGCTGCTGGTGGCCGCAGGCTATGCGCCCATGTACCAGGCCCGGCCGCTGGACCACCCGGATCTGGCCGCCGCGCGCCAGGCCGTGGACCTGGTGCTCAAGGGCCACGAACCCAATCCGGCCCTGGCCGTGGACCGGCACTGGAACCTGGTGGCCGCCAACGCCATCGTGCCGCTGCTGCTGGCCGGCGTGGCGCCCTGGCTGCTGGAGCCGCCTGTCAATGTGCTGCGCCTGAGCCTGCACCCCGAAGGCCTGGGCCCGCGCCTGGCCAACGCAGCCCATTGGCGCGCGCATCTGCTGCACCGCCTGCAGCAGCAAATTGCCGCCACGTCGGATGCGCAGTTGCAGGCGCTGCACGACGAGATTGCCGCCTACCCGTTCAAGGAAGATGGAGCGGACTCACATGGCGCAGCACCTGCCAGCCACATCGCCGTGCCCTTCGCGCTGGACACCGACCATGGCCGGCTGAACTTCATCAGCACCATCACCATCTTCGGCACGCCGGTGGATGTGACGCTGCAGGAGCTGGCCGTGGAGTCGTTCTTTCCGGCGGATGCGCAGACGCAGGAGGTGCTGGGGCGGTTGAGGAAGGCTGCGTAAACCGGAAAGTACAGAGCCAGAAAGCAGCAAAGCCCGCCGAAGCGGGCTTTGCTCATGGAGCCGGATCAGGCCGGACTCAGGCGCTCACGCCCCTGGCCACGTCCGCGTACTCTTCGATCTGGTCGAAGTTCATGTAGCGGTAGACGCTGGACTTGTCGGCATCGATCACGCCCATTTCCTTGAGGTATTCCTCCTTGGTGGGCAGTTTGCCCAGGCGCGATGCGATGGCGGCCAGCTCGGCCGAGCCCAGGAACACGTTGGTGTTCTTGCCCAGGCGGTTGGGGAAGTTGCGGGTCGAGGTGGAGATCACCGTCGCGCCTTCGCGGACCTGGGCCTGGTTGCCCATGCACAGCGAGCAGCCCGGCATTTCGGTGCGGGCACCGGCCGTGCCGAAGGCAGCGTAGTGGCCTTCCTTGATCAGCTCGTTCTGGTCCATCTTGGTGGGCGGAGCCACCCACAGCTTGACGGGGATGTCGCGCTGGCCGCCCAGCAGCTTGGCTGCTGCGCGGAAGTGGCCGATGTTGGTCATGCACGAACCGATGAAGGCTTCATCGATCTTGGTGCCGGCCACTTCGGACAGGAACTTGGCGTCATCGGGATCGTTGGGGCAGCAGACGATGGGTTCCTTGATGTCGGCCAGGTCGATCTCGAACACGGCAGCGTATTCGGCGTCCTTGTCGGCTTCGAGCAGGTCGGGCTTGGCCAGCCAGGCCTCGACCTTCTCGATGCGGCGCTGCAGCGTCTTGGCGTCGGCGTAGCCGTCGGCGATCATGTTCTTCATCAGAACGATGTTCGAGGTCAGGTACTCCTTGATCGGCTCGGGGTTGAGCTTGATCGTGCAGCCGGCAGCCGAGCGCTCGGCCGAGGCGTCGGACAGCTCGAAGGCCTGTTCCACCTTCAGGTCGGGCAGACCTTCGATTTCCAGGATGCGGCCCGAGAAGATGTTCTTCTTGCCGGCCTTGGCCACGGTCAGCGCGCCTGCCTTGATGGCGTACAGGGGAATGGCGTGCACGAGGTCACGCAGGGTGACGCCGGGCTGCATTTCGCCCTTGAAGCGCACGAGCACGGACTCGGGCATGTCCAGGGGCATCACGCCCGTGGCGGCGCCGAAGGCCACCAGGCCGGAACCTGCGGGGAAGGAGATGCCGATGGGGAAGCGCGTGTGCGAGTCACCGCCCGTGCCCACGGTGTCGGGCAGCAGCAGGCGGTTGAGCCAGGAGTGGATCACGCCGTCACCGGGACGCAGGGCCACGCCGCCGCGGTTGCTGATGAAGGCAGGCAGCTCGCGGTGCGTCTTGACGTCCACGGGCTTGGGGTAGGCAGCCGTGTGGCAGAAGGACTGCATGACCATGTCGGCCGAGAAGCCCAGGCAGGCCAGGTCCTTGAGCTCGTCGCGGGTCATGGGGCCGGTGGTGTCCTGCGAACCCACGGTGGTCATGCGCGGCTCGCAGTAGGTACCGGGGCGCACGCCCTGGCCTTCCGGCAGGCCGACGGCGCGGCCGACCATCTTCTGGGCCAGCGTGAAGCCGGCGTTCGAAGCAGCGGGCGCCTGGGGCAGGCGGAACACGGTGGAGGCAGACAGGCCCAGGAATTCGCGGGCCTTGGCGGTCAGCGAGCGGCCGATGATCAGGTTGATGCGGCCGCCGGCGCGCACTTCGTCGAACAGCACGTCGCTCTTGAGCTGGAACTCGGCGACGGTTTCGCCGTTCTTGACCAGCTTGCCGTCATAGGGCAGCACGTCGATGACGTCGCCCATTTCGAGCTTGGTGACATCGACTTCGATGGGCAGCGAGCCCGAATCTTCCTGCGTGTTGAAGAAGATGGGAGCAATCTTGCCGCCCAGGGTCACGCCGCCGAAGCGCTTGTTGGGCACGAAGGGGATGTCCTGGCCCGTGGCCCAGACGATGGAGTTGGTGGCCGACTTGCGCGAGGAGCCGGTGCCGACCACGTCGCCCACGTAGGCGACCAGGTGGCCCTTCTTCTTGAGGTCGTCGATGAACTGCATCGGGCCGCGCTTGCCGTCTTCCTCGGGCTTGAAGGCCGCGTCGGGACGGGTGTTCTTGAGCATGGCCAGGTAGTGCAGCGGGATGTCCGGACGGCTCCAGGCATCGGGCGCGGGCGACAGGTCGTCGGTGTTGGTCTCGCCGGGCACCTTGAAGACGGTGACGGTGATCTTCTTGTCCACTTCGGGGCGCGAGGTGAACCACTCGGCGTCAGCCCAGCTCTTCATGACTTCCTGGGCCTTGGCGTTGCCGGCCTTGGCCTTGGTGGCCACGTCGTTGAAGAAGTCGAACATCAGCAGCGTCTTCTTCAGCGCATCGGCGGCCACGCCGGCGACTTCGGCGTCGTCCAGCAGCTCGATCAGGGGATGCACGTTGTAGCCGCCCACCATGGTGCCCAGCAGCTCGGTGGCCTTGGCCTTGGAGATGAGAGCCACCTGGATGTCACCGTGGGCCACGGCTGCCAGGAAGCTGGCCTTGACCTTGGCGGCATCGTCCACGCCCGGAGGAACGCGGTGCGTGAGCAGGTCGAGCAGGAAGGCGTCCTCGCCAGCGGGCGGGTTCTTGATCAGCTCGATCAGTTCGGCAACCTGCTTGGCTTCCAGCGGCAGCGGGGGGATACCGAGCGCGGCGCGTTCGGCCACGTGGTCACGGTAGGCTTTCAACATGATTCTCTCTCCATGGTTTTCTAAAGTGGGGCTGCTTGCGGGACGCTCAGGTCCGGGCCTGGATTACTGGCCGGCGGGCTTGGGTGCTTCCAGCAGGCTGGGAGGCGGGTTCTTCTTGATGGCCTCGGCCACCTGAAGCTGATCGGGGCTCATGCATTCGTCGGCCAGGCGCTGGCCGACCTTCTGGTTCATGAGCATCGATTTGTTGGCGATCTGCAGCCAGACGGCGCCGGCATGCTTGTCTTCCAGGCGCACGGTGCCGGTCGAGGTCTTGACGGGCGACATGTGGTACTTGAAGCCCTTGCCGTCGATGTTGAAGTAACCCGGGTTGGCCTGGTCGGCCGTCACATTGACGAAGGCGCCCAGCTCGCAGGGGATGCGGCCGGTGTGCACGCGCTCGGAAATGGCCAGGTCTTCGGCGGACAGCGGCTGTTGGGCAGCAGTTGCGACGGCGGCCGCACCGCCGACGGCGGCAGCGCCGGCAGCGGCCTTGGCCGTGGTGGCCTTCTTGGCGGGGGCCTTCTTGGCCGCAGGCTTGGCAGCAGCCTTGGCCGGTGCCTTCTTTGCGGTGGCGGGCTCGGCGGCGCTGGCACCCAGGCCCATGGCCAGCAAGGGGGCTGCGATCAGGATGGAGGCGATAGCTGTCTTCATACGTTGGGCTCCTGCAAATTCCCGGTGTGGGCTAAGCAAGTGATTCTGATGCAAACCAGGGCTGCACCTGTGGGGGCAGCGCCTGGCCGGTCTGGTGGGCACGTGTGAGCAACTGCCAGAAATAGCGGTAGCTCGCCCGGTCATGTAATACACCATCCACGCTGACGGGCGCCCAATCGGCGGCCTCGGCGGCGGTAAGTATTTGTGCGGCCTGCGCCACTTCGTCGGCCTGGGGCGCGAAGGCGGCGAGGATGGGGCGGATCTGGTCCGGGTGGATGCTCCACATGCGGGTATAGCCGAGCCGCCGTGACGCCTGTGTGGCAGCGGCCTGCAGCGCCTGTGGATTCCTGAATTCGGTGACCACGCAGTGCGATGGCACCTTGCCGTGCGCGTGGCAGGCAGCTGCGATCTCCAGCTTGGCACGCACGACCAGCGGATGGTCGAACTGGCCGGCCGAGCCCATGGCCGAGGCAGGAATCGCGCCGCCATGGGCCGAGACGAAGTCCATCAGGCCGAAGGAAATGCTCTGCACGCGAGGATGCGCGGCAATGTCGAAGGCACGGTGCACGGCGGCGGGCGACTCGATGAGCACATGCAGCGGCAGTTCGCGGCAGCCCAGTCGGCCCAGATGCCGCTCGGCCAGCAGCACGTCATCCACGCTTTCCACCTTGGGCAGCATGAGGTGGCACAGGCGGTCGCCGGCCTCGCCGACGATGATGTCCAGGTCCTGCGCGAAGCTGGCGTGGTCCACGGCATGCACGCGCGCAGCCACGCGGGCACCGGGCGCGGCATCGCGCGCCAGCGAGGCCACCAGGCGCGCATGGGCCGCCTCCTGGCCCACGGGGGCGCCGTCCTCGCAGTCCAGCGTGACGTCGAACACGCAGGTACCGAACTCGGCCATCATCTCGGCCTGCAGCTGCAGGCTCTTGCGCATGCGCACTTCCACGCCGCTGTAGTGGTCGCAGACGGGCAGGTGCAGGGCACCGCCCTGCGCATCGAGCAGCACCTGGGCCGGGTGTGCGCGAGAGGGTGTGGACGTGGCGGCGGTCATGGCTTGCGCTGGGCGACGATGAACAGGCGGGGGAAGGCCAGCAGGCGCCGGCCGTCGGCGCGCACGCCGTAGGCGGCGTCCACGCGGTTTTCGTATTCGGTGAGGAAGTCGGCCTGCAGGGCTTCGGGCAGGCCCTCGACGAAGGGCTTGAGGCCGGTGCCGCGCAGCCACTGGACGATGGCGCCGGCCGAGTCCATCGGATGCTGGTAGACGGTGTGCCAGACATCGACGGCGCCGGCCTCGACGCCGGCCTGCTCCTGCGGGCCGGCCAGCAGGTCGTAGTAGCTGCGAATGGGCAGGATGTCGGCCCGCACCTTGGCGGCATCGCCGATGTAGGCGGCAAATTTGGGCAGGCTGGCGATCTCGCGCATCACGCGGTGCGTGGCCTCCTGCCGGTTGTCGGGCATCTGTATCGCCAGCACGCCCCCTGGCGCCAGTTGGGCGAACAGGCGGGGTATCAGCGTTTCATGCTCCCCCACCCACTGGAGGGAGGCATTGGCATAAATCAGGTCGGGAGCGCTCTCGCCGGGGGCGGGCGTCCAGGAAGCAATGTCGGCCAGCGCGAAGCGGGCCTCAGGCAGATGCTGGCGCGCGGTGGCCAGCATCGCCTGGGAGTTGTCTATGCCGGTGATCGTGGCACCGGCATAGCGCTGTGCAAGCAGCTCGGTGGAATTGCCCGGCCCGCATCCCAGGTCCACCACATGGCGGGCCTGGGCCAAGGGCACACGCGCCAGCAGCTCGGCTGCGGGGCGCGTACGCTCATTGGCGAAACGCAGGTAAAGCGCGGGATTCCAGTCGAGCATGGCTTGCCGGCGGCTTACAGCAGGTGCTTGACGCCGTCCTGTTCGCCTTGCAGCTCGGCCAGGGTCTTGTCGATGCACTCTTGCGAGAAGGCGTCGATTTCCAGGCCTTCGACGATCTTGTACTCGCCGTTCTCGGTGGTGACCGGGAAGCCGAAGACGATGCCAGCGGGGATGCCGTATTCGCCGTTGGAGGGCACGCCCATGGTGACCCATTCGCCGCCCGAGCCCAGGGCCCAGTCGCGCATGTGGTCGATGGCAGCGTTGGCAGCCGAGGCAGCCGAGGACAGGCCGCGGGCGGCAATGATGGCGGCGCCACGCTTGCCGACGGTGGGCAGGAACACGTCCTTGTTCCAGGCCTGGTCGTTGATCTTGGCCTTGACGCTTTCACCGTTGACGGTGGCGAAGCGGTAGTCGGCGTACATCGTGGGCGAGTGGTTGCCCCAGACGGTCAGCTTGCGGATGTCGCCCACCTTGAAGCCGGCCTTGGCAGCCAGTTGCGAGGCAGCGCGGTTGTGGTCCAGGCGCAGCATGGCGGTGAAGTTCTTGGCCGGCAGGTCCGAAGCCGACTTCATGGCGATGTAGGCGTTGGTGTTGGCGGGGTTGCCGACGACCAGCACCTTCACGTTGCGCGAGGCAGCGGCGTTCAGCGCCTTGCCCTGGGCGGTGAAGATCTGTGCGTTGGCAGCCAGCAGGTCGGCACGTTCCATGCCGGGGCCGCGGGGACGCGCGCCGACCAGCAGGGCGTAGTCGGTGTCCTTGAAGGCTTGCAGGGGGTCGGAGTGGGCTTCGATGCCGGCCAGCAGGGGGAAGGCGCAGTCTTCGAGTTCCATGATCACGCCCTTGAGCGCGTTCTGGGCCTTCTCGTCGGGAATCTCCAGCAGTTGCAGAATGACGGGCTGGTCCTTACCCAGCATTTCGCCGGAGGCGATGCGGAACAGCAGGGCGTAACCAATTTGACCGGCGGCACCGGTGACGGCGACACGAACGGGCTTCTTGCTCATGATGAAACTCCAGGGATGGGGAAAAAATCAGGTGTTATCGGCGCCAGGTCGCACCAGCGTCAGAAACCAGCAGCCCGTGCTCCGCAAACAACGCGAAAGTGTACTCCCGATTTCGAAGCCCGGTCAATTTGTCTTATGTCTTATATAAGATATGATCGACGTCTGTTTCCAAGTCTTTCATCTGCGTCGCCGGGAGCCTCCCCACCCCGAACTTTTCCATGCCAGTCCTGCCTCCCCTCGCCTCAGACAACGCCGCTCCCACCATCGGCGCGGGCGCATCGACCCCGGCCTTCAGCCCTTTGTATCAGCAGATCAAGGGACTGATACTGCAAAGCCTTGAAGCAGGCGAATGGCGGCCCGGCGAACTGATTCCCAGCGAGATGGAGCTGGCCGCGCGCTTTCGCGTGAGCCAGGGCACGGTGCGCAAGGCCATCGACGAGCTGGCCGCGGAGAACCTGGTGATGCGCCGCCAGGGCAAGGGCACCTTCGTGGCCACCCACGCGGCCCAGCATGTGCAGTACCGCTTCCTCAAGCTGCAGCCCGACGGCGGCGACCAGCAGGGCGAGGGCCGTGCCGAGCGCCGCATCATCGACTGCCGGCGCCTGCGCGCCTCCGCCGACGTGGCGCGCGGCCTGGCGCTGCGCAGCGGCGACGCCGTGATGCATGTGCGCCGCGTGCTGTCGTTCTCCGCAATCCCGACCATTTTGGAAGACATCTGGCTGCCGGGCCACGCCTTCAAGGGCCTGACCGCCGAGCAGATGTCCGCCTACCAGGGCCCCACGTATGCCATGTTCGAGCTGGACTACGGCGTGCGCATGGTGCGCGCCGACGAAAAGATCCGCGCCGTCCTGCCCGAGGCCGAACAGGCCCTGCTGCTGGATGTCCCCAGCACCACGCCCCTGCTGAGCGTGGAGCGCACCGCTTACACATACAACGATGTTCCCATGGAGTTACGCCGTGGCCTGTACCGCACCGACACCCATCACTACCGCAACGCGCTGAGCTGAACGATCCGCTCCCCAGAGAAGCGGGCGAAAATACGCAATTCCCAGCAAAGCTGTTTTTATTGCATTGCAATAGAATTTTGCATCGCCGCCCCTGAGCGATTACGAAGCAGTTACATCCACGAAAGTACCCTGCCATGACTGAGCAAGCCAAAAAGCGGCCAGAGTTCCGCAACATCAACTTCTTCAAGGACCTCCCCACCTACCGGTTGCCGCCGGCCGGCATCGTGTCCATCCTGCACCGCATCAGCGGCCTGCTGATGTTCATCCTGCTGCCTTTCATCCTGTGGATGATGGACATGTCGCTGACTTCGGAGATCTCCTTCGACGGCTTCACCTCGGTTTTCGCGGGTCCCTTCGGATGGTTCCTCAAGCTCGTGTGCCTGGCATTGATCTGGGCCTACCTGCACCACTTTTGCGCCGGCGTCCGCCACCTGTTCATGGATGTGAACCACCACGCCGTCAACAAGCAGTTCGGCAAGTCCTCGGCCCTGGTGGTGCTGGTCCTGAGCGTTGGCCTGACCCTGATCCTGGGTGCCAAGCTGTTCGGCCTGTACTGATTCACGATCTCTCCCTCACGATAAGGAAAAAGAACCATGTCCGTGAATTACGGCTCCAAGCGCACCGTGGTCGGTGCGCACTACGGCATCCGCGACTGGATGGTGCAGCGCGTCACCGGCGTGCTGATGGCACTGTTCACCATCGTGCTGCTGGCCAAGCTGATCTTCAGCACCGGCTCCGTCGGCTATGACCTGTGGGCCGGCATCTTTGCCCCGCAGTGGATGAAGTTCCTGACCTTCGCCGTGATCGTCTCGCTGGCCTGGCACGTCTGGGTCGGCGTGCGCGACATCTGGATGGACTACGTCAAGCCCGTGGGCCTGCGCCTGGTGCTGAACGTTTTCACCCTGGTCTGGCTCGTCGGCTGCGCCGGCTGGGGCATCCAGATCCTGTGGCGTATCTGATAGAGACGCGGTCTCCACGATTGAAGGTTAAGAATGAGCTACTCCAAAGCAAACATCACCAAGCGCAAGTTTGACGTCGTCATCGTCGGCGCTGGCGGCTCCGGCCTGCGTGCCGCGCTGGAACTGTCGCGCGCCGGCCTGTCCGTGGCCTCGCTGTCCAAGGTCTTCCCCACGCGCTCGCACACCGTGGCTGCGCAGGGCGGCGTGTCCGCTTCGCTGGGCAACATGAGCGAAGACAACTGGCACTACCACTTCTACGACACCATCAAGGGCTCCGACTGGCTCGGCGACCAGGATGCGATCGAGTTCATGTGCCGCGAAGCGCCCAACGTCGTGATCGAGCTGGAACACTTCGGCATGCCGTTCGACCGCAACCCCGACGGCACCATCTACCAGCGTCCCTTCGGCGGCCACACGGCCAACTACGGTGAAAAGCCCGTGCAGCGCGCCTGCGCCGCGGCCGACCGTACCGGCCACGCCATGCTGCACACGCTGTACCAGCAGAACGTCAAGTCCAAGACCAACTTCTTCGTGGAGTGGATGGCGCTGGACCTGATCCGCAACACCCAGGGCGACGTGGTCGGCGTGACCGCCATCGAACTGGAAACCGGCGACCTGTATGAGCTGCACGCCAAGGCCGTGCTGCTGGCCACGGGTGGCGCTGGCCGCATCTTCCAGGCATCGACCAATGCCTTCATCAACACCGGCGACGGCCTGGGCATGGCTGCACGCGCAGGCATCCCGCTGCAGGACATGGAGTTCTGGCAGTTCCACCCCACCGGCGTGGCCGGCGCGGGTGTGCTGCTGACCGAAGGCTGCCGTGGCGAAGGCGCCATCCTGCTCAACAGCGAAGGCGAACGCTTCATGGAGCGCTACGCTCCCACGCTGAAGGATCTGGCACCGCGCGACTTCGTGTCCCGCTCCATGGACCAGGAAATCAAGGAAGGCCGTGGCTGTGGTCCCAACAAGGACTACATCCTGATGAAGCTGGACCACCTGGGTGCAGACACCATCCGCAAGCGCCTGCCTTCGGTGGAAGAGATCGGCCACAACTTCGCCAACGTGGACATCACCAAGGAACCGATTCCCGTGGTGCCCACCATCCACTACCAGATGGGCGGCATTCCCACCAACATCAACGGCCAGGTCGTGGTGTGGGACGGCCAGCAGAACAACGTGGTCAATGGCCTCTATGCCGTGGGCGAATGCTCGTGCGTGTCGGTGCACGGCGCCAACCGCCTGGGCACGAACTCGCTGCTGGACCTGCTGGTCTTCGGCAAGTCGGCCGGCAAGCACATCGTGCAGTTCGTCAACGGCTTCGGCGACCACAAGGCCGTGCCGGCCGATGGCTCCGAGCGCACGCTCACGCGCCTGAACCAGCTCGACGACTCCAAGGAAGGCACCTACGCCCAGGACCTGGCTGGCGACATCCGCGCCACCATGCAGCAGCATGCCGGCGTGTTCCGCACGCAAAAGAGCATGGACGAAGGCGAAGTCAAGATCAACGCCATCCGCGAACGCGTGGGCTCCGTGACCCTCAAGGACAAGTCCAAGGTCTGGAACACCGCCCGCATGGAAGCGCTGGAAGTGGACAACCTGATCGAAGTGGCCCAGGCCACCATGATCTCGGCCGCTGCCCGCCACGAATGCCGCGGCGCCCACACCGTGTACGACTACGAGCATCCTGCCGACCACGCCGAGTTCCCGCTGGGCCGCAATGACAAGGAATGGCTCAAGCACACCCTGTGGTACAGCGCCACCAACAGCCTGGACTACAAGCCCGTGAACCTGAAGCCCCTCACGGTGGACAGCGTGCCGCCCAAGGTCCGCACGTTCTAATCCAGCAGCCCACGAGAGAACAGACAAATGAAGCGCACTTTCAAGATCTACCGCTACGACCCGGACAAGGATGCCAAGCCCTACATGCAGACCGTCGAGGTCGAGCTGGACGGCCACGAGCGCATGCTGCTGGACGCCCTGGTCAAGCTCAAGGAGATGGACCCCTCCATCTCGTTCCGCCGCTCCTGCCGCGAAGGCGTGTGCGGCTCGGACGCGATGAACATCAATGGCAAGAACGGCCTGGCCTGCCTGACGAACATGAAGACCCTGCAGGGCGACATCGTTCTCAAGCCCCTGCCCGGCCTGCCCGTGATCCGCGACCTGATCGTGGACATGACGCAGTTCTTCAAGCAGTACCACTCGATCAAGCCCTACCTGCAGAACGACAGCTTCGCGTCTCCCACCAAGGAACGCCTGCAGTCGCCTGAAGAGCGCGAAGAGCTCAACGGCCTGTACGAGTGCATTCTGTGCGCCAGCTGCTCCACCAGCTGCCCCAGCTTCTGGTGGAACCCCGACAAGTTCGTGGGCCCGGCCGGCCTGCTGCAGGCCTACCGCTTCATCGCGGACAGCCGCGACGAGGCCACGGGTGACCGCCTTGACAACCTGGAAGATCCGTACCGCCTCTTCCGTTGCCACACCATCATGAACTGCGTGGACGTGTGCCCCAAGCACCTGAACCCCACGCAGGCCATTGGCAAGATCAAGGAACTGATGGTCCGCCGGGCCATCTGATGACCATGACGAATACTCTGCTCGACGAACGCGAGCGAGACCTGCTGCGCTGGCGCTGCCGGCGTGGCCTGGTCGAGAACGACCTGTTCATCGCGCAGTTCTTCGCCACCTACGGAGACCAGCTCACGCGGAGACACGCGAGCGGTCTGTCTGCCTTGATGGACCTGGCAGACAACGACCTGATGGACCTCTTCTTGCGCCGCAAGGAGCCTGAAGGTGAACTCGATACCCAAGAAATCAGGGAAGTTCTGGAACTGGTGCGCAAGCGCAAGCCCGGTTCTCTCCCGCTAGTAGGCTAGGCAATCTAGAGAAGGAAGTTTGGAAATGAAACTCGCAGACAACAAAGCAACGCTGTCTTTCAGCAACGGCGCCCCCAGCGTCGAGCTGCCCGTCTACCAGGGCAACGTCGGTCCCGACGTGGTGGACATCCGCAAGCTGTACGCGCAGACCGGCATGTTCACCTATGACCCGGGCTTCCTCTCTACCGCCTCGTGCCAGTCCGCCATCACCTACATCGATGGCGACAAGGGCGAGCTGCTGTACCGCGGCTACCCCATCGAGCAGCTGGCAAAGAACTGCGACTACCTCGAGACCTGTTACCTGCTGCTGTACGGCGAGCTGCCCAACGAGTCCGAGAAGGCCGACTTCGTCGAGCGCGTGACCAAGCACACCATGGTCAACGAGCAGATGCAGTTCTTCCTGCGTGGTTTCCGCCGTGACGCCCACCCCATGGCCGTCCTGACGGGTCTGGTCGGCGGCATGTCGGCCTTCTACCACGACAACATGGACATCAACAACGCCGAGCACCGCGACATCGCCGCGATCCGCCTGATCGCCAAGATGCCTACGCTGGTCTCCATGGCCTACAAGTACGGCATCGGTGCTCCGTACATGTACCCCAAGAACGACCTGAGCTACGCCGGCAACTTCATGCGCATGATGTTCGGCAACCCCTGCGAGGAGTTCAAGGTGAACCCCGTGGTCGAGCGCGCGCTGGACCGCATCTTCATCCTGCACGCAGACCACGAGCAAAACGCCTCCACCTCCACCGTGCGCCTGTGCGGCTCGTCGGGCACCAACCCCTTCGCAGCCATCTCGGCCGGCGTGGCCTGCCTGTGGGGCCCTGCCCACGGCGGCGCCAACGAAGCCTGCCTGAACATGCTGGAATACCTGCAGGCCAACGGCGGCGTTGCCAAGGTCGGCGAGTTCATGGAACAGGTCAAGGACAAGAACAGCGGCGTCAAGCTGATGGGCTTCGGCCACCGCGTCTACAAGAACTACGACCCCCGCGCCAAGCTCATGCAGGAAACCTGCAATGAAGTGCTGGCCGAACTGGGCCTGGAAAAGGACCCCCTGTTCGCCCTGGCCAAGGAAGTCGAGAAGATCGCCCTGGAAGACGACTACTTCGTGCAGCGCAAGCTCTACCCGAACGTGGACTTCTACTCCGGCATCGTGCAGCGCGCCATCGGCGTGCCCGTGAACCTGTTCACCGGCATCTTCGCCCTGGCCCGCACCGTGGGCTGGATCGCCCAGCTCAACGAGCAGATGGCCGACCCCGAGTACAAGATCGGCCGTCCCCGCCAGCTGTTCACGGGCTCCGTGTCCCGCGACGTCAAGCCGATCGGCCAGCGCTGATCGCAAGTCCGGGCCTCAGCGGCCCGGCACCCAAAAGCCCCATGCCTTTGCATGGGGCTTTTTTCATTTGCGAGCCCACCGCTTCAGAAGGCCGCGCCAGTCCTAGGAACACCATTTTCGCTATCGTGGCATGCCCATTGATTGAGCCTATCCACCTTAAGGTGACCGTTGACCCTCCCTCAAACGGGATGGAGCCGCAGCGCAATGCCCGCTGCCATTCAACGCAACCCCGGGACTCACATGCTTGTCGAAATCAACAAGGACGGAATGCTCATCCATGCGCGCGTCAGGAACGCGCGCAGCCCCGCCATCGAGAGAGGAAAGCGGACCGCCGCCATCACCGGCATCGTCGTGCACCAGACCGATGCCAACACGGCCCAGTCTTCGCTCAACAGCTACAGGAACCCGAAGGCCAATGGGGCACACTTCCTGATCGACAAGGACGGCACCATCTACCAGACTGCGGCCATCTATCAGCGTGCCAACCATGTGGGCCCGCTGAAGGCGAGGTGCCTGCTTGTGGGGAAATGCAAGGCCAGGGACTATGAAGGACTGAAGGCAAAGGGGGTACACCGCATCGAGATGCTGAAGGCTCCTGGTGAACGCTATCCGAGCAATATGGAGGCCATAGGTATCGAGATGGTCGGCCGAGCGGAGTTGCCGAAGGGGTTCAAACCTTCCTCCAACGAAGCGGATTTGCCCCCCGAGAGATTGCGAGGAGAGCGCGGCCTCTATCCCGCCCCGACCCAAGCTCAGAACCGGTCACTGACATGGCTTGTTGAAGCACTGCAGGACTCCATGCAATTGTCGCCCGGTGAAGTCTTCAAACATCCCGAGGTAAGTTGGAAAAATCTGACCGAAGCAGAAGGTGCAAACTGGAACCTTCCTACGAACACACCATGAAGTACCACCAATTTTTTTGGGCAATAACTTCAGCGATGGTCATGGCCTCAACGATTCATGCTGCTGACGCCCGGTATTCTGCAAAGCACATCCAGAAAATCAATATCTTCGCCCCCTCATCAAGCAACCCCGCTTGGGAGGATAAAAAATGGCTCGATTGCGACGATGTGATCCTGACCGAGGAGGATGTGCGATATGCATTGCAGCATATACGCCGAATTTCGGAAAAAGCCTACTTCAGCGAAGAAAACATGGATAGATCCGGATGCTCCGGAGGTGCGTCCGTCACGTTCAAGAGCGGAAAGATCATCGTCATGGATATCGAGCCAACAGGGCGAATCAGAATCTTCGAGGCGAACAGGAAGCTTGAACCCCTTGGAGTGCCCTCACGCTACTACGACTGCGCTCCTTGCAACAAACGCAAGATGAACCTGCTGCAAGACGCCTTGGACCGCGCCACGGAAAGGCGGCTCAAGGAGCTGAAGAGGCAGGGCCGGCTCCCGCCTTGAGTCACGGTCTGGTCTTCTCTTGCGCGCCGGTTTCGGCAATGGCCCTGACGCTTTATTCAACGCTTCGTGCGGCCGATGCCAGATAGCCGCTCAGGCACGCGCCACCGACCCGGCTGCAACGGCTGGCGGCCTGGTGAACGACCTGCTGGCCGGCTGCGCCGCCTGGCCTGAGCGCCGGGGCCAAGCCCCCTGCTTCACGCAGCGGCGCGGTTTCGCCGACAATGCCCCCCCGGCCCTCGTGGCCGGCCCTTTCTTGCGCCGGGGTTCCGGCCCCAGCCACTCCTGCACACCATGAACTTTGCCTCCCTCGGCCTGAGCCCGGCGCTGGTCTCCAGCCTCCAAGACCTGGGCCTGGTCGATCCCACGCCCATACAGACCCAGTCCATCGCCCCCGTGCTTGCAAGCCGCGACCTCTGGGCCTGTGCGCCCACGGGCTCGGGCAAGACGGCCGCCTACCTGCTGCCGCTGCTGCAGCGCTGGATGGATGGCGGCAAGGCCCAGGGTGCCCAGGGCGGCTTTGTGCGAACCCTGACCACGCTGATCGTGGTGCCCACGCGCGAGCTGGCCCAGCAGGTCGGCGAGACGCTGTCCGACCTGGGCCGCGCGCTCAAGCAGCCACCGCGCATCGGTGTGGTCTATGGCGGCGTGTCCATCAACCCGCAGATGATGATGCTGCGCGGCAGTGCCGACTTCCTGGTGGCCACGCCGGGCCGCCTGCTGGACCTGGTGGAGCACAACGCCGTGCGCCTGTCCGCCGTGCGCCACCTGGTGCTGGACGAGGCCGACCGCCTGCTGGACCTGGGCTTCCAGGACGAGCTGCAGCGCGTGCTGGCCCTGCTGCCGAAGCAACGCCAGACCCTGCTGTTCTCGGCCACCTATCCCGATGCCGTGCAATCGCTGGCCACGGGCCTGCTGCACGATCCCGTTCAGGCACGCGTCGATGCCGCCGAAGGCCAGGATGCCGCCAGCCCGCAAAGCATCACCCAGCGCGCCATTGCCGTGGACCGCGCCCGCCGCACGCAATTGCTGCGCCAGCTGGTGCAGGGCGACACCGCTGCGGGCACCGACCCTGTCACGCTCGAACGTGCCCTGGTCTTTGTGGCCACGCGGCACACGGCCGAACTGGTGGCTGAAAAGCTCTACAAGGCCGGCATCTTCGCCACGGCCTTCCATGGCGACCTGAGCCAGGGCGCACGCAAGGAAGCGCTGGCCGACTTCAAGGCCAAGCGCTGGCAAGTGATGATCACCACCGACCTGGCGGCGCGCGGCATCGACATCACCCAGCTGCCCCTGGTCGTCAACTACGACCTGCCGCGCTCGGCCACCGACTATGTGCACCGCATCGGCCGCACGGGCCGCGCGGGCGAGGACGGCACGGCCATCAGCTTCGTGACGCCGGCCGACCAGGCGCACTGGGCGCTGATCTGCAAGCGCAACCAGCTGGACCTTGAACTGGAGCAGTTGCCGGGCTTCGAGCCCACCGAGCCCGTGCCGCCGCCTCCGGTGGCGCAGGACGGCAACGGCGGCATCAAGGGCCGCCGCCCCAGCAAGAAGGACAAGCTGCGCGCCGCGGCCGCCGAAGCAGCCGAGACCGCAAAAAAGAACTGAGCGTTTCCGGTTCAGCCCGCGCCGCCGCGCCCACCAAAGCGATCCCGGTACGCCACCGGGGTAATGCCCAGGTGGCGCACGAACAGGTGGCGCAGCGCCTGCTCCGAGCCCAGGCCCACGCGCGCGGCCACGGTCTTGAGCGGCAGATGGGCCTGGCTTTCCAGCAGCTGCTTGGCCGCCTCCAGCCGCGCGCTTTCGACAAAGGCCGTGGGGCTTTGCCCCGTTTCCTGCTGGAACACGCGGCGCAGGTGCCGCTCGCTCATGTGCGCCTGCTCGGCCATCTGCGCAAGGGTCAGGGGCTCGGCCAGATGGGCCATCACCCACTGCTGCACGGCCTGCACGCCGCCGTGCTGCGCGGCCTGGGCCGCCAGCGGCACGCTGAACTGCGACTGCCCGCCGGGACGCTTGAGGTACATGACCAGGTCGCGCGCCACCTCCAGCGCCAGCGCGTGGCCGAAATCCTCCTCCACCACGGCCAGGGCCAGGTCGATGCCGGCCGTCACGCCGGCCGAGGTCCACAGCTGGCGGCTGCCTGCGCCATCGCGGATTTCCTCGCGCAGGTAGATGGCATCGGCATCGACCTGCACGCGCGGATGGCGCTGGGCCAGTTGCGCCGTCACGCTCCAGTGCGTGGCCGCGCGCCGGCCGTCCAGCAAGCCCGCCTCGGCCAGGAAGAAGCTGCCCGAGCACAGCGCAATCAGCCGCTGCACGCGCGGCGCCACGCGGCCCAGCCAGGCGACCAGCTCGCCCGAGCCGCCCAGCACCTGCTCGATATGGCGCGAGCCCACGACGACCACGGTGCAGCCCATGCCTGCAGCCTCCAGCCCGGCCAGCGTATGCGTGGCCTCCAGCGACATCAGCGTGTCCGAGCGCACGGCCCCTTGCCGCTGCGAGACCACGCGCACCTCGTAGCCGTCGCTCTGGCCGCGCGCGCGCAGGTGCACGTTGGCATAGTCGAACACCGACATGGGTCCTATGGCCTCCAGCGCCTTGAAGCCGGGGTAGACGACAAGATCGATGCGGTGGGCGCTGGCGTGGCGGTGGTCCATGGGAAACGGCGGGCTCGGAGGCGGTCAGGGTGGAAAGAATGGGGCGGACTATACGAAAAGACGCAAGCACCCACGGCCAGCAGGCCCGGCCGAAGCCGGCCACACCCCTCAGATTCGGACATATCACCTGGGGCTGCGGCCATGATGCGGCCGGACCGCCCGGCCATGGCCTACATTCAAGGCTTCGCGGAGCGCGCGCACTGCCGTTCCTGAGCCACCCCGACAGAAAGACACGCCCATGAAATCCAAAGCCGCCGTCGCCTTCAAGGCTGGAGAACCCCTGCAGATCGTCGAGATCGACGTGGCCCCCCCGAAGAAGGGCGAGGTCCTGATCAAGATCACCCACACCGGCGTCTGCCACACCGACGCGTTCACGCTGTCGGGCGACGACCCGGAAGGCATCTTCCCCGCCGTGCTCGGCCATGAAGGCGCGGGCATCGTCGTCGAGGTCGGCGAAGGCGTGACCAGCGTCAAGCCCGGCGACCACGTGATCCCGCTGTACACGGCCGAATGCGGCGAATGCCTGTTCTGCAAGAGCGGCAAGACCAACCTGTGCGTTTCCGTGCGCGCCACCCAGGGCAAGGGCGTGATGCCCGACGGCACCACGCGCTTTTCGTACAACGGCGAGCCCATCTACCACTACATGGGCTGCTCCACCTTCAGCGAGTACACCGTGGTCGCCGAAGTCTCGCTGGCCAAGATCCACCCCGATGCCAACCCCGAGCAGGTCTGCCTGCTGGGCTGCGGCGTGACCACGGGCCTGGGTGCCGTCAAGAACACCGCCAAGGTCCAGGAAGGCGACACCGTGGCCGTGTTCGGCCTGGGCGGCATCGGCCTGGCCGTGATCCAGGGCGCCAAGCTGGCCAAGGCCGGCCGCATCATCGCCGTGGACACCAACCCCTCCAAGTTCGACCTGGCCCGCACCTTCGGCGCCACCGACTGCGTGAATCCCAAGGATTTCGACAAGCCCATCCAGCAGGTCATCGTCGAGATGACGGGCTGGGGCGTGGACCACAGCTTCGAGTGCATCGGCAACGTCAACGTGATGCGTGCCGCCCTGGAATGCGCGCACCGCGGCTGGGGCCAGTCGGTCATCATCGGCGTGGCCGGCGCGGGCCAGGAAATCTCCACACGCCCCTTCCAGCTGGTGACGGGCCGCAAGTGGCTGGGCACGGCCTTCGGCGGCGTCAAGGGCCGCAGCGAGCTGCCCGGCATGGTCGAGCAGGCCATGAGCGGCGAGATCCAGCTGGCCCCCTTCGTCACGCACACCATGGGCCTGCCGGAGATCAACGAGGCTTTTGACCTGATGCATGAAGGCAAGTCCATCCGCTCCGTCGTCGTCTACTGAAGCTCCCCCTGAGGCGCTGCGCGCCTTCCCCCTCTCTACTCGCTACGCGAGGAAGGGGGACGACGCCCTCGGCTGGGCGCCCCCGCCGCG
>NZ_MYFL01000005.1:376179-402094 GCF_002193035.1 Delftia sp. K82 | reverse complement strand
GCGAGGCGGCTCTTGCTCGGCGCCTCTCGCCTGGGCAGCGCCAGTTTCATGGGCCGTTGACCGTGTATAGCGTATCAACTCCCATCTTTGAATGCTGCACGCACCGCTTGCCAAGGTGCCCGTAGCATTTTTCTTTTTGAGGAACACCATGTCCGCACTGCCGCCCCTGGAACTCAAGAACGCCCATGCCTGCTTCGGCGGCGCACAGCGTTTCTACGAGCATTTCTCCGCCGAGATCGGCCTGAACATGAAGTTCTCGGTCTTCCTGCCGCCCAAGGCCGTGGCCGGCGAGAAGGTGCCTGCCGTGCTCTACCTGGCCGGGCTGACCTGCACCGAAGAGACCTTCATGACCAAGGCCGGCGCCCAGCGCCTGGCCGCCGAGCTGGGCATTGCGCTGATCGCGCCCGACACCAGCCCGCGCGGCGCAGGCCTGCCCGGCGAGGCCGATGCCTGGGACTTCGGCGTGGGCGCGGGCTTCTACCTGGACGCCACCACCAAGCCCTGGGCACTGCATTGGCGCATGGAAAGCTATCTGCTGGGCGAGCTGCTGCCGCTGATCGCCGCACGCCTGCCCATCGACGCGCAGCGGCTGGGCATCTTCGGCCACTCCATGGGCGGCCACGGCGCGCTCACGCTGGCGCTGCGCCATCCGGGCCGCTTCAAGAGCCTGTCGGCCTTCGCACCCATCGCCAACCCCGTCAACTGCCCCTGGGGCCAGAAAGCCTTCTCAGGCTATCTGGGCGATGACCGCAAGGCCTGGGAAGCGCATGACGCCAGCTGCCTGATGGCCGCCCAGACCGAGGCGCCCTACCCGGCCGGCATCCTCGTGGACCAGGGCCTGGCCGACAAGTTCCTGATCGAAAAGCAGCTGCTGCCCGAAGCCTTCGAGGCCGCCTGCGCCCAGGCCGGCCAGCCGCTGACGCTGCGCCGCCACGGCGGCTACGACCACGGCTACTACTTCATCCAGAGCTTCATTGATGACCATCTGCGCCACCATGCAAAGCAGTTGAGTACCCCCTGAGGCGCTTCGCGCCTTCCCCCTCTCTCGCTTCGCGGGAGGGGGACGACACCCTCGGTGCGGGGCGGCCCTTCCTCGGTGCCCCTGAGTTGGGCCGCGCCAGTTTCAAAGGGTGATGAGCCCAACAGGTGCAGGGCAGATTGCCTCAACCTGGCCTATGGCCAGCGCGCATGTCCTGCGCAATCCGCTCCAGTACCTGGGGCAGGCCCTTGACGCTGGCGATCACGTGGTGGGCGCCGGCTGCGCGCAGCTTGGCCTCGGCGCGGGCTACGCGCTCGCGCACTTCTTCGGCGGGGGCGGCGGCCAGTTCGGCGGGGGAGTAGCCGACTTCGTTGCCGGACAGGGTCAGGCCCACGGTCCACATGCCGGCGTTGCGGCCTTCCTCGATGCCGGGCACGGTGTCGTCCACCTTCACGCAGGCGCGCACGTCGCCAATGCCCAGCGCCAGTACGTTGGCCAGCGCCATGAAGGGGCCGGGGCGGCCGCCTGCGGCCATTTCATCGCCGGCCACCACATGGTCGGGAGCCAGGCCGTTGGCCGCTGCCTGCGGCAGCAGCTGGTTCAGGACTTCACGCGGATAGCCCGAGCACGAGCCCACCTTCAGGCCCTGCGCGCGCAGCCAGCCCAGCAGCTCGGGCGCCCCTTCGATGGGTGCCGAGAACTCACCGACCTTGGCGATCTGCATGGGCATGAAGCGGGCGTAGATGGCGTCCGCGTCGGCGTCGCCAGGCGGCTGGCCGAAGGCCTTGTGCCATTGCGCGCGGATGCCCTCGTCCTGCAGCAGTTCATGGATGTGCTGCCACTTGGACAGGCCCATGGGGCCGCGAGCCTGGGCCAGGGTGATGGTGATGCCGAAGCTGGCAAAGGCCTCGACAAAGATCTGCGTGGGCGCCAGCGAGCCGAAATCGACCAGGGTGCCGGCCCAGTCGAAGATGACGGCCTGCAGCGGCGACAGATCGGCGGCGGCGGTGGAGACGGTGGTGTGGTTCATGGTGCTTTTTGACTAGGAAAGAGGTTCAAACAGAAGAGGGCCGCACGCGCCTGTTCATTCCAGCGTGCGGATGAAATTGCGCCCGCGCGGGCCGGATGCGGCCGACTGCAGCAGCTGCTGCCATTCATCCCCAGGCACGCCGTAGTGGGCGGGATCGGTGGCCACGCCCAGGCCTTCGAGGAAGTTGCGCAGGCGCTGCACGGCCAGCTCACCCGTGGCGGCATCGAAGATGGACAGCAGGGCCGCGTCGGCCTGGTCGTCGGCGCCCAGGGCCATCTCCAGCACCAGCGGCAGGCTGAACGAGCAGGCAATGCCGTGGGCCACGCCATGGCGCAGCGTGATGTCGTAGGACAGCGAATGCGCCAACGCCGTGCGGGTGTTGGAGAAGGCCAGGCCGGCCATCAGGGCAGCCTCGGCCATGCGGCTTCGCAGCGGCAGGCTGCCCAGGTCCTGCATCAGCGCGGGCAGCGTGGCCAGGGTGCGGCGCGCGGCGCCCACGGCCAAGGTGGTGGAGACGGGATTGCGGTGCCGGTTCCAGATGGACTCCAGCGCATGCGACAGCGCATCCAGCCCCGAGGCCAGCGTGGCGCCGGCCGGCAGGCTTTGCATGAGCTGCGCGTCGATGATGGCGGCCTCGGGCCAGGTCCAGTGCTGGTGCAGCGAGTGCTTGCGGCCAGCGGCCTGGTCCCAGATCGTGGCCCAGGGCGTGACCTCGCTGCCCGTGCCGGCCGTGGTGGGAATGGCGATCAGCGCCTTGTGGCCTGCGGCCGGCAGGGCCAGCCCCTGCTCCAGGGCCTGCAGCAGCTCGCCGAAACGCCGCGTGGGTGTGGCGCACATCAGCGCCTTGGCCGAGTCGATGGCGCTGCCGCCGCCCAGGGCCACGATGCACGGGACCTCGGCGTATTCGCGGTGCACGCGGTCATACAGCGGGGCCAGCCACTGCACATCGGGGTTGGGCGCAATGCCGTCCACCACGCCGCGCAGCTGGCTGCCCAGCCGTTGGCGCAGCTGCTGCACCAGGCCCAGGGATTCGGCCTCGGGAAACGTCACCAGCAGGCAGTCGCGCCCGGCCAGCAGCTCGGGCAGGCGGTCCAGGCGGCCGGGGCCGGCATGGATGGCAACGGGGTTGTGATAGGTCCACACAAATCGGTCCTTTGAATGAAACGGGGGCGCCGGGAAAAGCGCAGCCCTCAATGGTGGGTGCCCTGCTGGATGCGGCGGCGCAGCCAGTGGGAGACGAGATCGGCGGCGATCACCATCACGGTGATGACCACGATGCAAGTGGCCGTCTCCTGGTAGCGGAACAGCTTGAGGCTGCCGACCAGCTCGAAACCCAGCCCGCCCGCGCCCACCATGCCCAGCACCGTGGCCGAGCGCAGGTTGACCTCGAAGCGGTAGAGCACGACCGCGATCCAGGCCGTGATGGCCTGCGGTATCACACCGAAGACGATGAGCTGCAATTGCGTGGCGCCTGCGCTGCGCAGGGCCTGCAGCGGGCCGTCGTCGATCTCTTCGATGCTCTCGGCGAAGAACTTGCCCAGCATGCCCATGCCATGCAGGGCCAGGGCCAGCACGCCGGGAAACGGCCCCAGGCCCACGGCCGAGACAAAGACCAGCGCCAGGATCAGCTCGTTGATGCTGCGCACCACGTTCAGGAACTGCCGCGTGATGCGCCGCAGCCAGTGCCAGCCATGCAGGTTGCTGGCCGCGATGAAGGACAGCGGCAGCGCCAGCACCACGGACAGCAGCGTGCCCCAGATGGCGATCTGCACCGTCTCCAGCGCGGGCGCCATCAGGCGCGGCAGCATGCTCCAGTCCGGCGGCACGGAGCGCGCCACGAAGTCTGCGATCTGGGGCATGCCTGCCGCCAGTTCGCCCCAGCTCATCTGCGCGCCGCCCGCGCTCCAGTGCAGCACCCAGGCGATGGCCAGGGCCGCAGCCGCATAGCCTGTCCAGCCCAGGGCGCCGTGGGGACGCGGCGCGGTCCATTGCCAGCGGTCGCGCGGCTCGGGACTCCAGGAATTGGCGCTGGTCATCACAGTCCTCCTGCGGGCGCGCCGGCCCGCATCCACGAGGCAGGCACCGGCGCCTGCGCATGCAGGCCGGCAGGCCCTATGGCCTGCGCGCCCGATGGTGTGTCCGGCTCTGCGCCCTGCCCTGCTCCTTGCACTGCAGTGGGATGCGCATGGTAGATGGCCTGCAGCGCGGCCTCGTCCAGCGCCTGCGGCGATCCGTCAAAGACCATGCGGCCCTGGGCCAGGCCCAGCACACGGTCGCCGAACTCCCGCGCGTAGTCCACCTGGTGCAGGTTGCAGACCACGGCAATGCCCAGCTCGCGCGTGGCATCGCGCAGGTACTGCAGCACGCTGCGCGCGGTCTTGGGGTCCAGGCTGGCCACGGGCTCGTCGGCCAGGATGACCTGGGGCTGCTGGGCCAGCGCGCGGGCAATGCCCACGCGCTGCATCTGTCCGCCCGACAGCGCCTCGGTGCGCTCCAGCGCCTTGTGGGCCAGGCCCACGCGCTCCAGGCACTGGTCGGCCAGGCGGATATCGCTTTCGCGGAACAGCTGCAGCACCGAGGCCAGGGTGCCGGTCTGGCCCAGGCGCCCGGTCAGCACGTTCTTGCGCACCGACAGGCGCGGCACCAGGTTGTGGTGCTGGAAGACCATGGCCACGTGGCGAGCCAGCTCGCGCCGGCTGTGCCTGCCGCCGCCCAGCATCAAGTCCATGCCGCCCACCTCCAGCGTGCCGCTGTCGGCGCGGGCCAGGCCGTTCATGCAGCGCAGCAGCGTGGACTTGCCGGCCCCCGACAGGCCCAGCATGACGACGAACTCGCCGGGCTGCACATCCAGGTCGATGCCATGCAGCACATGGTTGCTGCCATAGCTCTTGCGCAATTGGCGGATGCGGATCATTTCATGCGCCCGAGGTCGAGCTTCAGGGCCTTGGCCGTCTGGCGTACCACGTCGTAGGCCTTGTCATCCGTGGCCGCGAAGCCGTCGAGCACGCCCTGGTCGCCCCAGGGCAGGTCCTTGACCTCGGCCAGGGCCGCAGCCACCTTCTGCTTGGTGCCGGCGTCCAGGTTCTTGCGCCAGGTCATGGGCGACTCGGGAATGGGCTGGGAGCGCCAGACGATCTGGAAGTCCTCGCGCTTGACCAGGCCCTTGCTCACGGCCGAGTCGAAGATGCGGTCGGCCACGGCCGCCGCATCCACCTTGCCGTTGGCCACGGCCATGATGCTGGCGTCGTGCGAGCCCGAGAAGATCACGCGCGAAAAGCCCTTGTCCGCATCGAATCCCTCGGCCATCAACCCGGCCTTGGGAAACAGGTGGCCCGACGCCGAGGTCGGGTCCACAAAGGCAAAGCTGCGGCCCTTGAGATCGGCCACGCTGGCCGGACCCTTGTCCTTGCGGGAGATCACCATGCTGTGGTACGCGCTCTTGCCCGTCTTCTTGGTCACGGCCACCGCAAAGGCCTCGGCACCCGCCACCTGGCTGGCCAGCACGTACGAGAACGGGCCGAGGAAGGCGATGTCGATCTTGTTGGAGCGCAGCGCCTCGATCACGCCGTTGTAGTCATTGGCCACGAAGGGCCGCACCTTCATGCCGGTGCGGGTGGCCAGCTGGTCCATGACCTGCTGGCTGGCGCGGATCATGGCCTGCGCGTCCTCCGAGGGGATCAGGCCCACGCGCAGCTCGGCGCTCTGGGCAAAGGCGGCAGTGGTAGCGGTGGTGGCGGTGGCGGCCAGGGCCAGCACGGCTGCGGCATGGCGCAGCCAGGTCTTGCGGTTCATCTTCATGGGAGCGTTCCTTTGCATCAGGTCAGGCACATCGGCAGATCGGTGGATCCGTGAATCGCCGGTCAAATCGCCAGGCGGGTGGGGATGGCTGAATGCTAGGAGCGACATATTTCTGCCATGTGAAAGTTTCAGAATCGGTTTTGACAGCATCCATAGACAAAACCTTGAGATACCGACTTTCGTGAGCAACGCCCGCTACCGCGCCTTCATCGCCGTCGCCCACCACGGCAGCCTCAGCGCCGCCGCCCGCGCACTGGGCGTGAGCCAGCCCACCATCTCCACGCAGATCGCCACGCTGGAGCGCCAAAGCCAGATCGAGCTGTTCCACCGCCGCGGCTACCGCATGACGCTCACGGGCGCAGGCGCCAGACTGCTGCCCATGGCGCAGAAAATCATGGCGCTGGAGGCCGAGGCCGAGTTCTTCCTGCGCGACTCGGGGCAACTGCACCAGGGCGAGCTCAAGATCGGCGCCGTGGGGCCCTTCCATGTGATCGAGATGGTGGCCGCCTACCGCGCACGGCACCCGGGCATGCAGCTGTCCATCCGCATGGGCAACTCGCAGCAGGTGCTGGCCGACCTGGAACGCTACGACACCGACGTGGCCGTGCTCGCCGGCCTCTACGACCGCCCGGAGCTGCTGGCACGCGAGTACGCGCGCCACGCCATCGTGCTGTTCGCCCATGTCGCCCATCCCTTCGCGCGGCGCAGCGAAATCGCGCTGTCCGAACTGCAGGGCCAGCCTTTGCTGCTGCGCGAGCACGGCTCGACCACGCGCACCGCGCTGGAATCGGTGCTGCAGGCCGCCGGGGTGCAGCCGCGCACCGAACTGGAAATCGGCAGCCGCGAAGCCATACGCGAAGCCGTGGCGCGCGGCCTGGGACTGGGCGCCGTGTCCGAAGCCGAATTCATCCCCGACCCGCGCTTTCGCCCGCTGCGCATCGCGGGCGACCCGGCCAGCACCACCACCTATGTCTATTGCATGCGCGAGCGCAGCGACAGCCTGCTGGTGAGGTCTTTTCTGGAGGCGATTTGAGGACCGCGCCGGGCCACCTCGGCCCCCGCCTCAGTCCTCCACCCTGATTCCGCGCGCCTGGATCAGCCGGGCCCACTTCGCCCGTTCATCGCGCATGAAGGCGTCAAAGCGCTGCGGCGTCCCCCCTCCATCCTCTGCGCCGAACTCTTCGAGCTTGGCCACCACATCGGGCATGGCCAGTATGCGGTTGACGTCCGCATTGATGCGGGCCACCAGATCGGCGGGCATTCTTGCGGGGCCCACCAGGCCGAACCAGATGCTCGCGTTGAACCCGGAATAGCCCTGCTCCGCCACGGTGGGAATCTCCGCGAAGGCCTTGGCGCGCTTCACGCCCGTCTGAGCCACGGCATGGACTTTTCCGCCCTTGATGAAGGGCGCCGCCGTGGTCATCCCCTCGAACGCGTAGTCGATCTGGCCGCCCAGCAGATCCGTCATCACGTTCGACGCGCCCTTGTACGGGATATGGAGCGCGGACACCGCCGCAGTCTGCTCGAACAGCGCCAGCGCAAGGTGCTGGGCCGACCCCGTGCCCGAGGAGCCGAAGCTGACCTCCCCCGGCTTTTGCTTCAATGCGGCCAGCAGGCCCTGCATGGTGGCGGAAGCCTTGGGGCTGGCAACCAGGACCTGCGGGGTCTGGCCCACCAGGGCGATGGCGGAGAAGTCCCGCTCCGGCGAGAAGCCGAGCCTGGGGTTGAGCGCAGGGGCAATGCCCAGGGCGTTGATGTGGCCCATCATGAGCGTCTGCCCATCGGGCGCGGCCCTGGCGGCCTCGGCAGCGGCAATCAGCCCCGCAGCCCCTGGCCGGTTCTCGACGATGACGGGAATGGCCCACAGCTGGTTGAGCCGGTTGGCGATGATCCGCGCCAGGATGTCCGTGCCGCCGCCTGCCGAGAAGCCGACGAGGATTTTGACCGGGCCCGCTGGCGGCCTGGCCTGTGCAAAGCCCGGATGGGCATGCAGGGCGGTGACTGCGGCGGCCGAGGTCAGGAACTGTCTGCGTTGCATGGCTTGTCTCCTTGGATGATGGGCTGGCGGCGGTCTTACGCCACCGAGGTCCAGCGGCCGAACCGGGACACCTGTGCCTCGTCGAAATTGAAGCCGAGCCCCGGCGTCTGGTGCAGCACGACACGGCCCTTTTCCTGCGCCAGCTGGCGGTCCAGCAGGCGGCGGAAGTTGAGCACCTGGTCATCCCAGAAGAACTCGACATAGCGCGCATTGGGGGTCGCGGCCACCAGCGGCGCGTGCACATCGTGGAACCAGTGCGGACACATCTGCAGTCCATAGCCAGCGGCCATGGCGGCAATGCGCTTCCACTCGGTGATGCCCCCGCAGACTGCGGCGTCGGTCTGCAGGATGGATGCGGCGCCCATGTCGAGCAGATGCTTGTGGTACCAGCGGCCATAGCCGATTTCCGCGGTGGCCACGGGAATGCGGGTGAGCTTTGCCAGGCGGGCGTGGCTTTCGACATCGTCGGGGCTGAACGGCTCCTCGATGAAATAGGGGTCGTATGCCTCCATGCGGCGCAGGTACTGCATGGCCTGCACGGTGTCCACCCAGCCGTTGTTGCAGTCCAGCATGAGCTCCACGTCAGGGCCGATGGCCTCGCGCGCCGCCTTCACGCGCGACTCCTCGCCCTGGGGCGACCAGCGGCCGGTCTTCATCTTCACGGCCTGAAAGCCCAGCTCGACATAGCCGGCCATCTCCTCGCCGACATGGCCGGCGGTCTTGCCGTCCACGTAGTAGCCGCCGCTGGCATAGGCCGGCACCGTGTCCAGCTCCACCGCGCCCAGGTACTTGTGCAAAGGCAGCTGGGCGGTTCGGGCATTGAGATCCCACAGCGCAATGTCGAGTGCGCTCAGTGCGCGCATCACGGTGCCCATGCGGCCTTGCAGCAGCGCCTCCTGGTACATCTCCTTCCACAGCCCTTCGACGGCCAGGGAATCGCGGCCCAGCAGCACAGGACCGAGCAGCTGCTCGACCGCGACGCGGAACAGCTCGCCCGCCGCATTGCCGACATAGCAAAAGCCGATGCCTTCGACGCCGTCGCTGCTGCGGACCTTGACCAGTCCGTAGTGGCGGTCGACCACGGTGCGGTTCGACAGATAGGTGACCTTGTCCAGCGGTACGCGGGCAACGCAGACTTCAATGGATTCGATGAGGGGCATGAGCTCTCCTGACATGGTTTGGATGCGGGAACGAGCGAACTTTGCGCCTCAGGAGATCCGCAACAAAGATGGTGTCCCATGGTTCAGATGACGCAAAATGCGTCGCATGGATTCGCGCTTTCTCCAGAGCTTCATTGCCGTCGTGGACTGCGGCTCGATGGCCGACGCCGCGCGCAGGCTGGACCTGCCGCCCACCACCGTGGCCCAGCAGATGCGTGCGCTGGAGGCCGACGTGGGCTGCGCACTGCTCACGCGGGTGGGCCGGACGGTGCGGCCCACCGTCGTGGGCGCCCGGATCGTGGAGCATGCGCGGGAGGTGCTCAAATCCGTGGAGAACCTGAGGTCGGCCGCATCGGCCACCGAGCTTCCCGCAGGCCCATTGAGGCTGGGGGCAACGCCCACGGCGCTGATGGGCATGGTGCCCCCGCTGCTGCGCCGGTGGATGAGCGCCCATCCGGCCGTGCGCGTCTACATCGAACCCGGCACCTCCTCACTGCTGCTGGACCAGGTGCAGGCCGGCCATCTGGATGCGGCCATCCTTGTGCACCCGGCCTTCGCCATGCCCAAGACCTGCGAATGGCGGCTGATGCGCAGCGAGGCGCTGATTCTTCTCGCGCCCCGGGACATGAAGGTGCGCGATCCGCTGCTCACGGCCGCACGCGAGCCCTTCATCCAGTACGACCGCAAGGTGGTGGCAGGAAAAATGGCGGATGAATACCTGCGGGGCCACGGCATCAAGCCAAAGGTCCGCTTCGAGCTGGACGGCATCGAGCAGATCGCACAGCTGGTTGCGGAAGGCTTCGGTGTCTCCATCCTGCCGGACTGGCCCGTGCTGGGACCGCCGGATGCCAGAACGCGCCGATGGCCGCTGCCCCCTCCGAGCCCGTCCCGCGAAGTGGGCATGGTGTGGCTGCGCTCTTCGGTGCGCTCCCCTCTGGCAGCCGCCTTGTCCGAGCTGATCGACCACCACTAGCTGACCCGGCCCTGGCCGGGGCCTGTGCCGCCGGGACTCAGAACAGGCTGCGTTGCGCCAGCAGCAGCGAAGGGTGGTAGAGACTGCAATCGAGCCGCAGCGGCTCGCGGTTGAACCCGTACCGACGGCAGGCCAGCGCGAAGCGCTGGCGCAGCAGCTCGGCCCAGTGGCCCGTGCCCTTCATGCGCTGGCCGAACTCGGCGTTGTACACGCGGCCGGCCTCGCGCTGCTCGCCCTGGATGCCGTGCAGGTCGCGCACGCGCTCCATCACGCGGCGGGCGCGGTCGGGGTAGTGCACCTGCAGCCATTGCTCGAACAGCGGCGCCACTTCCCAGGGCAGGCGCAGCACGGCATAGAAGGCATGGCGCGCGCCTGCGTCGGCGGCCGCCTCCAGCACCTTCTCCAGGTCTTCGTTGATGAAGGGAATCTGCGGTGCCAGGCTCACGCCCACGGGCACGCCCGCCTCGGTCAGCGCGCGGATGCTGCGCAGCCGGCGGTGCGGCGCGGCGGCGCGCGGCTCCAGGTGGCGGGCCAGGTCTGCATCCAGCGTGGTCAGCGTGATGTGCACCGAGGCCAGGCCCTGGCGCGCCAGCGGGGCCAGCAGGTCCAGGTCACGCTCCACCCCGCTGCCCTTGGTGACGATGGAAAACGGGTGGCGCGCCTCGGCCAGCACTTCGATCAGGCGGCGCGTCAGCCCCAGCTCGCGCTCCACGGGCTGGTAGCAGTCGGTGACCGAGCCCAGCATCACGGGCGCGGCCACATGGCTGGCGCGCGACAGCTCGGCGCGCAGCAGCTCGGGCAGGTTCTGCTTGGCGATGAGACGGGTCTCGAAGTCCAGCCCCGGCGACCAGCCCAGGTAGCTGTGCGTGGGCCGGGCATAGCAATAGATGCAGCCGTGCTCGCACCCCCGGTAGGGATTGAGCCCCATGTGAAACGGCAGGTCGGGCGACTGGTGGCGGCTCAGCGCCGAGCGGGCCTGCTCCCAGCGCAGTTCGGTGCGCAGGGGCGCGGCTTCCTCGCCTTCGGCAGGCGCCTCAAGGCTGCCCCAGCCGTCATCGAACGCCTCGCGCGGGTCGGTGGTGAAGCGGTGGGCCAGCTGGCTGGCTGCGCCCCGGCCCTTGATGGCGTGCAGGGGAATGAAGGCCGGCTCCGGAGAGAGGTCTGGGTTGGCGCGCATGGGGTTCGCTCCCGCAACGATGAATACTGTACAAACATACAGATCATAGCTGCGCAGCAGGCCGTTATCCAGAACGATGACAATGCCCCTGATCCATGCCATCCAGACCCATGCACCACATCCGCCCGGCCATCGAGAGCGACTTCCCGTCCTTGCTGGCCTGCGATCCATATGCCCGCAGCCATGCTGAACGCCAGGCCTTTCTGCGGGAGAAAACGGCCGCTGGCGCGGTATTGGTGGCCGAGCGGGATGGCTCCGTGTCGGGTTTTGCCGTGCTGGAGCCCGGATTCTTCGGCCATGGGTTCATCTCCCTCATCGCCGTGGCAGATGCAGCGCGGCGCAGCGGCGTGGCGCTGGCACTGCTGGCGGCGGCCCGGCAGCGCTGCACCACGGACAAGCTCTTTACCTCGACCAATGCATCGAACCTGGCCGCGCAGGCGCTGTTCGCCCAGGCGGGCTTTGTGCCCAGCGGGCGCGTGGACAACCTGGACCCCGGCGACCCCGAGCTGATCTTTTTCAAGGCACTGGGCAGCACGCGCGCGCAGTAGCGCTCGCAGCAGGCCGCGTCAAGCCCGCGCCAATCCGCACCGCACCGTGCGGGTTCGCTTGGCAGAACCCACACGGGCCTGCACAATGGGCCTATCGCACCAACTTGGTGCTTTTCTCTTTTCTGAAGATGCCTTGGCCCGGACAACCGCGTTGCCCGGGCTTTTGTCCGTTTGGGCGCCGCTGCCCTTCACTGCAGCCACGGCGCAAGCACACAAGGGAGCCAACACCATGGAGCGCAAGCCCCACATCATTCTTTCGTCCCTGGACCTGGAGCGCATCGAGGCCCTGCTGGACAAGCAACCCGCCTTCCCCGGCCGCGAGGCGCTCGAGGCCGAGCTGGACCGCGCCGACGTGCTCGAACCCAAGGAAATGCCGCCCAACGTGGTGACCATGAATTCCACGGTGCGCTTCACGCTGCTGGAGTCGGGCAAGTCCAATACGCTGACCCTGGTCTATCCCAAGGAGATGGATGGCAGCTCCGACAAGGTGTCGGTCTTCGCGCCCGTGGGCATTGCCCTGCTGGGCCTGAGCGTGGGCGACCAGTCGCGCATGGCCGGCCCCTCGGGCCAGGTCACCGTGCGCGTGGATGCCATCGAGTTCCAGCCGGAAAGCGCGGGCGAGCTGCACCGTTGAAAGCCGATCGGCGTGAAGCGAAAAAGGCAGCCAACCGGCTGCCTTTTTTGTTTGTGGACTGATGCACCGCGCCTCAGCGCAGGCCTGCCAGAAACGCCGCGATCAGGCCGGTGCCCACCAGGCCCGCCTGCCAGCGCAGCGCCATGTGCCAGCTGGGAACGTGGCGCTCCACGCGCTCGTACAGCAGATGGCCGGCCGCAATCGACAGCACAAAAGCCGTGCACATGCCCAGCAGGGCGGCGGGAATGGAATGTGGCCAGAAATGGCTTTCCACGGCATTGACCAGCAGGCAGACCGAGAAGTGCACGAGAAACACCGAGTACGAAATCTTGCCCAGCCGACGCAGCGGCGCCCAGCCTTGCGCCTGCGCAAACGCGGGGCTGCGCATGGCCACGACCAGGGCCAGCGCCGTGGCACCGGCCAGCGCGATGCGGTCGCGCCACTCCAGTGCCAATGCCGCCACGACCAGGGCCACGATCAGCAGGGACCAGCTCCAGGCCGTCGAGGACTTGTCCGCATGCGCGGCCCAGTAGGCCAGCATGCCCAGGCCGTAGGCGCCAAAGAAGTACGGCGCCCACACGTCCCATTGCGCATCCAGATTGAAGCCCAGCAGCGAAGCCGCCACGCCGATCACCACCAGCGCCTGCGCCACGCTCAGCGTCCAGGGCCAGCAGCGCGACAGGGCGTCGCCGCCAAAGCGGCGGCGCAGCAAGGCACCGCCCCAGCGCGTGCCGGCCAGCAGCAGCGCCGTCAGCGCAAACAGCTGGAAGTCTATGGACACATACCAGACGCCGGCGGACAGCGACTCCTCGCCCACGATGTTCTGCAGCAGCAAGGCATGCGCCACCAGCTGCCAGAGATCGGGCTCGCCTGAGACAGAAGCATGGTCGAACCAGGGCCGCACGACCGCCGAGACGACGACGGCCACGACCAGCGCCACCGCATAGGGCACGACCAGGCGCACGAAGCGGCGCCCGATGCGCGACCACGGATCGCTGTGCTGCCCATGGCCTTGGGGCGCCATGCTGGCTGCCGCCAGGTAGCCGCCCAGCACCAGGAAGATCTGCACGGCCATGCGCGCATATTCATAGAGCCAGTCGATGAGGTCCGGCGCGGCCGGATGGGCGATATCGGACATGGGGCCGTAGAAGGCCAGGTGGTGCCAGACGATGGCGGCACAGGCCAGGCCCTTGGTGCAGTCGATCAGCGCACTGCGGCTAGCGTGGGACATGGGGCAATCTGCAATCTGCGAACGGGTCGGTAAGCGGGAGGCGCTGGGCCCGGGCCGCCTGGCCGCAAGCCCGCAAAGGCGCCATTGTGCGCCTTTTGACCGCGTCTTGCAGAAAGCTGACGCACCGCTTTCCAAGCCGCCCAGGACATGCCGGCACGCGAAGGCACAATGCATGCCATGACGCAATCCAAACCTCTTCCGGCGTTGAACCGGCAGTTCGTCTCGCACTTCGGCGAGATGGGCAGCCGCTGGGGCATCAACCGCACGGTAGGCCAGATCTACGCACTGCTGTTCCTGTCGCCCGAGCCGCTCAATGCCGACCAGATCGCCGAGACGCTGGAGTTCTCGCGCTCCAACGTGAGCATGGGGCTCAAGGAATTGCAGGCCTGGCGCTTGGTGCAGTTGCGCCACCAGCCCGGCGACCGGCGCGAGTACTTCGAGGCGCCGCAGGATGTCTGGGAAATCTTCCGCCGCCTGGCCGAGGAACGCCGCCGCCGCGAGATCGAGCCCACCCAGTCCATGCTGCGCGCCGCCATGCTGGAGGAAGTCACCACCGAAGAGGAACGCTACGCCCAGCAGCGCATGCGCGACATGTACGAGCTGATCGACCGGCTCATGAACTGGTTCGACGACGTGCAGCGCCTGTCGCCCGAGACCGCCATGCAGCTCATGGGCATGGGCACGGCCGTGACGCGGCTGCTGGATCTGAAGGACCGCATCACGGGCGGCAAGGGCCGCGCCAAGGCGGATGACACCGACGATTGAACCTGGCAAGCCTGCGTACAAAAATGAGCTCCCGAGGGAGCTCATTGTGTTTACAGCAATGCTTCATTGGCGGTAAGCGCGTGCAAAAACTGGCGTAGCCCAAAGCGAGGGACACCGAGCAAGGGCCGCCCCCGCAGCGAGGGTGTCGTCCCCCTCCCGAAGAGAGAGGGGGAAGGCGCGAAGCGCCTCAGGGGGAGCTTTATTTCTCCCGGGCCAGGAGTTCGCGGCGCGTGGCCTCGTCGTCCATCAGTTCGTACCACATCGCGTTGAGCACCGCGAAGGCGGCCGCCAGCGGCAGGCCGAGCAACCAGGCGAAGTACCACATGGTGTTGTGTCCTTTCTTGACGTTGAATGTCGTTGCTTGATTCGGTGGATCAGTACGAGTGGCCGCGGCCCTCGATGATGGACATCGGGTCGACCTTGCCGCGCAGCACGCTGTAGACCCAGCTGGTGTAGGCCACGATGAGGGGCACGAAGATCAGCGCGCACACCAGCATGATGAACAACGTCACATGGCTGGACGAAGAGTCCCAGACCGTGAGGCTGTGCTGCGGGTTCAGCGACGAGGGCAGGATGAACGGGAACATGGACGCCCCCACGCTGGCGATGATGCCGGCAATGCCCAGGCCGCTGGACAGCAGGGCCAGCCACTCGCGGCGCAGCCACAGGCCCAGCGCCGCCAGCAGCGGCATCAGCAGGCCGATGGCCGGCACGGCCCAGAGCAAGGGCCTGGCCTGGTAGTTGGCGAACCAGGCGCCCGCCTGCAGCGCAGCCGTCTTGAACAGCGGATTGGACGGTCCGGTGGTGTTGATCTCGCTGGTGATGCGGTAGCCATTGAGCGCGGCCAGCCACACGCCAGCCGCCGCGAACAGCACCGTGGCGGCGACGGCCGCCACCATGCCGAAGCGGCGCGCGCGCGCGGCCACATCGCCCTCGGTCTTGAACACCAGCCAGGACGCACCATGCATGAGCAGCATGCACAGCGAGACCAGGCCGGCCAGCAGCGCAAACGGGTTGAGCAGGCCGAAGAACGTGCCCTCGTAGTAGATGCGCATGTCGGGCGCCAGGCGGAAGGGCACGCCCTGCAGCACATTGCCCAGTGCCACGCCGAAGATCAGCGCGGGCACCACGCCGGCCATGCACAGCACGGCATCCCAGCGCGCGCGCCAGGCCGGCTCCTCGCGCTTGCTGCGGAACTTGAAGGCCACGGGCCGCAGGATCAGCGCCACCAGGGCCGCGAACATGGCCAGGTAAAAGCCCGAGAACGAGACCGCGTACAGCTGCGGCCAGGCCGCAAAGATGGCGCCGCCGCCCAGGATGAGCCAGACCTGGTTGCCTTCCCAGACCGGGCCCAGAGAGTTGATGACGACGCGGCGCTCCACGTCGGTCCTGGCCGCCAGCGGCAGCAGCGCGGCAGCGCCCAGGTCAAAGCCATCGGTGACGGCAAAGGCGATGAGCAGCACGCCCAGCAGGCCCCACCACAGCAGGCGCAGGATGTCGTAGCTGATCAGTTCGTGAAGAATCATGGTGACAATCTCCCTTGGTCATTGCCCGCGGGCGAGTTTTTGCATCAGAGGGAAGTAGGTGGTCAGGTGCGGTGCGCTTTCCTCCTGCGGTCCCTTGCGGATGGCCTTCACCATGAGCTTCATCTCGATGACGAAGAGCACGGAGTAGATGGCGATGAAGCCTGCAATCGTCAGCAGCAGCGTGCCCGCGCCCAGGTTGGAGACGGCCAGCGCCGTGGGCAGCACGCCTTCGATGATCCAGGGCTGGCGGCCCACCTCGGCCACGATCCAGCCGCACTCGGCCGCAATCCAGGGCAGGGGAATGGCGATCACGGCCAGCTTGAGCATCCACGGATGGGCGTCCAGCCTGCGCCGCACCGACAGCCAGAAGAAGGCGGCCGTGAGCGCGATGAAGAACATGCCCAGCCCCACCATGATGCGGAAGGCCCAGAACAGCGGCCCCACGGCCGGCACGGTGTCCCAGGCGGCCTGGGCGATCTGCGCGTCCGTGGCCTGGCGCGGGTCGTCCACGTAGCGCTTGAGCAGCAGCGCGTAGCCCAGTTGCCCGCCCTTGTCCTCGAAGACGGCCTTGGCCTCGGCCGGCACCTGGCCCGTGGGGCCGGCGGCGCGGATGGCCTCCAGCGCGCCATAGGCCTCGATGCCGTTGCGGATGTACTGCTCGGTGCGCTGGACCAGGTCGTTGATGCCGGGGATCTCGGTGGTCAGCGAGCGCGTGCCGATCAGGCCCATGACCCAGGGAATGTGCACGGCGTAGTGCGTCTCGCGTGCGGCCTTGTCGGGGAAGCCGAAGGCCGTGAAGGCGGCCGGTGCGGGCTCGGTGTCCCACATGGCCTCGATGGCGGCCAGCTTCATCTTCTGGTGCTCCGACGACAGGTAGCCGCTTTCATCGCCCAGCACCACCACCGACAGCGCGGCGGCCAGGCCGAACGAGGTGGCCACCGTCATGGAGCGGCGCGCCAGCTGGATGTGCCGGCCCTTGAGCAGATACCAGGCCGAGACGCCCAGCACGAAGATGGCTGCCGTCACGTAGCCGGCCGAGACCGTGTGCACGAACTTGGCCTGGGCCACGGGGTTGGTCAGCACCGCGAAGAAGTCGGTGACCTCCATGCGCATGGTCTGCGGGTTGAACGCCGCGCCCACGGGGTTTTGCATCCAGCCGTTGGCGATCAGGATCCACAGCGCCGAGAAGTTCGAGCCCAGGGCCACGCACCAGGTGGTCACCAGATGGCCGACCTTGCTCAGGCGGTCCCAGCCAAAGAAGAACAGGCCCACGAAGGTGGCTTCCAGGAAGAAGGCCATCAGCCCCTCGATGGCCAGCGGCGCGCCGAAGATGTCGCCCACGTAGTGGCTGTAGTAGCTCCAGTTCATGCCGAACTGGAACTCCATCACGATGCCCGTGGCCACGCCCATGGCGAAGTTGATGCCGAACAACGTGCCCCAGAACTTCGTCATGTCGCGCCAGATGGTGCGGCCCGTCATCACGTAGACGGTCTCCATGATGGCGATGATCACGGCCAGGCCGATGGTCAGCGGCACGAACAGGAAGTGGTAGAGCGCCGTTACCGCGAACTGCAGCCGCGATAGATCGACGATGTCGAGGTCCATGGTGAGATCCTTTCTCTCGGGGGTACTTGGTGAAATCCTTGATCAGCCGTCCTGCCGCAGGCGCGCCAGGGCCGCCTCGAACGGCGGTGTGCCGCGCAGCGCCTCGGACACCACGCGGCCCTGCTCCACCCACAGCAGCCGGTCGGCCAGTTGCGCCTCCCGCAGCTTGTGGGTGGCCAGCACCAGGGTGCGGCCCCGGGCTGCACTGTCCAGCCGCACCAGCAGGTCGGCGGCCGTGCGTGCATCCAGGCCCTCGGTCACTTCGTCCAGCAGCCAGCAGCGCGCGGGGCTCAGCAGCAGCCGCGCCAGCGCCAGGCGCCGTGCCTGGCCGCCGGACAGGCCAAGCCCGCCCTCGCCCAGCCGCGTGTCCAGGCCCTGCGCCATGGCCCGCACATCGCCGGCCAGCCCGGCGACTTCCAGCGCCGCCCACAGCGTGTCCTCGGCGGCCTGGGGCCAAGCCAGCAAAAGGTTGTCGCGCAGGCTGTCCTCGAACAGTTCGGTGCGCTGCGTCATCCAGGTGCAGCGCCGGGCACGCACGGCGCCGGCCAGCGGCTGGAGCTCGCCGGCCATCAGGGACAGCAGCGTGGTCTTGCCCGCGCCGCTGGCGCCCAGCAGGGCGACACGCTCGCCCTCGGCGATACGGATGTCCTGGGCCAGCACGGCGGCACGGGGTGCCACGACCTGCTCCAGCTCAACCGCCAAGCCCTGCCTGGGCGCAGCCGGTTCGCAGGCGCCTTGCGCAGCGCCATCGCGCAGGGCGGGCGCCAGCCGGCGCGCGGCCAGCCAGCTGCGGCCGGCCTCCAGCGCGCCACGGCGCAACGCGGCAAAGGGCTCCATGGCCGTCAGCGCCAGCAGCAGGGCCAGCGCGGCCACGGGGGCACCCAGCAGGCCGGCCTCGGCCAGCCAGCCCACGCCCAGCAGCACACCGGCCAGGGCCAGGGCGCCGCACAGGCCTTGCACGAAGGAGGTTCGGGCCTCCAGGCCGTGGAGTGCGGCGTCGGCCTCGGCCACGCGGGCGTCCAGGGCGGCAATGCGTTCGCAATGCGCGGCCAGGGTGCCGGCCATGGCCAGCTCTGCCTGCCCGGCCACCAGGTCGGCCGTGCGGGCGCGCAGGGACTCCAGCGCCAGCGCGCGGCGCACGGCGGGCCGGCGCGCACTGCGCGCCAGCCACAGGGCGCTGCCCAGGCCCGTGCCCAGCAGCCACGCAACCAAGGCCATGCCCAGCCACCAGCGCATCAGGCCCAGCGCCAGGGCGGCCATCAGCGTGGCACCCGTGGCGGCCAGCAAGGGCACGAACAGGCGCAGGTACAGGCTGTCCAGCGCATCCACGTCGGCCGTCAGCCGCTGCAGCAGGCGCACGGGCCGCAGGCGCAGGCTCAGGGCGGCGGCGGGCGTGGCCCAGTTGCGCAGCAGCCGCTCGCGCAGGGCGGCCAGCACGGCCAGGGTGGCGTCATGGGTGACCAGCCGTTCGGCATAGCGCGTGCCCGTGCGGCCCAGGGCCAGCAGGCGGATGCCGGCCGAAGGCATGAACACATCGAAGACGATGGCCGTGGCCGGCAGCAGCCCGGCCAGCGCCGTGGCCGTGATGAACCAGCCCGACAGGCCCAGCAGCGCCATGCCCATGAGCACCGTGAGCAGGGCCAGCAGCGCGCCGCCCAGCCACAGGCGCCGGGGCGCCATGCGCGCCAGGGCGGCAAGCACGGGCCGGAGGGTGGAGCGGGGCTTCATGCGGCCAGCTCCTGCGGGGCGGCATGGCCCGCCAGCTCCACCACGCGGTGCATGGCGGCGGCCAGTTCGGCATCGTGGGTGGCGACGATCAGCGTGCGCCCGCGTGCCAGCTGCAGCAGGGCATCGGTGACCTGGGCGGCCGTGGCCGGGTCCAGGTGGGCCGTGGGTTCATCGACCAGCAGCAGGCCTGCATCGCGCGACAAGGCCAGGCGCGCCAGTGCCAGGCGCACGATTTCGCCGCCCGACAGGCCGGCTCCGCCCTCGCCCAGCGTGGCGCCGGGCCGGGTCTCGGCCAGCTTGCCCAGCCCGGCCAGCCGCAGGGCCTGGCGCAGTTCGCCGAAGGTGAATCCCGGGCGGCCCAGCCGGAGGTTTTCGGCCACCGAGCCGGCGAACACATGCGGGCTCTGCCCCATCCAGGCCATGCGCGCGCGCAGCCGGCCGGCCGATTCGCCGTCGAGCAGTTGACCGTCGATATGGATGCGCCCAGGCTCGGCCACCGGCAGCAGGCCGGCAATCTGCGCCAGCAGCAGCGACTTGCCGCTGCCGCTGGGGCTCCACAGCGCCACATGCTCGCCAGGCCGCACGTCCACCGTGAGCGCCGGCAGCGTGACCGCGCCGCCTGGCGCCTGGGGCCGCACCTGCTCCAGGTGCAGGGCGCAGGCCTGGCCGGCAGCCCTGCCGGGCGCAGCCAATGCGCCCGGCAGCGGCTGCGCATCGCGGCCCAGCTCGCCCAGGGCCTGCAGTGCGGCCTCGCCGCTGGCGCGGTCGTGCCAGACGGCAGACAGCTCACGCAGGGGATCGAAGAAGCTGGGCGCCAGCAGCAGCACGAACAGCGCCTGGCCCAGGCTCAGTGTCTGGCCCCAGCTGCCAAAGGGCAGATGGCCCAGCAGGTGAAAGCCCACGTACACGGCCACCATGGCCACGCCCAGGGCCGAGAACAGCTCCAGCACCGCAGAGGACAGAAAGGCGATGCGCAGCACGCGCATGCTGCGTTCGCGCAGGGATTCGGCATTGGCGCGCAGCCGCTGCGCCGTGGCATCCACCGCGCCCAGGGCGCGCAGGGTGGACAGGCCGCGCAGGCGGTCGAGCAGGAAGGCGTTCATGCCGCCCAGCTCCACCATCTGCGCCTGGCTGGCCGCCTTGGCGCGCCAGCCGACGATGGCCATGAACAGCGGGATCAGCGGCGCGGCCACCACCAGGATCAGCGCCACCACCCAGCTCTGGCTGGCCACGGCCAGCGCAATCACCAGCGGCACGGTGCGCACGCGCCACATGGCGGTCTGGTAGCGCGACAGCCAGGGCACGATGGCCTCGGCCTGCTCGGCCATGGCGCTGGCCGCCTGGCCCGAGGCCGCGCGCTGGCGGTCCAGCGGCGAGGTGCCCGCCAGCGTGCGCAGCACCTGCATTCGCAGCGCGCTCACCAGGCTGCGCGCCTGCAGATTGGCGCGGCGTGTGCCGCTGGCATCGCACCAGGCGCGCAACCCGCCCAGCAGTGCCACGCCTGCCGCAAGCTGCCACAGTGGCCACAGCGGCTCCCTGCCCGCGCCGTCGGCCATGGACTGCACGGCCAGCGCCAGCAGCGCCGCCTGGGGCAGCCACAGCAGCGAGGCCAGCACCAGGCGCCCCGTACTCGCCATCGGACGACGCGCCAGCTGGTGGAACTCAGGCAATGACGGGGTACAAGGTTTGTTCATTTATTCTGTAATTTCAGTATTTACTGAAATTACGCAAAGAATTCTAAACAAACTTGCTCCAAGCAAGTCGCTCGTAGGGGGAAGCCGAGTGAAGCAGTCAAGCGTGCGCAAGGGGTTTTGCGCAAACAACTTCGAGAACCGGACCCGCACAGCGTGGGTAATACCCAAAGAAAACGGCGCCCGAAGGCGCCGTCTGGCGGGGTAGGAGAAGAGCCCGTCCTGGGCTCCCCGACCTTACGGGGTGGACAGCAGGCGGTCGCGCGCCTGGTGGTATTCGCGCTTGAGACGTTCGACCAGCTCGCCTGCACCCGTGACTTCGCGGATGGCGCCAATGCCCTGGCCGCAGCCCCAGATGTCCTTCCAGGCCTTCTTGGCGTCGCCGCCGAAGTTCATCTTGCTGGGGTCCGACTCGGGCAGGTTGTCGGGGTCCAGCCCTGCCGCACGGATGGACGGCGCCAGGTAGTTGCCGTGCACGCCCGTGAACAGGTTGCTGTAGACGATGTCGTCGGAGGTGCCGTCCACGATGGCCTGCTTGTAGGCGTCGTGCGCACGCGCCTCATGCGTGGCAATGAAGGCCGAGCCGATATAGGCGAAGTCCGCACCCATGGCCTGGGCCGCGAGGATGGCACCGCCCGAGGCGATGGAGCCCGACAGCGCCACGGGGCCGTCGAACCATTCGCGGATTTCCTGGATCAGCGCGAACGGGCTCTTGACACCCGCATGGCCGCCCGCGCCCGCCGCCACGGCGATCAGGCCGTCGGCCCCTTTTTCGATGGCCTTGTGCGCGAACTTGTTGTTGATGATGTCGTGCAGCACCACGCCGCCCCAGCTGTGCACGGCCTGGTTCACGTCCTCGCGCGCACCCAGGCTGGTGATGACGATGGGCACCTTGTACTTGGCGCACATCTGCATGTCGTGCTCGAGCCGGTCATTGCTCTTGTGCACGATCTGGTTGATGGCGAACGGCGCCGAGGGCCGGTCCGGATGGGCCTTGTCCCAGGCGGCCAGGGTCTCGGTGATCTCGGCCAGCCAGTCTTCGAGCTGCTCGGCCGGGCGCGCGTTGAGCGCGGGCATGGAGCCCACGATGCCGGCCTGGCACTGGGCGATCACGAGCTTGGGGTTGCTGATGATGAACAGCGGCGAGCCGATCACTGGCAGGGCCAGTTTCTTCAGCGCCGGGGGAAGCTTGGACATGCGTTGTCTCCGTTGGTTCTCGGTATCTCTGTCTGCGTTGTGCCGTGCGCAAGCGCCGGGTCAGAAGGCGTCCATGGGCAGTGCCATCACGCTGTCGCCGCCGTGCACGATGGCATCGCGCAGGCCCGCCGCCTTGACGAGGATGTGCTCGGCATAAAAGCGTGCCGTCGCAATCTTCGCGCGCATGAAGGCCTCGTCCTGTCCCTTGTGCAACAGCTGCTTGGCCACCAGCAGGGCGCGCCCCATCTGCCAGCCTGCGACGAGGTTGCCCGCCAGCATCAGGTAGGGAACGCTGCCGGCGTACACGGCATTGGGCTCGGCCTTGGCCTGGCCCGAGACGAAGTGCACCGCCTCCACGAAGGCCTGGCGCGCGGCGGCCAGTTGGCGGGCCACGGCCAGTGCCTCAGGCGTGCCGCTGGCGGCCAGCTCGGCCTCGGTCTTCTCGATCTGGCCCGCAATGGCCAGCGCGGTCTGGCCACCATCGCGCGCCGTCTTGCGGCCCACCAGGTCATTGGCCTGGATGGCGGTCGTGCCTTCGTAGATGGTCAGGATCTTGGCGTCGCGGTAGTACTGGGCGGCGCCCGTCTCCTCGATGAAGCCCATGCCGCCGTGCACCTGCACGCCCAGGCTGGTGACTTCCAGGCTCATCTCGGTGCTGTAGCCCTTGACCAGGGGCACCATGAATTCATAGAAGGCCGCATTGGCCTCGCGCACCTGGGCGTCGGCATGGTGATGGGACGCATCGTAGGCAGCGGCGGCCGTGGCCGCCATGGCGCGGCAACCCTCGGTGTAGGCACGCATGGTCATGAGCATGCGGCGCACATCGGGGTGGTGGATGATGGTGGCGCTGGCCTTCACGCTGCCGTCCACGGGGCGGCTTTGCACACGCTCGCGGGCATAGGCCACGGCGTGCTGGTAGGCGCGCTCGGCCACGGCAATGCCCTGCACGCCCACGGCGTAGCGGGCCGCGTTCATCATGATGAACATGTATTCGAGGCCGCGGTTTTCCTCGCCAACCAGATAGCCGATGGCCCCGCCGTTGTCGCCGTACTGCAGCACGGCCGTGGGCGAGGCCTTGATCCCCATCTTGTGCTCGATGCTCACGCAGTGCACATCGTTGCGTGCGCCCAGCGAGCCATCCTTGTTGACCAGGAACTTGGGCACCACGAACAGGCTGATGCCCTTGACGCCCTCGGGCGCACCGGCCACGCGGGCCAGCACCAGATGGACGATGTTCTCGGCCATGTCGTGCTCGCCATAGGTGATGAAGATCTTGGTGCCGAAGACCTTGTAACTGCCATCGGGCTGCGGATCGGCCTTGGTGCGCACCAGGGCCAGGTCGGAGCCGGCCTGGGGCTCGGTCAGGTTCATGGTGCCGGTCCACTCGCCGGTCACCAGCTTCTCGAGATAGGTGGCCTTGAGCTCATCGCTGCCTGCCGTGAGCAGGGCCTCGATGGCGCCGTCGGTCAGCAGCGGGCACAGCGCAAAGCTCAGGTTGGCGCTGTTGAGCATTTCGACGCAGGCCGCGCCAATCGTCTTGGGCAGGCCCTGGCCGCCAAAATCCTGCGGATGCTGCAAGCCCTGCCAGCCGCCTTCGGCGTACTGGCGAAAGGCCTGTTTGAAGCCCGCCGTGGTGGTGACCACGCCGTCCTTGAGGCTGGAAGGCGCCACGTCGCCCGGCAGGTTCAGCGGCGCCACCACGCCTTCGCACAGCTTGGCGCATTCCTCCAGCACGGCCTGGGCCGTCTCCAGGCCAGCCTCCTCGAAACCGGGCAACTGCGCCACCTGGTCGATCTGCGCCAGATGCTCCATGGCGAACAGCATGTCTTTGAGGGGAGCCGAGTAAGTCATTGTTGAACCTTCCTGAACAGAGCCTGGACCGCCGGCGCGCAGCGCGCGGCGACCTGGAACAGCGGGCGCGCCGCCACAGCACTACTGCATTGCTGCGTTACTGCGTGACGCGGCCCGATGCGTTGACGATGGACAAATCCACGAATTTCGAGCCCGCCTGCGAGCCCGGACGATAGGTAACCCAGTAGCCGCCCAGATCGAAGGCGTCCAGGCCGCGCAGCGAAGCGGCCAGCTTGTCGCGCGTCAGCGGCTGGGTGCGGCGCATGGCCTCCACGATGACGCGGGCGTTCACATAGCCTTCCATCATGGCGTAGCTGACCGGCACGGTCAGCGACTTGCCTGCAGCGGTGGCCGCGTCCCTGAACTCCTTGTTCAGGCGCATGGTCACCTTGTAGGGACTGGGCACGACCTGGGCAATGGACAGGCCGCTCATGAACTCCACGGGCAGGCGCTTGGCCAGTTGCTCGATATCGGCTTCGGACGTCGCGTAGATCTGGGCCGTGCCACCCGCCATGCGGTACGCCTCGACGAAGGCCGAGGTCACGGGGCTGGAGGCCACCACCATCACGGCCTGCGCCGAAGGCTGGGCCTTTTGCAACTGGGACACGGCCTTGTCCATGGCGCCCTTGCCCGTGCTCAGCGAGGCGCTGACCACCAGCTTGGCCTTGGAAGGCGCAATCGCCTTGTCCACGAGTTCCGCCACGGCCTTGGCATCCGGGCGTTCGTCATGCAGCAGGGCCAGGCGCGTGATGCCCACGGTGGCCAGGTGCGAAGCGATCTTGGCCATTTCCTCGGGCAGGTTGGCGCGCGTGCTGAAGATCTGGGGATTGCTCAGCACCCGCGTGTCCGTGCTCTGGTAGCCCACGAGGGAGATCTGCGACTGGTCGAGCAGCTTGCTGTCCAGCAGCGCCGCCATGTTGCGGTTGCCGAAGTAGCCGGCCAGCACCACGGGCTTGGACTCGTCCAGCAGCTTGCGGGTCTTGTCCACGGTTTCCTCAGGATGGCCCACATCGTCCACGGTGACCAGTTGCACGGGCTGGCCCTGCACGCCGCCGGCCTTGTTGATCTGGTCGAAGTACAGGCGCATGCCCTGGGCATAGGCACGGCCCTGCGTCGCACCGGCTCCCGACATGGGTGCCACCTGCCCCACCACCCAGGCATTGGCCTCGGCGGCCAGCGCCATGGCGCCACAGACAAAGGCCACGGCCGTGCGGGCCAGGCGCAAGCGCATCATCTTCATTTCAATCTCCCTCTCGGTTCATGCCATCGCCAGCACCGGCTGGCGGCCAAGTCCGTTGTTGTAGTCGGTGGTGCGCGCCGTGACCAGCGGACCATCCCGGAATCCATGACGGAAAAAGAGGGGCCTATGCCCCTCATTTTTCAGCTTCAGCCGCTTACAGCGCCTGCACCAGTTCCGGCACGGCCTGGAACAGGTCGGCCTCCAGGCCGTAGTCGGCCACCGAGAAGATCGGTGCCTCGGGGTCCTTGTTGATCGCCACGATCACCTTGGAGTCCTTCATGCCGGCCAAGTGCTGGATGGCGCCCGAGATGCCCAGGGCGATGTACAGCTGCGGCGCCACGATCTTGCCGGTCTGGCCGACCTGCAGGTCGTTGGGCGCATAGCCCGCATCCACCGCGGCGCGCGAAGCACCGATGGCGGCACCCAGCTTGTCGGCCAGCGGCGTGATGACTTCCTGGAACTTCTCGCTGCTGCCCAGCGCACGGCCACCGGAGACGATGATCTTGGCAGCCGTCAGTTCCGGGCGGTCGTTCTTGGTGACCTCGCGGCCCACGAAGCTGCTCTTGCCGTTGTCGCCAGCGGCTGCCAGCTGCTCCACCTGGGCGCTGCCGCCCGTGGTGGCCGCTGCGTCAAAGCCCGTGCCGCGCACGGTGATGACCTTGATCTTGTCGCTGCTTTGCACCGTGGCAATGGCGTTGCCGGCGTAGATGGGACGCTCGAAGGTGTCGGCGCTGTCCACCTTGG
>NZ_MYFL01000005.1:266449-375087 GCF_002193035.1 Delftia sp. K82 | reverse complement strand
GGACCTTCACGTTGTAGTCCACCACGCGCTTGACCGGGACCAAAACCTTCATTGCAGCGGCTCCTGATTGATTGATAGATTGACGTTTACGTAAACCGAAATCATTGTATGCGGCGCTGCAGCAGCTGCGTCAGGTTTCCCTGACGGCCGAGGGCCGCATGCGCGCTCACAAAAAAGAACGATCGTGCCATTTTAAGCACGACCCTTGAGATTTCCTGCGGGGGAACAGCCTGAACTCAGGGTATGCACCTAGGAATAATCCTAGCTGCTTTTCTCTGCTGCCTGAGCCACCACGCCCCCGCGTTCGGTGATCTGCACCACCTGCTTGGGGACCGGCAGGCTCACGCCTGCGGCACGCAGGCCGCGCAGCACGGCGAGGTTCACCTCGGAGCGCACATTGCCCTGGCCATTTTGCGGGTCGTTGATGTAGTAGCTGAGACTGAACTGCAGCCCCTGCTCGACGAAGTCGACCAGTGCCACCGAAGGCGCCGGCGTCTTGAGCACGCGCGGCTGCGCGGCTGCTGCTTCGAGCAGGATGCCGCGCACCTGCTCCACATCGCTGTCCATGCCCACGACGATGTTGGTGGACAGGCCGAACTTGACGTCGAATCCGGTGAGGTTCTCCACACGCTGGGTGATCAACGTCTCGTTGGGCACGATGGATTCGCGGCCGTTGAGCGCGCGGATGATGGTGTAGCGCGTGCGGATGTCGGTGATGCGGCCCTCGAAGCCATCCACGCGCACGTTGTCGCCGATGCGCAGCGCGCGCTCGATCAGCACCAGAAAGCCGCTGACGTAGTTGGAGGCGATCTTCTGCATGCCGAAACCCAGGCCCACGCCGATGGCGCCGCCCATGACGGACAGCGCCGTCAGGTCCACGCCCACCATGGACAGCGACACCAGCAGGCCCACCAGGATCAGCACGCTGCGCGTGATGTTCATGGCCACCTTGCGCATGGACAGATCGCTGACCCACTGGTTGATGACCTTCTGCTCGAACAGCGTTGCCACCCACAGCACGGCCACCATCATCAGGCCCGCCGACAGCGTGCCCTCGATCAGGTTGAGCAGGCTGACCGGCGTCTTGCCGATGTTGAACTGCAGGGCCTCCAGCTCCTCCATGACCTGCGGCAGCAGGCCGATGCTGTGCAGCACGGCCGCGCCCCAGGCCAGCCAGGAGAAGATGCGTTCGATCAGGCGCACCACGGTGGAGTGGGGGAAGGTCCGGCTGAGCACCCGCGCCACGAAGCGGATCACCGACAGGGACACCAGCAGCGACACGGCCACGCGCAGCCAGAACACCGTGGAAAACCGCGCCAGGATCTCCTGGCTGGTGAAGACCAGCACCAGCGCCAGCAGCGGGAACAGGGCGCCATCGAGCGCATGGCGGCCTATCCATACGGAGGGCTTTCCATCGTTGAGATGGCCGTAGCGCGCATGCAGGCCGCGCATGGCGCCGTAGGCCAGCAGCAGGCAGGCGATGAGCACGGAGAACTCCAGCCAGGCGCTGGAGCTTTGGAAGTCGTTGATGAGCTTGTCGAAGATGTCCATGGGTCAGGGCCGTTCCGCCGCAAGGGCGCAGGCCGCCATCATCGCGCAGATCCAGGACAGGCCGACCGGACCGGGACCTACATGCAGGTCGGTCAGCGGCCCGTCTTCCAGGCCGGTTCGCGCTTGGCGGCGAAGGCCTGGGCGCCCTCCTGGGCGTCGGCATCCATCATGTTGGCGGCCATGGTCTGGCCGGCCAGCTGGTAGGCCGCCTCGATGCCCATCTCGCGCTGCCGGTGGACCAGCGCCTTGCCCATGGCCACGGCCGCACGGGGCTTGCTGACGATGGACTGCACGAAGTGCTCGACTGCATCGTCCAGCGCCTCCTCGGCCACCACGCGGTTGACCAGGCCCTGCTCCAGCGCCTGCTGGGCGTCGATGAAGTCGCCCGTGAGCAGCATCTCCATGGCCTGCTTGGCCGGCACATTGCGCACCAGCGGCACGCTGGGGGTGGCGCAGAACAGACCATAGTGGATGCCGCTGGTGGCAAAGCGTGCCGCCTGCGCAGCAACGGCCAGATCACACTGGGCCACGAGCTGGCAGCCTGCCGCCGTGGCAATGCCGTGCACGCGCGCGATCACGGGAACGGGCAGCCGATGGATGGACAGCATCATGCGGCTGCACTGGGCAAACAGCTTCTGGTAGTAGTCCAGCTGCGGATGGGCCGCCATGTCCTTGAGGTTGTGTCCGGCGCAAAAGGCCTTGCCGGCCGCAGCCAGCACGACCACGCGCACGGACTCGTCGCGCGCCACGTCGTCCAGCGCCTGCTGCAGCTGCGTGAGCATCTGCTCGCCCAGGGCATTGAAGCGCTGCGGGTCGTTGAGCGTGAGCCGCACGACGCCGCGCGCGTCGCGCTGCACGTCGAGCAGGGGGCTGGCTTCAGAAGGAGGGGTGCTCGCGTTCATGGTGCTCCAGATCCGGTTCAGAGGTCGGCCAGCACGCGCACGTGCGCTTCCACGCTGCGCGCAAGCGGCCCCATCACATAGCCGCCTTCCAGGCAGGAGACGATGCGCCCCTTGGAAAAGCGCCGCGCGATGTCCTTGATGCGCGAGGTGATCCAGGTGAAGTCCTGCTCGGTCATGCCCAGCTGGCCCATGTCGTCCTCGCGGTGGGCGTCGAAGCCGGCGCTGATGAAGATCAGCTCGGGCTTGAATGCCTCCAGGCGCGGAATCCACATCATCTCGACGATCTCGCGGATGTCCATGCCCTTGGTATAGGCGGCCACCGGCACGTTGACCATGTTGGCGGCTGGATGCTGGTCGCCGCTGAAGGGGTAGAACGGATGCTGGAAGATGCCGCACATGAGCACGCGGTCGTCGCCGGAGAGGATGTCCTCCGTGCCGTTGCCGTGGTGCACGTCGAAATCGATCACCGCCACGCGCTTGAGGTGGTGGCGGCTGAGCGCGTACTTCACGCCCACGGCCACGTTGTTGAAGAAGCAAAAGCCCATGGCCTGGTGGCGCGTGGCATGGTGGCCCGGCGGGCGCACGGCGCAAAAGGCGTTCTCCAGCTCGCCGGCCATCACCGCATCGGTGGCCGCCAGCGCGGCGCCGGCCGCATGCAGGGCGGCCGAGAAGGTATGGCTGTTGATGGAGGTGTCGGTGTCGATCTGGGAGTACTCGGGGCCGCCGGCCTGCTGCTCCTCGACCAGGCGCTGTGTCAGGCCCTGCAGCGCGGCCACATGCATGCGGTCATGGGCCAGTTCGATATCGGCCAGCGAGGCCTGGGGGGCCTCGTGCCGCTCCAGCGCATCGGCCACGCCGGTCACCAGCAGCCGGTCCTCGATGGCATCGAGCCGGGCCGGGCATTCCGGGTGCCCCGGCCCCATCTCATGCCGCCAGCACTCCCTATGGGTGAAATAACCCGTCTTGCCCACAGTGATGTCTCCGCGATGTTTTTTTTAGGATAACGTCGCGCCATGCAAGCAACACACAAGATCAAGGCGCTTCTGGATCAGCTTAACACGGTGGTTGCAGGGAAACCGGCTCAGGTCCGCGACAGTGTGGCCTGCCTGCTGGCCGGGGGACACCTGCTGCTGGAAGACGTTCCCGGCGTGGGCAAGACCACGCTGGCGCATGCGCTGGCACACAGCTTCGGGCTGCAGTTCTCGCGCGTGCAGTTCACGGCCGACCTCATGCCCAGCGACCTCACCGGCGTGTCCATCTACGAGCGCGCCAGCGAGACCTTTGTCTTCCACCCGGGCCCCGTTTTCGCCCAGGTGCTGCTGGCCGACGAGATCAACCGCGCCAGCCCCAAGACGCAGAGCGCCCTGCTCGAAGCCATGGAGGAGCGACAGGTCTCGGCCGAGGGCCGCACGCACCGCCTGCCCGAGCCCTTCTTCGTGATCGCCACCCAGAACCCGCAGGAACAGCTGGGCACCTTCCCGCTGCCCGAAAGCCAGCTGGACCGCTTCCTGATGCGCATCAGCCTGGGCTATCCCGACCGCGCGGCCGAGCGATCCCTGCTGTCCGGCAATGGCCGGCGCGCCCAGGCCGACGCGCTGGCACCGCTGCTGACCACGGACGAGCTGCAGCAGTTGCAGGCTGCCGTGCTGCAGGTGCATGCCAGCGATGCCCTGCTGGACTATGTGCAGGACCTGCTGGAAGCCACGCGCTCGGGCCAGTGGTTCGTGCAGGGCCTGTCGCCTCGCGCGGGCATTGCGCTGCTGCGTGCGGCCCGGGCCGTGGCCCTGATGGAGGGGCGCGACTATGTGGCGCCCGACGATGTGCAGGCCATCCTGCCGCAGACGGCAGCCCACCGCCTGGTGCCGATAGGCTCCAGCGGCCGGGGCGCCGTGGAGCAGGTGCGCGCCATGCTGGACGCCGTGGCGCTGCGCTGATGCCGGCCGCCCCCGCGTCTTCGCCCGGCGCCCCCCAGCCGGGGGCATCGCTGCGCCAGCGCTGGTCTCCCGCGCGGCGCGTGCGCCAGTGGTGGCATGCCCGCCTGCCCCGCACGGACAGCCTGAAGCTGACCCAGCGCAATGTCTACATCATGCCGTCGCGTGCAGGCTGGGCCCTGGCGCTGACGCTGTGCGTGCTGCTGGTGGCCGCCATCAACTACCAGCTCAACCTGGGTTATCTGCTGACGTTCCTGCTGGCCGGCAGCGCGGCAGCGGGCATGGTGGTCGGCCACGGCAATCTGCGCGGCCTGGCGCTGCATCTGCTGCCGCCGGCCGGCAGCTTTGCCGGCCAGCCCTGCCGCTTCGACGTGGTTCTGCACAACGCACGCCGCAGCACGCGTTGGGGCATAGGCCTTGCCGTGCAAGCCGATACGGCGGCCACCGACTGGACCTGGATCGATGTCCCGGCACAGGGCAGCACCACGGCGCAACTGGCTTTCACGCCACTGCGCCGAGGCCTGCAATCGCTGCCCACGATCACGGCGGCCACACGCTACCCGCTGGGCACCTTCCGCGTCTGGGCGCTGTGGCGCGCGCAGACCCAGGCCTGGATCTACCCGGCGCCCGAACACAATCCTCCGCCCCTGCCTGCGGCCAGTGCCGATGCCGGCGGCCGCAGCGCGGCCTCCACGCGCCACGGCGACGAGTTCGATGGCGTGCGAGCCTACCGGCGCGGTGATGCGCTCAAGCTGGTGGTCTGGAAAAAGGCCGCTCAGGCCTTTGCCACGGGCAGTGACCAGCTGGTGAGCCGCGACCGCCCGCTGTCCCAGCAGCACCGCCTGTGGCTGGACGCCAAGGCCACCGGCCTGGCCGACCCCGAGGCCCGCCTCAGCCGCCTGACCGCCTGGGTGCTGGTCGCACGCCAGCAGGACCTGACCTGGGGCCTGCGCCTGCCCGACGGCCGCGAGATCGCCCCCGACCAGGGCGCGGCCCACGCCACGCTCTGCCTGGAAGCCCTGGCGGCCTGCCCATGAATCGCACGTCCATGCCCTCCTCCTTCCAAGCCATTGCGCAGCCTGCGGCCCCCTGGCGCCAGCGCCTGGCCGCCCTGCCGCGCGATGCGCGCGACACCCTGTTCCTGCTGGCCGTGGTCGCCTGGGTGCTGATGCCCCAGGCCGCCCACACGCCCTGGTGGACCATGGTCTTCGTGGCCGGCCTGCTGCTGTGGCGCGGCATGCTGGCCTGGCGCGGCCAGCCCCTGCCCGGCCGCTGGGTGCTGGGTGGATTGCTGCTGCTGGCCGTGGGCGCCACCTGGGTCTCGCATGGCACCTTTATCGGGCGCGATGCGGGCGTGACCCTGATCGTGCTGCTGCTGGCGCTCAAGACGCTGGAGCTGCGCGCCCGGCGCGATGCCATGGTGGTGTTCTTCCTGGGCTTCTTCGCGCTGCTGGCCAACTTCTTCTACTCGCAGTCCCTGCCGCTGGCCCTGGCCATGGTGCTGGGCCTGCTGGGCCTGCTCACGGCCCTGGTCAATGCCCACATGACCGCCGGCCGCCCGCCGCTGACGCAGGCGCTGCGCACGGCAGCCCTGCTGGCGCTGTGGGGTACGCCGGTGATGGTGGCGCTGTTCCTGTTCTTCCCGCGCATGGCGCCGCTGTGGGGTGTGCCTGGCAACGACCTGGCCGGCCGCAGCGGCCTGTCGGAAAACATGCGCGTGGGCTCCATGGCCTCGCTGGTGCTGGACGAAAACGTGGCCCTGCGCCTGCGCTTCGATACGCCCGATGGTGCTTCTCCGCCTGCCAACACCCTGTATTTCCGGGGGCCCGTTCTGTCGCGCTTTGACGGACAGGAATGGCAGATGGACACGGAGGCCGTTCTGGAGGACGCGCAGTTGCGCGTCTCCGGCGAGGGGGTAAGCTACCAGATGACCATCGAGCCCAGCCGCCGCCCCTGGCTGCCCCTGCTGGACGCCGCGGCCAGGGCTCCCGAGTTGCCCCCGGGCATGGGCAGCGCCCGCATGACGCCCCAGCTGCAATGGCTGACCTGGCGCCCCATCACCGACGTGGTGCGCATCAGCGCCCAAAGCCATGTGCAGTTCAGCTACGGGCCGCTGCAGCCCACGCGCGCCCTGCGCCGCTACACCCAGCTGCCCGAAGGCAGCAACCCGCGCACACTGGCGCTGGCCCGGCAGATGCGCGCCGACCCGCAACTGGCCGAAGCCCCGCCCCGCGCCTGGGTACAGGCCGCGCTGGCGCGCCTGCGCACGGGTGGCTACACCTACACGCTGGAGCCCGGCGTGGTGGACAGCGTGCACACGGCCGATGACTTCTGGTTCGACAGCAAAGAGGGCTTCTGCGAGCACATCGCCTCGGCCTTCGCCGTGCTGATGCGCGGCATGGGCGTGCCTGCCCGCATCGTCACCGGCTACCAGGGCGGCGAGCGCAACCCTGTCGATGGCTACTGGACCGTGCGCAACGCCGACGCCCACGCCTGGACCGAGGTCTGGCTGGAGGACGAGGGCTGGGTGCGCATCGACCCCACCGGCGCCGTGGCCCCGTCGCGCGTGGGCGAGTTCCAGCGCCTGCGCGCGCCCCAGGGTGCCATTGCGGGCGCCGTGGGCAACTTCGTGGGCGTGGGCATGCTGCAGCAGATGCGCGCCGTGTGGGAGGCCGTCAACAACGGCTGGAACCAGTGGGTGCTGAACTACACGCAAAGCCGCCAGCTGGACCTGCTCAAGAACCTGGGCGTGCAGTCGCCATCGTGGGTGGACATGCTGCGCCTGCTGGGCGCACTGGCCGGCGTGGCCGCACTGGCCTGGCTGGCCTGGATGGCCCGCGCCCAGCGCAACAGCCGCGATGAATGGCTGCGCCTGATGGACAGGACCCGCGCCCGGCTGCGCCGCATCGGCCTGCAGGCCGATGCCAGCCTGCCCCCGCGCGCGCTGGCAGCCCAGGTCATGGACCGCTGGGGCCAGGACGACGCCACGGCCGCCAAGGCCCTGCACGACTGGCTTTTGGACATGGAGCGCCAGCGCTACGCACGCGCCCCCCAATCCGTCCCCCTATACGCACCCCAGTCCGCACCCAAATCCGCACCCGATACCCCCGGCCTGCCCGCCCTGCGACGCCAATGGCGGGCGCTGGACTGGCCACGCACTCCGCAGCCACGGCCACAAGCCGCCGCTGCCGGCCCCACGACAAGCACACCATGACCAAGCAACGACTGATCCCTTCCGCCCTGCTGCTGCTCGCGGCCGCCGCCCTGCCCTGCGGCGCGCTGGCCAGCAAGCCGGCGCCCGCCCAGACCGGCGCAGCCAAGCCCGCAGCCAAGTCCACGGCCAAACCTTCCACGAAAAAGCGCACGGCCGCTGCTGCCGCCGCCACAGCGGCAGGCGGCGCCGCCGTGGCCAGGACCGTGCAGGGCAGCACGCCCTACGGCGAACGGCCTGATGCCATGCAGATGGCCGCCGACATTGCGATGCGCCACGACCTGCCGGTGGACTGGGTGCGCGACACCATTGCCCAGGCGCGCTTTCTGCCCCAGGTTCCCCGCCTGATGACGCCGGCTGCCCAGGGCACGGCCAAGAACTGGGGCGTCTACCGCAGCCGCTTTGTCGAGCCCGTGCGCATACGCGCCGGAACCCGCTTTTGGCAGGCCAATGCCGCCGCGCTGGCGCGTGCCGAAAAGCAGTACGGCGTGCCGGCCGAAATCATCGTCGGCATCATCGGCGTGGAGACCATCTACGGCCAGCAGATGGGCAACTTCCGCGTGATCGACGCCCTGGCCACGCTGAGCTTCGACTTCCCCGCAGCCCACCCCCGCGCGCAGGCACGCACCGAGTATTTCCGCGGCGAGCTGGAGCAGTTCCTGCGCTTCACGTACCGTGCGGGCACGGACCCGTTCTCGCTGCGCGGCAGCTACGCGGGTGCCATGGGCATGGGCCAGTTCATGCCCAGCAGCTGGGTGAAGTGGGCGGTGGACTTCGACGGCGACGACCGCATCGACCTGTTCGGCAGCGCGGCCGACGCCATCGGCTCGGTGGCCAACTACTTTGTCGCGCATGGCTGGAAAAGCGGCATGCCCACCCACTACCCTGTGATCATGCAGGCCCAGGGCGCCGACCTGGCCGCCCTGCTGGCGCCCGACATCCTGCCCCAGTTCACGGCCGACGAGATGGCTGCGCGCGGCGTGCAACTGCCGGGCAGCGGCGCGGCGCATCAAGGGCCGCTGGCCCTGGTCAAGCTGGAAAACGGCGCGCAGGGCCAGCCGCTGTACATCGCGGGCACGGAGAACTTCTATGCCATCACGCGCTACAACTGGTCCAGCTACTACGCGCTGTCCGTGATCGAACTGGGCCAGGAAGTCGCTGCGGCCATGGGCCGCTGATCCGGGCCATCCAAACCGTCGAGGCGGTCAGGGCCGGCGCATGCGGCACATCGCAGGCTGCTCGGCACGCGCCGCCTCGATCTCTCGCACCACGCGGAAGCCGTAGCCCGAGCCCTCCACATCGAAGGGCACGCCGGGCGCGCCCTGCCTGTCCATGACGCCGACCACCAGCGCCTGCTGGAACTGGTGGTCGGCCGCGCGCATGCGGCCCTTGCGCCCGGCCAGCACCACCTCGGCGCCTTCCAGCGCCTGCGCCACGGCCACCGTGTCGGTGCTGCCCGCACGCGCCATGGACTGGGCCAGGGCCTCGATCATCAGCTGCATGCGCATGTGCACATAGTCATCGGCAGGCCTGGGAAAGCGCTCGCGGAATGCCTTGTAGAAGGCCTGGCTGTCGGGGCCCGGCACGTTGGGCAGCCAGTCGGCCACGGCCAGCACCTTGCCCACGCCGGCCTCGCCTAAAGCGGCGGGTGCACCCAGCGCATTGCCGTAGAAGGTGTAGAAGCGGCCGTCAAAACCCGCCTCCCGCGCGGCCTTGACCAGCAGCATCAGATCGTTGCCCCAGTTGCCCGTGATCACGGCCTGGGCACCGCTGGCCTTGATCTTGGCGGCATAGGGCGCAAAGTCCTTGACGCGGCCCACGGGGTGCAGCTCGTCGCCCACGATGGCCACATCGGGCCGCTGCGCGGCCAGCTGGCGCCTTGCCTCGCGCAGCACGGCCTGGCCAAAGCTGTAGTCCTGCCCGATCAGGTAGGCGCTGCGCACGGCCGCGTCCTCGCGCAGCACCTGCATCAGCGCGGCCATGCGCATGTCGGCATGGGCGTCGAAGCGAAAGTGCCAGAAGCTGCAGCGCTCGTTGGTGAGCGCAGGATCGACGGCCGAGTAGTTCAGGTACAGCACGCGCCGGGCCGGATCGCGCTCGTTGTGCTTGGCAATGGCATCGACCAGCACGGCGGCCACGGCCGAAGAATTGCCCTGCATGACCACGCGCGCACCGCCGTCGATGGCTGCGCGCAGCGCGGACAGCGCCTCCTCGTTCTGGCCCTTGCTGTCATGGCGTTCGATGGCCAGGGGCCGGGCGCCGCCCTGCGCGGCCGGCAGTGGCACACCGCCGCGCGCATTCACGCGCTCGGTGGCCCACAGCAGGTTGCGGAACACGGCCTCGCCCGTGTTGGCAAAGGGGCCGGACAGGCTTTCGATCAGCGCCAGCCGTATGGGCTCGCCAAGCGGCGGGGGCACGGGCTGTCCGCGTTCGTTTGCGGCCAGGGCCGCCACCGCGGGCGCAGCAAATAGCGCCATGGCACCGCTTTTCAAGACCTTGCGGCGCAATTTATTCATGGCTTTTTCCCTCTTGAAATGCGTTCAACGCCGCTCAACTACGCTCCATGCGGCGACAACTTCGATGAAGCCGCGCAGTTTATAGGAGCCACTTCACCATGATCTTCTCGCCTGTTCTCCGCCGCAACGCCTTCAACCCCCAAGCCGCCGATCTGGCCCTGCAGCGCTTCCTGCAAGGCACCCTGGGCAACGCCGCCCACTCTCCCTCGTCGGTGCAGGTGCAGCGCGATGAAAAGGCCACGACGCTGCAGCTGGATGTGCCCGGCCTGTCCCGCGAGCAGCTGCAGCTGAGCATCGAAGGCGCCGTGGTCCGTCTGTCCAGCGTCGAGGGTGCGCCCCGCCAGGTGCAGCGCGCCTGGGAGCTGGACCATGAGATCGACACTGCCGCCAGCAGCGCAAAGCTGGAAAACGGCGTGCTCACGCTGTCCCTGGCCCGCCTGGAGCCGCAGAGCAAGGCCACCACGCTGAGCATCCAGTAAATCCGGTCATCGAGTTTGTGCACCCGGGCTGTCAACCATCCTTTCTTCCCTCCTCTTAGCAAGGTGACAGCCCGTTTTCAAAGCCCGGCACATGCCGGGCTTTTTTTGTGCTGCACAGGCTGCGCCTCGAGGTGGCCCGCCGCACAGCGCGGCGATGGGGATGGCAGAGGCGGCCGAAGAATCAGGCCAGCGAATCGAGCGGCCAGCGCGGCTTGACGTCGAAGGCGTAGTGCCTGTTGGCCACTTCCCGGCCCGCCTGCAGGCGCATGGCGGCGGCCATGGCGATCATGGCGCCGTTGTCGGTGCACAGGTGCAGCTCGGGGTAGTGCACGCGCAGCTTGCGCTTGGCGCAGGCCGCATCCAGCTGGGAGCGCAGCAGCCTGTTGGCACCCACGCCGCCGGCCACGACCACGCGCTTCATGCCGGTCTGCTGCAGCGCGGCCAGGGTCTTCTTGACCAGCACCTCGACGATGGCGGCCTGCGTGCTGGCGGCCAGGTCGGCCTTGCGCGCCTCAAGGTCATCTCCCAGCTTCTTCGCCTGGGTCAGCACGGCCGTCTTCAGGCCGGCGAAGGAGAAGTCCAGGTCGCCCGAATGCAGCAGCGGCCGGGGCAGCTTGAAGGCCTGGGCATCGCCGCCTTCGGCCAGGCGCGAGAGCACGGGACCGCCCGGATAGGGCAGGCCCATGAGCTTGGCCGATTTGTCGAAGGCCTCGCCGGCCGCGTCATCGATGGTCTCGCCCAGGATGGCGTAGCTGCCCACGCCGTCCACGCGCATCAGCTGCGTGTGGCCGCCCGAGACCAGCAGGGCCACGAAGGGGAATTCGGGGGGATCGGCGCTCAGGAAGGGCGACAGCAGATGGCCTTCCAGGTGGTGCACGCCCAGAACAGGCTTGTTCAATGCCGCAGCCATGGCGCAGGCCACGCCCGCACCCACCAGCAGCGCGCCGGCCAGGCCGGGGCCGCGCGTGAAGGCGATCACATCGACCTGGTCCAGCGTGCGGCCGGACTCGCCCAGCACGTTTTCGGTCAGCGGCAGCACGCGGCGGATGTGGTCTCGGCTGGCCAGCTCGGGCACCACGCCGCCGTAGGCGCGGTGCATGTCGATCTGGCTGTGCAGCGCATGGGACAGCAGCGTGGGCACGCCCGTGCCATCGGGGGCCTCGACCAGGGCCACGCCGGTTTCATCGCAGGAGGATTCGATCCCCAGAATCAGCAAACTCATGGGGCTGAAGTGTAGAACCTGCGGGCGCGGCGCACGGCCACCGGCCTCAATGGCCCCTGGCAGGCGGGCAGTTGCACGGCCGGCGCTCCGCTACAGGTTGTCTATGTAGGAAGAGCGCGAGAACCGCACGGGCTCGAAGCCGTCGGAGGTCCAGATTTCGCTGGCGATCAGTGCCTGGGCATCCATGGGGCGGGCAAAGTAAAAGCCCTGCAGCTCGTCGCAGCCCAGCGCCTGCAGCACTTCGCGCTGCTGCTGGTTGGTCACGCCTTCGGCCACCACGCGCAGCTCCAGCGCATGGGCCAGGCGCACGATGGCGTCGACCACCGCCCGCGCATCGCTCTTGAGGGCCACGTCGCGCACAAAGCTGCGGTCGATCTTCACCTCGTCGGCGCACAGCTGGCGCAGCAGGGCCAGGCTGGAGTAGCCGGTGCCGAAGTCGTCGATGGAGATCTGCACGCCCATGCCCGTGAGTTCGGCAATCACGGCCATCGTGGTCTTGTCGTCCTCCATGGCCACGGACTCGGTGATCTCGAAGACCAGTTGCTCGGGCCGGATGCGGTGCCTTGCGATCGCCTCGGCGATGAACTGCGCCAGCCGCGTCTGAAAGAGCTGGTAGCCCGAGATATTGATGGACACCCGCATGAAGCGCCGCTCGCGCGCCCATTGCGCGGTCTGGCGGCAGGCCTCGTCGATGACCCAGTCGCCGATCTCGCTGATCAGGCCGAAGCGCTCGGCCAGCGGGATGAACACGCGGGGACTGATCAGGCCGAACTGCGGGTGGTTCCAGCGCGCCAGCGCCTCCACGCTGCGGATGCGGCCCGTGCGGGTATCGATCTTGGGCTGATAGAACAGCACCAGCTGCTCGCTGGCCACGGCGCGGCGCAGGGCCTGCTGCAGGTCGAACTGCGCGACCACGCCCTGGCGCATGCTTTCCTTGAAGATGGCGTAGGTGTTCCCGCCGGCACGCTTGGCCGTGTACATGGCGGCATCGGCCGCCGCCATGAGCTTTTCCTTCTTGCCATGGTCGGGATAGATGGCCACGCCGATGGAGCTGCTGATGGAGACCGCTTTTCCTGGCAGGTCGAACGGCTGGCTCAAGGCCTTCTGCACCCGTCCGGCCATGGCCACGGCATCGTCCACCGAAGCCAGGCAGCCCAGCAGCAGCACGAACTCGTCGCCACCCACGCGCGCCAGCGTGTCCGATTTGCGCGTCATATGGCCCAGGCGCACGGCCACCTGGCACAGCAGCGCATCACCGGCGGCATGGCCTTCCACATCGTTGATGGGCTTGAATCCATCCAGGTCGATGTACAGCAGGCCCACGCGCACCGGCCCGCAGGGCCCCGGCTGCTCCACCGAGCTGTCGGCGCGCGCAATCGTGCGGCCCAGCCGGTATTCGAAAAGCGCCCGGTTGGCCGTACCGGTCAACGGGTCCCTGAAGGCGATGCGCTTGAGCTTCACATTGGCGCGCAGCAATTTCTCATTGCTCTGCTTGAGCGACTGCGTCAGGCGCTGCGCCTTGCAGCGCATGCGGATGTAGAGCACCGAGCACACCAGCAGGAACGCCACGAACGCACCGGCACCCCACGGGCCGAGGGCATGCCATCCAGCGAACCAGACGCCCTCATCGGCAAATTGCGCCGACGCGACGCCGTCCTGGGCGGCCGCAAGCACCTGACCCTGCGCCATGCAGGGCAGCAGCGAAGCCAGCCAGCACGCAAATGTCGGGCTGCGCCAGCGCGCTGGTATCCGCCGGGACACCCCATCGGTCATGAACAGCCAATGCATGGGGAAAAACCGATCTTCTCGTGATATTTCAAACTCATGCCGATTCAGCCTCACTGCCGCATTGCGCAGCCCAATGCCGTGGTCTGCGTTGCCATGTGCGCCGGATGAATGGGGCTTTTCTTGGAAAACCGCCCCATTCGCTTTGCAAACATTCGACACGCTTACACGTCAGTTTGTGTATCGAAAATTTCAAATCATTAAAAAAATTCTATCAAATCATCGATCCCGTGCCCATGCAAGCACCGCGCGACGCCCCCGGCATGGGAATTGCATCCAGGCCCCTTGCACCAAGGCAAACTGCATCAAGGCAGGCAGACAGGACCAAGCCCCCCATGAAAACCGCTCTCAACTTTCTTGTGGCCGCGCGGCAGTGCGAAATCGGCGAGCTGGAGCAACTGCAGCGCACCAGCGCCCTGGTGGATCTGCTCAGCCGCCTCATCCATGCGCTGCAAAAGGAGCGCGGCCTGTCCAACGTGTTTCTGGCCAGCGCAGGCGCGCGCGGCGGCCCGGCCAGGCTGGCGCAGATGGCCGAGTGCGACCGCATGGCCGCTGCGGCGCGCGACGGCTTCGAGCGGGTGGACATGCAGCCCGGTGGTGCGGGACTCACCGGCCACCCCGGCCATGGCGCGCGGCTGTTCAGCCGCATCGCCCATGTGCTGCAGTGCCTGGACGCCCTGCCCGCGCTGCGCGAGCGCGTCGCCAGCCGCGCGCTGTCGCCGGAGGCGGCCACGGCCCTCTATATCGATCTGGTGGCCGGCCTGCTGGCCGTGGTCTTCGAGGCGGCGGACAGCGCGCCCGAGCCCGGCATCTCGCGCCTGCTGGTGGCCTTGTTCAACTTCATGCAGGGCAAGGAGTTCGCGGGCCAGGAGCGCGCCACGGGCGTGGCGGCGTTCGGCGCGGGCGTGAGCGATGCGCCGCGCCAGCAGCACTGGCTGCACCTGATCGCCTCGCAGGAGCGCTGCTTTCAGGTCTTTGCGGAGTTCGCGCCGCCCCATTCCCTGGCCCTGTGGCAAGAAAGCAGTGCGGCCGACGCCACGCTGGCCGTGATCGAGCGGCTGCGCCGCGTGGGCTGCACGGCCACGGCGGGCGCGCCTTTGTCCGTGGAGATGGCCGAGCCCTGGTTCGACAGCTGCTCGCAGCGCATGGACGCGCTGCAGACCGTCGAGGCCCGCCTGACGGCCGAGCTGCAGCAGCAATGCCAGCACCGCATTGCCGATGCCCGCGCCGCCCTGCAGACGCTGCTGCAGGCGCCGCAGGCATTGGCGACCACGCCGGTCTCGGCCACGCTGGCGCTGGGCGAGCTGCAGCCGCCGGCCGCACGGCTGGGGCCGCAATTGGACCGTTCCGTGATGGACCTGGTGCAGGACCAGTCGCAGCGCCTGCAGGCCATGCAGGCCGAGCTGGAGACCGTACGGGCCACGCTCACGGAGCGCAAGCTGCTGGAACGCGCCAAGGGCCTGCTGATGGCGCGGCGCCAGCTCAGCGAAGGCGAAGCCCACAAGCTGCTGCGCCAAACCGCAATGAACCAGAACCGCCGCCTGGCCGATGTGGCGCAGGCCGTGCTTTCCATGGCCGATCTCCTGCCACCTGCGCCTTGAACGCCGGGCCGGTGCGAGCCATGCTGCAGTGCAGCACCGACTTGGTGCCATGGAACGCACCAGAAGGTGGCCCGGCGAGGACTGCAAGGCCGATGGACGGCATGGCCCCCTGTGAACACGGCCTGGCACGCTTTCTGCATTGACTTTGGCAACTCCCGGCCAAAGGCGGCCGGGACCCCGGTCTTGATTCAAGGCCCCAGGACAACGGCGTCACTCTCCCCGCGCAGCGCGGCTGGAGAGGACGCCGTTTTGCTTGGAGCAGGGCCCGTTTGCAAGTGTTCCATTCCCGACGATCGAAGGAGTTCCGCCATGGCGTCAAGCCCCAAGCCCACCACAGGCCCTCTCACCGCCGGCCCGGCCCTGCCCCGGCGCGACTTTCTGCGCCAGGCCGGCATGCTGGCAGGCGGTGCGGCGCTCTACACCCAGCTGGGCCACCATGGCGCCTGGGCGGCCGGCTCGGATGCGCCAGAGAAGAAAGAGGTGCGCATCGGCTTCATCCCGCTGACCGACTGCGCCAGCGTGGTGATGGCCTCGGTGCTGGGGATCGATCAGAAGTACGGCGTCAAGATCATTCCTTCCAAGGAAGCGAGCTGGGCCAGCGTGCGCGACAAGCTGGTCAACGGCGAGCTGGACTTTGCCCACGTGCTCTACGGCCTGGTCTACGGCGTGCACCTGGGCGTGGGCGGCGCCAAGAAGGACATGGCCGTGCTGATGACGCTCAACCACAACGGCCAGGCCATATCGCTGTCGAAGAAACTGGCCGACAAGGGGGCCGTCAATGGCGCGGGCCTGGCCAAGCTGATGGCCAGCGAAAAGCGCGAATACACCTTTGCCCAGACCTTTCCCACGGGCACGCATGCCATGTGGCTGTACTACTGGCTGGCGGCCAACGGCATCCACCCGCTCAAGGATGCCAAGGTCATCACCGTGCCGCCGCCGCAGATGGTGGCCAATATGCGCGTGGGCAACATGGACGGCTTTTGCGTGGGCGAGCCCTGGAACCACCGCGCCATCATGGACGGCATCGGCGTCACGGCCGCCACCACCCAGTCCATCTGGCAGGACCACCCCGAAAAGGTGCTGGGCACCACGGCCGAGTTCGCACGCCAGAACCCCAACACGGCACGCGCCGTGACGGCGGCCATCATCGAGGCCGGCCGCTGGATCGACGAGAGCCTGGCCAACAAGACCCGCATGGCCGAGACCATCGCCGGCAAGGCCTATGTGAACACCGGCGTGGATGCCATCAACCAGCGCATCCTGGGCCGCTACCAGGACGGCATGGGCAAGACCTGGGACGACCCCAACCACATGAAGTTCTACGGCGACGGCAGCGTGGGCTACCCCTACCTGTCCGACGGCATGTGGTTCCTGACCCAGCACAAGCGCTGGGGCCTGCTCAAGGACCACCCCGACTACCTGGGCGTGGCCCGCTCCATCAACCGCCTGGACATCTACCAGCAGGCCGCCACCGCCGCCAAGGCACCGCTGCCCAAGGCGGAGATGCGCAGCAGCAAGCTCATGGATGGCACGGTCTGGGACGGCAAGGATCCGCGCAAGTACGCGGACAGCTTTGCCATCAAGGCCTGAGAGATCCCCTTTGAAGCCCCACCCCACAGAGGAACACACCATGGTCAGCGCCGTCTTCCACTTCCCGGCCGAATCCGCTGCCGCGCCGGCAGCCGCTTCCACACCGATCTCCGCGCAGGTCTCCGGGCCCGCCGCTCCAGCCGCGCCGGCTACCCAGGCCCGGGCACCCGCCGCCCCGCGCGACTGGGCAGCGCTCTCGCGTGCCTTCTGGCTGGCCGTGCTGCCGCCGCTGTGCGGCTTGGGTTTGCTGGTGGGCGTGTGGTCCCTGGTGGCTGCAGGCTCGGGCCAGAGCATTCCGGGGCCATTGGCGACCTGGCAGCAGGCGGTGGAGATTTTCAGCGACCCGTTCTACCGCAACGGCCCCAATGACCAGGGCGTGGGTTGGAATGTGCTCGCCTCGCTGCAGCGCGTGGCCGTGGGCTTTGGCCTGGCGGCGCTGGTCGGCATTCCGGCCGGCTTCGTGATCGGGCGCTTCAACTTCCTGTCGCGCATGTTCAACCCGCTGATCAGCCTGCTGCGCCCGGTGTCGCCGCTGGCCTGGCTGCCCATCGGCCTGCTGGTCTTCAAGGGCGCCAACCCGGCGGCGATCTGGACCATCTTCATCTGCTCGATCTGGCCCATGCTCATCAACACCGCCGTGGGCGTGCAGCGCGTGCCGCAGGACTACATGAACGTGGCGCGCGTGCTCAACCTCAGCGAATGGAAGATCGCCACCACCATCCTGTTCCCCGCCGTGCTGCCCTACATGCTGACCGGCGTGCGCCTGGCCGTGGGCACGGCCTGGCTGGTCATCGTCGCGGCCGAGATGCTCACCGGCGGCGTGGGCATCGGCTTCTGGGTCTGGGACGAGTGGAACAACCTCAACGTCAAGAACATCATCATCGCGATCTTCGTGATCGGCATCGTGGGCCTGCTGCTGGAGATGGCCCTGGTCAAGCTGGCAACGGCATTTACGTTCGAAGAGGTGAAGGCATGAATGCATCGTCCAAGTTCATCGAGGTCCAGGGAGTGGAGCAGAGCTTCAAGACCGCCAAGGGCCTGTTTCCGGCACTGCGCAATATCGACCTGACCATTGCGCGGGGCGAATTCGTCTCGCTGATCGGCCACTCGGGCTGCGGCAAGTCCACCCTGCTGAACCTGATCGCGGGCCTGACCACGCCCACCACGGGCGTGCTGCTGTGCGCCAACAAGGAGATCAAGGGCCCCGGGCCCGAGCGCGCCGTGGTCTTCCAGAACCACTCTCTGCTGCCCTGGCTGACCTGCGAGGGCAACATCCACCTGGCCGTGGAGCGCGTCTATGGCCGCACGGAAAGCCGCGTCCAGCTCAAGGCACGCACCCTGGCCGCGCTGGAGCTGGTGGGCCTGGCCCATGCCGCGCACAAGCGGCCCGGCGAAATCTCGGGCGGCATGAAGCAGCGCGTGGGCATTGCGCGCGCGCTGTCGATGGAGCCGCAGGTGCTGCTGATGGACGAGCCCTTCGGCGCGCTCGATGCGCTCACGCGCGCCAAGCTGCAGGACGAGCTGCTGGAGATCGTGGCGCGCACGCAAAGCACCGTGGTCATGGTCACCCACGATGTGGACGAGGCCGTGCTGCTGTCCGACAAGATCGTGATGATGACAAACGGCCCGGCAGCCACCATCGGCGAGGTGCTGGAAGTCGGCATCGCCCGGCCGCGCAACCGCGTGGCGCTGGCCGAGGACGACCGCTACCGCGAGTGCCGCAAGGCGGTGATCGACTTCCTCTATACGCGCCAGGGGCATGTGGAAAAGGCGGCCTGAACCTTCGCCGGTCCTGCCGCCTTCCAGGCCCTGCACATTGCGGGCCGGCCGAGCCCCGGTTCAGTGCCGGCCCGAGATGTAGTGCTCCAGCTGCTCGATGATGAACTTCTGCTCGGAGATGATGTCCTTGACCAGGTCTCCGATGGAGATCAGGCCCAGCAGCTTGCCGCCCTCGTCCACCACGGGCAGGTGGCGCAGCCGGTTCTCGGTCATCACCGCCATGCATTCCTGCGTGGTCTGGGTGGGGCCGACGAAGAGCACGTCGCGCGTCATCACGTCGCGCACCAGGGTGGCGCCCGAGGTGCGCCCCAGCAGCGCGATCTTGCGCGCGTAGTCGCGCTCGGTGACGATGCCTGCGATCTCGCTGCCCTCCATCACGAGCAGGGCGCCAATGCCCTTGTCGGCCATGAGCCGCAGCGCGTCGAGCACGGAATCGGTAGGCGCGATGCTGTACACCGCGCCGCTGGCCTTGGCCTTGAGAATGTCTGCAACTGCTGTCATGGGTGCCTTTCAGTCGTTCGCCAATTCGGTTCTAGTGTCATCCGAACTGCGCCCAAAAAGCAACAGGGCCAGCGCGTGTATGCACACGCACCGGCCCTGCCCGTTACCCTGATCCCAACCTATCCGTTAGTCCTGCAATAGAGCCGCCTGCAGCGCATACGACTGGCGCTACCTAAGCCAGGGACGCCGAGCAAGAGCCGCCTCGCAGCGACGGCGTCGTTCCCCTCCCGCGAAGCGAGAGAGGGGGAAGCCGCGAAGCGGCTCAGGGGGTGTTGCATCATTTCAGCGACGACCGCCCAGCAGACTGCCACCAATCTTCATCAGATCGCTGAGACCTACCTGGCCGTCGCCATCCTGATCGAGCAGGCTGCCCAGCAAACCACCACCCAGACCGCCCTGCTGCTGCGCCTGCGCATGCTCGCGGCCCAGCACCTGGCCCAGGCCGCCGGCATCCATGCCGCCTGCGCTCACGCGCTGTGCAAGAAAGGACATGACGATGGGGGCCAGCAGCTGCAGCAGCTGGGCCGCACCGCCGCTGCCCAGGCCCGTGGCCTGGCCCAGTCCGTCCTGCGCGCGCTGCTGGTTGCCACCCAGGATGTGGCCGAGGATGGCCGCTCCATCGAGCCCGCCACCTGCATTGCCGCCCGCGCCCGCGCCTGCGCCGCCGCCCAGCAGCGAGCCCAGCAGGCCGCCGAGGTCCAGGCCACCGGCACCGCCGCTGGCCGCGCCATGGTCGCGCTGCAGCGCGCCGAAGAGATTGGCCGCGCCCTGCGGATCGGCCGCATTGCGGCCCAGCGAGGCCAGCAGCACGGGCAGGGCCGCGCCCACGGCGCTTTCGGTCTGGGCGGGGCTGGCGCCGATCTGGTCCGCCATCTGCTGCATGGGCGCGCCCTGCAGTTGGGCCATCAGTTCGGCGGCCAGGGAAGAGCTGGAGTTCATGGTCGTTCCTTCATCCGGTCGCCCGGTCAACACAAAACCACATGGTATGCGCAAGCCTGCGCAGCGCACATGACGGCGCCACGCCCAAGTGTCAACGATGTTTTCCAGCGGCCGCAGTACCCCGCAGAGGTCAGGTCGTGGTCAGCACCCTCTGCGGCTGCGTGCGCGCCTGCCGCATCTGTGGCGGGCTCTGCACCTGGCTGCGTGACTGGCTGCGTGCCTGGCCGCCTGCCGGGCTCTGTGCCTGGGCCTTCATGGACCGGCGCAGGGCCACGGCATCGCCCGCTGCGGCAGGCGAGCGGCCCGTGGCGTCCAGCCGGAACACCTGCACGGTTTCCGACACGGTCTGCGCCTGGGCCTGCAAGGCCATGGCCGATGCAGCGTTCTGCTCGACCAGGGCCGCATTCTGCTGCGTGATGCTGTCCAGATGCGCCACGGCCGCATTGACCTGCGAGATGCCGCTGAGCTGCTCGCTGGAGGCGCTGTGGATCTCGCCGATCAGCAGGCTCACGCGCCGCACCAGATCCAGCGATTCGATCATGGTCTTCTGCGCCACCTCGGTCCTCTGGTTGCCGTCCAGCACCTTGGCGGCGGAGTCGTCGATGAGCTCGCGGATCTCCTTGGCCGCCGCCAGCGTGCGCTGCGAGAGGCTGCGCACCTCGGCCGCCACGACCGCAAAGCCCCGGCCCTGGTCGCCTGCGCGCGCGGCCTCCACCGCAGCGTTCAGCGCCAGGATATTGGTCTGGAAGGCGATGGAGTCGATGAGCTGCGTGATCTCGCCGATGCGCCCCGACGCGGCCTGGATCTGCTTCATGGTGGCGGCCACGCCATCGACGGCGCCGCTGCTGCGTTCGGCCACCTCGCTGGCCTGGGCGGCCAGGTCCGTGGCCTGGCGGGCCGAGTCCGCCGTGTGCTTGACGGTGCCCGTGATCTCCTCCATGGAGGCCGCCGTCTGCTGCAGGTTGCCCGCCTGGGTTTCGGTGCGCGCGGACAGGTCATGGTTGCCCTGCGCGATTTCCCGGCTGGAGATCTGCATCTTGTCGCTTTCCTCGCGCGCATCGCGCACGATGGACAGCAGGTTCACGTTGAGCTGGCTCAGCGCCTTCTGCAGATCGCCCACCACGTCCTTGCGCGTGATGCGTATGGTCTGCGTCAGGTCGCCGGCCGCCAGGCGGTTGGCCAGCAGCACCATCTGCGCCAGCGGCGCCACGGTCAGCCGGTAGGCCCAGGCCCCGGCCAGGCCCGTGAAGATGCAGACCGCCAGCCAGGCCAGCGCAGACCATGCGTCCAGCGTATGCCCGCCCGCCAGCGCCGCGCCAAAGGCCGCCGCCACCACCATGAAGAAGATCAGCACCAGCTTGCCGGCCAGGCCCAGGCTCAATGCGTTGGCCAGGCGGCCGCGCAGGTTGTTGCGCAGCAGGTGGCCGGCACGCAGCACGTGCACCCGGCGCCCGGCGTCCTTTTCTGCGCGCATGGTGGCGTAGAGGCGCTCGGCCGCATCGGTCTGCTCGCGCGTGGCCTCGGTGCGCACCGACATGTAGCCCGAGGGCCGGTCGCCATCCATCAGCGGGGTGACATTGGCCATGACCCAGTAGAAGTCGCCGTTCTTGCGCCGGTTCTTCACGGGGGCGGACCAGGGCAGGCCCGCCGAGATGGTCTCCCACATGTCGCGGAAGGCTTCCTCGGGCATGTCGGGGTGGCGGATCATGTTGTGGGGCTGGCCCAGCAGGTCTTCGCGCTCGTAGCCGCTGACCTCGATGAACATCGGGTTGCAGTAGAGGATGCGGCCCTTCAGGTCCGTGGTGGAGACCAAGGTCTGGCCCTTGGGAAACGAGTACTCGCGCGTACTGACCGGCAGATTCACTCTCATAGGCATCCTCCCTTGAAGAAGAAAAATCCTGCGTGCCCCATCCGGTCCAGCGAGCCGCTGGCCGGAGTTCAAAGTTTTTACCCCGAACCGCCACATTTGAAACAAATAAAAACAAAATCTCCATTGGATTCAGACATCTGATAGGACCGTATCGATAGCACGCGCACCGCTTTGATGCATGCGGCGCACCAGCCTGGCACGGCCGCGCGGGCTCGCGTCCCCGGGCGATCAGTCGCCACAGGGCAGCAGGCCTGGCACGCAGCTTGCTAAATCCCGGGCGTGGCCATACAGGGCCGCAGGGCCAGGCGCAACGACGTGCCACGGCCCGGGACAAAGGCGTCACCCCGCGCGCAGCCATCGGCCGCGCAGCGTGGGGACGCCTTTTTTGTTTTCCGAACCGCAACGGGGGCACGATGAAAAAATCCAGGCTGGTGATGGTGGGCAACGGCATGGCCGGCGTGCGCACGCTGGAGGAGCTGCTCAAGATCGCGCCCGACCTCTACGAGATCACGGTATTCGGGGCCGAGCCCCACCCCAACTACAACCGCATCATGCTGTCGCCCGTGCTGGCGGGCGAGCAGCAGCTGGACGAGATCATCCTCAACGACTGGTCCTGGTATGCGCAGCACGGCATCACCCTGCATGCGGGCTGCCGCGTGCACGCAGTCGACCGGGCGCGCCGCGTGGTGCACGCCGTGGACGCGGCCGGACAGCCGGTGAGCGCCGAGTACGACCGGCTGATCCTGGCCACGGGCTCGCGCCCCTTCATGCTGCCCGTGCCCGGGCGCGAGCTGGAAGGCGTGCTGGGCTACCGCGACATTGCCGACACCCAGGCCATGATCGCGGCGGCCGCCAGCCACCGCCATGCCGTGGTCATCGGCGGCGGCCTGCTGGGCCTGGAGGCCGCCAACGGACTCATGAAGCGCGGCATGGACGTTACCGTGGTGCATGCAGGCGAACGCCTGCTGGACCGCCAGCTGGACGAAACCGCCGCCGCCTTGCTGCAGGCCTCGCTGGCCGAGCGCGGCATGCGCTTTCTGATGCAGGCCCAGACCCGGGCGCTGACGGGCGACGGCCAGGGCCGCGTGGCCTGCGTGCACCTGCAGGACGGGCGCGAGGCACCGGCCTCGCTGGTGGTCATGGCCGTGGGCATCCGGCCCGAGACCACGCTGGCCGAGCAGATGCACCTGCACGTGCAGCGCGGCATCGTGGTCAGCGACACGCTGCAGACCGTGACCGACCCGCGCATCTACGCCGTGGGCGAGTGCGCGGCGCACCGGGGCGTGGCCTACGGGCTGGTGGCGCCGCTGTTCGAGCAGGGCAAGGTGCTGGCCAACCACCTGGCGGAGATGGGCATCGGCCGCTATCCGGGCTCGCAGACCTCGGCCAAGCTCAAGGTCACTGGCATCCATCTGTTCAGCGCGGGCGACTTCCGCGGCGACGAGGGCACGGAGGAAATCGTGCTCAGCGACCCCGGCGCGGGCGTGTACCGCAAGCTTGTGCTGCGCGGTGACAGGCTGGTCGGCGCCTGCCTGTATGGCGACACCGAGGACGGTGGCTGGTACTTCCGCCTGCTCCGCGATGGCGTGGCAGTGCAGGAACTGCGCGACCGCCTCATGTTCGGCGAAAGTCAAGCAGGCCAAGCCAGCAAGGCCAATCAGACCGACCCGGCCAGCGGCGCGTGACGGCGCCCGTGCCCTGCCCCTCCCCCATCCACCCCAGGCCCACCATGCAAGAAACCCGATCCACCTGCCCCTATTGCGGCGTAGGCTGCGGCGTCCTCATCGAAAGCGATGGTGCGAGCATCACGGGCGTGCGCGGCGATCCGGCGCACCCCGCCAACCACGGCCGCCTGTGCACCAAGGGCAGCACCCTGCACCTGACGGCCTCGCCCGCCCTGGCACAGCAGACGCGGCTGCTGCAGCCCGCGCTGCGTGCCACGCGCGGCGCGGCGCCCCAGGATGTGGGCTGGGATGCCGCACTGGACCTGGCCGCCGGCAGGCTGGCCTCCATCGTGCAGGAGCACGGCCCCGACGCCGTGGGCCTGTATGTGAGCGGCCAGTTGCTGACCGAGGACTACTACGTCTTCAACAAGCTGGCCAAGGGCCTGATCGGCACCAACAACATCGACACCAATTCGCGCCTGTGCATGAGCAGCGCCGTGGCCGGCTACAAGCTCACGCTGGGCGCCGACGCGCCACCGGCCTGCTACGAGGATGTGGACCATGCGGACTGCCTTTTCATCGCGGGCAGCAACGCGGCCTGGGCGCATCCCGTGCTCACGCGGCGCATCGAGCAGGCGCGTGCCGCGCGGCCGCAGATGAAGATCATCGTGGCCGACCCGCGCCGCACCGACACGGCCGGCATGGCCGACCTCTTCCTGCCGCTGCGCCCCGGCAGCGACACCCTGCTGTTCCACGGCATGCTGCACATCATGGAACTGGAAGGCTGGCTGGACCAGGCCTACATCGCACGCCACACCAGCGGCTTTGCCGACCTGCAAGCCCTGGTGCGGGAGGCCACGCCCGAGCGCGTGGGCGAGCTCTGCGGCCTGCCCCGGCACGATCTGTTCCAGGCCGCGCAATGGTTTGCGCTGGGCGGGGATGCACGCGACGGCGCCGCCCGTGGCGCCACGCTGAGCCTGTACTGCCAGGGCCTGAACCAGAGCAGCAACGGCACGGCCAAGAACGCCGCGCTGATCGGCCTGCACCTGGCCACGGGCCAGATCGGGCGCGCAGGCGCGGGGCCGTTCTCGCTCACGGGCCAGCCCAATGCCATGGGCGGGCGCGAGGTGGGCGGGCTGGCCAATCTGCTGTCGGCCCACCGCGACCTGGCCAACCCGGCCCACCGCGCCGAAGTGGCCGCACTGTGGGGCGTGGACGCCGTGCCGCACCGCCCCGGCAAGACCGCCGTGGAGATGTTCGAGGCCGCCGCCGAGGGCGAGATCCGCGCGCTGTGGATAGCCTGCACCAACCCTGCGCAAAGCATGCCCGACCAGGCCCTGGTGCGGCGCGCGCTGCAGCGGGCCGAATTCGTCATCGTGCAGGAGGCCTTTGCCACCACCGCCACCTGCGCCTACGCCGACCTGCTGCTGCCCGCCACCACCTGGGGCGAGAAGATCGGCACGGTGACCAACAGCGAAAGGCGCATCTCGCGCGTGCGCCCCGCCGTGGCCGCACCCGGCGCCGCGCGCCATGACTGGCGCATTGCCGTGGACTGCGCGCGGCGCATGGAGGCACGGCTGCGCCCGGGCCGGCCCAGCCTCTTTCCCTACGACACCGAAGACGCCGCTGCCGGCGCCCAGGCCATCTGGAACGAGCACCGCGAGAGCACGCGCGGGCGTGACCTGGACATCACCGGCCTGTCCTGGGGTCTGCTGGACGCGCAAGGCCCCCAGCAATGGCCGCTGCCCGAAGGCGCAGCCCAGGGCCGCGCACGGCTCTACGAAGACGGCCGCTTTCCCACGCCCGATGGCCGCGCACGCTTTGCCCTGCTGCCCTGGCAGCCGCTGGCCGAGCCGCCCGATGCGCACTACCCCTTCAGCCTGACCACGGGCCGGCTGCGCGACCAGTGGCACGGCATGAGCCGCACGGGCCAGCTGGGCCGCTTGTTCGGCCATGCGGCCGAGCCCTGCCTGCAAATGCACCCGCGGGACATGGCCGAGCGCGGCCTGCGCGCGGGCGACCTGGTGCAGATGAGCAGCCGGCGCGGCGCCCTGCTGGTGCCGGTGCAGCCCGATGACACGCTGACGCCCTCCCAGCTCTTCATGGCCATGCACTGGGGCGGCGAGTACCTGGGCGGCACTTCAATGGGCGGCATCAACGCCCTGACCACACCGGCCTTGTGCCCCGGCTCCAAGCAGCCCGAACTCAAGCACACGGCCGTGAAGCTGCAAAAGGCCGAACTGCCCTGGACCCTGCTGGCCATGGCCTGGCTGCCCGAGGACCGGGTGCTGGCCGTGCGCGAGCAGTTGTCCGCCCTCATGCCGCACTTCGGCTTTGCCAGCTGCGTGCCCTTCGGCAATGCCGTCCCGCTGCAGGACGCCGCCCGAGCCCGGCACGGCGTGCTGCTGCGCGCCGCCGCACATGAGGCGCCGGGCGAGGCCGTCCTCGCACGGATCGAATCCCTGCTGGGCCTGGATGCCGCCGACACCCTGCGCTACACCGACCGCCGCCGCCAGCACAGCCGCGCGCTGCGGCTGGACCGCCACAGCCTGTCCACCACGGTCGAGGCCCTGCTGCTGGCCGGCGACACGCGCGCGGGCAGCTGGCTGTCCACCCTGCTGCAGGACCAGGTGCCGGCACAGGACTATGGCCGCCTGCTGCTCATGCCCTCGGGCTCGGCGCCGCTGGCCATCCAGCCGCGTGCGCGCCAGGTCTGTACCTGCTTCGATGTGGACGAGACCGCCATCGCAGGCGCGCTTGCGCGCTGCGAGGGCAGCGACGACGCGCGCCTGGCCGCGCTGCAGGGCCGGTTGCGCTGCGGCACCAATTGCGGCTCCTGCCTGCCCGAGCTCAAGCGCCTGGTGCGCCACATACCCCTGGCGGAGAGCCAGGAGTCCGCATGAAAGAGGCGATGGAACAACGGGTTTGCATATATAGCGAAAAGTAATGAAACCTGCGGGAAAATATGCCCCCACAGGATTCCACCCACGATTGCAACGCCATGGGCATCAGCCAATACATCAAGGAAATAGGCCGCGGCGCACGCGGAGCCAAGGCGCTGGAGCGCCCGCAGGCGGCCGACCTGTTCGGCCAGGTGCTGGACGGCGGCGTCAGCGACCTGGAGATCGGGGCCTTTTGCATCGCCATGCGCATCAAGGGCGAGACCGTCGAGGAGATGAGCGGCTTCCTGGACGCCGTGCATGCGCGCGTCGCCCGTTTTCCCGCCTCGGCCAATGGCCGCCCCGTGATCGTGCTGCCCAGCTACAACGGCGCGCGCCGTCTGCCCGTGCTCACCCCCCTGCTGGCCCTGCTGCTGGCACGCGAAGGCCTGCCCGTGCTGCTGCACGGCATGCGCACCGAGGCGCGCCGCATCCTGGCCAGCGATGTGCTGCAGGCCCTGGGCATTGCGCCGCTGCCATCTCCCCAGGCCCTGGCCGGCGGCCAGGTGGCCCATATCCATACCGAACATCTGCACCCGGCCCTGGCGCGCCTGCTGTCCGTGCGCGAGGTCATCGGCCTGCGCAACCCGGGCCACAGCGTGGTCAAGCTGCTGGCGCCCTGCGACGGCCCCTCCCTGCTGGTGACGGCCTACACCCATCCCGAGTACCTGCCCATGCTGCACGGCACCTTCGGGACACTGGGCATGAATGTCCTGCTCTCGCGCGGGCTGGAAGGCGAGGTCGCGGCCGACCCGCGCCGGCTGCCGCGCTACGACGGCTTTGTGGCAGGCGCCCACCAGCTGCTGGCCGAGCAGCAAAGCGGCACCGCCTCCGACGTGCCGGGCCTGCCCGCCGAGATCGACGTGGACACCACGGCGCGCTACACCGAAGACGTGCTCGCGGGCCGGCTGCCCGTGCCGCCCGCGCTCACACGCCAGGTGGAACACATCGTCCACCTTGCCGATCAGATTCGCTGAATACCCCAGAAAAAACGGAGCCCGCCATGACGACCCCGTCCCACACCCCCGCGAACACCGCCCGGCGCGGCACCTGCACCCTGGTCGGCGCCGGCCCCGGCGACCCGGAGCTGCTGACCATCAAGGCCCTCAAGGCCATACAGGCTGCCACCGTGCTGCTGGTCGATGACCTCGTCAGCGACGCCATCGTGGCCCATGCCGCGCCCACGGCGCGCATCGTCTACGTGGGCAAGCGCGGCGGCTGCAAGAGCACGCCCCAGGCCTTCATCGAAAAGCTCATGCTGAGCGCCGTGCAGGAGGGCGAGACCGTGGTGCGCCTGAAGGGCGGCGACCCCTTCATCTTCGGGCGCGGCGGCGAAGAGGTGGAGCATCTGCGCGAAGCGGGCGTCGAGGTCCAGGTCATCAACGGCATCACGGCCGGCCTGGCCGGGCTCACCAGCCTGGGCGCCCCGCTCACGCACCGCGACCGGGCGCACGGCGTGGTCTTCATCACGGGCCACGCCAAGCCCGGCGACAGCGGCACCGACTGGCGCCAGCTGGCCGCCACCGCGCGCGATGCGCGGCTCACCCTGGTGATCTACATGGGCGTGAGCAGCGTGGAGCACATCCGCGCCGAGCTGCTCAATGGCCTGCCCGCAGCCACGCCCGTGGCCGTGATCCAGCACGCCAGCCTGCCACAACAGCGCCACGCGCTGACCACGCTGGGCGCGCTGGTGGAGTGCATTGCCGACACGGGCCTGGGCAGCCCCAGCGTCATCGTCGTTGGCGATGTGGTCCATGGCGTACGGGCAATGGCCGAACCTCAGACGCAGCTCACCGCTGCGGTTGCAGCCGCCTGAGTGCGAGATTGCTGCAATCAAAAATCTATCGATTCATAAAAGTCATTAGTTTTCATTAAAAATCCCCTGTTGGCTGCCGAAACGGCGTTTAGACCGTTTTGGCAGACCGTCAGCTCCGCCAGGCGGCGGTAGCGCCATCGGGGGATTCCATGAAAACACCAGGCCTTACTTTCACTTCCACAGCTGCGCAGATACGGCTGTCCGCATGGCGGCGCACGTGGTCGCCGCTGCTGGCCGGCTGCGCGCTTGGCATGACCCTGCTCATGCCCGGCCTGGCTGGAGGCGCCGACATGGTGCTGGCCACGCGCGTCACGGCCGGTGCAAAACCCTGGCTCACGCCCACGCACCGCCAATGGCTGCAGGCGCGCGGTCCGCTGACCGTGGGCATTTCCCTGCCCGACCATCCTCCCCTGGAAATGATCGATGGCGAGCGCTTCCAGGGCATCACGGCCGACCACCTGGGCCTGCTGTTTCCCACGCCGGTGCGCTTCAAGACCTATGGATCGCGCGTGGCCGTGCTAGATGCGCTGCGGCGCGGCGAGATCGACCTGGCCTGCGAGGGCACCGAGCTGGAGGCCGAACGCGCCGACCTGGCCCTGAGCGTGCCCTACCTGCCCAGCCAGCCCGTGCTGGTGTCGCTCTCGCATGCGCCCTTCGACGCGGAGCGCCGGGGCGCGCGGCTGGCCATGACGCCCAACCAGCTGCTGCGCTCCCAGGTTGCGGCCGCCTATCCTCTCAGCGAGCTGCTGACCTATGAAACACCCCGCCGCGCGCTGGAGGCGCTGAGCCTGGGCGAGATCGACGGCTTCGTCGGCGACACGGTCACGGTGCACTACCTGATCCAGGCCAACTACCTGCTCAACCTGCGCGTGCAGGGCTTTGCCCCCATAGAGAGCCGAGGCTTCGGCATGCTGGTGCGGCATAACGATACGCAGTTGAAGGCCTATCTGGACCAGGCCCTGCCCACCATCACCTTGCAGCATGGCGACGACATTCTGCACAGCTGGAGCGGCAGCCGCCGTCCGCTGCTGGGAAGCGACCGCGTGGCCCTGACACCCTCGGAAAAGCAGTGGCTGGATGCCCATCCCCGCATTCCCGTGGTGCTCAACAGCTCCCTGGGATCGCTGGGAAAGCTGAATGCCGACCGCCAGGCCGAGGGCATAGGACCCGACTACCTGGACCTGATCAGCCACCGCGCCGGCCTGCAGTTCGACTACGTGACCGCACGCAACTACACCGAACTCGAGGCCATTCTGGGCTCGGGCAAGGCCCTGCTCACCCCCGTCTACACCTCGCCGCCGATTGCATCGCCCGATATCAAGCTGCTGCCGCCCTACCTGCGCAGCGCGGTGGTGGTGATGGCCCGGCCCGAGGCGAATGCGGGCACACAGCGTGACAAGGGCATACACCACCTGCAGGGACTGGAGGGAAAGCGCGTGGCCATGGTGGCTGGCTTCTTCCTGGAAGACACGGTGCGCCGCGAGCATCCGCGCATACGGCTGCAGCTGTATCCCGACCTGGCCCAGGCCCTGGCCAGCGTGGCAGCCGATGACAGCGATGCCTTCGTCGGCAACGACTACGCAGCGCGCTATGCCAACGCCCAGCAATTGGGCAACCAGTTGCAGCTCACCGGCATCCTGGAGGACTACACCCGCCCCGTGAGCCTGGCCGTGCATGCCGCCGAGCCCGAGCTTCTGAGCATTCTGGAGAAGGCCCAGCTGTCCATCTCCCCCGAAGAAATGGCCGAAATCGTGCGCCTGTGGGCGCCGCGCGATAGCGGCAGCGGCACGCGCTTTTGGCGCGAGCACCGCCAGCGCCTGCTGCTGCTGCTGGCAGCGCTGGCGCTGGCCACGGCCACCTCCCTGGTCTGGGGCTTTTACCTGAGCCGCCAGATGCGCAGGACGCGCCGTGCCGAGCGGCGCGCCGAGGCCGCCAACCGGGCCAAAAGCCTGTTCCTGTCCACCACCAGCCACGAGATACGCACGCCGCTGAGCGCCATCATCGGCCTGCTGGAGCTGGCGCAGGACCGCGAAAAACTCGGCCTGCCCCACCGCGATACGCTGGCCGCGGCCCACAAGGCCTCACAGGGCATGCTGCTGCTGCTGGGCAATGTGCTGGACCTGCACCGCATCGAGTCGGGCCACATCGACTCCACGCCCCAGCCCGTGGCGCTGCGGCCGCTGATCGAAGACATGGCCCCGCTGCTGCAGGGCCTGGCGCACGGCAAGCGGCTGTCGCTGCGCACCCAGGTTGGCAAGGGCGTGGACCACAGCGTGACGGCCGACCCGCTGCACCTCAAGCAGGTGCTGTTCAACCTGCTGAGCAATGCCATCAAATTCACCGAACGCGGCAGCGTCACCCTGCGCGCGCAAGGCACCCGCCGCCATGACCGCCTGCTGCTGCAGATGGAGGTGGAGGACACCGGCATCGGCATTGCGCCGCAGGACCAGGCCCGGCTGTTCAAGCCCTTTTCGCAGGTGCCGGGGGCCCATCAGGACCAGGCCTTCGGCAGCGGCCTGGGCCTGAGCATCACGCGCCGCCTGCTGGAGCACATGGGTGGGACCATCACCCTGGAGAGCGTGCCGGGCCGGGGCTCACGCTTCACGGTCAGGTTGAGCCTGCCGCTGGTGGAGCCGGACGATAGGCCGTCGGCCGAAGAGGTATTGCCCCGGATCATGCCCGCGCCCCTGGAGCTGCGTGCAAAGGCCGATACAGGCACCGAGCCCCCGCCCGAAGTCCCAGCCGAGCCTGAACTCAGAATCCTGGCCGTGGAAGACTATCTGTTCAATCGCGAGCTGCTCAAGAGCCAGTTCACCGCGCTGGGCCACGGCATCTCGCTGGCCGGCGATGGGCAGGAGGCCTGGGCGCGTTGCCTGGTCGAGTCCTTTGATCTCATCATCACCGACGGCCGCATGCCGATCATGGACGGCTTCGAGTTCATCCGGCGTCTGCGTCGGCGGGAAGCCGAAAACCAGCTGCGCCGCTGCCGCGTGATTGCGCTGACCGCCAGTCCCGAGGCCTCCGAGGCCCTGCGCTACCTGCAGGCCGGTGCCGACGAGGTGCTGTCCAAGCCGGCTTCCATGGAAGACCTCAGGCGCGTCATTGAGCAGGTGCGGGACGAGTTGCAGGGCAGCGCGCCCGGCACCTGGCATCGGCCACCCGCCGCACCCTCCACGCTCAGCCCGGCTTGACCGAACTGCTGGCCGTCACGCGGCTTTGCTCGAAGCGCTGGGCCAGCTCGCGGCGCAGGTCCTTGCGGATCAGCGCAGCCTGCCAGCGGCGCTTTTCCTCGTCGGTGGCCGGCACCAGCGTGGGCACGGGCGCAGGCTGCTTGTTCTCGTCCACCGCCACCATGGTGAAAAAGCAGCTGTTGACATGGCGCACCACCTGGGTGCGGATGTCCTCGGCCACCACCTTGATGCCGATCTCCATCGACGACTTGCCCGTGTGGTTGACGCTGGCCAGGAAGGTCACCAGCTCGCCCACGTGGATGGGCTGCAGGAACATCACCTGGTCCACGCTCAGCGTGACCACATAGCGGCCCGCGTAGCGGCTGGCGCAGGCATAGGCCACCTGGTCGAGCTGCTTGAGAACGGCGCCGCCATGGACGTTGCCCGAAAAGTTCGCCATGTCGGGCGACATGAGCACGGTCATGCTCAGCTGGTGCGATGGGAAATTCATCACGGGATTTTAGGTCCCCCTGAGTCGCTGCGCGCCTTCCCCCAGAGGGGGACGACACCCTCGGTGCGGGGCGGCCCTTCCTCGGTGTCCCTGGCTTCAGGACACGCCAGTTTCACAGGGCACGCGAAGGGCTGGCACAAGTGCGCGAGAATGGGCGCCCTTTTGCCCCCCGAGTGACGTTTTTGTGACCTCTTCCCTCTCTTTCGACGCCATCGTCATCGGCGCCGGCGCGGCCGGTCTGTTCTGTGCGGCCCAGGCCGGACAGCGGGGCCTGTCGGTGCTGCTCCTGGACCACGCGGAGAAGGTGGCCGAGAAGATCCGCATCTCGGGCGGCGGCCGTTGCAACTTCACCAACCGCGATCTGGACGTGCGTGCGCCGCACAAGCACTTCGTGGGCGGCAACCCGCAGTTCTGCCGCTCGGCCCTGTCGCGCTACACGCCGGCCGACTTCATCGCGCTGATGGACAGGCACGGCATTGCCTACCATGAAAAGCACAAGGGCCAGCTGTTCGCCGACCGCTCGGCCGAGGACATCATCGCCATGCTGCTGGCCGAATGCCAGGCCGGCGGCGTGCAGCGCTGGCAGCCCTGCAAGGTCGATTCCGTCGCGCATGCCGGTGGCCAGTACCGCCTGCAGACCAGCCGTGGCGCCGTGCAGGCGCCCAGCCTGGTCATCGCCACGGGCGGGCTGTCCATTCCCAAGATCGGCGCCACCGACTTCGGCTACCGCCTGGCCCAGCAGTTCGACCTGCCCCTGGTCGAGCGCACACCGGGCCTGGTGCCGCTGACCTTCGATGGCGACGCCTGGGCCCCCTACGCCCAGCTCGCCGGCCTGGCCCTTCCGGTCGAGATCAGCACCGGCAGCAAGAAGGAACGCATGGCCTTCCTGGAAGACCTGCTGTTCACGCACCGCGGCCTGTCCGGCCCCGCCGTGCTGCAGATCTCGAGCTACTGGAAGCCCGGCACGCCCCTGTGCATCAACCTCGCCCCCGAGGTGGACCTGCAGGACGAATTGCTCAAGGCCAAGTCGCGCTCCCGCAAGCTCATCGCCAACGAACTGGCGCAGTGGCTGCCCTCGCGCCTGGCCGATGCCTGGGTGCAGCAGGACGCGGCCTGGCAGCGCCCCATTGCCGAAGCCTCGGACAAGGCCCTGAACCAGCTGGCCGAGCGCCTGTCGCGCTGGGAGATCGTGCCCACCGGCACCGAAGGCTACAAGAAGGCCGAAGTGACGCTGGGCGGCGTGGACACGCGTGCGCTTTCGCAACAGACCATGGAATGCAAGACCCAGCCCGGCCTGTACTGCATCGGCGAAGTGGTGGACATCACCGGCTGGCTGGGCGGATACAACTTCCAATGGGCCTGGGCCAGCGGGTATGCCTGCGCGCAGGCCTTGCCTTGTACGTGATTTGTCAGATCGCTTTCGTCTCGCGTATAATCGCCCGCTTTGCTGGCAATTGCCCCGTCGGCCAATACTAGTTAACTATTGACGGGGACCAACCGCTGAACATGGCTCTCAGGCCCGATCTTCCCGAGAACCCGCTGTCAGCACAGATATCTGGAAATCTAGCTAATGACCACCATCCGCGTAAAAGAAAACGAGCCCTATGAAGTTGCCCTGCGCCGCTTCAAGCGCACCATCGAAAAGCTCGGCCTGCTGACCGACCTGCGCGCTCGCGAGTTCTACGAGAAGCCCACATCCGAACGCAAGCGCAAGAAGGCTGCCGCCGTCAAGCGTCACTACAAGCGCGTTCGCAGCATGCAGCTGCCCAAGAAGCTGTACTGATCAGCCCTTGACCAGCCGGCTCTCGTCAGCCGCAAAACCCGCGCTCGGGACGCCAGGCGCGGGTTTTTTGTTTTTGTTTTTTGGTTTTTGTTTTCCGACGCCACTACCTCAGGAGAAATGCCATGAGCCTCAAGGCCCAGATCACCGAAGACATGAAGACCGCCATGCGCGCCAAGGACAGCGAACGCCTGGGCACCATCCGCCTGCTGCTGGCCGCGATGAAGCAAAAGGAAGTCGATGAGCGCGTCGAGCTCGACGACGCCGCCGTCATCGCCATCGTGGACAAGCTGATCAAGCAGCGCAAGGACAGCATTGCCGCCTTCGAGGGCGCGGGCCGCCAGGACCTGGCCGACAAGGAAAAGGCCGAAATGGCTGTGCTGACCGCCTACCTGCCCGCACGCATGTCGGCCGAGGAAGTGGCCACCGCCGTGAAGGCCATCGTGGCCGAGCTGGGCGCCTCCGGCCCCGGCGACATGGGCAAGGTCATGGGCGCGGTCAAGGCGCAACTGGCTGGCAAGGCCGACATGGGCCAGGTGTCCGCTGCCGTCAAGGCCGCCCTGGCAGGTTGAGCCTGCTGCGGCAGCCGCGCCCTTTTCAGGACGCTGCTGCCGCCCATTCCTGCTGAAAGTGCTCCTGCAGGAATTCGACACAGACACGCACCTTGGCCGACAGCTGCAGCCGCGTCGGATAGACCGCCCAGACATTGGCCTCCTGCCGCCATTCGGGCAACAGCTGCACCAGGCGCCCGGCCTGCAGATGGGCACCCACATCCCATAGCGAGCGCAGCGCAATGCCGCGCCCGTCCACGGCCCACTGCACCACCATCTCGCCGTTGTTGGCCGACAGCGGCCCCGTGACCTTCACCGATTGCTCGGCGGCGCCCGCGCGCAGCCGCCACACGCCAAAGGCCTGGTCGCGCTCCTTGATGGCCAGGCAGTCGTGGGTCGACAGCTCGGCCGGCGTGCGCGGCGTGCCACGGCGCGCCAGGTAGGCAGGCGCCGCGCACAGCACGCGGTGGTTGTCGGCCAGCCGCCGCGCAATCAGGTGGGGAGCGATCTCGTCGCCCACGCGCACATCCAGATCGAAGCCCTCCCCCGCCACATCCACCAGCCGGTCGAACACATCCAGCCGTACCTGCAGCCCCGGATGGCGCTCCACCAGCCGGGACAGCGCCGGCGCGATCACATGCCGCCCGAAGCCGAAGCTGCTGCTCACGCGCAGCAGGCCGCGCGGCTCGCTGCGCGTGATGGCCACCTCCTGCATCAGCTGGTCCATGTCGTCGAGGATGCGCTGCGCCCAGTGGAATACGCGCTCGCCCTCCTCGGTCACGGCCACTCGGCGCGTGGTGCGGTGCAGCAGCTTCACGCCCAACTCCTGCTCCAGCAGGCGGATGCGCTTGCTCACATAGGCGGGCGATGCACCCAATTCCTCGGCCGCAGCGGCAAAGCCGGATTTGCGGGCCACCACGGTGAAGACACGCAGGTCTTCGGGAGCCGGTTGTTTATTCACGATCTGTAAACAATGGAACCACAGTTGGCCGATTGTATTTAGCCCTGGCGCAGCCAACAATGCCATGCATGCGGCCAGGCTGTCAGCGGCGCCGCTTCATATCCATCCATTCGATCCAAGGACAGACACCATGCAAGACACATTCAAGATCGCCGTCATCGCCGGTGACGGCATTGGCAAGGAAGTCATGCCCGAAGGCCTGCGCACGCTGGAGGCCGCCGCCAGCCGCTTTGCGATCAAGCTCGAATTCCACCATTTCGACTGGGCCCACTGCGACTACTACCTGGCCCACGGAAAAATGATGCCCGACGACTGGAAGGCGCAGCTCTCCGGCATGGACGCCATCTTCTTCGGCGCCGTGGGCTGGCCCGCCACCGTGCCCGACCATGTCTCGCTGTGGGGCTCGCTGCTCAAGTTCCGCCGCGAGTTCGACCAGTACATCAACCTGCGCCCCGTGCGCCTGTTCGAGGGCGTGCCCTGCCCGCTGGCCGGCCGCAAGCCCGGCGACATCGACTACTACGTGGTGCGCGAGAACACCGAAGGCGAGTACACCTCGCTGGGCGGCATCATGTACGAGGGCACGGACCGCGAAATCGTGATCCAGGAATCGGTCTACTCGCGCAAGGGTGCCGAGCGCCTGCTCAAGTACGCCTTCGACCTGGCCCAAAGCCGCGAGCGCAAGCACGTCACCCTGGCCACCAAGAGCAACGGCATCGCCATCAGCATGCCCTGGTGGGACCAGCGCGCCGAGGACGTGGCCAAGGCCTACCCGGAAGTCACGCTGGACAAGCAGCACATCGATATCCTGACCGCGCGCTTCGTGCTGCAGCCGGGCCGCTTCGACGTGGTGGCCGCCACCAACCTGTTCGGCGACATCCTCAGCGACCTGGGCCCGGCCACCACGGGCACCATCGGCCTGGCCCCCTCGGCCAACCTCAATCCCGACCGCAGCTTCCCCAGCCTGTTCGAGCCCGTGCACGGCTCGGCGCCCGACATCTACGGCAAGAACATCGCCAACCCCATCGCCATGGTCTGGTCGGCGGCGCTGATGCTGGACTTCCTGACCCACGGCCAGGGCGCAGGCCGCGCAGCCCATGACGCCATCGTCTCGGCCATCGAGGAAGTCATCAGGAGCGGCCCGCGCACGCCCGACCTGGGCGGCACGGCCAGCACCACCGAGGTGGGCCAGGCCATCGCCCGGCGCATCGCTGCCGCCTGAGGCGCCACGCCGGGGTTCTCATGCCGCCCGGCAGCCCGGCCTACCGGCCCATGCGGCCCCTGCGCAGCCTGCCGGCCCCCATCCCGGCCGCCAGCAGGCTCAGCATGACCAGCGCCACGGTGTGCAGGGCCGGCACAGGTGTGGGCACCGGCGCCGCCACCACGGCCTGTGTGAAGCCCTGGCTCATCGGGGCGTGGACTGCATCCCCGCTGTAGTCGACCACAAGGCCGTGGGATCCGGCCGCCACGGGCAGCCGGACCGTGATGCTGGCGGCGCCGCCAACCAGGGGAGCCGACCCCAGCTGCGCCCCGTTGTACGAGACCGTGATGCTGCCCGAGGGGAGCGCCGCCGCCATCGCCCGCAGCGCCCCCCGTCGGTCCTGTGCCCCGGTCACGGCCGACACGCTGATGGTCACATCGTCGCCGGGCCGGGAAGGGTTGGGGGTCGAGGTGATCGCCAGGGTGGTTGTGGCCTGGGCGATCTGCACGCTTTGCTGCTGCCTTGCCGCCGCCTCGTAGTTCGCGTCGCCGGCCTGGTCGGCCAGGATGCGGCAGGGTCCCGGCGCAGTGAAGGAGACAGAACTGCCCGCGATGGTGCAATGGGCAGCCGTCGCCGCATCCACGGAGAACACCACCACCTTGCCGGAAGCCCCGCCCGTTGCTGCCACGGCATAGGTATCGCCCACCTTGGCGGCCGCTGGCGCCACGGAAGTGAAGGCAATGGCCTGCGGGCCCTTGCCGATGCTCAAGGACAGGACTTGCCGGGCCGCAGGCAGATGGTTGGCATCCCCCTGTTGATCGGCAGCCAGCAGGCAGTTGTCCGTACCCTCCAGCCTGCCGGCCACCTCGGCACCGCTGACGGAGCACGCCGCCGGCGTCAGGGAGCTGAACTGCACGGCCTGGGACGAGCCACCGCCGGCGGCGCTCAGAGCCACCCGTGCATCCACGACCAGGGCCGCCGGCATGCTCCAGACGATGTTCTGCGCAGCAGGCTGCACCGTCACAGGGTAAGCCACCTCGGGGGCGGGACCATAGGTCGCATCGCCGCCCTGCCGGGCCGTCATCCTGCAAGTGCCTGCGGAATGGAAGCTGAACACCCCTGCGGCATCGACAGTGCAAACCTCTGGCGCAGATGCGGAAAACGTCACGGCCAGGCCGGAGGTAGCCGTTGCAACAGGCGTGAATGTCGTGCCGAAGGTTTGCGCCGCCGGCTGCGCAAAGTCGATGGTCTGCTCCCGCCTGAGCGTGGTGAAGGGCACGCTGGCCACATCCGGCTGCACGCGGCCTGCGCCATCCCTGGCGATGAAGTGCAGCCTGTAGGCCGTATTCACCGCCAGCCCCCCGATATCGATATCGTGGACCACGCCTGCCGTCATGCCGACCGGGGAGCCGCCGGCCCGCAGCGCGGCGGCATCCGGCGCCGCCGCGGCCGCAGCAAGTACCTGCCAGTAACCCGTGCCGTCCCGGTCCAGCGCCACGCGGGCCTTGGCCGTCACACCGCCCGCCTGCGGGTCGACTGCGGGAGGCAGACTGAAGACCGGGCGGCCCAGCACATAGCTGGCAAACCCATGGTTTTGTGTTGCATTCCACCCATCGGACAGGGATGACAGGCCCGCCCAGACCGCATTGGCGGGGATGGACGATGCGTCCATGGCAAGCAGGGTCTGGATGCCATCGAGCGAATAGTGGAAAACAGTACTGTCGATGGGACGCGGGAAGGAGGACCCCTCGATCTGAAAGGAGCTGATCGTGGCCCAGGCTGCCGCCGCAGGAATGTCCAGGGGGTTGGTCGTCTGCAGGATCTGGCCCTGGTAGCTGTATGTGTAGCGCTCGTTCCAGCTGTTGAGCGCCCAGCCGCCATCCCAGTAGTTGGAAGGGGTGGCCCAGTCCGCTGTGGCCGGTGGCGTGCCGCCTTGCTGCACCACACCGCCCACGCTGAACGTGTATTCGGTCACCATGCTCGTATACAAAGCGTTGGACTGCGTCTGGTAGCCCGTCATGACCAACCCCTGTGCTGGCGCGGCCACGGCAGCAGCGCAATGCAGGCCTGCTCCGAATACCGCCACCCACGGCATCATGGCCCTGGAAAATTCCGCCTGAAGGCGACTGCCTCGTTCTCTCACATGCACTCCCGTTTCAACTTGCTGTTCCTCTGGTCCATGCCGGGTGTACCGGCAATGCAGGAGCCTAGCGGCCGCACCTGCCCGCGCCTTGACTGCGCGTTGCGCTTTTCTTGACAGTGCGTCCCGCCCCCCCTGCGCAACGCGGGCTGCCGCGCCACGGTCCCGTCACCCGCCAGCACACTCCTGCTGCCCCCCGGGCCTGCAAAGCGGCGATGTGCCGGTCGACCGGGCCGTCGTCTGGGCGCGGAGATGGCGGCATTGCCCCCGCCGCAGGCCCCTGGCCAGCGAACAGGGCAAGATGGCCGGCTGCGGCATTCGGGCCGCTCAGACACAGCACGGAATCTCCATGAAGCACTACGACTACATCGTCATCGGCGGCGGCAGCGGCGGCATTGCATCGGCCAACCGCGCCGCCATGCACGGGCGCCACTGCGCGCTGATCGAAGCCGGCGAGATCGGCGGCACCTGCGTCAACGTGGGCTGCGTGCCCAAGAAGGTCATGTGGCATGCGGCCCAGATCGGCGAGGCCATGCACCGCTACGGCCCCGACTACGGCTGGGATGCCACCGTCAACCGCCTGGACTGGCAGCGCCTGCTGGACAGCCGCAGCGCCTACATCGACCGCATCCATGCCTCGTATGAAAGCGGCCTGGCGCGCAACAAGGTCGAGCTGATCCAGGGCTTTGGCCGCTTCGTGGATGCGCGCACCGTGGAGGTGGGCGGCCAGCGGCTCAGTGCCGATCACATCCTCATCGCCACGGGCACGCGGCCGGCACGGCCCGACATTCCGGGCGCCGAGCTGGGCATCGACTCCGACGGCTTCTTCGCCCTGAAGGCCCTGCCTGCGCGCACGGCCGTGGTGGGTGCCGGCTATATCGCCGTGGAGATTGCCGGCGTGCTGCACGCGCTGGGCTCGCAGACCCATCTGTTCCTGCGCCAGAACTCGGCACTGCGCGGGTTCGATCCGCTGCTGAGCCAGACCCTGATGGAGATCATGGAGGCCGAAGGCCCCGCCGTGCACCGCCAGGCCACCCCGAAGGCCGTGGTCCGCAATGCCGACGGCAGCCTGGATCTGCAACTGCAGGACGGCAGCAGCCACACCGTGGACTGCGTGGTCTGGGCCGTGGGCCGCCGACCCGACACCTCGGGCCTGAACCTGGAGGCCGCAGGCGTGGCGCTGCAGGACAGCGGCCACATCGCGGTGGACAAGTTCCAGGACACCAATGTGCCCGGCATCCACGCCGTGGGCGACATCACGGGCCGCATCGAACTCACGCCCGTTGCCGTGGCCGCAGGCCGGCGCCTGTCCGAGCGCCTGTTCAACGGCAAGACCGGCGAGCACCTGGACTACGACAACGTACCCACCGTGGTCTTCAGCCACCCGCCCATCGGCACCGTGGGCCTGACCGAACCGCAGGCACGCGAGCGCTTTGGCGACGATCAGGTCAAGGTCTACCAATCGGCCTTCACCGCCATGTACACGGCCGTCACGCGCCACCGCCAGCCCGCACGCATGAAGCTGGTCTGCGTGGGCCCCGAGGAACGCATCGTGGGCATACACGGCATCGGCCTGGGGATGGACGAGATGCTGCAGGGCTTTGCCGTGGCCCTGAAGATGGGCGCCACCAAGCGCGACTTCGACGACACCGTGGCCATCCACCCCACGGCGGCCGAGGAGTTCGTGACCATGCGCTGAACAGGCGCACAGGCTGACCTCAGCGGTTGACCACGGCCTTGGGCAGGGCCAGCGTCAAGAGGCTGCCGGCCACCAGGCAGGCGGCGAACAGCAGCAGGCCTGCGCTCGACGAGTGCGTGAGATCCTTGAGCCAGCCCAGCAAATAGGTGGCCGCAAAGCCTCCCAGGTTGGCAATGGAGGCGATCAGCGCAATGCCTGCGGCCGCCGCCGGCCCCGTCAGGAACGTGGCGGGCAGGCACCAGAACACGGGAAAGGCTGCCATGATGCCCGCCGTCGCCAGAGAGAACAGCAGCACGGTGGCGAACACATGGCCGGTGTACAGCGTGCTCAGCGCCATGGCGGCCGCGCCCGCCAGTGCCGGCAGCACGATGTGCCAGCGCCGCTCGCGGCGCCGGTCGGAGCTGATGCCGTTGAGCAGCAGCGCAGCGATGGCAAAGGCATTGGGAACGGCCGTGAGCAGGCCGATCTCGGCCGTGCTCCTGACCCCCGCCTCGCGGATGATGGTGGGCAGCCAGAAGCTGATCGCATAGGTGGACATCATCAGGCTCAGGTCGATCATGCCCAGCAGCCAGACGCGGCCGCTGGACAGCGCCGCCCACAGCGAATGGTGGGACTCGGCCAGCCTGTCGCTGTCGAGGTTGGCGCGCAGCACGCCCTTGTCGCGCGGCGACAGCCATTGGGCCGACTCGATGCTGTTGGGCAGGTAGACGAAGACCAGCAGGCCCAGCACCACCGAGGGAATCGCCTCCAGGAAGAACAGCCACTGCCAGCCCGCATGGCCGCCCACGCCCGCGAAGGCCGTCATGATCCAGCCCGACAGCGGCGCCCCGACCAGGCTGGCCAGCGGCAGGCCGATCAGGAACAGCGCCATGATCTTGCTGCGCATGCGCGTGGGATACCAGTAGGTCAGGTACAGCATGACGCCGGGAAAGAACCCTGCCTCGGCCACGCCCAGCAGAAAGCGCAGCACATAGAACTGCATGGGCGTGCTCACGAACATGGTCGCGCCCGAGATCAGGCCCCAGGTGATCATGATCCGCGCGATCCACAGCCGCGCGCCCATGCGCGCCAGCACCAGGTTGCTGGGCACCTCGAAGAGGATGTAGCCCACGAAGAACAGGCCCGCACCCAGGCCGTAGACCGTCTCGCTGAAGCCCAGGTCCTGCTGCATCTGCAGCTTGGCCAGCCCCACGTTGATGCGGTCCAGATAGGCGGCCAGGTAGCACAGGCAGAAGAAGGGCACGAGCCGCCACGTCACACGCCCGTACAGCTGCCGCCGCTCCTTCTCCTGCTCCCGCAAATGGACCCCCTGCCCCTGCATACCGCCAATGCCTGCATTGCTGTGAACTGACATTTCAGCTCCTTGCTGTGTTGACCATTGCCACCGTTCATGGCCCTGCGTCGCCGCGTTGGCGCACTGCAGCCGGATCCGGTGGAAACATCTGTCTGCAGTGGAAATTTCAAGTGCCTACGCTCAATGCTACGCACGATAGTCAAAAACAAATCAAGTAGTTTCCCGATAGCAATCATCGATCAAGTCGCACAAAAATCCCTGCACGCAAGGGAAACAAGGGGCATCAACTCACGCAATGCCTTGGTGCTCCTTTGTAGTGAACCCGACTCAATTCAAGTGCATACGCTTTAAAAACACCGAACCCGCGGAATGACATCCGTGATCAGAACCGAGGAGACACCCCATGCCCAGACTGCATTCAAGGACAGGACACGCCATTGCCCTGGCCGCCCCGGCACTTGCCCTGCTCCATGCCATCGCCCCGCTGCCGGCGGGCGCGCAGGTCACGCTGCAGGGTCAGATCGATGCCTTCGCGGGGTTCTCGCGCCCGTTGGGCGCGGACAAGGGCACGGGCGTGCTCACGCCAGGCGGCATGCAGACGAATTTCTGGGCCTTGCGCGGAACGGAGGACCTGGGTTCTGGATTGAAGGCCGTGTTTGCACTGGAGGCCTTCTACCGCGCGGACAGCGGCGCCGAAGGGCGTTTTGCCAATGACGCCTTCTTTGCGCGCAGCGCCTATGTGGGACTGAGCAGCGGCTGGGGCACGCTGCAACTGGGGCGCAACACCACGCCCTACTGGCTGGCCACCATCGCCGTCAACCCGTATGCAGGGTCCTTTTCGTTCTCACCCGCGGTGCTGCACAGCTTCGGGCCCAACGGCACGGCCGCCGCGCCGCTGCGGGGCGACTCGGGCTGGAGTGACAGCCTGCTCTACACCAGCCCGTCCTGGGGCGGATTCACGGCACGGCTGCAGTATTCGTTCGAGCCGCCTGCCGGCACGCCCGCATCCCAGCGCCGCGATGCGGACAAGTACGGCGCCAGCCTCAGCTATGCGGGCGGCGCATTCGCCGCCGCCCTCGCCTACCAGAGCGTGGCCTATCCCAATGCCGCCACCACCGCTACCGCCACCGGCTTTGACCGCCAGAGCGCCTGGCTGCTGGGCGGCTCCTACGATCTGGGCATGGTCAAGCTGTTCGCCCAATACCAGCGGCTGGCCGACACCGTGGCCGGCGCAGACCGCCGCAGGAACAGCGGCCAGTTCGGCCTGTCGATTCCCGCAGGCCCGGGCGCCGTGCTGGCCTCATATGGCCATGCGCGCACCTCGGGCGCCGAAGAGGCCAAGCGCAACACCTGGGCCGTGGGCTATGACTACCCCCTGTCCAAGCGCACGGACATCTACCTCAACAGCCTGCACGACAGCATCACGGGCACGGGCGCCGGCAGCGGCCAGACCTGGGGCTTGGGCCTGCGCCACTATTTCTGAGTCCTGGGCTGGGGCTGGGCCGGTGGCTGCTGCACCACGCGCAACACCGTCTCCACCATGTGGTCGCCCCAGCGCTGCAGCTCGGCCTGCTGCAGCAGCTCCTTGTCGAAGAAGGCGCTCAGCGTGTGGCGATTGGAGAGGTAGAAGTAGCCCAGTCCCATGACCGTGATGTAGAGATCGTCGATGTGCACATCGGGACGGAACAGGCCCTGGGCCATTCCCGATTCCACGGCCTTGCGCAGCAGCGTGATGGCGTTGGGAAAGAAGTCGCGTATGCCCGAGGCCTTCTTCAGGTGCTTGCCCTTGAGCAGGTTTTCGGTGTTGAGCAGGAAGATCAGCTCCGGGTGCTCCTGGTAGTAGCGCCACATGAAGCGCACCACGGCCTCCAGCGCCGCGCGCGGATCGTCGAAGTCCACCAGCAGCTTCGCCTCGGCCTCCACCAGCTTGCGGTAGGCGTTCTCCAGCACGGCGGCGAACAGCTTGTCCTTGCTGCCGTAGTGGTAGTAGAGAAGGCTCTCGTAGCACTTGGCCTGCTTGCCGATGCGCTGCACGCTGGCGCCGTCGTAGCCACTTCTGGCGAACTCGATCTCGGCCGCCAGCAAGATGGCCTCCTTGGTCGTCTTGCCGGTCTTGGCAGTCCGCTTGCGCCCCGCAGGGGCCTTGGCAGGGGCCTTGGAAGGGGCCGACTTCGCAGCGGCTTTCCTGGCGGGCGCAGCCTTGCGCTTCGGGGTGGCGGGAACTTCCTCGGGATCAGTGGTCATGGGCACGGCGTCAGGTGAATGGGGCGTTGCGTCGGCCATTCTAGGGAAAAACGCCATATTGAAATTGAGTGTTCACTCAAACCAAATTGAGCGAACACTCAACAAGGAGCCCACCATGGAAACCTATGTACTCGATACCTGGTACCCGCTGACCTGGTCGCGCAACGTGGGCCGCCAGCTGTCGGCGCACCGCATCGTCGAACGCGACGTGGTGCTCTACCGCACCGAGGCCGGCGCCGTCGTGGCCATGGAGGACGCCTGCCCCCACCGCCTGCTGCCGCTGTCCATGGGCAAGCTCAAGGGCGATGCCATCGAATGCGGCTACCACGGCCTGACCTTCGACTGCAGCGGCCGCTGCACGCGCGTGCCGGGCCAGGACATGATCCCGGGCAACGCCGTGGTGACCACCTATCCGGTCAAGGAGAACATGGGCCTGGTCTGGATCTGGATGGGCGATCCCTCGCGCGCCGACAGCGTGCCGGTGTTCGACCTGCCCCAGTACCACGACCCGGCGTGGAGCGCCGTCGAAGGCGATGCGCTGCGCATAGAGGCCAACTACCTGAACCTGGCCGACAACCTCTGCGACCCCGCCCATGTGAGCTTCGTGCACCTGAGCACGCTGGGCAACGCGGCCAGCGAGGACATCCCCGTGCACCACGAGGAGCTGGACGGCCGCATCGTCACCTGGCGCTGGATCATCGATGCGCCGGCCATTCCGCTGTTCGCCAAGTACGGCAATTTCAGCGGCAACGTGGACCGCTGGCACTACTACCACTACCACGCGCCCAGCATCGCCATCATCGACTTCGGCAGTGCCGCCACGGGCACGGGCGCCCCCGAGGGCCGGCGCGACAACTGCATGCAGATCTATGCCTGCCACTTCATGACGCCCGTGGACCGGAACACCTCCATCGACCACTGGCTGCACGTCAAGAACTTCACGGCCGATGCCGACACCAATGCGGCCCTCTCTGCCGACTTCCGCGTCGCCTTCGCCGAGGACAAGGCCATCCTCGAAGCCATAGAGCGCAACGAAAAGCGCTTTGCCACGCGCAAGACCATCAAGATCGCCATCGATGCGGCCCCCCGGCGCATGCGCCGCATGGTGGACCGCATGATCGAGGGCGCGCCCACGGGCGGCTGAGGAGCGGGCCATGCACGACGACACCCACCCGACCCTCCCGCCGATCGGCTGCAACGGCCGTGGCGTGCAGCGCTCCTCGCGCCACCAGCCCATCGGCCTTCAGGAGCTGCCCATACGCGAGCAGTTCCGCCTGGTCAGTGAAACCGGCGCCTTCGACTGCTTCGACCGCCTGCCTCTGCGCACGCAAATGGCCGAGTACGAGGCCGCCATCGCCGAGTTCAACCTGCCCGTGCACACGGCCAGCTGGTTCTACCACCTGGGCGAGGACGAGGCCCTGTTGGCCCACAACCTGCGCATCTGCCAGGCCATAGGCGCGCGCTGCCACAACATCATGACCTTCAAGCACCACCGCGACGGCCATGTGCTGGACGATGCCGAGATCACCGACCACTACCTGCGCGTCTACGACGACGCCATGTCTCTGGGCGTGGAGCCCAGCTTCGAGCTGCACGTCAACATGTGGACCGAGGATTTCCTGCGCGTACGCGAGGTGGCCCGGCGCGTGCAGGCGCATGGCGTGCCCTTCCACTTCACGCTGGACTACAGCCATGTGAACTTCAAGATCGGCAACCCGGCCGAGCAGGAACTGTCGGGCGTGCGCGAACTGGTCGAGAGCGGCGAACTGGTGCTGGACCCCTTCGAGCCCGGCTCGCTGTGCGAACAATGGCTGGACATGGGCATCGTGCGCTGGGCCCAGCTGCGCGCAGCCGGCCCCAACCAACCCCTGAACCTGTGGCACCGCAACGAGGACGGCAGCCCGGGCCGGGGCATCCAGTACCCCATGCTGCGGCCCGGTCCCGGCGAATGGCATTCGCCCTGGCACGCCTACCTGCTGGAGCCCTCCAAAGAGGCCATCCGCAAGGTGCTGGCCTACCACCACGCGCACCCGCACAGTCCGCTGCGCCACCTCACCACCGAATTCATCAACCTGCCCGACTACGGCCTGGGCGCACGCTATGACCTGCTGGCGCAGAACGTGGCGGCCGCACGCTTCATGCGGCAAGCCTGGGCCGAGATCTGCGCCCGCCCCGCAGTCCATGCCCCGTGCAAAGGTGCATCATGACCCCCGCACAACACCCCCAAGGCCACGCCGTCATCATCGGCGCCGGGCATGCTGGCGGCACACTGGCCGCCCTGCTGCGCCAGTACGGCCACCCGGGTCCCATCACCTTGGTCGGCGGCGAAGACCTGCCGCCCTACCAGCGCCCGCCGCTGTCCAAGGCCTGGCTGCAGCAGGCCATGGGCCCGGACGACCTGCTGCTGCGGCCCGCCAGCGCCTATGCCGACCAGGCCATTGCCCTGCGCCTGGGCGTGCGCGCCATGGCCATAGAGCCGGGCTCGCGGCAGGTAGCGCTGAACGACGGGTCGGCACTGCACTACGACCACCTGGTCATTGCCACAGGCGCCGCACCGCGCTGGCTGGCCCTGCCCGGGGGTGAGCGGCCCGGCGTGACCTACCTGCGCACCATGGAAGACGCGCAGGCGCTGCGGGGCCACCTGCAGACCGCCCGCTGCCTGGCCATCATCGGCGGCGGCTATGTGGGTCTCGAAGTCGCGTCCACGGCCCGCAAGCTGGGGGTGCAGGTCCGGGTCATCGAGCGCGAAGGCAGGCTGCTGTCGCGCAGCGCCTCGTCGCAGATGGCCGCACATCTGCACGGCCTGCATGCAGGCCAGGGCGTGGAGGTGCATTTCAACGCCTCGGTCACCGCCATCCAGGGCGACAGCCCCACCGGCATCACGGGCCTGAGGATGGCCGATGGCTCCCGCCTGGAGTGCGATGCCGTGCTCATCGGCGTGGGCGCAGCGCCCAGCGTGGAGCTGGCGCAGTCCCTCGGCCTGGACTGCGCGGGCGGGATTGCCGTGGACGGCGAAGGCCGTACCGCCATGGCCGGCATCTACGCCATAGGCGATGCCACGCGCCGCCCGCTGGCCGGCTACCCCGGGCTGCACCGGCTCGAAAGCGTGCCCAGCGCGCTCGAACAGGCCCGGCGCGCGGCCTGCGCCATCACGGGCCGCGCACTGCCCGCCCATGAAGCGCCCTGGTTCTGGTCCGATCAGTACGACACCAAGCTGCAGATCGCCGGCCTGCCCGGCCATGGTGACCAGACCGTGCTGCGCGGCGACCCGGCCAGCGGCAGGTTCGCCGTCCTGCACCTGCGCAGCGGCCAGCTGTGCGCCGCCGAATGCGTGAACTCACCGGGCGAATTCATGGCAGCGCGCAAGGCCATCGCCGCCACGCACTGCGCCGACCCCGGTTTCCCGCCCCTCCACCCCAAAGCCCCACCCACGCCATGACCACCATCACCTTCATAGAACACAGCGGCCGCGAGTACGTGGTACAGGCCACGGACGGCCAGAGCCTCATGCGCGCCGCCATCTCCAACGGCGTGCCGGGCATCGATGCCGAATGCGGCGGCGCCTGTGCCTGCGCCACCTGCCATGTCTACATACAACCGGAGTGGCTGGACCGCGTGGGCCCGGCCCAGGGCGGCGAAAGGGAGATGCTGGACTTCGCCCTCGACGTGCGCGGCGACTCGCGGCTGGCCTGCCAGATCACGGTATCGCCGCAGCTCGACGGGCTGGTGGTGGGCATGCCGGTGGCGCAGAGCTGACGCGGCATCCGGCCGGCCCCAGGCTCACTTCCGCTTCCGCTTCCGCTTCCGCTCCCGCTTCCACTTCCCAAGACGATTTCAGCGCGACGCCAGACCGTTCCCCACCGCCCGCAAACACTCCACCAGCAACCGCGTCGTCGCCGTCATCGGCTGGCCGCGCAGGGTGATCAGGCCCACGGGCGGCAGGTCGATGGGCACGGGCAGGTCCAGCACGGCGACCAGTCCCTGCTGCGCGAAATGCTCGGCCACGCCGCGCGCCATGAAGGCCACGGCGCCGCGCTGGTGCAGGAAGCTGATCTGCGACAGGAATGAGGCGGACTCCACCAGGTCGGCCGGCGGATGCAGGCCGTGGGCGAAGAACTGCTGCTCCAGCTTCACGCGCAGCGATGCCCAGGGCGGGGGCATGACGCAGGGCATGTCGGCCAGCGCCTGCCAGCTGGCAGGCTGCGCCAGCAACGCATGGCCGGGGCGCACGACGGCGACCATGGGCTCGTCGTACAGGGCTTCGGTCTCCAGGTCGGGCGAGGCGTAGCCGGGTTCCAGCCGGCCCACGAACAGGTCCAGCTCGCCCATGCGCAGCTTGGGCAGCAGCCGCGTGAGATCGCCCTCCTCGACCAGCACCGTGGTCTGGGCCGATCGCACCTTCAACTGCTCGACGGCCCGGGCCAGCAGCACGGGCGTGGCCACGACCATGGCGCCCACGCTGGTGCGCCCGCGTGTGCCGCTGGCCTCGGCCGCCATTTCATCGCGCGTGCGTTCGAAGCCCGCCAGCACCGAGCGCGCAAAGCGCACCATGCTGACGCCGGCGGCCGTGGGCTCGGTGCCGCGCGTGGAGCGCTCGAACAGCGTCATGTCCAGCATGCGCTCTATCTCGGCCAGGGTCTTGGAGACGGCGGGCTGGGTCACGGCCAGGAACTCGGCGGCGCGGCCCAGGTGGCGGAACTGGTCCAGCGCCACCAGCAGCTGCAGGTGGCGCAGCTTGAGGTTGGAGCGCAGCACGCGGTCTATCTTGCTCATGGAGTCTTCATAGCTTTGAGGTTATGAAGCCAGTCTATCTTTTCATTGGATTGTCATGATCAGGCGCTGAACAATCGCGCCAGTCAGCCCAAGGCCCGGATCACAGGGCTGCAAAAAGCCAATACAGGAGACAAGCGATGAACACCCCACGCACACGCCATGCAAGCCGGCGCGAATTCGTGCTCGCCACCCTCGGCGCCAGCGCACTGGCAGCCACCGGACCTCTTTTCGCCCAGAACTGGCCCGAACGCCCCATCACCTTCATCTGCCCCTGGCCGGCGGGCGGCACGGCCGACCAGTCCATGCGCGCGTTGTGCACCGTGGCCGGCAAGCTGCTGGGCCAGCCGATCGCGGTGGAGAACCGCGCGGGCGCATCGGGAATGATCGGCGCCAAGGCGCTGGCCTCGGCCAGGGCGGACGGCTACACCATCGGCCAGATTCCCATCTCGGTCACGCGCTTTTCGCAGCTGGGCAGCCTGCAGGCCGATCCGCGCAAGGACTACACCTACATCGCGCGTACCTCGGGCCAGACCTTCGGCATTGCCGTGCCAGCCAATTCGCCGTTCAAGACGCTCAAGGACTTCGTGGCCGCCGCCAAGGCCAGGCCCGGCCAGGTGACCTATGCCCATGCAGGCGTGGGCGGTGCCACGCATGTGGGCATGGAGGAATTTGCGGGCGTGGCCGGCATACAGCTCAACCATGTGCCCTACAAGGGCGGCGCCGAGGCACTGCAGGGCGTGCTGGGCGGCCATGTGGATGCGCTGGCCGACTCCAGCTCCTGGGCTCCCCATGTGGAGGCCGGCAAGCTGCGCCTGCTGGCGACCTGGGGCGAGCAGCGCACGGCGCGCTTCAAGGACGTGCCCACGCTGCGCGAATGCGGCTACGACGTGGTGGTCGATGCGCCCAACGGCATTGGCGCGCCGCGTGGCCTGGACCCGGCCGTGGCGACCAGGCTGCGCGAGGCCTTCCGCGCCGCCGTGGCCAGCCCCGAGTTCAAGTCCGTGGCCGAGAAGCTGGATGCGCCGCTGCTCTACCTGGACGGCCCCGACTACGAGAAGTACGTGAACACGGTCTACCAGAAGGAGACCGTGCTCATCGACAAGCTCAAGCTGCGCGAATTGATGAAGGGCTGACAGCCCGCGAACCCACACCGATGAAAGCCCCGCATGTCCCGCACCGATAGCCCCCTGCTGCACCTGCATCCCAACGACAACGTGCTGGTCGCCAAGACCGCTCTGTCGCTGGGCCAGGATATTCCCGAACTGGGCGTGCGCGCCCGCGCCCAGGTGCCCGCGGGCCACAAGATCGCCGCGCGCCGCATTGCCGAGGGCGAGCAGGTGAAGAAGTACGACACCGTGATCGGCGTGGCCATGCGCGAACTGGAGGCCGGCGACTATGTGCACAGCCACAACCTGCGCATCGTGGACTACTACCGCGACCCGGCCTTCGGCGCCGATGTGCGGCCCGTGGACTATGTGCCCGAGGCGCAGCGCGCCAGCTTCCAGGGCTTTGTGCGCGCGGGCGGCGGCGTGGGCACGCGCAACTTCATCGGCATCCTGTCGTCGGTGAACTGTTCGGCCACGGTGATCAAGCGCATTGCCGCGCATTTCACGGCCGAGCGCATGGCGGCATTCCCCAACGTGGACGGCGTGGTGGCCTTCGCCCAGACCAGCGGCTGCGGCATGTCCTCGCCCAGCGAGCATTTCGACGTGCTGCGCCGCACGCTGGCCGGCTATGCGCGCCACCCGAACCTGGCCGGCGTGCTCATCGTGGGCCTGGGCTGCGAGCGCAACCAGGTCGATGCCCTGGTGCAGTCGCAGGGCCTGAGCGAAGGCCGGCTCATGCGCACCCTGGTGATGCAGGAGGTCGGCGGCACGCGCGTGACCATAGAGGCAGGCATCCGCGCCATCGAAGAGATGCTGCCCGAGGCCGATGCAGCGCGGCGCAGCACGGTCAGCGCCAGCCACCTGAAGATCGGGCTGGAGTGCGGCGGCTCGGACGGCTTTTCGGGCATCACGGCCAACCCGGCCCTGGGCGCAGCCATGGACATCCTGGTGCGCCACGGCGGCACGGCCATCCTGTCGGAAACGCCCGAGATCCATGGCGTGGAATTCATGCTCACGCGCCGCGCCATCACACCGGCCGTAGGGCAGAAGCTGCTGGACCGCCTGGCCTGGTGGGAGCGCTACGCGGCCGGCCAGAACGCCCAGTTCAACGGCGTGGTCGGCCACGGCAACCAGGCCGGCGGCCTGGCCAACATCTTCGAGAAATCGCTGGGATCGGCCATGAAGGGCGGCACCACGCCGCTGCGCGCCGTCTACGAATACGCCGAGCCCATCACCGAGCCGGGCTTCGTCTTCATGGATTCGCCAGGCTACGACCCCGTGGCCTCCACGGGCCAGATTGCAAGCGGCGCGCACCTGATCTGCTTCACCACCGGGCGCGGCTCCATGTTCGGCAGCAAGCCCGCGCCCACCATCAAGCTGGCCAGCAACACGCCCATGTTCCGGCGCCTGGAGGAAGACATGGACATCAACTGCGGCCTGATCGTGGACGGCGAATGCGGCGTGCCCGAGATGGGGCGGCGCATCTTCGCGCAGATCCTGCGCCACGCCAGCGGCGAGCCCACCAAAAGCGAGGCCCTGGGCCTGGGCGACCATGAGTTCGTGCCCTGGCACCTGGGCATCGTGAGCTGAGCCGCCCCTTACAACACCTGCATCCACCGATTCCATGCCACTGACCCTGACCCGCCCCGAGCTGCTGCGCAGCGCCAACTTCATCGCCGGCCAATGGACGACCGCGACGGCCACGCCCTCCGCCCCAACCCCACGCCTGGCAGTGACCGACCCCGCCACGGGCGCACTGATCACCGAGGTGCCCGACTCCGGCGCCGCCGAGGCCCGCGCCGCGCTGGACGCCGCGCATGCCGCCTTCCCCGCCTGGCGCAGGACGCCTGCCAAACAGCGCGCCGCCATCATCAAGCGCTGGAACGACCTGGTGCTGGCCCACCAGGACGACCTGGGCCGCCTCATCAGCCGCGAGCAGGGCAAGCCCCTGGTCGAGGGCAAGGGCGAGGTCGCCTATGCGGCCAGCTACATCGAATGGTTCGCCGAAGAGGCCACGCGCATGAACGGCGAGATCATTCCCGCGCCCGTGCCGGGCCGGCGCATGTTTGCGCTGCGCGAGCCCGTGGGCGTGGTGGCCGCCATCACGCCCTGGAACTTTCCTGCCGCCATGATCGCCCGCAAGATCGCGCCCGCACTGGCCGCCGGCTGCACCGTGGTCTGCAAGCCCGCGGAAGACACGCCGCTGACCTCGCTGGCCCTGGTGCTGCTGGCCCAGGAGGCGGGCGTGCCGGCCGGCGTACTCAACATCGTCACGGCCTCGCGCGAGAAGACGCCCGAGGTGGTGGATGTCTGGCTTGACGATGCGCGCGTGCGCAAGATCACCTTCACGGGCTCCACGCCCGTGGGCAAGCACCTGGCGCGACGCAGCGCCGACACGCTCAAGAAGCTCTCGCTGGAGCTGGGCGGCAATGCGCCCTTCATCGTCTTCGGGGACGCCGACATCGATGCCGCCGTCGACGGCTTCATGGCCGCCAAGTTTCGCAATGGCGGCCAGACCTGCGTGTGCCCCAACCGCGTCTTCGTGCACCGCAGCGTGCACGACGTGTTTGCACAGAAGCTGGCCGCGCGCGTGGCCGCGCTGCACGTGGGCCCGGCCAGCGACCCGGCCTCGCAGATCGGCCCCATGATCAACGCGCGCGCCGTGGAAAAGATCGAGCGCCATGTGCAGGACGCCGTGGCGCGCGGCGCCAGGGTGCTCACGGGCGGCAGGCGCCTGGATGCCCTGGGCGCCAACTACTACGCACCCACCGTGCTCACGGGCGCCGATGCCTCCATGGCCTGCGCCTGCGAGGAAACCTTCGGCCCCGTGGCACCGCTCACGGTCTTCGACAGCGAGGACGAGGTCATCGCCGCCGCCAACGACACGCCCTTCGGCCTGGCCGCCTACTTCTACAGCAACGACGCGCGCCGCATCTGGCGCATGGCCGATGCATTGGAGACCGGCATCGTCGGCATCAACGAAGGCGCGCTGGCCGCCGAGGCAGCGCCCTTCGGCGGCGTCAAGGAGTCGGGCTACGGCCGCGAGGGCTCTACCCACGGCCTGGACGACTACCTGCACACCAAGTACGTCTGCCAGGGCCTGCTGGACTGAATCTTTCCCTCAACGAAACCACCGGACACCATGCCAGCCAATAACCCCTTCAAGACCGCCCTGGCCGCAGGCCAGCCCCGCATCGGCCTGTGGCTGTCCATGGCCGACCCCTACCTGGCCGAGGCCGCCGCCACCTGCGGCTATGACTGGCTGCTGATCGACGGCGAGCACGCGCCCAACGACGTGCGCAGCACCCTGGCCGCGCTGCAGGCCGTGGCCCCGCACCCGGCCCAGGCCGTGGTGCGCGTGGTCGAGGGCAGCACGGCCCTGATCAAGCAGATGCTGGACATAGGCGCCACCACCTTGCTCGTGCCCATGGTGGACACGGCCGAACAGGCGCGCGCCGTGGTGGCCGCCACGCGCTACCCGCCGCTGGGCGTGCGCGGCGTGGGCAGCGCCGTGGGCCGCGCATCGCAGTGGAGCGCACGCGCCGACTACCTGCAAGTGGCCGACGACGAGGTCTGCCTGCTGGTACAGGCCGAGACCGTGGCCGCGCTTCACAACCTTGAAGCCATCTGCGCGGTGGACGGCGTGCACGGCGTCTTCATCGGCCCCGCCGACCTGGCCGCCTCCATGGGCCACCGCGGCAACCCCGGCCACCCCGAAGTGCAGGCCGCCATCGAAGCCGCCATGAAGACCATCATCGCCAGCGGCAAGGCGGCCGGCACCCTGACCTCAGACCCCGCCCTGGCCCGCCGCTACCTGGACCTGGGCTGCAGCTTCGTGGCCGTGGGCGTGGATGTGCTGCTGTTTGCGAATGCGGCGCGCAGGCTGCGGGGGCAGTTCGATGATTCGCCGGTGGCCACGCCTGCACAGCAGGCAGCTGCCGCCTATTGAATCAGCCAGCCACCAGCCAGGCCAGCAGCCCCGCCGCCGCTGCAGCGGCCGCCACACGCCGCGCGAACTGCGGCGCATAGGTCAGCAGCAGGCCCAGGGCCAGGGCCGCAAAGGTCAGCAGGCCCAGCCAGGCGGCCACGGCCACCGAGGCATTCCAGCGCAGCAGGCAGGGCGCCAGCGATAGGGCCAGCAGCGCGTAGCCGGCCAGCCGCCAGGCCTTCAGGCGCGCGGGTGCCAGGCCTTCGGTGCCCAGCTGGTCCTGGTGCCGGTCCATGGAAGCGGCGACGACGGCAAAGCCTGCAAAGGCCAGAAAAAAGGCGGCAAGAATCATCATGACGCGCGCTCCAGCGTGGGGGCATGGCTGGCGGCGCGGGCTTGCGTGCGGGCGGCTGTAGGCAATGCAGCCGCTGCCGGCTTGCCGCGCAGCAGCCACCAGGCCACCACGCCGTGGATGGCGGCCAGGCCCAGCATCAGCAGCTCGAAGCTGGCGATGCTCCACTGCCCGTTGGCCAGGGTCTGCACCAGCGATGCGCCGCCCGTCAGCAGGTTGAGCAGGGGCAGCAGCGCATACAGCACGGCGGCCAGCGCCATCTGCTGCAGCCAGGCATTGCGGTGCGAGACCAGCAGCGGATGCAGCAGGCACAGCAGCCAGATGATGAAGAAGCCGTTGATCTCCCAATCACTGCGTGCCTGCATGGGCACGGGCAGCAGGCGGTTGAGCCAGAAGAAGCCGGCCACGGCCACCGACAGGCCCGCGATGGAGCCCACGTTGAGCACCTCCACCAGACGGTGACCGAAGGGCGTACGGCCCAGCTTGCGGCGCTCGGGCATGCGCTTGACCACCCACAGCACCATGCCCGACGCGGCCATGAAGGTGCCGACCACGCCGCTGAGCAGCAGCAGCCAGCGCATGGCCGGCTCGGCAAAGCGGCCCAGGTGCACGCCGGTGATCACGTTGCTGGTGGCGCGCACCCAGGAGATGGCGGGCGCCTCGGGGCTGGCCTGCAACTGGCCGGTCACGCCGTCGAAGCGCAGCGTCGCGGACTGGCCGCGGTTGATGAGGCTCATGCCGCCGCCTTCGCGCAGTTCGACCACCGCGCGCGAGGTGCCGGGCGCGTTGACCGTGATGCTGCCCACGCCGTGCTCGGGCCAGCGGCGCGCGCCCTCGGCCATCATGGGCGCGATATCGGCCAGCGCGGCAGCCTGGCGCTCTTGTTTGCCACCGCGCGCGCCCGGGCCCTGGTTGGCCGCCTGCCCGCGTGCACCGCGCACATCGGCGAAGTAGGCATTGGTGTCGCCGTTGTAGGCCGCCTGTATGCCCCAGGGCATGAGCATGAACATCAGCAGCACCAGGCCGCTGAAGGTGATGACGATGTGAAACGGCAATGCCAGCACGGCCGTGGCGTTGTGCGCGTCCAGCCAGGAGCGCTGGCCCTTGCGCGGGCGGAAGGTGAAGAAGTCCGTGAAGATCTTCTTGTGCGTGATCACGCCCGTGATGATGGCCACGAACATCAGCATGGTGGCGAAGCCCACGATCCAGCGGCCCCAGATGCGCGGCATGGCGTGCAGCTCGAAGTGGAAGCGGTAGAAGAAGTTGCCGGCGCGTGTCTCGCGCGGCTCCAGCTTCTCGCCCGTGGCGGCGTCGATCTCGGCGCGCTTGGTGCCTGCGCGGCCCGTGGCGGCGCCGGGCTCGCGCCAGGATGCGGCCACCGCCACCTGGCGCGGTCCGGGCAGGCCCAGCGTCCAGGTCGTGGCTTCCGGCGCGATGCGCTGCATGGCGTCCAGTGCGCGCTGCGCGGTGTCGGCGTCCTGCACCGAGCCGTGCAGCTCGGGCCGCATCCAGTCGTTGATCTCGTCGCGGAAATAGCTCAGGGTGCCCGTGAAGAACACCGCGTAGAGCAGCCAGCCCAGCAGCAGGCCGCTCCAGGTGTGCAGCCAGGACATGGACTGGCGCAGTCCCTCGGGTTTGCCGTCTGCCCTCATGCGGCGGCTCCGTTCGACAGCATCCAGGCCAGAAGTCCCAGGCCCGCGCCCGGCAGGCCGATCACGGCCCAGGCGCGCCAGGCGCTGGCGCAGCCAAAGGCCCACATGGCCGCCACGGCGTAGATGATGAAGGCCAGCAGCGTCGAGCCCAGCGCCGCATCGGCCCGTTCCACGCCCAGCCAGACCATGGCGCGCGCGCCCGTGGCGGCGCAGGCGGCCGACAGCAGATAGCCGCCGCCGATCGCCGCCAAGGCGCGCGAGGCCACGGCCACGCGGTAGCGCAGCAAGGATGGAGAGGACCCTCCCGGGGTCGAGGCTTGCATGGGGATGACCTTTCTTGCGGATCGTTGCCCGTCATGGACGCCGCGGCCGCATCGCAGGCCCGGACGGACAAAGGCGCCACAACAGTTCAAGGTCTGTGCGGCGCCGGGCGTTGGCCGCGCGCCTGAAGCACGCCGCCTGTCAAAGAGCGGGAATGATAATGATTTTTATTACCCGAGTCATTTAAAGAAATGCAAAGCCGGCCTGCTGCCACCGGCCCCGACCATCTCCCTGGCGCCTTTTCCCCTATCGCGCCCGCCCCGCCAGCCAGCGCCCGCCGAACTGGTTGATCACCATGCCCGCCAGCACGGCCAGCGTGCCCATCCACTGCATGAAGGTAGGCCGCTCGCCCAGCAGCAGCATGGCCGAGACCAGGCCCACCACGGGCACCATCAGAGACAGCGGCGCCACCGTGCCGGCCGCATAGCGCTGCAGCAGGCGCGTCCACAGGCCGTAGCCCAGCAGCGTGGCCAGCAGCGCCAGGTACAGGATGGAGGCCACGGCGGTCAGGTCGATCCCCGCCAGTTGCTGCACGACCGTATCCGCGCCATCGGTCCAGACGGCCAGGGCCATCAGCGGCGCAATGGGAAAGATGCTGCTCCAGACGATGAAGGGGAAGGGCTCGTAGGGGCCGCTGCGCGCCGCATAGCGCGTGATCATGTTGGACACGGCCCACATGCAGGCTGCGCCCACGGTCAGCAAAAAGCCGGCCAGCGTCATGGCGTTGTCGCCCTCGCCATGGGCGCTGCCAATGGCAACCAGCCCGCCCAGCGACACCACCAGGCCCAGCCAATGCCACAGGCGCGCGGGCTCGCCCAGCAGGAAGGCGGCCAGCAGCAGCGTGACGAAGGCCTGCGTCTGCAGCACCACCGAGGCCATGCCGGCCGGCATGCCCAGCTTCAGGCCCAGGAACAGCATGCCGAACTGACCCACGCCCTGCACCAGCCCATAGGCGGCCAGATAACGCCAGCCCACCGACTTGGGCGGGCGCACGAACAGCAAAAAGGGCAGCGACGCCACCACAAAGCGCAGCGCGCTCAGCAGCATGGGCGACAGCGTCAGCAGACCGAACTTCATGGCCACGAAGTTGGTGCCCCAGATCAGGATGACCAGCAGCGCACGCGCCCAGTCGCCACGGCTCAGGTGCTGCGCGGTCATGCCCTGCCCTCGGTGCAGCGGGGCCTGCAATGGTCAGGGACAGCGGCCGGCAGCACCGGCAAGGAACAGGAAGAAGGCATGGCGGGCAATGGGCAAAAAGAAAAGGGGCGGATCACATCCGCCCCCGGCGTTTGTACCACCGCAGCCCGTGCGCTGCCGGGCGGCCGTGGCTCGGCCCTGCGTTTCAGTCCGCCGCGTAGTCGATGGGGTCGTGGGCATGCTGGCGCCCCAGCGCGCCGGCCATGGCCAGCATGAAGGCCAGGCCGCGCCGCACATCGGGCTCGCGTGCCATGCGCATCAGGCCGATCAGGGTGGGCGTTTCCTCCATGGCCTGCACCTGGGCCGCCGCCATGCGTGCGGCATTGCCCGCGGCCCAGGCCCCGCCCAGGCCATCCTCGAAGGCCTTGGCGACCTTCTCGACCATGTAGTCGTCTGCCATGTCCACCAGGTCCGCCGTGGCCGACAGCAGATCGACCACGCGGTTCAGGCGCCGGCCCGCCAGCAGCGGCTCCAGCTTGCCCATCAGTTCGGCCAGCCCCTGCAGCGCGGCGTCGTCCTGCAGCAGGCCGCCAGCGGCGGGCTGCGCCACGGGAATGTCGGAAGCGATGTTCATCTCGGTGCTCCTTGTCTTCGTGCTTGGAATGACAATGCAAAGGCCCTGGCCTCAGACCAGGGCGCGGGCCACGGCCCAGTACATGCCGCGGTTGAAGCCCTTGCGCATCATCGAGCCGACCTTGGTCGGCGGCGTGGGCTTGACGTCGACCTGGTAGTCGTACCAAAGCGGCATGCCGCCGTCCAGGCCCATCTGGGCGATGGCCACCACGCGCCCGTCGTAGGCATCGCTGGTGCGGCCGAAGCGGATCTGCGAGGCGATGTTGTTCACTACCACGGGCGACTGGTTGTGGCAGGCGCCGCCGGCCTTGCTCACCGGCAGGTCCACCGTATCGCCCAGCACATAGACATGGCTCTGGCCCAGCACCTGCATGGTCTCGTGGTCGGTGGGCAGCCAGCCTTCGCCATCCTGCGCCTGCGACAGGCCGCAGTCGCGCACGGCCTGCACGGCGCGTATGGGCGGCGTGGCCATGAGGATGTCGAAGTCCTCGGCCTGGCCCTCTTCCGAGTGGGCCACCTTGGCCTCGGGGTCCACGCGCGCCAGCGTGAAGCCGCGCTGGTGGCGAATGCCGCGCTGCTCGAACACCGTGGGCAGGATCTCGCAGGTGTCCTTCTGCAGGAACAGGCAGTTGCGCAGCAGCTGCGAGACCGTGGGATAGGTGTAGACGATCTCCACCTTGTCGCGCACGCCGCGCCGGCGCAGCAGGTCGTCCAGCATCAGCGTGGTCTCTATGGGCGCGATGCCGCACTGGTGCGGCACATTGGGCGTCTTGGGAAAGGTGACGGTGACGAAGATGCGGCCCCTTTCTATGCGCGCCAGCTTGTCGGCCAGCTGCCGCGCGGGCGCGTGCTGGTAGAAGTGGTCGCCGGCCTCGGCCAGCCCTTCGATGCGCTCGGGCGAGGGCACGCAGCCCGTGGAAATCACCAGATGGTCGTAGCCGAAGCGCTTGCCGCTCTTGCAGTGCACGGCCTGCAGCGCAAAGTCGAAGCGTTCCACCTCTTCCACCTGGAAGTCGATCTCGGGCCGCAGCAGGCCGCGCTGCCTGCGCCGCAACTCGTCGCGGAAGAAGGCATTGAAGGCCACGTACATGAAGGCCGGCTTGTAGTAATGCCAGGGCGAGTTCGACAGCATGGTGATGCGCACCTTGCCCGTGACCACCTCCGGATACAGCTTGCTGACCAGGTGGTTGGCGGTCATGGTGCCGCCAATGCCCCCTCCGATGATCAAGATGTGATGCGCCATCCCTGCTACTCCTTGTGCTTTCGCCTCAGTGGAACAACCGCTGCCGCCGCACGGCGCCAGCGCCGGAAAATGCGCCGCTCAGTCAGGCTTGAGCGATCGCCACACCCCGTCCCAGAGCGCGTCGAACAGGGGCTCTATGGGCGTGTCGATGATGCCGTCCAGCCGCAGGCAGATCATGCGGATCGCGCTGCCGTACATCAGGCTGGCCGCCACCATGGGCTCCATCTGGCGGATCTCGCCATCGGTCATGCCGGCGAACACGAAGCCGCGCATGCGCACGAAGGCCGAGGCCGAGCAGATGGCCTGCTCGTCGGGCAGAAACTCGCGGTGGCGCGCATTGACCACGAAGCCCATGGCCTCGGGCTCGGCCTCGGCCAGCCCGAACAGCATGCGCAGCACCTCGCGGCAGCGCTGGGCGCTGCCCGCGTGCCGCTCCTCGATATCGTCGAGCAGCACATTCATGCGCGCCAGCAAATGCCGGTACAGCTCGCGCGCAATGCCTTCCTTGTCGGCAAAGTGGTTGTAGAAGAAACCGATGGACACGCCGGCCTCGGCGCACAGGTCCTGTATCGAGGTATTGAAGAAGCCCCGCTCCACAAACAGCCTGAGCGCCACGCGCAACGTCTGCACATGGCGCGAACCCGCGTGCGGAAAGAAGGTCCAGGCCTCGTCTTGCATGGGAACCGATAGTAGAACGAATCTTCATTCTATTTTTCACAAGCACTTGCAAACTGCACCAGGGTTTTCCAGAAAAGACGGTACCCAGTGCATCAGCCGCAATGCCTGGCCCATTCCCGGCCATTGCCCTGCGGGACCGTAGAATCCGCGCGCAGCCATTGGAGACCGAGACAACAATGACGGGCTGCACACGAATCCGACCCAAAGGCTTTTTGCAAATGCAACTCCCCATCCACGTCATCGACGCATTCACATCGGAACGATTCAAGGGCAATCAGGCCGCCGTCATTCCCCTGGATGCATGGATTGCCGATTCCACGCTGCAGGCCATTGCCGCAGAGAACAATCTCTCGGAAACCTCATTCCTGGTCTGGAGTGCCGAGCGCGACGCCTTCGAGATCCGCTGGTTCTCCCCGCTCACGGAGATCGCGTTCTGCGGCCACGCCACGCTGGCAAGCGCCTTCGTGCTGTTCGAGGCCGATCCCGCGCTGCGCAGCATCAGGTTCTGGGCCGCTGCCGTGGGCAAGGTCACCGCCACGCAGGAGGATGGCGGACGCATCGTCATGACCTTCCCGCGCCGCGATGCCAAGCCGCTGGACGAGGTGCCGGCCGCGCTGCGCGAAGGCCTGACGCCCGCACCCACGGCCTATCTTGTGAACCAGCAGGCCTACGTGGCGGTCTACGCCGCCGAGGCCGATGTGCTGGCCGTCAAGCCGGATCTGGAACGCCTCAAATCGCTGGGCCCGCTGGATGTGGTGGTGACGGCGCCTGCGGATGCGGGCGCCTCGTATGACTTCGTCAGCCGCTACTTCTGGCCCGCCAATGGCGGCGAGGAAGATCCCGTCACCGGCTCCATCCATGCGGCGCTTGCACCTTACTGGGCAGGCAGGCTGGGCAAGAGTCGCCTGGTCGGCCACCAGGCCTCGCGCCGCACGGGCACGCTGTTTTGCGAAGTGACCGATGCCAGCGTCGAGGTGGCTGGCCACTGCGCGCGTTACCTGACCGGGACCATTACCGTCTGACTGCGGGCTCGTCCCGATGGAGCCGACGCGGAAGGCGCATCAGCGCCGCAGGCAGCGACCGGCGCCATCGACAAGGCGGGCCATTTCCCTGTCCACGCCCAGGTCGGCGCAATAGGCGCCAGCACCGCGCAGTGACAGATCCAGAGTGGCTGGCTTGCTCCTGGAAACCTCGGCCCTCAGCCGAAAGCCCGCCACGTTGGGCGCGCCGTAGTCGGCCGTCTGCAGCACGCCCGCCCGAGTGTCGCGGATGGCATGGCCGTTGCCAAGGTGGTAGGCGCCCTCGTTGCCGGCCATGGCTTCGTCAAGGCAGGCAAAGGCCTGCTCGACCGAGGCGCCTTGGGGCAGGACCAGCGACGCGGTTGTGCCGGGACCCAGGGCATCGCACATGCCTGCAGAGATTGCGCAGCCGCTCAACAGGCCTGTAAGGCCCAGTACCCATATCCGCATTCACGCTTCCTTTCCAGAGGCCATGGAATCCGCGGCAGTGTATCGACCCGGCAGCGGCGCCGGGCTCGCAATGCGCAGGGAATAGTCTCTCGCCTTGCCGATACCCCCGAGACACGCAGGTACCATCCGCGCATGAGTACCCACTACGAATCCCTGTCGCAAGCCGACGCCTACCGCGACGCCTTCGACGTGGAAGCGCCCGCGGCCAGCGAGCGCAACATGACGCCGCGCAAGTCCGGCTTTTTCATCCGCAGCGTCGCCGTGGCTGCAGAGGCAGCCGCTGAACAGGCAGAACCTGCAGCTCCCGACACACCGCCTGCAGCACCCACCACTCCCGCACGCGAGCTGGTTGCCGCCCAATGGGGCCTGGTGCCGCACTGGGTGAAGTCGGCCTCCGACGGCCGGCTGCGCGCGCTCAAGCTGGTGAATGCGCGTTCCGAAACGGTGTCCACGGCCCAGGCCTTCCGCGATGCCTGGCTCAATGGCCAGCGCTGCATCGTGCCCATGGCCGCCTTTTTCGAGGATGACTACCGCAACGGCAAGGCCCTGCCCACGCGCATCTCGCGCATCGACGGCAAGCCCATGGGCGTGGCCGGCGTGTGGGCGCAGTGGACGGGCCCGGACGGCGAGGTGTTGCTGAGCTACGCCCTGCTCACGGTCAACGCCAACAGCCATGCGCTGCTGCACCGCTACCAGCAGCCCGGCGCGGAAAAGCGCATGCCGGCGATTCTCAACGAAGGCGCCTACGACGCCTGGCTCAACGCGCGCGTGGAAAAGGCGCGCGAGTTCATGCGCCAGTACCCGTCCAACTGGCTCACCGCCAATCCGGTGGAGCGCAAGGCCGACAAGCGGCCTCCAGGCCTGATGGGCTGACGGGCTGACGGGCTGACGGGCTGACGGGCTGACGGGCTGGCGCATGGCCCTTGTCCCGCGCGCTACGGCGCCTTGGGCAACGCGTTGATGGAGCGCAGGATGTCGCGCGTGATGTCCTGGCGCTTGGGCAGGTCGGCCAGCCGGTGGGGCGTGTCCATGTTCATGGCGAAGAACACGGGGCCGGCCGGCCATTCCACCCAGCCCACCCACCAGCCGATACGGCCCGTCCAGCCGGTTTTGGCGCGCAGTATCCAGTCCGGGCCCGCCTCGTTGATCATCACGTCCTTCACCAGCCGCTGGCGCTCCACCGGCAAGGGCAGCCGATTGCGGTACAGCCGCTGCAGGAAGGCCACCTGCTCCAGTGCCGAGATGGCCAGGTCGCCCTCCACCCAGAACGGCGCCTCGCCCGTGGCCAGCGCATTGCCGTAATCAATCTTGCGCATGTAGGCAGCCTCACGCGCGCTGCCAAGCTCCCTGGCAAAGCCTTCGTACACCCAGACGGTGGAGTTGCGCATGGCAGAGCGCAGGTCCTGATCGGCATTCCAGGCCGGCAATTGGCGCTTCACGCCATCCCAGGGAATGCGCTGGAATTCATCCCGCAGCAGCCCGGCATCCAGCGCGAACAGGCTGTGCGGGATCTTGAAGGTGGAAGCGGGCGAGTAGCGCCGCGCCGCGCGGTCACGGTTGTGGACGTAGATGGCTTCGGCCTGGCCTCTGGCATCGACCACGACGATGCTGCCATCGACCTTGGCATCGGCAAAGAAGCGGTCCCATTCGGGCTTGTCCTGCAGTTCGGCAGCCGCCAGCGCCGCCTGTGACAGACAGGCGAGCAGCGCGGCGCACATCAGATTTCTTCGATTCATGCAGGCAGTTTAAGAGCTGCACCACCGCACGGCGATGGTGCACCGCCCCCCCCCGGCTGCCCTGTTTTGACTCGCTGTTTTCCCGTTTTGGTGTTCCGGCCGCATCGCGCGGGCCCCAAGGGCCCCGTGTGCGCTGGCACGACTTGTGCAAGGCCGCTGCAGGCCGGCCAATGCAGCCATGGCGGCAACGGCAGACGGCCCCATGACCACAACAAACAAGGGAGTCATTGCATGCACAGGTGCGCACGGGCATTGAGAACATTGGTGGCGGGAGGATGGGTCGCGGTCCTGGGTGCGGCGCAGACGGCGCAGGCGGCCGAGCAGGCGATCACGCGGCCGTCGCTGGTGGCGGTGGAATCCATCAGCGCCGTGGACACGGTCTGGCTGATGACGGCCACGGTGCTGGTGCTGCTGATGACGCTGCCCGGCATTGCGCTGTTCTATGCGGGGATGGTCCGCCGCAAGAACGTGCTCAACACCATGGCCAGCGTGGTGGCGATTGCCTGCCTGGTGAGCATTCTGTGGTTTGCACTCGGCTACTCGCTGGCCTTCACGCCCGGCAATGCGTGGATAGGCGGTGATTCGCGCGCCTGGTTCGCGGGGCTGGATTTCAACGCCGCCAAGGGCCTGGTGGCCGTGAGCCACCTGGCGCCGCATGTGCCCGAAGCAGCCTATGCCATGTTCCAGCTGGCCTTTGCCGTGATCACCGCCGCCTTGCTGGTGGGCGCCTGGGTGGAGCGCATGCGCTTCGGTGCCATGCTGATCTTTGTGGGCCTGTGGAGCCTGCTGGTGTATGCGCCGGTGGCGCACTGGGTGTGGGAGCCCGGCGGCTGGCTGGCGCGCATGGGCGCGCTGGACTTTGCCGGAGGCACCGTGGTGCATGTGAACGCGGGCGTGGCCGGCCTGGTCTGCGCCTGGTTCCTGCGGCCGCGCCGCGGCTACGGGCACGAGCCCTTCGAGCCCTACAACCTGGCATTGACCATGATGGGCGCGGCCCTGCTGTGGATGGGCTGGTTCGGCTTCAACGCCGGCTCATCGCTGGCCGGGGACAGCCGGGCGGCACTGGCGCTGGCCGTCACCCACATTGCCGCGAGCGCGGGCGCCCTGGCCTGGTCGCTGGCCGAGTATGTGGTGCGCGGCAAGGCCACGCTGCTGGGCCTGTGCTCGGGGCTGGTCGGCGGCCTGGTGGCGATCACGCCGGCGGCCGGCTTCGTGACGCCGCTGTCGGCGCTGTGCATCGGCCTGATCGCCGGTGTCGCCTGCTACTGGGGCGCCACGGGCCTCAAGCGGCTGCTGGGTGCGGACGATTCGCTGGATGTGTTTGGCGTGCATGGCGTGGGCGGCATCGTGGGCTCGCTGCTGACCGGCGTGTTTGCCAGTCCGCAGATCGGCGGCGTGCAGGGCAGCGTGCTCACCCAGGCCGTGAGCGTGCTGGCCGTGTCCTTGTTCACGCTGGTGGCCACGGCCGTGCTGCTGTGGCTGCTGGACATGCTGATCGGGCTGCGCGTGGATGAGGAAAGCGAACTGCAGGGCCTGGACCTGGCGCTGCACCGCGAGCGCCTGAGTGGATGAACGGCCGAGCCGCAAAGCGGCCCGGCGCCCGATGATCGTCAAACCGAAGGAGTGCCCACTACATGCCCGAAAGCGAACTCCTGGCCATTGCCGCGCACCTGCATGTGCTGCTGCGCAGAAGCTGCGGCCGCGTGACCGATACCGAATGGCTGGCGGCCAATGCCGAATACGCCGCCGAAATCATCCGCTTCGCCCGGGAGCAGGAAGGGACGCGCAGCACGCCCGAACTGGTGGACTGGACCCACCGCTTCGAAGCCGCCTGGAATGCCGCGCTGGCCGGGAACGCCGAGCGCTCGCCGCTCATGCAGCGCGCCGGCGAGCTGATGCGCCAGCGCGCGGAAAACCGCAAGTACGTGGGCACGCTGCGCTAGCGTCTTGCTTGATCAGGCCGGTGGAGCGGGCACGGAGTGCAGCAGCACGGGCGCGTCGCCATCGCCGTTGACGCTTTCCAGCTGCACGCCAAAGCCCCACAGGCGCGCTGCATGCTTGAGCACTTCCAGCGCATCGTCGGACAGGGGCCGGCCCTGGTAGCGCGTGTGGCGCAGTGTCAGGCAGCGGTCGCCGCGCAGGTTCACGTTCCAGACCTGGATATTGGGCTCGCGCGCACCCAGGTCGTACTGCTGCGACAGGGTCTGGCGCAGGGTGCGGTAGCCGTCGTCGTCGTGGATGGCGCTGACCAGCAGCTCGCGTTCGCTGGCATCGTCATGGATGGAGAACAGCCGCATGTCGCGCATCAGCTGCGGGCTCAGGTACTGGCCGACAAAGCTCTCGTCCTTGAAGTTCTGCATGGCGTGGTGCAGCGCCGGCAGCCAGGGCGTGCCGGCCAGGTCGGGGAACCAGCGGCGGTCTTCCTCGGTCGGGTCCTGGCAGATGCGGCGGATGTCGCGGTACATGGCAAAGCCCAGCGCATAGGGATTGATGCCGCTGTAGGCGCGGTGGCCGGCCGGGGGCTGGTAGATCACGTTGGTGTGGGAGGACAGCCATTCGATCATCACGCCGTCGGTCAGCCAGCCTTCGTCGTACAGGGTGTTGAGCAGGGTGTAGTGCCAGAACGTGGCCCAGCCCTCGTTCATCACCTGGGTCTGGCGCTGCGGGTAGAAGTACTGGGCGATCTTGCGCACGATGCGCACGATCTCGCGCTGCCAGGGCTCCAGCAGCGGGGCGTTCTTCTCGATGAAGTACAGCAGGTTTTCCTCGGGCTCCTTGGGAAAGCGCTCGCTGTGCTGCGCCGCGCTGTCCTTGCCCGGGCGGGCCGGCAGGGTGCGCCACAGCTCGTTGACCTGCTGCTGGGCATAGGCCTCGCGCTGCTCGCGCTCGGCCCGCTCGCGCGCCAGGCTTTTCTTGGAGGGGCGGCGGTAGCGGTCCACGCCCAGGTTGGACAGGGCGTGGCAGGAGTCCAGCCATTGCTCCACCGTCGTCAGGCCGTGGCGCTCCTCGCACTGGGAGATGAAGTCGCGCGCATAGACCAGGTAGTCGATGATGCTGCCCGCATCCGTCCACATGCCGAACAGGTAGTTGTTCTTGAAGAAGCTGTTGTGGCCGTACGCCGCATGGGCGATCACCAGGGCCTGCATGGCGGTGGTGTTCTCCTCCATCAGATAGCTGATGCAGGGGTTGGAGTTGATGACGATCTCGTAGGCCAGACCCATGTGGCCGCGCCGGTAGCGCCGCTCCGTCGCCATGTACTCCTTGCCATAGCTCCAGTGGCGGTAACCCACGGGCATGCCCACGCTGGCGTAGGCGTCCATCATCTGCTCGGCCGAGATCACTTCCAGCTGGTTGGGATAGGTGTCCAGGCCGTAGCGCTCTGCCGTGGCCGCAATCGCTGCGTGATAGCGTTCGATGAGCTCGAAGGTCCAGTCGCTGGGATCGGGCAGAGGCTCGGCTGGCCGCGCCCCCGCCGGCAGCGGAGCGGAGGGCACGATGCGCTGGGCCCGGTCGCTGGCCAGATGGGATTTCCACTGCGGCGTGGCATGGCGGGGCGCCAGCACGGGATAGTGAGAGAGGTTCATACCGATACCCCCTCTTTCTTGAACAGGTCGCGGAACACGGGATAGATCTCGCTGGCGTCCGACACCTTGCGCATGGCGAAGTGCGAGAACAGCGGCAGCACCTGGCTGTACTCCTGCCACAGGCTCTGCTCTTCCTGCACCACCTGCACATAGGCGAAGTAGCGCACCAGCGGCAGGATTTTCTCGACCAGCAGGTTGCGGCAGTTGGAGCCGTCGTCGCCGAAGTTGTCGCCATCGCTGGCCTGGGCCACGTAGATGTTCCAGTCCCCGGACGGATAGCGCGCGCGGATGATCTGGTCCAGCAGCACCAGCGCACTGCTGACCACCGTGCCGCCGCTTTCCTGGGAGTGGAAGAACTCGTCCTCGCTGACCTCGGCCGCCTGCGTGTGGTGGCGGATGAAGACGATGTCGATCTTCTCGTAGTGCCGTGTCAGGAACAGGTACAGCAGGATGAAGAAGCGCTTGGCCAGGTCCTTGCGGTCCTGGTCCATGGAGCCGGACACATCCATCACGCAGAACATCACGGCCTGGCTGATGGGAGCAGGCACGCGCGTGCGGTTGCGAAACCGCAGGTCGATGGGGTCGAGAAAGGCCACCGTGCCCATGCGCAGCTTCAGCGCATCGATGCGCTGCTGCAGCTCGGCCGCCGCCTCGCTGGTGCCATCGTCCTGCGCCAGCAGCGCTTGCAGCTGCTCTTCCAGTGCCTTGAGTTCGCGGTGCGGCGCCTTGGTCAGCGCAATGCGACGGCCCAGGGCGCCGCGCATGGTGCGCAGCAGGGCCAGGTTGTGCGGCGTGCCGTCGTGGCTGTAGCCGGCGCGGCGCGTCTTGTACTGCATGGTGTTGCCGATGTGGGTGCGCAGCAGGCGCGGCAGGGCCAGGTCTTCAAAGAACAGTTCCATGAACTCTTCCTTGGTCAGGGTGAAGGTGAAGTCGTCCTCGCCCTCGCCGCTGTCGCTGGCCTGGGAGCCGCCGCCGCCTGCGCCGCCCTGCGGCCGGGCAATGCGGTCGCCGCGCACATGCTCGGTGTTGCCCGGGTGCACCGTGTCATGGACGCCGCCCTGCCCGTGGTGGAACACGGGCTCGCGGATGTCCTTGCGCGGGATGGAGACGCTCTCGGACTCCTCCATGTGGCGGATGCCGCGCTTGTCCACCGCGCGGCGCACCGCCTCGGCGATCTGCGCCTTGTAGCGGCGCACGAAGCGCTCGCGGTTGCCCACCGACTTGTTCTTGCCGGCCAGCCTGCGATCGATGATTTGCAATGCCATCTGTTCCCCCCAGCCCGGGCGCGCCGAAGGGCGGCGCACCCACCCGTCAGTTGCTCTTGCGAACGCGCAGGTACCACTCGCACAGCAGGCGCACCTGCTTGGACGTATAGCCCTTGGCCTCCATGCGGGTGACGAAGTCCTCGTGCTTGCGCGCGTCCTCGGCACTGGCCTTGGCGTTGAAGCTGATCACGGGCAGCAGCTCCTCGGTATTGGAGAACATCTTCTTCTCTATCACCACGCGCAGCTTCTCGTAGCTGGTCCAGCTGGGGTTCTTGCCCTGGTTGTTGGCCCGCGCGCGCAGCACGAAGTTGACGATCTCGTTGCGGAAGTCCTTGGCATTGGCAATGCCCGCGGGCTTCTCGACCTTCTCCATCTCGGCATTGAGCGCGTTGCGGTCGAAGGCCTCGCCGGTATCGTTGTCGCGGTACTCGCTGTCCTGTATCCAGTAGTCGGCATAGGTGACGTAGCGGTCGAAGATGTTCTGGCCGTACTCGCTGTAGCTCTCCAGATAGGCAGTCTGGATTTCCTTGCCGATGAACTCGGCATAGTGCGGCGACAGGTACTCCTTGATGTAGCTGGTGTACTTGGTCTCCAGCTCGGCCGGGAACTGCTCGCGCTCGATCTGCTGCTCCAGCACATACATCAGGTGCACCGGGTTGGCCGCCACCTCGGTGCTGTCGTAGTTGAAGACCTTGGACAGGATCTTGAACGCGAAGCGCGTGGAGATGCCCGACATGCCCTCGTCCACGCCCGCATAGTCGCGGTACTCCTGGAAGCTCTTGGCGCGCGGGTCCGTGTCCTTGAGGCTCTCGCCGTCATACACCTGCATCTTGCTGAAGATGCTGGAGTTCTCGGGCTCCTTCAGCCGCGTGAGCACGGCGAACTGGGCCATCATCTTGAGCGTGCCGGGCGCGCACACGGCGCTGGCCAGGGACGACTCGCGGATCAGCTTCTCGTAGATGCGCACCTCCTCGGAAACACGCAGGCAGTACGGCACCTTGACGATGTAGACGCGGTCCAGGAAGGCCTCGTTGTTGCGGTTGTTGCGAAAGGCCTTCCACTCGCTCTCGTTGCTGTGGGCCAGCACCATGCCGTCGAAGGGAATGGCGCCAAAGCCTTCCGTTCCCTTGTAGTTGCTCTCCTGCGTGGCCGTCAGCAGCGGGTGCAGCACCTTGATGGGCGCCTTGAACATTTCCACGAACTCCAGCAGGCCCTGGTTGGCCAGGCACAGGCCGCCCGAGTAGCTGTAGGCGTCGGTGTCGTCCTGCGCGAAGTTCTCCAGCTTGCGGATGTCCACCTTGCCCACCAGGCTGGAGATGTCCTGGTTGTTCTCGTCGCCGGGCTCGGTCTTGGCAATGCCCACCTGCCTGGAGATGCTGGGATAGCGCTTGACCACGCGGAACTGGCGGATGTCGCCGCCCAGCTCCTCCAGGCGCTTGACGGCCCAGGGCGACAGCACATGGTTGAGGCAGCGCCGGGGAATGCCGAACTGCTCCTCCAGCAGCGGCCCGTCCTCCACCGGATCGAACAGGCCCAGCGGCGACTCGTTCACGGGCGAGCCCTTGAGGGCGTAGAACGGCACCTTCTGCATCAGGTATTTGAGGCGCTCGGCGATGGAGCTCTTGCCACCGCCCACGGGACCCAGCAGATAGAGGATCTGCTTGCGCTCTTCCAGGCCCTGGGCCGCATGGCGGAAGAAGCTCACCACCTGCTCGATGGAGTCTTCCATGCCGTAGAACTCGGCAAAGGCCGGATAGCGCCGGATGACCTTGTTGGCAAACAGCCGCGACTGGCGTGGATCATTGCGCGTGTCCACCATTTCAGGTTCGCCGATGGCTGCCAGCATGCGCTGGGCAGCACCTTCGTATGCCATGGGATCGCGCTGGCACAGGGCGAGAAATTCGTCCAGCGACATCTCTTCTTCGCGAAGGCGAACGTAACGTGCAGCCGAGTTGCTGATGACATCCATACGACCTCTCCCGGCGGCACCCGAGGGCGAACAGTGCCGCGAAGTTGCAAGGCATTCGCTACCGTGTGGAACTGTTGTAGCACCTTGCATCGGCTTTGAATAGCTCATACGTCCCACATGTCTGCATTGCGCGCGAGGTCACAATGTCAGGTTCCTGGACTACCCCGCTTTTTGCGGCGCCGGGACAGGGGCTTCAGCCAGCCGGGCCTTCAGCAAGGCCCGTGAATACAGCGCCTGACGCTCCCACTTTTGACAAATGATAGTCCGCACTCACACAGCGGCACAGGCCCGAATTCAGAACCGATGTCTCCTGCCGACAACCCCCTACTTGCCGCCGGTCGCCCATCGCGCAAACTGGCTGCCGTGACGCCGATGCACCTGCTGTGGGCCATGTGCCTGGTGCTCGGCCTGCTGCTCGCCCTGCTGGCACCGGGCCTGGCCAAGGCCGCACCGGCAGCAGGCCCTTTGGGTGCCTTGCAGGGCACGCTGGGCGGTGGCTCCGCGTCCGACAAGGAACGAAGCAACGCCATTCAGGCCCAACTGGATGCCGCCGCATCGGCCACAAAGGAAGCCGATGCACTGGCGCAGGAACTGGACCGCCTGCGCGCCAGGGCACGCACGCCCGTGCCTACCCTGCCCGCGCCGCTGAGCGACGAGCAACTGGGCAGCCTGTTCGATCGCTGGAAGGAACGCGTTCCCGCCAACGCCAGCCAGGAAGTGCTGGAACGCCTGCTGGCCGATGAGCGCGATGCCATCGCCGCACTCAAGGTGGGCATCGAAAAATCCGCGGCCGACCAGGCCAACCTGGTTTCGCAGCCCGGCCCGGGGCGGATCGATCTGTCCATCCTCCAGCAACGCGCGCAGGAAAACGCCGAGCCCGTGACCGCCGAGCCCGGCGAAGCCCCCGACCTCACCCAGGCCCGCCAGGCACGGCGCAGCGCAGAGCACCGCCGCGCCCTGCTGGAGCTGGCGCTGCGCCAGGAAGAGCAGTCCACCATCGAAGCCCGCCAGCGCCTGCTGGCCGCCCAGTTGCAGGCCCAGCGCCGCGAGCTGCTGGAGCGCATGCCGCGCGCCGCCTGGCTGACCCAGCGCATTGCCGAGCGCAGCCGCCAGCAACTGGAGCAGCAGGTGCAGGAGATGGAGCTGGCCGCCCAGCACGCTTCCGCCGCCGATCCCGCCATACGCGACCTGGCCCAGCGCAATGCGGCGCTGGCCGCGCAGATCCTCAAGAACTCCAATGAACTGGCGCAGGAGCGCAAGACCCTGGCCAATGACGAATATGTCCGCGACCAATTGAGCGCCACGCTGCGCGACACCCAGGCACGCCTGCGGCTGGGCGGTGGCAGCGCGGCCGTGGGCCAGTGGCTGTGGCAGCAGCGCGTGGAGCTGTCCTCCGGCAACACCTTGCAGTCCAGGCACCGCGCCGTGCAGCGCCAGCTGGCCGAGCTGCGGCTGATGCTGTTCAACTCCAGCAAATGGCGCCAGAACCCCGGCGCGGACACGGCGGCACAGGCCCCGGCCGACGCTGCGGATGCAGGCGGCGTGGCGGCACCTGAACCTGCCGCCAGCGCCACCACGGCCATCAATGCCTCCACCTCGGCACAGCAGACCGCCCTGCTGGCCCGGCAGGTGGCGCTCACCGATCAATTGCAGCCCGTTTTGCTGCGCCGCATTGCCGTGCTGGAGCAGACCGATGAAGCCCTGCGCGCCGCCCTGCGCAGTGGCAACGAACTGCGCCAGGTGCTGGACAAGGAACTGCTGTGGTTCCCCAGCCACCGGCCTATGGACCGCACCTGGCTCAGCGAGTGGCAGGCGCTGGAGCAGGACATCGAAGGCAGCAGCTCCCCCTGGAAGACCGCGCGCGCCCTGGCCGCCAGCATCTGGAACGATCCCTGGGCCTTTGGCGCCGTCGGCCTGATAGTGGCCCTGCTGCTGGGCCTGCGCCGCTACGCGCTGCGCCAGCTGCAGTCCATCGCCGTGCGCGTGGGCGACTTCATGCGCGACAACTTCGGGCTGAGCCTGCTCGCGCTGGGCTGGAGCCTGCTCTACACCCTGCCCTGGAGCTTTGCGGCCGCGGCGCTGGGCAGCCTGCTGCAAGGCCCCGAAACCGTGGGCACGGCGCTGGAGCCGCTGGGCGCCACCCTGGTCCAGCTCAGCGATTTCATCTTCGTGGCCACCTTGCTCAACGCCCTGTTCTGCCCAGGCGGGCTGGCACTGGCCCACTTCGGCTGGCCGGCCGCTCGCGTGCAGATGCTGCGCCAGATGGTGCGCCGCGCCGCCTGGCTGATCGTGCCCGCCGAACTGCTGGGCGGCCTGGCCTTCTACAGCCATGACAACCACGCCATCAGCACCTGGGGCCGCATCTCCATCCTCATGCTGTCGCTGGGCCTGGCCTGGATGGCCTGGCTGTACTTTCGCCGTGTCATGCAGCAAAAGCGGCCCGGCATCCACTGGGGCCAGATCGTCAGCGTGGTGCTGATGCTCATGCTCAGCGCGCTGGCCGTGGGCATCGTGCTCGGCTATGTCTACACGGCCACCGAATTCATCCAGGCCCTGATGGCCAGCTTCGTGTTCCTGGGCGCGGTCGAGGTCGTGGTCAACCTGCTGCGGCGCTGGCTGCTGCTGGGCGAACGGCGCCTGGCGCTGAACCGGCTGCGCGAAGCCGCCAGGCTGGCCCAGAGCGGCTCGGGCGTGGACACCGGCAAGGCACCCACCGACGAAGCCACCCAGATGGCACTGGTCACCGTGGGCGCCCAGGCGCACCGGCTGCTGGGCCTGCTGCAGCAGGTGCTGGTCGTGCTGACCCTGGTCTACGCCTGGCTGCCCGTGCTGCCTGCGCTGCTGCGCTCGGAAGGCGTGGTGCTCTGGTACACCACCAACACCGGCGCCGACGGCATTGCGCATGCCGCCCCCGTGAGCCTGATGGACGCGCTGCTGGGCGTGATGATCCTGCTGCTCACCTTCAGCTTTGCACGCAACCTGCCGGGCCTGCTGGAAGTGACGCTGTCGGCCTCCAACCGCATCAGCAGCTCCGCGCGCTACACCCTGGCCACGCTGGCGCGCTACGCCATCACCATCGCGGGCACGGTCAGCGCCTTCACGCTGCTGGGCCTGCGCTGGGGCCAGCTGCAGTGGATGGTGGCGGCGCTCACCGTGGGCCTGGGCTTCGGCCTGCAGGAGATCTTCGCCAACTTCGTTTCCGGCCTGATCCTGCTGGTGGAGCGCCCCTTCCGCGTGGGCGATGTCATCACCATCGACACCCTCACCGGCACCGTCACGCGCATCCGCACGCGGGCCACCACGGTGCTGGACTTCGACAACAAGGAAATCGTCATCCCCAACAAGACCTTCATCACCGGCCAGGTGACGAACTGGACCTTGAGCGACGACGTGACCCGCCTGGTGATCGACGTGCCCGTGGCCCACGGCAATGACCCCGAGCGAGTGCGCGACATGCTGCTGGCCATTGCCAGGGAACACCCCCAGGTGCTGCGCGACCCCGAGCCCAACTGCTGGTTCATGGCGCTGGAAGGCAACGGCCAGCGGTTCGAGCTGCGCGCCTACGTGGGCAAGGTCGAAGACCGCCTGCCCGTGCGCCACGACCTCAACCGCCGCGTCAACGACCGGCTCAAGGACGCTGGCATTGCCGTGGCCTTCCCGCAGCTGGACCTGCATGTGCGCAACATGCCGGCAAATCCTGCGGGGCAGCCGGCGCAGCAGACACCGCCCCAGCCGGCTGCATGAGACATTGAAACCCGCCACTCTCGACCCATGGAGTGGCGGGCCATGGGCACCACGGCATTCCACCCTCAAATCACCGTGACTCATATATCCTAGGATCATTCTGAAAATTTTCCTCCCCCTTCATTTCCTCCTCCAACTGAATGGCAATCCGCACACAATCGGCATCTCACAACGATGTCTGCGGACGCTTCAAATCCTGGGAGGGGCAATGGCGGAAAGAAGATATACCAGTGCAGGAATGGATGGCTGGCTCAATGTCAGGCGCGAGCCTTCGGGCGCTATTGTTGCGCTGCCGGAGCATATTGCCACCGAGATGGAATCCAGCTCGAATGGGCGCGACCATTTCATCGTCAAGGAGGGCGTCGAAAGTGGCAACAGGTTTTCTGTGAAACAGGGATACCTCCGAAAACAGGCTCCCGCATATCGGCCTGCTGCAATCATTCAATTCATTTTGAGCCGCAAGACCCTGATCTATCCAGGGGGTCGTGTCCGAGCTTTTACAGACGACGAAAATCCTATTAAAACAGGAACGCACCCTGTTCAAATCCCAGATTTCCCACACTCAATAGGGTCTGCATATTTACATAAAACACCCTATGCCAAAAATTGGTTTTTCCTCAACAATGGAAGTGCAACTCCTTTTCGCAACGATAGATACCTGCACCCAGGGCACGAAAGTGCCGGATGCATCACCGTGGATCCGGCGCAATGGAATTCACTTTATCAATATCTAATTCTCTGCAGGAGTGGTGATGGCAAAACTGTTGGCATGGTTTCCGTGGTTCGCTAGCGCCCTGCTTCTCGCTGGATGCTATGCACAAGAAAAAAGTCCAGAAGATCTCCTGGCATCGGAAGAGGTGGGCGATGCTGACTTTGTACGCAACTGGCTTCAAACAAATCGGCATGCAGACCAAACCGCGGCGCAGAACTTCTACCAGCACGGCATGAAAGACTTTCAACGTAAAGCATGGTCTCCCGCCGCCAAATCCTTTGGAACGAGTATGCGACTCTATCCTTCCCCCGAAGCCTTGTATAGATATGTGGACGTCAAACTGCAAATGCTCGCCATGGTCAGAAAGCGAGAGGGCGATATTCAAGAAAAGCTTCCACTGGACATGAACTACGCGCTCAAGCTCTACCGTTCTGCGCTTTCGGCCAACATGGTATTGGGAACATTGTCCGAAGAGGAAAAGACGCGCATTGAAAACCATGTGAGTTGCCTGCAGGCCTATGCAGCGGCTGGCCGTCCCGACATGGACTGCGAGCCGCTGCACTGGTACTACAACGCGGCCCGATGAACACAGGGTCAGAACACTTCCCAGTTCTCACCAGCGCGCTCGGCTGCAGTGCGGGGGCCAGGCACCCGCATTGCCGTGGATGTGGATCTGCTGTCGCCCCGCATGGCGGCCTGCGCCCCGGACTGGCGAGGCAAGCTGTCGGCACCTGAAGGCAGACCACGCATGCCGGAGGCCACGGCGGGCTTCGCGACAGGAGCCTGATCGGCAGGTGAGGACAGCCCGTCCAGCTTGAACAGGCTGACCAGATCGACCAGCCTGGCAGCCTGCGCGTTCAAGCTTGCGGCAGCCGCCGCCGATTCCTCGACCAGGGCCGCATTCTGCTGCGTGACCTGGTCGAGCTGTACGACGGCGTCGCCCACCTGCGCCACACCGTCGGCCTGCTCGGCCGTGGCCGCGCCTATTTCGCCGATCAGGTCGGCAACGCGCTGCGCCTGCTGGACGATGTCCTTCATTGCGGAACCCGTCTCGCTCACCAGGCCCGAGCCCTCGTCCACCTTGGATACGCTCTCGCCTATCAGGGCCTTGATCTCCTTGGCTGCCCCCGCGCTGCGCTGGGCCAGGCTGCGCACTTCGGATGCCACCACGGCAAAGCCGCGCCCCTGCTCGCCCGCCCGCGCTGCCTCCACGGCGGCATTGAGCGCCAGGATGTTGGTCTGGAAGGCAATGGAGTCGATCACGCCGATGATGTCCTCGATCTTCCGGGAACTCGCGGTGATCTGCTCCATGGTGGCTACAACGCGGTCCACGATCTTGCCGCCGCCGGTGGCGGCCTGGCTCGACGATGCGGCCAGCTGGGTGGCGGTACGCACCGTATCGGCATTGAGCTTGACGGTGGCGTTCATCTCCTCCATGGAGGCGGCGGTCTGCTCCAGATTGCTGGCCTGCTCTTCCGTGCGCTGGCTCAGGTCCGCATTGCCCGAGGCAATCTGGCTGGCGCCGGTCGCAATGGATTCGCTGCTTTGCCGCACATCGGCGACCACGCGCGCCAAGCCGGCCCTCATATCCTCCATGGCGCGCAGCAGGCTGGAGGTGTCTCCGGGCGCCAATTGCACCCGCACGGACAAATCGCCCTGCGCGATCTGGCGCGCCACCCCGGCGGCATAGGAGGGCTCTCCGCCCAATTGCTGCTTGACCGTCCTGGTGATCATCCAGGCCACCAGACCGCCCAGCGCGGCGGCCAGCAGCGTCAGCACCAGCATGGCCACGCCGTCTTCGGCCACGCGGCGCAGGGAGCCGTCCACCGTGGCCTGCGTCTGTGCCTTCTGGTAATCGACCAGTGCCTCGACCGCATCGAAATAGGTCGTCTGCAAGGAGCGCAGGCGCCCCATGATCAGATCCCTGGCGGCATCGCCCTGGTTGGCCAGGCCCAGGTCCCCGGCCTGGCGCATGGTCTCCACGAAAGGCTGGCGCGCCTGCCGTATGTCGGCAAAGAGCCGGCGCGCCTGCTCGGTCTGCAGGCGCTGGTCCAACTCCTTCATGACCAGGCCGTTCCTGGCAACCACCTCATCCAGCCGGCGGCTCTCCTCGGCCATCTGCGCCGGATCGGTGATCAGCGCCAGATTGCGCACCACCCGCGCCGACACATTGGCGTTGTCCTTGAGCGATTGCAGCCGGGCCAGATTGCCCATGCGGTCCTCGGCCAGCACGCGCAGCTGCTCGCCCTGGTCATGCAACTTCATCCAGCCGAAGGCCGCCACGCATACGCAAACCACGATCACCGCGAAAAAACCCATGCCCAGCATGGTTCCCAACTTCATACGCCTCAGAAAACCCACGTCGCTCTCCCTCGAACCACCTAAGCAAACCGGCCAGACTGCTGGCACGGAAGAAACACATTCAGGAACAAATTTGACAATTTGAATCAACTGAATCGCCTTCCCAAACCCTGCACATCCAGTAGGACAGAGCCTTGCCGACATGCAGGCATCGGGCTGCCAGCGGTCGTGATCGGAGGCAGTGGGCGCATGGATATCCCGCGCACCGACGAGGCCCCGTCATTCCCAGACTGTGCGAGACATTCCTCACAATGGGCGCCGGCATCTGCGCACCCGCAGCTGCTCAACAGCACCTGCATACGGCAGAGCGCCCCACTCCAGGAACTGCAGAGGAGACTCCATGAAACTGCTGAGATTCGGCCCCGAGGGCCAGGAAAAGCCCGGCCTGCTGGATGCCGAAGGCCAGATCCGCGACCTGTCCGCCCTGTTGGACGACTACACGCCCCGCCTGCTGGGCCGCGAGGCGCTGCGGGCCCTGGCCGCCATCGACCCCGCCAGGCTGCCCCTGGTGCAAGGCCCGGTGCGCATCGGCATGCCGTGGAGCGGCATGTCCAAGTTCGTCGCCATCGGCCTGAACTACCGCGACCATGCCGAGGAAGCCGGCATGCCCATTCCCAAGGAGCCCATCCTCTTCGCCAAATGGCCCAGCTGCGCCTGCGGCCCCGACGACGACATCCCCCTGCCCGAGGGCAGCACGCGCATGGACTGGGAGGTGGAACTGGGCATCGTCATCGGCGAGCGCGCGCGCAATGTGTCCGTGGCCGATGCGCTGGAGCATGTGGCCGGCTACTGCCTTGCCAACGATGTGTCCGAGCGCGAATACCAGATCGACCGCAGCGGTGGCCAATGGAGCAAGGGCAAGGGCTTCGACCGCTTCGGCCCCATCGGCCCCTGGCTGGTCACGCGCGACGAAGTGCCCGATCCGCAGGCCCTGCAGCTATGGCTGGATGTGAACGGGGAGCGCCGCCAGAGCGGCAGCACGCGCACCATGATCTTTGGCTGCGCCGAACTCATCAGCCACTGCAGCCGCGTGATGACGCTGGAGCCCGGCGACCTCATCATCACAGGCACGCCCCCGGGAGTCGGGATGGGCATGAAGCCGCCGCGCTATCTGAAGTCTGGCGATGTGATGGAGCTGGGGATCGAGGGGCTGGGCGTGCAGAGGCAGCGAGTGGTGTAGATCCACAAAAAAGCGGCTTCAAAAAGCCGCTTTATTTTTGAGCTGAACCAGCGCTCAGCTGCCCGCCACCTTCATGCGGTTGATCAGGATCGAGCCCACGGTCTTGGCGCCGTAATTGTAGGCATCTGCGCCCACGGCCTCGATGCCCTTGAGCATGTCCTTGAGGTTGCCGGCGATGGTGATCTCATGCACGGGGAAGGCGATTTCGCCGTTCTCCACCCAGAAGCCGCTGACACCGCGCGAGTAGTCGCCGGTCACGTAGTTCACGCCCTGGCCCATGAGTTCGATCACGAACAGGCCCGTGCCCAGCTTCTTGAGCATGGCGGGCAGGTCGTCGCCGGCCTTGGTGCGGCGCGAGGTCATGACCAGGTTGTGCGATCCGCCAGCATTGCCGGTGGTCTTCATGCCCAGCTTGCGGGCCGAGTAGCTGGACAGGAAGTAGCCCTCGACGCGGCCGGCATCCACCACCTTGCGGGCCTGCACGCGCACGCCTTCCTCGTCGAAGGGCGAGCTGCCCTTGCCGCCGAGGATGAAGGGGTCTTCCGTGATGTCGATGTGCTTGGGGAAGACGGGCTTGCCCAGCGAGTCGAGCAGGAAGGTGCTGCGGCGGTACAGCGCGCCGCCGCTGACGGCCTGCACGAAGCTGCCCAGCAGGCCTGCGGCCAGCGTGGACTCGAACAGCACCGGGCATTCGGTGGTCGGGATCTTGCGGCTGCCCAGGCGGCTCAGGGCGCGCTGGGCGGCGTAGCGGCCCACGGCTTCGGGCGAGGCCAGGTCGGCCGCGTTGCGCATGGAGCTGTACCAGGCGTCGCGCTGCATCTCGCCATTGCGCCCGGGCAGCGAGGCGATGGGCGCCACCGACAGGCTGTGGCGCGAGCTGGCGTAGCCGCCACGGAAACCATTGGTGTGGGCGCTGAAGAAATGGCTTTGCTGGGCCGAGACGCCCGCGCCTTCGCTGTTGGTGATGCGCTTGTGCGTGCGCAGCGCGGCTTCCTCGCATTGCAGCGCCAGTTCGGCCGCAGCCTCGCTGGTGAGGTCCCAGGGGTGGAACAGCTGCAGGTCGCGGTGGGTGCCGGGCTGGGCGATGTCGGCCGCATCGGGCAGGCCGGCCATGGGATCTTCGGCCGTGAAGCGTGCGATGTCGTAGGCGGCCTGCACGGTCTGCTGGATGGCGGCATCCGAGAAGTCGGAGGTGCTGGCGTTGCCACGGCGGTTGCCCAGGTAGACGGTCACGCCCAGCGACTTGTCGCGGTTGCGCTCCACGGTCTCCAAAGCCCCCTTGCGCACGCTCACGCTCAGGCCGCAGCCCTCGGAAGCCTCGGCCCCGGCGTTGGTGGCGCCGAGCTTCTTGGCGTGGACCAGGGCACGGTCCACCAAGTCTTCAAAAAACGGTTGGCTGTAGCTGAAGCCGGAATCAGCCTGCGGTTTGGCGGTGCTTGCCGAGCGGGGACGGGGTTTTTTCATAGCGGCGGCTATGATAGCCGCCACTGCAGCGCTCTCCGCGCCGCCACTGCATTTGTCCCCTACCCCATGTCACGCAAACCCAAAAAAGGCTACTACGTCAAAGGTCACTTCGTTGCCGAAGGCAGCGAACTCGACCTGCAGCTCAAGGCCGAACTCAAAGGCACCCCCGACTCCAGCAAGACGGATCTCAAGCGCGAGTCCGACGCCTTGCAGGACCTCGGCAAGGATTTGCTGACGCTGCGCTCCGACCTGTTCAAGCGCCTGCAATTGCCCGACCAGCTGGCCGATGCCCTGGCCGAGGCCAAGCGCATCACCAATTTCGAAGGCAAGCGCCGCCAGATGCAATTCGTCGGCAAGCTCATGCGCAAGCTGGACGAGACCGAGATCGCCGCCGTGCGCGCCGCGCTGGACGAGCAGCACAACGGCTCAGCCGCCGAGAAGATGGCCCTGCACGCCGCCGAGCAATGGCGCGACCGCCTGATTGCCGAGGAATCGGCCCTGTCCATCTGGCTGGACCATTTCCCCGACACCGACACCCAGCAGCTGCGCGCCCTGATCCGCCAGGCCCGCAAGGACATGCCGGGCGCCCATGAGGCCAATGTGCAGGAATCCACCGGCCTGGCCCAGCGCAAGGGCCGCGCCTACCGCGACCTGTTCCAGCTGGTTCGCCAGCAGTTGGGCGGCACGGGCCGCGAGGCTGCCGAGGACGGTGACGGCGCTGGCGAGGAAGCTGACGATGAGTGAACCCGTCCATGACGCTGTGCGCATCGGCATCGTCTCGATCAGCGACCGTGCCAGCAGCGGCGTCTATGAGGACAAGGGCCTGCCGGCCCTGCAGGACTGGCTCACCCGCGCGCTCAGGAACCCCATCACGTTCGAGCCGCGCCTGATCCCCGACGAGCAGGCCGGCATCAGCGCCACGCTGATCGAACTGGTCGATGCAGGCTGCTCCCTGGTGCTGACCACGGGCGGCACCGGCCCCGCTCTGCGCGATGTCACGCCCGAAGCCACCCTGGCCGTGGCCGACAAGGAAATGCCGGGCTTTGGCGAGCAGATGCGCCAGATCAGCCTGGCCTTTGTGCCCACGGCGATTCTGTCGCGCCAGGTGGCGGTGATCCGTGGCAAGAGCCTGATCATCAACCTGCCAGGCCAGCCCAAGGCCATTGCCGAGACTCTGCAAGGCCTGCAAAACCCTGATGGCACGCAAACGGTCAACGGCATCTTTGCGGCCGTGCCCTATTGCGTGGACCTGATCGGCGGGCCCTATCTGGAAACGGATGACAGCGTGTGCAAGGCGTTCCGGCCCAAGAATGCCGTGCGCGCGCCGCGCACTGCTGACTGAGGTCCAGGGCCAGGAGGCCCCTCAGGTGCATCCAACAAGGCAGCCTCAGGGCTGCCTTTTTTGCGGCCGCACGGCCTGACTGTCGCACCGGGGCCACCAAGCCCGTGCTTGCCCCAATGCGGCAGGCCCTTGTCCCTGCCAGCATGGAATCACCCCGGCCCCTGCGCAACAGCAGCGGGCTTTTTCCATCCAAAGCAAGGAGACTTCATGCAGCAACGCCCCAAGACATCGCTGATGACACCGCTGGCCCTGGCACTGTGCGCCGCCGCACTGGCAACGCCGGCCCTGGCGCAGCAGGACAAGGTTCGGATCGGCTTCATCACCGACATGTCCAGTCTCTATGCCGATGTCGAGGGCAAGAACGGCGCCGTGGCGATACAGATGGCCATCGACGACTACGGCGGCAAGCTGCTGGGCAAGCCCATCGAGCTGCTGACGGCCGACCACCAGAACAAGGCCGACATTGCCGCCAGCAAGGCGCGCGAGTGGATTGACACGCAGGGCATCAGCCTGGTGTTTGGCGGCACGAACTCGGCCACGGCCCTGTCCATGGCCAAGGTGGCGCAGGAGAAAAAGCGTGTCTTCATCGACAACGGCGCGGGCAGCTCGGCGCTGACCAACGAGCAGTGCAGCCCCTACACCGTGCACTACGCCTTCGACACCGTGGCCCTGGCCAAGGGCACGGGCGCGGCCGTGGTGGAGGCCGGCGGCAAGAGCTGGTACTTCGTGACGGCCGACTATGCCTTCGGCCATGCGCTGGAGGCGGACACCACCAAGATAATCGAGGCGCGCGGCGGCAAGGTGCTGGGCTCGGTCAAGACGCCGCTGAACGCCAGCGACTTCTCCAGCTTCATGCTGCAGGCGCAGAACTCCAAGGCCCAGATCCTGGGCCTGGCCAATGCGGGTGGCGACACCATCAACTCCATCAAGGCCGCGCGCGAGTTCGGCGTGACCAAGGACATGAAGCTGGCCGGCCTGCTGGTGTTCTTCACCGACGTGCACAGCCTGGGCCTGAAGAACACCCAGGGCATGCAGTTCACCACCAGCTGGTACTGGGACATGAACGATGCCTCGCGCAAGTTCGCCGATGCCTTCATGGCCAAGACCCAGCGCCGCCCCAGCGAGATCCAGGCGGCCGACTACTCGGCCACCATGAACTGGCTCAAGGCGGTGGAGAAGGCCGGCACGCTGGACGCCGACAAGGTCATGGCCACCTGGCGCGGCATGAAGATGGACGACTTCTTCGGCAGTGGCTACCTGCGCGAGGACGGCCGCTACGTGCACGACATGTACCTGATGGAAGTGAAATCCCCCGCCGAATCCAAGGGCACCTGGGACTACTACAAGCTGGTCAAGAAGCTGCCTGCCGAGCAGGTCTGGACCACCAAGGCCGAGAGCAAGTGCCAATATTGGCGCTGAACTGGCGCTGAACTTGCGGTGAGCCGGGGGGCAGCCCGGCTGCTCCCTCCCCTCGCTTTTCTCCACTGAATCTCCATGCCTTGGTCAATGCCGGGACATCGAACCGCGCCAGACTGGTAAGTTCGAGCATTGGGCGCGGCGCCGGGCAGGAACTTCTTCCCCTGCGGCCGACCGCGCGGCAGGGGAAGAATGAAGTTCAATCGCAAGTGGACCATTGGCGCCGTGGTGGGTGCCTGCATCATCGCCGGGGGCGCACTGTGGAAGGCCAGCGCCAAGCCCGCCACCCGGTACGCGACGGCCGCCGTCACCGTGGGCAACCTGGAGCAGACCGTGCTGGCCGTAGGCCGGCTGCATGCCAAGGAGCTGGTTGCCGTGGGCGCCCAGGTCTCCGGACAGGTCAAGCGCCTGCATGTGGAACTGGGCCAGCAGGTCAAGGCCGGCGACCTGATCGCCGAAGTCGATGCCCAGCCGCAGCGCATCAAGCTGCGCAATGCAGAGGCGTCCGTCACCGCCTTGCAGGCCCAGCTGGCCGCGCGGCGCGCGGCCCTCGTCCAGGCCCAGCTCACCTTCCAGCGCCAGCAGGAACTGCTGCAGGCCGACGCCACCTCGCGCGCCGACCATGAGGCCGCCAAGGCGGCGCTGGACACGGCACAGGCCGAGGTCGGCGCCCTGCAGGCCCAGATCGAGCAGGCACGCACCCAGGTGGAGACCGAGCGCATCAACCTGGGCTACACCCGCATCGTCGCGCCCATGGACGGCGTGATCGTGGCCGTGGTCACCAAGCAGGGCCAGACCCTGAACTCCTTCCAGACCACGCCCACCATCGTCATGCTGGCCAAGCTCGACGTGATGACCGTGCGTGCCGAGATTGCCGAGGCCGACGTGGACAAGATCCAGCTCGGCCAGACCGCATGGTTCACCACGCTGGGCAGCAACCGCCAAAAACACATGGCGAAGATAGAGCGCATCGAGCCCGCACCGACCTCCATCGTCAATGACGCGGGCGGCGGCGCCTCGCCCGCTGCGGCCACGCCCGCCGCCAAGGCCATCTACTACAACGCCCAGTTCGACGTACCCAACCCGGACGGCAAGCTGCGCCCCTCCATGACCGCCCAGGTCACCGTGCGCGTGGCCCAGGCCGACAAGGCCGTGCTGGTGCCGGCCGCCGCACTGGGCAGCCGGGCAGAGGACGACAGCTACACCGTGCGCGTGCGCGACGGCGAAGGCAAGGTCGCCGAGCGCAAGGTGCGCATCGGCCTGCGCACCAATGCCCAGGCCCAGGTGCTGTCGGGCCTGGAGGCAGGCGAGCAGGTGGTGATCGGCGAGGCGGGCCCGAGCAACGCCCCCGCCGCCGACCCCATGGGAATGTGAGCATGGACCAGCCATTGCTGCAAATGCGGGGACTGCGCAGGGAGTTCCCCGCCGGTGACACCACGGTCGCCGTGCTCAAGGACATCGACCTGACCATCGAGGCCGGCGAGATGGTGGCCATCGTCGGCGCCTCGGGCTCGGGCAAGTCCACGCTGATGAACATCCTCGGCTGCCTGGACCATCCGACCTCGGGCAGCTACCGCATCGCCGGCCGCGAGACCGGCGAGCTGGGCCCCGATGCGCTGGCCGCGCTGCGGCGCGAGCATTTCGGCTTCATCTTCCAGCGCTATCACCTGCTGGCCGACCTCACGGCCCAGGGCAATGTGGAACTGCCATCGGTCTACGCCGGCACGGCGCCCACGGACCGCCATGCGCGCTCGGCCGCCCTGCTCGAACGCCTGGGCCTGGCCGACCGCATGCAGCACCGGCCGGGCCAGCTGTCGGGCGGGCAGCAGCAGCGCGTGTCCATCGCCCGCGCGCTGATGAACGGCGGCGCCGTCATCCTGGCCGACGAGCCCACGGGCGCGCTGGACAAGGCCAGCGGCGAGCAGGTCATGCGCATCCTGCAGGAGCTGCATGCCGACGGCCACACCATCATCCTGGTCACGCACGACATGGCCGTGGCGGCCCACGCCTCGCGCGTGATCGAGATCAGCGACGGCGCCATCATCGCGGACCGGCGCAGCGCCCCGCATGAAAGCAAGCCCCCGCTGGAGGCCACAGCCGCCCCGCGCGCCGCCTCCTGGCGCATGTTCGGCGACCGCTTCGGCGAAGCGCTGCGCATGGCGCTGCGGGCCATGAACGCGCACCGCCTGCGCACCTTCCTGACCATGCTGGGCATCATCATCGGCATCTCTGCCGTGGTCTCGGTGGTGGCGCTGGGGCGCGGTGCGCAGCAGCAGGTGATGAACCAGATCAGCGAGCTGGGCACGAACACGCTGGACATCTTCCCCGGCAAGGACTTCGGCGACACGCGCGCCGCCGCCATCGAGACCCTGGTTGCCGCCGATGCCCAGGCCCTGGCCGAGCAGCCCTACGTGGACAGCGCCACGCCCAATGTGTCGGTCAGCGTCACGGCGCTGTACCGCGAGAACGCGGCCATGGCCCAGGTGACGGGCGTGGGCTTCGAGCACTTCCGGGTGAAGGGCCTGCGCCTGGCGTCAGGGCGGTTCTTCGACCAGCGCGACGTGGACCTGCACGCCCAGGTCGCGGTCATCGACCAGAAGACCGCCACCGCGCTCTTCCCCGGCAACCCCAGCCCGCTGGGCGAGGTGGTGATGCTGGGCGAGATGCCCGTGGAGATCGTGGGCGTGCTGCGCCCCGCGCAAAACAGCTTCGGCGGCTCCACGCCCACCTTCTTCGTGCCCTACACAGCGGCCGCCACGCGCCTGGTCGGCAAGTACCACCTGGACAGCATCACTCTGCGCATCAAGGACGAGGTGCCGGCCGAGATCGCACTGAAGGCGGCCACCAGCCTGCTCACGGAACGCCACGGCACCAAGGACTTCTTCGTCTGGAACTCCGACCAGATCCGCCAGGCCATCACGCGCACCAGCACCACGCTGACGCTGCTGGTCTCTGCCATCGCCATGATCGCGCTGCTGGTGGGCGGCATCGGCGTGATGAACATCATGCTGGTGTCGGTGACCGAGCGCACGCGCGAGATCGGCGTGCGCATGGCCATCGGCGCGCGCCAGTCGGACATCCTTCAGCAGTTCCTGATCGAGGCCGTGCTGGTCTGCATCGTGGGCGGCATCCTGGGTGTCTCTCTGGCGCTGGGCCTGGGCCTGGCAGTGAGCCTGTCGGGCTCCAGCTTCCAGCTGTCGTTCTCGGCCGCCTCCATCGTGCTGGCCGTCGCCTGCTCCTCGCTCATAGGCATCACCTTCGGCTTCCTGCCCGCGCGCAGCGCGGCGCGCCTGGACCCCGTCCAGGCCCTCTCCAGAGATTGACATGCATATGCTCAAGACCAGCGCGCTGGCATGCGCCGTGGCCCTTTCCGGCTGCGGCGCCATCACGCGCACCCCCTACGAAGCGCCCCAGGTGGCGCTGCCCGCGCAGTTCGAACATGCGCAGGCATCGTCCCCGGCAGCCACGTCCATGCCCGATGCCTGGTGGCGCGGCTTCGGCGATCCGCGGCTCGATGCCTGGATTGACCTGGCGCTGGCGCGCAACCCTGACATGGCCACGGCCGGCATCCGCGTGCGGCGTGCCGCGCTGCAGGCGCAACTGGCAGGCCATGCGCTGCTGCCCCAGCCCAGCGGCAGCGCAGGCACGGGCGCCAGCCGCCCGCTGTCGGGCAGCCAGCGCAGCACCCTGGAGAACGCCAGCGCCACACTGGGCGTGGCCTGGGAGCTGGACCTGTTCGACCGGCTGGGCGCGCAGCGCGATGCCGCCGTCTTCGAAGCACAGGCCAGCGTGCAGGACAAGGATGCCGTGGCGCTGTCGCTGACCACCACCACGGCCAGCCTGTACTGGCAACTGGCGCTGGCCAACGAGCGCCTGGACATGTCACGCCAAAGCCTGGAGTACGTGCGCCGCACGATCGACCTGGTGCAGGCCCAGTACCGCAGCGGCGCAGTGTCCGGCCTGGAGCTGCGCGAGGCCCGGCAGGCCCTGGCCGAGCAGCAGGCCCTGCTGAGCCAATACACCCAGGCCCGCGCCGAACTGCGCCAGGCATTGGCCGAATTGCTGCAGGGCGCCGAGCCGCCCGGTGGCGAGCCCCTGGCGCTGCCCGTGGCCGACCTGCCCACCGTGCAGCCAGGCCTGCCCGCCGACCTGCTGGGACGCCGCCCCGACCTGCGCGCCGCCGAACTGCGGCTGCGCGGCGCCCTGGCCGGCAGCGATGCCACGGCCGCCAGCTACTACCCCCGGCTATCGCTCACCGGCAGCCTGGGCACCTCCAGCAGCACCCTGCTCGATGTGCTGGCCAACCCCGTGGCGGCCCTGGGCGCCAACCTGGCCCTGCCTTTTCTCAATGTGCGCGAGATGCGGCTGAACACCGCCATTGCACGCAGCCAGTACGAAGAGGCGGTGGTCAACTTCCGCAAAACGCTGTACGCCGCGTTGGCCGAAACGGAAAAATCCCTGTCCGCCCGCACCGAACTGGCCCGCCAGGAAGAGGCTCAGCAGCGCGCCACGCAGGAATCCGTGGAAATCACGCGGCTGTACGAGGCGCGCTACCGCGCCGGCCAGGTGCCGCTGCGCACTTGGCTGGACGCCCAGGAGCGCCGCCGCGCAGCGCAGCTGGCCCTGTCCGCGCTGCACCTGGCACGCCTGCAGAACCAGCTCACGCTGCACAAGGCCCTAGGCGGAGGGTGGCCGGCTTCCTGAAGCCACCACCCAGGGTCCGCCAGAGTCAGAACGAATGCGCCATGCCCACGTAGAAGCCGGTCTGGCTGCCGCCCGGCGCCGGGTTGTTGTTGGTGGTCTCCACCGAGAAGTTCGCATTGCCGCCATTGCGCACATTGCCCACGCTGGCGTACAGCAGCGTGCGCCTGGACAGCGCGTAGTCGGCGCCTGCCATGAACAGGTTGGCGCTGCCGCCGCCGTTGTTGACCGTGGTGCGGTAGCCCGCCCCGATCAGCGTCAGCGGGCCTGACACCTTGTAGCGCGCGCCCATCCAGTACTGCCGCGCCTTGTTGGGCACGCCAGCCGCGCTGTCGGGCGCGGACAGCTGCTCATAGCCCGCGAACAGCTTGAGCGCGGACAGCGTCACCGTGCCGCCCAGCGTCAGGTTGCGGGAGGTGGTGTAGAGATCGCTGAAGCGGCCATTGGCATCGCGGGCCACATCGTAGATGGCGCGCAACTCGAACGTGGGCGCGGTATAGGACACGGACAGCGCATCCTTGCGCAGCCGCGATGCGCCCTGCGGCTGCTCGCCCAGACCGGTCAGCGCCAGCACGCGCAGGCCGCCCCAGCTGGGCGTTTCGTACGAGATCATGTTGTCATGCCCGCCCCAGTTGCGCCCCCGCACCAGCGTGGCCGAGCCGATGAACTGCTGGCCCGTGGGGTCCAGCGCCCAGTGCGCATCCGAGATCGACAGGTCCTTGCCCAGCTTCAGCGTGCCCCAGCCGCTGCGCAGGCCCACGAAGGTGCGGCGGTTGAAGAAACCTGCGCCGTTGAACCTGGCATCGTCGATGCTGAAGCCCGACTCCAGCGTGAACAGCGCATGCAGCCCGCCGCCCAGGTCCTCCTCCCCCTTGAAACCCAGCATGCTCGTGCCCCACTGGTTGCCCACCGCCCGCCACAGATTGCCAGAGCCCCCCGTGGCCGGGTCGTACACATTGCTCTGGTAGTCCACCCCCGCGACCACACGCCCATAGAGCGTGACCGAACTCTGGGCCTGGGCCGCCAGGGCCGTGCCCAATGCAAGCGCCGTGCCCAGCCATTGAATGGTTCTTCTAGCCATGTCGTCTCCTCCTCCCGATTGCCAGTTGGCGAAAGCCCTCGCCACGAGGGCCAGGGCGTACTGAAATCCTTGCCGGCCACGCGTGAAAACTGCGGCCGTGCAGTCAGCGCGTTCTTGTTCTTGTGCCTGCGAAGCCTGCGGGGCAACGCCGGTAACGGCTGGCCATGGAATTCTCGGTGGGAGAAGGTGGCTGGAGATAAACGATTCGGCGACGGACTGATCCTCAGCCATCACGGACCGCTAGGTGTTTTCCCAAGGAAAGGCCGCCGCGCCATCCACGGCGGCCACCGGGCCGCGCATTGCACGCAGCCCGGACCGGCTCAATGCCGCGCGATCAACGCGCCGTCGTATCGCTGCTGGCCGCCACGATGGGGATATAGAACTCCCCGCCCGCACGGTTGAATTCCTCGGCCTTGGCCTGCATTCCGGCGGCAATGCCTTCCTGCTCGGCAACGCCCTTGGCAGCGGCGAATTCGCGCACTTCCTGGGTGATCTTCATGGAGCAGAACTTGGGGCCGCACATGGAGCAGAAGTGCGCCACCTTGGCGCTGTCCTTGGGCAGGGTTTCGTCGTGGTAGGCCTGGGCGGTGTCGGGGTCCAGGCCCAGGTTGAACTGGTCCTGCCAGCGGAAGTCGAAGCGGGCCTGGCTCAGCGCGTCGTCGCGGGCGCGGGCGCCGGGGTGGCCCTTGGCGACGTCGGCCGCGTGGGCCGCGATCTTGTACGCGATGATGCCCTGCTTGACGTCGTCGCGGTCGGGCAGGCCCAGGTGTTCCTTGGGCGTGACGTAGCACAGCATGGCGGTGCCGAACCAGCCGATCATGGCCGCGCCGATGGCGCTGGCGATGTGGTCGTAGCCGGGGGCGATGTCGATGGTCAGCGGGCCCAGGGTGTAGAACGGCGCCTCGTGGCAGTGCTTGAGCTGCTCGGTCATGTTGGCCTGGATCATGTGCATGGGCACATGGCCGGGGCCTTCGATCATGGTCTGCACGTCGTGCTTCCAGGCCAGCTGGGTCAGCTCGCCCAGGGTCTTGAGTTCGGCGAACTGGGCCTCGTCATTGGCGTCCGAGGCGCTGCCGGGGCGCAGGCCGTCGCCCAGCGAGAAGCTGACGTCGTACTGCTTCATGATGTCGCAGATGTCCTCGAAGTGCTCGTACAGGAAGCTCTCGCGGTGGTGGGCCATGCACCACTTGGCCATGATGGAGCCCCCGCGCGAGACGATGCCCGTGCGGCGCTGGGCCGTGAGGTGGATGTAGGCCAGGCGCACGCCGGCGTGGATGGTGAAGTAGTCCACGCCCTGCTCGGCCTGCTCGATCAGGGTGTCGCGGAAGATGGGCCAGGTCAGGTCCTCGGCGATGCCGCCCACTTTCTCCAGCGCCTGGTAGATGGGCACGGTGCCGATGGGCACGGGCGAGTTGCGGATGATCCAGTCGCGCGTGGTGTGGATGTTCTTGCCGGTGGACAGGTCCATCACGTTGTCCGCGCCCCAGCGGATGGCCCAGACCAGCTTCTCGACCTCTTCCTCGATGCTGGAGGTGACGGCCGAGTTGCCGATGTTGGCGTTGATCTTGACCTTGAAGTTGCGCCCGATGGCCATGGGCTCGATCTCGGGGTGGTTGATGTTGGCCGGGATGATGGCGCGGCCGCGCGCCACTTCGTCGCGCACGAACTCGGGCGTGATGATCTTGGGGATGGCGGCGCCCAGGCCGTTGCCGGCCAGGCGCGCCTCGCGCGCGGCGTCCTGCTGGTACTCGGCCATCCATTCGCGGCGGCCGTTCTCGCGCAGGGCCACGTATTCCATCTCGGGCGTGATGATGCCCTTGCGCGCGTAGTGCATCTGTGTGACGTTTCCGCCGCTCTTGGCGCGGCGCGGTTGGCGCTGCAGCGATGCGGCCTCGGCCCGCAGGCGGGCCACGCGCTCGTCTTCCTCGCCGCGCTTGCCGCCGTCGTCCAGGGCCTGGCGCAGGCGGCCGGCGTAGTACTCGCTGTCGCCGCGCGACTCGATCCAGGCATTGCGCACGCCTGGCAGGCCGCTGCGCACGTCGATGGCCACGGCCGGGTCAGTGTAGGGGCCCGAGGTGTCATAGACGCTGACCTGCTCGCCATTGGTCAGCTGGATATCGCGCACGGGCACGTTGAGGCCGCTGTGCAGGCTGCCTTGCAGATAGCTCTTGGTGGAGGCCGGGAACGGCTTGCGCGACTGCGCCAGCAGGTCGGAAAAACGCTGTGCGTCTGGAGCTTCGCCGGCTGCGGGGGTGAAGATGGAATCGGGAGCGTTCATGTCGGGTTCCTTGCGTTCAAAGCGTCGATCAACAACGCTCCGGGAACCGGACACTCCTTGGGCTGTGCCAAAGGCCGCGCACCGGGCTATGCCAGTGTGGGCCTGCCAGGGCCGTATGGCCTTGGCCCCTGGTTGCCACGCACGCCAAGGCGCACGAGCAGCCTTGGTTGGCAAGGGTCGATGTGCTTCGGATGGTGGCCTGCCAGGCCGTTGCGGCCCTGCGTGTATCCGCCGTGGCGGATTTCCATCCTCTGACTTCGGCCCCGCTTCAGGGTCCCGCTCTTCTTCCGCCGGTATCAACCGGATCAAGTTCGTCGGGTTCGCCGCCTGGCCCATGCAGCGCATGGACCGGTTGGCATCTCAGTGCATCAGCACACCCCGGAGCAGAGCGCAGTATAGGGGATGGCAAGGCGCCCTTGCCCTGCGGGTTTGCCCAGGGGCCTTGAAAGCCCTGCTCAGTCGAAGCCGCGCATCTGCGCCCATTCGGCCACCGGTGCGCGCGTGGCGCGCCAGCCGTTGATGGGTGCTTCCTTGTCCTCGTAGCCCAGCGCAATGCCGAAGGCCACGTGGTAGCCCTCGGGCAGCGCCAGCGCCTGGGTCACGGCATCGTTGTAGCGGCGCCAGAAGCCCTGGGCGCAGGTGGCCAGGCCATTGGCGCAGGCCAGCAGCATGAAGGACTGCAGGTAGATGCCCAGGTCCACCCATTGCGGCAGGCCCATGCGCTCGTCCACCGCCACGATCAGGCCCACGGGCGCGCCGAAGAACTGGCCGTTGCGCGCCAGCTGCTCCAGCCGCGCGGGCTTGTCATCGCGCGGAATGCCCAGCGACTGGTACAGCTCCTCGCCATTGGCAAAGCGCCGGCTGCGGTAGGGCTCCCAGAGGTTGGGCGGGTAGGACAGGCCGGGCTGGGCGTCCTGGGGCTCGGCTTCGGCAACGGCGGTCAGCAGTTGCTGCAGCGGCTCGCCCGTCAGCGCCAGCACGCGCCAAGGCTGCAGGTTGCCGCCCGAGGCCGCTTGTGCCGACTGTTCCATCAGGGAGCGCACCAGCGCCGCATCGGGCGACTGGGGCAGGAAGGCGCGCACGGAGCGGCGCGCATGCAAGGCCTGTTCAACGTTCATGCTGGTCGGAGTCTCCGGTCTTCTTGGGGGATCTTGGGGATCTTTGGTGATCTTGTGCAGGCCTACTTGCCCATGATCTGGTCGATCTTGTCCTTCTGGAAGGCCTGCGGGCGCTCGGACTCGCAGGGCACGCAGTCGCCCACCTTGCTGCCGGCCGAGAGCTTGGCAATGGCCTCCCACAGCAGCGCAATCTGCTGCTCGTGCGCGGCCGCGCCATCGCTCAGGCCGCGCATGGCCTGGGCCACGGGGTCCATTTCCTGGGTGATGCCGTAGGCCGTGAACGGCTGGGGCGCGGCAGAGGCCGGGACCTTGATGGACTCGGCCTTGGCCGATGCCAGGTCGTGCTCGGTCACATCGGCGCTGTGGCCGTTCTTGCTGGCGATGATGCGTGCCGGAATGCCCACGGCCGTAGCGCCTGCGGGCACGGGCTTGATGACCACGGCATTGCTGCCGATCTTGGCACCGTCGCCCACCTCGAAGCCGCCCAGCACCTTGGCACCTGCGCTGACCACCACATCGCGGCCCAGCGTGGGATGGCGCTTGGCGCCCTTGTACAGCGAGGTGCCGCCCAGGGTCACGCCGTGGTAGATGGTGCAGCCGTCGCCGACCACGGCCGTCTCGCCGATGACGACGCCCATGCCGTGGTCTATGAAGACGCGTTCGCCGATGACGGCGCCGGGGTGGATCTCGATGCCCGTGAGCCAGCGGCCGATGTGCGAGATGAAGCGCCCCAGCCACTTGAGGCCATGGTTCCAGCACCAGTGCGCCGGGCGCTGCAACCAGATCGCATGCAGACCCGGATAACAGGTGATGACCTCCCAGGTGCTGCGTGCCGCAGGGTCGCGGTCGAGGATGCACTGGATATCGGAGCGCAGGCGGTCAAGCATCTAGGGGCTGGTTATTGTTGACAAGACCGCTCAGTCTAGCGTTTCGGTGGGGTGCTCTGCAGCATGGCCTTCGCAACACCGCGCAGGATGTGGATTTCCTCGGCGGTCAGTTGCGAGCGGTTGAAAAGCTGGTTGAGGCGCGGCATCAGCTTCTTGGGCGCGGCCGGATCGAGAAAGCCGATATGCGCCAGCGCCTGCTCCCAATGGCCCAGCATGCCGGCCACCTGGGCCGCGTCGGCGCGCTGCGGCGCAGGCGTGTGCTCCACCACGGGAAAGCCGCCCAGCGCCTGGCGCCACTCATAGGCCACCACCTGGATGGCCGCCCCCAGGTTCAGCGAGCCGAACTGGGGATTGGACGGAATCGACAGCGCCACATCGCTGCGGTAGACATCGTCGTTGCTCATGCCGAAGCGCTCGCAGCCGAACAGGAAGGCCACGCCGGACTGGTTGCAGCGCGGTGCGGGAGCCGGTGCGGACACGGATGCATCGGTGGGCGGCGCCGCTTCATCGGGCGCATCGGCCTCATCGGGCGCAGCCAGCACATCCAGCGCCCCGCTGAGCAGCAGCTCGAAATGCTGGCGCGGCGTGCGCGTGGGCGGGCCGAAGTCGCGCGGCGTCATGGCCGTGGCGCACAGGTGGCTGATGCCGTCCAGCGCCTCCTCCAGCGTCTCGACCACGCGCGCATTGCCCAATACGTCCAGCGCGCCGCTGGCCCGCTGGATGGTCTCTTCCTTGCGCAGCACGTTGGGCCAGCGCGGGCGCACCAGCACCAGGTCGTCAAAGCCCATGGTCTTCAGGGCGCGGGCGGCGGCGCCCACATTGCCGGCGTGGCTGGTTTCTATGAGTACGAATCGGGTTTTCATTGCGTCGCTGGCCTGCCGGCGCCGGCAGAGCCCCCAAGACGGGACAGGTTGCGCAGCACAAAACGGACAAGGCGGGTAAAATTGCGCGCTATTGTCGCCGCCCCGCATCGCCGGACGCGGCTTTTTCCGTTCTTACCCGCGTCAAACAGCCTGCTTTTGCCAGAGAGGACCGTCCTCTCCTTGCACAGCCGCTGCTCCGCCAACGCCTCACAATCTATGTCGACCAACCTGCATCCCATGCTCAACGTGGCCATCAAGGCCGCACGCGCCGCCGGCGCCATCATCAACCGCGCGGCTCTTGACGTGGAATCCGTGCGTGTCGCACAAAAGCAGGTCAACGACTTTGTGACCGAGGTGGACAAGGCGGCCGAGCAGGCCATCATCGAAACCTTGCTGGGCGCCTACCCGGGCCACGGCATCCTGGCCGAGGAATCGGGCAACGAGTTCGGCGCCAAGAACTCCGACTACGTCTGGATCATCGATCCGCTGGACGGCACCACCAACTTCATCCACGGCTTCCCCGTGTACTGCGTGAGCATCGCCCTGTCCTTCAAGGGCAAGGTGGAGCACGCCGTGGTGTACGACCCCTCGCGCAACGACCTGTTCACCGCCACGCGCGGCCGCGGCGCCTACCTGAATGACCGCCGCATCCGCGTGTCCAAGCGCATCCAGCTCAAGGACAGCCTGATCTCCACCGGCTTCCCCTTCCGCCGTGGCGACAACTTCAAGCAGTACATGAACATGCTGGGCGACGTGATGCAGGAAACCGCAGGCGTGCGCCGCCCCGGCGCCGCCGCGCTGGACCTGGCCTACGTGGCAGCCGGCTTTGCCGATGGCTTCTTCGAAAGCGGCCTGCAGATCTGGGACGTGGCCGCCGGCAGCCTGCTGGTGACCGAGGCTGGTGGCCTGGTCGGCAACTTCACGGGTGAGGCGGATTTCCTGGAGCAGAAGGAATGTCTGGCGGGCAATCCGCGCATCTATGGCGCCCTGGTCGGCATCGTTGGCAAGTACAGCAAGTTTGCTTCGGCTGGTGAGAAGGCTGGTGTGCGGCAGGCTTTGGCGGATTCTGGTGAGGCGGCTCCGGCTGCTGAGGCTGAGGCTGCTGAATCTGAGCAGCAGCCTGAGGCCTGATTTCGGCTTCTCCTGTCTCTCTTTAAAACAGCTCCTTCAAGGGGCTGTTTTTCATTGGGCCTTTGGATTTGGGACGGGGCGCTTGTTTTTGTCCCTGCCGGGGGGTTGTTTTTCGAGGCCGGGTCTCGGCCCGGCGGCCGACTGCCCTTTCTTGATTTGCCAAGAAAGGTCAGATCAAAGAAGGCGACCCGAATGTCCACGTCCCTTCGCTTCGCTGCGGGCAACCTGCGCCGGGCCGCCTGCGGGGTTCGCCGTGAAACTCACTTCGCGCTGCGCGCTACGTTCAGACAATCACGGCGAGTCAGATGACGAGGCAGTCCTGTCCTTCGGCAGGACTGCAACCCCGCAGGCGGCCCGACGCAGGCGTGGACATACGGGAGGGGTGAGAGCGGGCCACGGTCAGGGGCAGCATGCTGCCCACTGCACGTTTGCCGCCTCTTTTACCTCGCGCGTGCGTTGATCACGGCCTCGGCCACGTTGCGCGGTGCTTCGGCGTAGTGCTTGAACTCCATGGAGTAGGTGGCACGGCCTTGCGTTTGCGAGCGCAGGGAGGTGGCGTAGCCGAACATTTCGGACAGGGGCACTTCGGCCTTGATGGACTTGCCGCCGCCGGCCATGTCGTCCATGCCCTGCACCATGCCGCGCCGCGAGGACAGGTCGCCCATGACGGTGCCGGCGTAGTCCTCAGGCGTCTCGACTTCCACGGCCATCATGGGTTCGAGGATGACGGGGCTGGCCTTTCTCGCCGCTTCCTTGAAGCCGAAGATGGCCGCCATCTTGAACGCCATTTCGTTGGAGTCCACGTCGTGGTACGAACCGAAGGTCAGCGTGACCTTGACGTCCACCACGGGGTAGCCGGCCAGCACGCCGCTGGTCAGGGCCTCTACCACGCCCTTTTCCACCGCAGGGATGTACTCGCGCGGCACCACGCCGCCCTTGATGGCGTCTACGAACTCGAAGCCCTTGCCGGGTTCTTGCGGCTCCACCGTGAAGACCACATGGCCGTACTGGCCCTTGCCGCCGGACTGGCGCACGAACTTGCCATCCACATCGGTGACTTTCTTGCGGATGGTCTCGCGGTAGGCCACCTGGGGCTTGCCCACGTTGGCTTCCACGTTGAACTCGCGCTTCATGCGGTCCACGATGATTTCAAGGTGCAGCTCGCCCATGCCGGCAATGATGGTCTGGCCCGATTCCTCATCGGTACGCACGCGAAACGACGGGTCTTCGGCGGCCAGGCGCGACAGGGCGATGCCCATCTTTTCCTGGTCGGCCTTGGACTTGGGCTCCACCGCCTGGGCGATCACGGGCTCGGGGAAGACCATCTTCTCCAGCACGATGGGCGCGGACGGGTCGCACAGGGTCTCGCCCGTGGTCACGTCCTTCAGGCCCACGCAGGCGGCAATGTCGCCGGCGTGGATTTCATCGACCTCCAGGCGTTCGTTGGCATGCATCTGCACGATGCGGCCAATGCGCTCCTTCTTGTCCTTGACGGAGTTGAGCACGCTGTCGCCCTTGTTGAGCACGCCCGAGTACACGCGCACAAAGGTGAGCTGGCCCACGAAGGGGTCGGTCATCAGCTTGAAGGCCAGGGCAGAGAATTTCTCGCTGTCATCGGCATGGCGCACGATGATGGAGCCGTCTTCGGCATGGCCTTCCACGGGCGGCACTTCCAGCGGGGAAGGCATGAGCTCGACCACGGCGTCCAGCAGGCGCTGCACACCCTTGTTCTTGAAGGCCGAGCCGCACAGCATGGGCTGGATCTCGCCCGCAATGGTGCGCAGGCGCAGGCCGCGCAGGATGTCGGACTCGGGCAGGTCGCCCTCTTCCAGGTAGCGGTTCATCAGGTCTTCACTGGCCTCGGCAGCCGCCTCCACCATGGACTCGCGCCACTTTTTGGCGTCTGCCACCATGGCTGCGGGAATGTCCTGGTACTCGAACTTCATGCCCTGCGTGGCCTCGTCCCAGATGATGGCCTTCATCTTGAGCAGGTCCACCACGCCGGTGAACTGCTGCTCCGCGCCAATGGGCAGCACGATGGGCACGGGGTTGGCTTTGAGGCGGTCGATCATCATCTGCCGCACGCGCAGAAAATCCGCGCCCGTGCGGTCCATCTTGTTGACGAAGGCCAGGCGCGGCACCTTGTACTTGTTGGCCTGGCGCCAGACCGTCTCGGACTGCGGCTGCACGCCGCCCACGGCGTCATAGACCATCACGGCGCCGTCGAGCACACGCATGGAACGCTCCACCTCGATGGTGAAATCCACGTGGCCCGGGGTGTCGATGATGTTGATGCGGTGCTGGTCAAAGCGGCCGTCCATGCCCTTCCAGAAGCAGGTCGTGGCCGCCGAGGTGATGGTGATGCCGCGCTCCTGCTCCTGCTCCATCCAGTCCATGATGGCGGCGCCTTCGTGCACCTCGCCCAGCTTGTGGCTCACCCCGGTGTAGAACAGGATGCGCTCGGTCGTGGTGGTCTTGCCGGCATCGATGTGCGCGGAGATACCAATGTTGCGATAGCGTTCTATGGGGGTATGGCGGGCCATGAAAGGACTCCTGGGTGCTACGAAAGCGTAAGTGCGTGATCTGCCGGTTCGAAGGGTCGGATTCTCGCGGGGGTTGAATGAGGGTTGATGACAATTGGAATGTACGAAGACAATCGTACTATCTTCCGCAACTTCTTGCAGAACGATTCATGTTTTCACCACGCAAGGGGCGTGTCTGCCAGATAACTGCCCGCGCCACGCCGCATCAGCGACGTGCGGCTTTGCTTCCATGGCACAGTGGCGCCCCATCGAGAGGATTACGACTTGCGCAAGAAGGAACGCAACCAGCGTTTTGCCACAGGGCGCAGCGCGTTGCTGCAACCTGTTTGCACAAGTCCTGAGGACGATTCATGCTTGCCAACCACCCCGACCGCGAACAGATACGCCTGGAAAACCTGCTCAATGCCCTGGGCAACCCCCTGCGCCTGGCCGTGGTGCGCGCGCTGGCCGCAGGCCATGAGCGCGCTTGCGGCTCGCTCTTGCAGGGACAGTCCAAATCCACCATGACCCACCACTGGCGCGTGCTGCGCGACAGCGGCGTGATCTGGCAGCGCCCCGATGGCCGCGAAAACCTGCTCTCCCTGCGCCGCGAAGACCTGGATGCGCGCTTTCCCGGCCTGCTGGACGCGCTGCTGCAGGCCCTGGCCAAAGACCCGCTCACCGAGCAGGCCACGGCCGTACACCTCAAACCCTGCCCTTGACGCCCGGCCCCTGCAACGCAGGCGGCAGCCCTGCGCCCTACCCCTTCACGGCAAGCGCCACAGCAACGCCCTCATCCGCAAACCGCTTGGCCGCCTTGAGCAGATAGCTCACGGCATAGAGGATGGGGTCGTCGGCCTCATCGCCATTCAGATGGTCCACCACCTCGATGGCATAGCCCAGGTCCACCGCCGTGTCGTGCAGCAGGCCCAGCAGTTCCTTGTCCTGCGGCTCCAGCGACTGCGTTTGGTCGGCCTTGGCGTAGTAGATGCGCAGCAGGTCGCGGCACACGCAGTTGATGGCCGTGACCTTGTGGCGAGCGTGCAGCTCCAGCACTTCGAGGGCAGTGCCCAGGTGCAGGACGGCGTCGATGGCCAGGTCGTCGAGGTTGGGTTGAGAAACGGTGCGGATGTCTTGATCCATCGAAGCCTCCTCTGATGATTGAAGCCTGCGTCTCGGCCTCGTACCGAGCTGTGCCGGATGCAAGGCAGCAGCAGCCCAAGATCAACAAAAGAGTTAAATATAACGTGGTTTAAATTGCAGCCAAAACTGACGCTCTTGCCCATGCAAAAGCGTCCTGTCAAACGCGGCCGTCCAGTCGGCGCAACTTCGTTCGATGCAGACATTGCCCGGGCTTTCGGCGCGGCGGTACGCGCCCTTCGCACCGAACGCGACATCTCCCAGGAATCACTGGCCAACCTCGCCGATATCGAGCGCTCTCACATGGGCAAGGTGGAGCGTGGGGAGCACATGCCCACCCTGGCTATCGTGTTCAAGATTGCGCGGGGGCTGGGGTGTGGTGCGGCTGAGGTGATGGGGAGGGCTGAGGAAGAGTTGCTGCGTGGGACTGCGGACTAGCAGCCGAGACTCGCTGAGCTTCGAGACTTCCAAAAAAACGGCCGAGACCGGAGGTTGGGCATGGATGACATCAGTGCGCTCATGAAAGCCATCGACGATGGGCAAATCACCGAAGTGAGACGGCTGCTTGAGGCTGGCGTCGATGCCAACGCAATGGATGAGGAAGGCCAGTCACCTCTGATGGCAGCGGCTTGTGCAAACGACTTGAAGGCCCTGGACTTGCTGCTGCAGTACGGGGCGGATGTGAGGCGGGCCTATGCGGACGGTTGGACTGCGCTTCACATGGCCGTCGATTTTTCAATCGACTCGACTATTCAGCGCGGAGGGGCTCCTGGGGATGAGCCGCTTGATGCCATCCGCTGGCTGCTCGCGCATGGGGCCGACGTATCCGCGAAGACTGACAGGGGTGAAACGGCGGTTGACTTTGCTCGGGCATATCGATCGGGTTGGGTTGAAAGAGTGCTCTTGGGTAAGCAGCCTTGAAAGTGTCGAATTTTCGCCAACGCCCTGCCATGCGCTCAAAGTCGACAGTTGCCGGAAGCCGCCAGTTGCAACACCCGCTGGGCTGGCTACTCTAGGCTAGTTGCGGTCGTCCTACTCGATGCGGCGAACGGCCAACGCTGGCATTCAGCGTTCGCAGTCACTGCGTCTATAGTAGTCCGTCGTTACTTTAGCGATGGAGCTTAGACAGATCCGGGTCGCGGTAGATATGGATGCCTTGCCACAAAGCGGGTCCAAGCTGCACGTGCTTCGGCACTCATGGCCAGTTCTCGCCCAAGTAACTGCTGCTGTTCCCATAACTCGGCCAGTTCATTACGCAGAATCACTTCTCCCACAACGTCCCCATGCATAGCCTTGTACAGCTTAAAAAATCGGTTTTGATTCTGTATGAAGGTACGAATCTTCGGGTTCTTGCCTATTGCGTGGCGCACGTTATCAACACGAGACCCATTGAACTTTCGAGACGGATCCGGCACGAAAAGGACCGTTTCTTCTCCTTCACCCTTTAGACTTATGTCTAAAAGCTCACCGTTTGGTGATCGCCATATACCATGAAACTCGGCCTCGACCATTATTCCAGGCCATTCCCATAACTGCCAGCCGTGGACAGCATCTCCTCCGAACTCTGCAATCTGACGATTCACATCGTTAAAGCAGTCTCCGAGAATGGAGTCTTTGCGGGTGTGGACTGGAAGAAACATGGGTTCTGAGGTTGCACCGATGCGGGTGCAGAGTTCCCGTATATACTTCGTCACTTCCTTGGGTGTTGTAGTGGCCGCCATCTCTTATCGAACTTGCTGATGTGAATTTAATTAGCTAGTGCAGCTCTTCGCGCAGACTGGTTGACCATTATTTTGAAATTAGGAAAATCGGCAACGAAGATTTCCAAACTTGCGTTAGACATGTTAGTTGAGCGAGCCCCTATATCGCGTGGCAGCTTTGCAGCATGCAGCGGCATGGCTACTCAGCGACCGCAAGCGAAGGCGGCTGGCCACTAGATTCGATCAATTATATTTCATTAGCACCTCTGATTTAAAAAATCAGCAATAGATACATAGCTACTCGTACGAAGAGGAAGACTTTTTTCTCAGCCTTTTAACGGAGCCCTGCCGTATGCTGCCTGGCAATTTTTATCGGATTGAACAGCTTCTTGCCGCATGCAAGTGTTTTTGAGCAAATTGCTTATGACGCATCGGCGCTTCATCTTATTCGGTCTATGATTTAATGTCCAAAGCAGTCTGATAGACATGAAAACGCTTGTGAATATTCTGATGGCCCACGTAGCAATCGTGCAATTGACCGTTTTTTGCTGCGGGCGAGCGATAGTGAATGCCACGCTCGCCCCACATGAGCCACACAAGCGTCTTGCCAGACTGGGTCAGGTAGTTGTCGAGAAGGTCACGACGCAAGTAGCTGAACCAGCCATTGATCTGTGAGTCATCCTCGCCAACCTCGCGATACAGAGACGCCACGCCTGAAGCATCATGCAAGTCCCATTTGTTCGCGCAGTACCGGAGATTCAGCGCTTCACAGATCTGCTTCGAGGGCAGGACAGCACCACTGTTTTGGTTCTCCATGCTGTGGTAGCTCTCCCAGCTGTACTTCTGCACAGGGATATCGACTGGGACGCCGCCATCTGACCTACGATCGGTAGACACCTTCTTCACGTAGCCGCCATCCTCTTGTTCCCCAACGACAGGGAGACCGGGCACGAAGGAGAGAGGCATTTCACCTGCGTAGGTGTAGTACTCCTCTGGCGAGTCAGGGATGAAGTCATTACCCGGGTACTCTAGGTCGGAGAACAGCATGCGCAGGAGATCAACTTCTCCGCTCTCAACAAGCAAACCTCGGAGAAAAGTAAAGACTTGGCGGCCATCAACCGCTACCTGTTCGAGAAATCCATCAAGTACAATCCACGGCCCGCTCAAGCCATCAACCTCAGCAATCGCGAGGATGTCCCGGTAGTCTGGCTGAGGCCCTTCCACGATCCAGTCACCAATCTCTGTAGGCTGACCGCTGAACAAGTCAGGAAGAGCCAGCTCAACTGCTGAGGCCTGGAGTGGAAACGTCGGGTCAATGTCTGCATCTGAGGGTCGTGCGCCGCGCCACTCGTCAAGTAGGCCGCGCGCGTGCCGGACGCCCCACATTTCGAAGTAGGCGATCCAGCCATACTTCTTACCGTAGCGATCCACTTTGTGCTTATCACCGCCCATGCGAGGGCCAGAGTCCATCTGCCGGTCCACGGCTTCGAACTGTTGGGAGTCATAGCCAAGCACCAGCATTCGCGAAACGATTGCCGGCAGCACGTGTTGATACTCCATGTTGCTGTCGTCGTAGTTCGATCGACCGGGGATCAACCTTCCTATCGTGTAGTTTCCGAAGTCCATTCGAATCGCCCCGTGCCTCGTCCGTTCGATCGTATCCGTGCCGAAATTAGGCATGTTCGAAAACGGGTCGGGAACATGACTGAATGGAGGGAGGAGATAGGCCGCCTCGTCCCCTGACAAGCATCTAGGATCAATCATCTGCGCAATGGCAATGGTCCCTAAACAGTACTGTCGATACAGAGCGTGCCAAGTGGGATGGGGTGCGCCAGGTGCGAACATCGCTTCATAGATGTCACGCGCAACTCTAAGCAGGGCCTCGCGCATCTCCACGGCATTGACATCGGACCAGGTCGTCAGCGCCGCTCCATAGACCGTAGCAAACATCCGCTCGGGTACATAGGGGTCTGAAATGGCGACTGCATCGATTGCCAGGTCGAAAAATTCTGCAGGTCTCTTGACGGCGAAGTCGTACAAGGTCTTCGTGGCCAAGTCACGTAGGCTTCTAGAGGTGGACGTGAGCATCCACATGACCCAGCGAGCCCTCTGAATCTCCCGCTCGTCTAATGCTCCGGATGTCCATCTGGCCGACAGGAACTTGAAATCGTCTTCTGCCTTTTCTGAGTTCTCGCGAATCCACTCTGTCCAGAACAGGTCGCGTTGCGTGTTAGACATCGCCAGTAGCACGCCGTGAAGGAAATCCATATCAAACGGATGCGCTCGCGCGGCCCTCGTGCTCCGAAGTTTCTTGAACGCGCGCTGTGCGAACCACTGCGAATTCTGCATTGCGCACGCAAACCTCTCCACAGTTTCACGGCCGATCTGCCCTGGATCGGATTGCACCGTCAATAGAAGGGCATTCAGGACAAGGAACTCGTCTGACAGATCTTGCCAGAGCTGGCGCTTGCCCGTGCGATGTGGATACAGATCTACCAAAGCCTGGAACACGTCATAAGCAAAGGTGTGCGATCCAGCTTGACTGAATCTGAGCTGAGCACTTCCCTCATCGCCTTGTAGCCATTGCGCCAATGACGGTCGTGAGAGAAGGTGGCGCGCCATCATGTGACCGGCCATCAAGTCGTAGGCGAATGCGATACCTTGGCGTCCTTCTCCAAAAGTCGTCCGAACTAGGACGCCTTCGGACTCCAGCGCACGCACAACGCTGGCATACCAGTTGCCCACATCTCCAATAGCGGTACGCACAGCTCGAAACTCCACGCTTCTCGCATTGCCCTCCCAGAGCAGACGCGCGATCGTCAGCAGCGCCTCTTGCACTTCCTGCTGATATAAGCGATGCACCGTCGGAGACAGTTCGGCAATTCGCGCGGCAACTTTCTTGAAGTGCTCTTCGAACAGGCTTGCCAGCGAGGTAGGCAGTGCCTCTACTCCAACAATATGGCGGCGACTAGCGTTCGCCACCTCGCAAAAGATCCTCAACGTCAAGGGATGCTGTAGGAGCTCGACGGGCAGGTCCGCGTCGGTGGCGTCGATCTTGTAGTAGTGGAAGTATTTGTCGATGGCCGCTTGCAAATCTTCCTGGAATCCATTGTGCTCAATCCTCGGAAAATCCTCGGGGAGGCATATAGGCGCGAACTCATTGCGCAGTGTCACAATCAGCAAGATATAGGGAAAATCCTTCAGCAGCTCATCCGCCCGAGCCAGCTCATCTGCCCAGTTTCTCGGGTCTTCCGACTCATTCAGGCCGTCAATGACGATGGGGATGCGCTTGCCTGCTCGCTGGCCCGCAGCATCGACGGCTTCAACCAGCCGGTCGAAGCTCTCCGCAGGCCTGCCGGCGATCTTGAAGGTAGACACGAGATCGTCAAGCGTCTGCCCTGCATGAAGATTCTTCCCCAGCAGTAAGACACCACCGGGGAAGTCTCCATCAGCCTGCGTCACCTTTACGGCCAGCTCGGACTTTCCTTCGCCGGCAGCCGCAAGCACGGCGACGGCCCGCACGCTGGTCGACCTCTCCAGTCCGAGCAACGTGTAGGAAACTGTATGGAGGTCGGCGACCAGATTCGCCGCCAACGGAGCCCCCTCGGAACGCGCTCCACGCAGCTTAGAGAGCAGCCTGTTATAGCGAACAGGCTGCGGCGGATTTAAAGCCAGCGACTGCGCTACGGCGTCGAAGTCCCCCTTTTCCAGCGCCGCATGTAAGCCATCGAGTAAGTCCGCCAATCCGGTGGCCTTCGCCAAGAGCGCTTCGACTTCGACCTTAATCTCTATTTTGACGTGCTCAGTCAGCGACGAAATTTCCTTGCAAGTTTTCCTGACGGCACCTGAGAGCTTCTTCAGTGATTCCCACGCGCTGAGGCGGCCCAGATGCTCAAACACCCTCGTCTCGGCACCAACGGGAACATGGACGTCTGGCTGGTATCGACGCTTGAACGGAGCCGCAGCGAGCTTGTACTGTTCAGCGAATTGCTCAGGCGTCAGAACAAGCTCGCCGAAGTACGTTTCCCGAAGTAGCGCTGCCGGACCAACCAGAAGATCCTCGATGTCGGCTGCGGTCAGCAGGTCCAACTTGAATTCGGGGAAGTAGTCCTGTTCCAGAGCGAAGAACCACCGTTGGTCGTCCGCCGTCAACGTGTGGCGTGTCCAGAGCTTCCAGTCGGTCACACCTTTGACATGTTTTTGCGTTTTTTCTATACCTTCGATGATCGTTTTGCGACGCGCGGCTCCCAGGCCTTCTCCGTTTTCCACGTCGTACCACTTGCATTGCCAACCAACCCAGCGTGGCGGCGCACCAAGATCGCAACACTCGGTCAGTTCGAGGTGGAACTCCACCCCAGGCTGGTTCGCGCGTTGTTTGAAGCGACCGAAGCGACTGTAGTGACGGCGCACCAGAGCGCGGCAGAGCTTCTCGAAGTTTTCAGTCGCAGCGCCAGGCAAACTGCGGAATACGTCCCAATTGACTTCAGGCATCGGCGTGTTCTCCGTCAGCTCGCGTTGGCGGAATCGGCGGGGTAATCGTGCGCCGAGAAGACTTCGACCTTCGCCCCAGTTTCGATGAACAGCTTTACGAACGCGGATACGTCAGCTTCGTCTGTCTTGACGATGATTCGATCATCTTCACGCTCAAGTCGATAGTCAGATACCAGCTGGCCGATCTCATCGGGACCCAAGGTGTTCAGTCTCAGACCTCGCAACAACGAGAGCATGCCCTCCGAAAATCTCAGATCTTTCGGATCGGGGTCGAAGACAAAGGAATGAGTCTCATCTTTTAAAGCCTGCTCGCTTAGCTTCTCAATGTCCTTCTCAACTTTCTCTGCGTCCTGCGCCTTCTTGAACTTCCCGATGAGAACCAAGTTCATCGAGTGCTCGGACCCGTATCCGCTCCAGATCTTCATGGTTGCATCTCCCGTTTGATATCGAAGGTAGTTCTAAGTCGCTTCAGCGCCGAGATGACGCCCGCGGCTTCAATCTTCGCGCCGACTGTTGCGTAAGAACTTGTGCGCAGCAAGCCGGACGCGTCGATGTGTGCGTAGGCCTGAAGACCTCGCTCGTCGGGGAGCGGTTCACATGTCGGAAGCCCCGATGCCCCCGCTTCACTGACCGCCAAACGAACGCCGCCTCTGTATTTTGAGACCCAGTCTTGGAGAGCTAAATTGGTTGCCCCGTCCATACCTGCGACCACACTAGTTTGTTGCTGAGGTAGCAGCAGCAATTCGCTGGCCCCGACTGTCTGCGCGAGCTCGGCCACCGCATCAAGTTCTACGACCGTCTGCTCATTGACTACCACGTTGATCCCAAAGGGCGCGAGCGTCGCGATCGATTCTGTGGCTCTGAGCAGGCTCGCAAACGGCTTCCCGCGCTTCTCTTCATAGGTGCGTTCAACGCCGTCGACGCTGATACGTACGAAATGGACTGAGCCTCTGAGCCGCCCGACCATTTGCGGTGTCAGGCGATGACCATGCGTCGTGAAGGTAACTGCCAGCTGAGTCTCTTGCGCAACTCGCCTGCATATATCGACGAAGTTGGGATGCAGCGTCGGTTCGCCACCGCCGAAACCGACGCCGAGGCATCCTTCAGTGTCGAGTTCCTTCAACCAGCCGAGCACTTGCTCTGTACGTAGCGACGCCTTGTGTTTTGGTGCGTAGCAGTACACGCAATGAAGGTCGCAGACATTTGTAAGTGCGATGGATACTTGGCGTGGCGCTATTGACCAAACCGCCTCTTCCGCTAGCAATTCGTCTAACAGGACATTCAGACCTGACATTCGATCGAAGAGATGCATCCCGTTTGGTCCGACTCTGGATTTCATACATTATTTTCGCGCAACTCAGTTTATTCCTGAATTAGTCTTGTAGCACGACGCCCTTCTCTTGGCGAACTTCGACGCACTTATCTGCCAAGTGCCTAACTACAGATTTTCGTTTGAAGCCCATGTTCTGTCGACTCAAGGACACGACCCTCAATTGAGCAAAGGTCTATCGCCCACCTTCCCGCTACTTGCCGGGGCAATCGGCAGCGCCGAGCAGTACTCGGAGAAGCGCGATACCTCGATTCTGCTTTCTTTGCGCCAGCGGCCGTTGCATCGGAAACACCAAAGGACTGTTTCGCTGCAAAGCCGCTGGCCGCATGTCGCAGATCAGCAGCACCAACAGGTCGATTGCAGCCTCCTCTGCGCCCCCACACACTCCCTCCACACCCCCACCCCATAATCCCGCCCGCAACCCCCAGCCCTCCCCCGGCCCTTCTTGCAGGCACAAGACATGACTTCACTGACCGAGCTGTGGCAGGCAGCCATCACCTGGCTCGCCACCCACGCCGTAATCCCCACCGTTCACTGGCTGGACATCGCCCAGGCGGCCGGCGATCCGCGTGAGATTGCCGAGGCGGTGCTGATTGCGGCGCTGCAGCTGTTCCTGATCGCGGGGGTGATGCGGCCGCTGGAGAGTCTGTTTCCGGCCGAGCGCTGGAGCGACCGGCGGCTGACCACGGTGGACCGCAACTACACGCTGCTGATGCTGCTGGGGCTGTTTCCGCTGTTCAGTTTTCTGGTGCTGATGCCGTTTGCCAGCATGCTGGGCGGCGGGCCTGCGGCCGAGGAGGCCACGGGGCTCAAGCACTGGGTGCCGTGGTTTGCGGACCATCCGGTGGCGCTGTTCCTGGTGTATTACGTGGTCTACGACCTAGTGTATTACTGGATGCACCGCGCCCAGCACGTGATTCCCTGGTGGTGGGCCATGCACAGCATGCACCACAGCCAGCGGCAGATGAGCTGCTGGAGCAATGACCGCAGCCATTACCTGGACGGCATGCTGCAGTCCTTCATCCTGGCCACGGTGGGGCTGGCGATGGGGGTGGAGCCTTCGGAGTTTGCGCTGCTGGGGCTGCTGAGCGAGCTGGTGCAGAACTTCTCGCACGCCAATGTGCGGCTGCGCCTGGGCTGGCTGGGCCGCGTGGGTGAGCGAGTGCTGGTGGGCCCGCTGTTCCACCGCCACCACCACATGCTGCGCGACCCCGAGCGGCCCACGCGCCACAACTGCAATTTTGGGCAGGTGCTGCCCTGGTGGGACATGCTGTTTGGCACGGCGCTCTATACCAACGAGCCCGTGCGCCCCACGGGCGTGAGCGACCCCGAGGTGGATGCCGACAACGAGCGCGGGCTGGTGGCCATGCAGTGGCATACGCTCAAGCGGTTCTGGGGAGCGTTTCGCCGGCGAGAGGGCTGGCGGCTGGGCGATGTGTCCTTCGGGCCCGGCTACCGGCCCATTCATGACGACGATGGGGCCCAGACCCACCCTGCGGCCGGAGCGGCTGCGGTGACTGGGGCGGCCGGGGTTGCGCCTACGGCTCCAGGTTCGGCCGCATCAGCGCCTCGAACCACTCGATGAAAACCGCCAGCCGGCGCGAGCGCTGGCGGCGGTGCGGGTACAGCAGCGCCACGGGCATGGGCGCTGCGCGGTGGGCGGGCAGCACTTCCAACAGCTCGCCCGTGTCCAGCAGGTGCTGCACGTCATAACGCGGGATCTGGATCAGCCCCAGGCCGGCGCGGCAGCAGGCGATGTAGCTTTCTGCATTGTTGGTCACTACGCGGCTGGGCACGGCCAGGGTCTGCGGCCCGTCCACCCCATCTACCCCATCCACATCGCTCGCCCCACTCCATTCCCAGGGCAGTTCCCGCCCCGTGCGCGGCGAGGCATAGCCCACGCTCCAGTGTCCGTGCAGCAGGTCCTGCGGCTGCTCGGGCAGGCCGTGCTCGCGCAGGTAGGCGGGGCTGGCGCAGTTGATGAGGGCAATGCAGCCCTGCGGGCGCACGACCAGGCTGCTGTCATGCAGCGTGCCCACGCGCACGGCGCAGTCCACGCCTTCCTGCACCAGGTCGATGGCGCGGTCTGACGAACCCAGCACCAGTTGCAGCCCCGGGTGGCGGCGCATGAGCCCCGGCAGCGCAGGCGCCAGCAGGCGGCGCGCGATGCGGCTGGGCACGTCCACATGCAGCCGGCCCGTGGCCTGGCGGGTGCGGGCCTGGAACATCTGCTCCACATCCTCGGCCTCTGACAGCAGCGGGCGCACGCGCTCCAGCAACTGGGCGCCATCGGCCGTCAGGCTCACCTGGCGCGTGGTGCGGTGCAGGAGCCTTGCGCCCACCTGCTCCTCCAACTGCTGCACGGCGGCGGAGACCGTTGCGCGCGGCAGGTCCAGCGCATGGGCGGCCTTGATGAAGCTGCCCATCTCGGCCACCTGCATGAAGATCCGGTATCGGTCGAGTCGGTCCATGGGACGCAGCATAGTCCGTGCAGCAGTCCTTCCACTTGGCCTACTTGGTGGTGTAGCCGCCGTTGATCAGGATGGTCTGCCCGGTGATCCACCAGCCGTCGCTGACCAGGTGGCGGATGAAGGGCACCACGTCTTCGATATGCGTCAGCCCCGAAGGCGAGAACGGCGACAGCGCCGCCGCGCTCTTGTGATAGGCCACGGCGTCCGCGCCTTCCTGGCCGTAGAAGAACGGCGTGTCCATGGGCCCCGGCCCCACGGCCGTGACCGAAATGCCCCGCGCCCCGAACTCCTTGGCCGCCGCCCGCGTGAAATGCTCCACCGGCGCCTTGGTGCCCGCGTAGGAGGAATAAAACGGCGTGAACGCGCCCAGCAGCGAGGTCACCAGGGTCACGATCTTGCCGTGGTCGTTGACATGGCGCCCCGCCTCCTTGAGGAAGAAAAACGCCGACTTGCCGTTGACGGCGGCCATCTCGTCGTACTCCGCCTCGCTGATCTCCATCAGCGGCTTCTTGAGCACCTTGCCCACCGTGTTGATGGCAATGTCCGGCCGGCCCACGGCGTCCACGGCCTCTGCAAAAAGCCGCTCCACAGCGCCAGCACGCGTCAGATCGCCCTGCAGCGCCACGGCCTCTGCGCCCAGCGCACGCACTGCGGCCACCGTGGTCTGCGCCTCGGCCCGTGAAGACTCGCTGTTGTAGTGCACCACCACGGCCCGCGCGCCGTGCCCCGCCAAATCACGGGCAATCAGCCCGCCCAGATTCTTGCCGCCGCCTGCAATCAGCGCCACCTTGCCGCGAATGGAATGGTCTGCCATGGAAACGCTCCTTGTGCTTGGATGAAGCACCCAGCTTAGGCAGCCAGCCCTCCGCGATAAACCGGCGCAGCCGGGATGGATCATCCAGAAAACCAGAACAATCGCCGATAGTTCTCTCCCCGCCCCCGCTCCCCCGCCCCTTCCCGTATGCCCGCGCCTGCGTCGTGGCGCTTGCGGGGTTGCAAGCCTGCCGAAGGACAGG
>NZ_MYFL01000005.1:0-266349 GCF_002193035.1 Delftia sp. K82 | reverse complement strand
TGCGGGGTTGCAAGCCTGCCGAAGGACAGGCTTGCTTCGTGATCTGACTTGCCGCAGTTGTCTGAGCGGAGCGCGAAGCGCGCAGAGAGTTCTGCGGCAAACCCCGCAAGCGCCACGACGCAGGTTGCCCGCAGCGAAGCGGAGGGTCGCGGGCATTCGGGTCGCCTTCTTTGGCCCGGTTTCTTGGCGAGACAAGAAAGCGGGTCGGCCGCCGGGCCGAGACCCGGCCTCGAAAAAACACCCCCCGGCAGGGTCAAGAACAAGCTACACACCGCCCGTGTCCCAAGACATCAGGACAGCTCGCGCTCGTACATATACCTCCGCGACCAAGGCAACGAAGCAGCCCCCTGCCCCGCCCTCCGACAAACAACCTGAAAGATAGACACGTCATCGTGTTCGAACGCATAAGCACACCCCGCCAGATACACCCTCCAAATCCGAAACCTCTCCTCATCCACCAAGTCCCGAATCTGCATCGCACAAGCCTCAAACCGCTCCAGCCACAACTGCAACGTGCGCACGTAATGCCGCCGCAGCCCCTCCACATCCAGCACCTCCAGCCCCCCACGCTGCATGGCCTCCAGCGCCAGGCTCAGGTGCGGCAGCTCGCCATCAGGAAACACATAGCGGTCGATGAACGCGCCGCCGCCCAACGCCGTGGCGCCCACGTCCGCATCGGTGGAGGTGATGCCGTGGTTCAGCGCCAGGCCGTCATCTGCCAGCAGCTCGCGCATGTGCGCAAAGTACATGGGCAGATTGCGGCGGCCCACATGCTCGAACATGCCGACGCTGGTGATGCGGTCAAAGCGCCCCTGCACGTCGCGGTAGTCCTGCAGGCGGATCTCGATGCGGTCGGCCAGGCCTGCGGCGCGCACGCGCTCGGTGGCCGCTTCGAACTGGTTGCGCGACAGGGTCACGCCCACGCAATGCGCGCCAAAGTGCTGGGCCGCACGCAGCACCAGGGCACCCCAGCCGCAACCGATGTCCAGCAGGCGCTGGCCGGGCTGCAGGCGGATCTTGGTGAGGATGTGGTCCAGCTTCTTGCGCTGGGCGGTGGCCAGGTCCTCGTCGCCGTTCTCGAAGTAGGCGCAGGAATAGACCATGCCCTCGTCCAGCCAGCGCCGGTAGAAGTCGTCGGACACGTCGTAGTGGTACTGGATGGATTCGCGGTCCGTGCTGCGGCTGTGCCGAAAGCGCCTTGCCGCGCGCGCCGCAAGCGCCAGCCGCCCCGGCCCCTTGCCCGCGCCCTGGGTCTTGGACATGCGGCGAGCCAGCGCATAGCCGAAGTCGATGATGTCGGGCAGGCGGCCGTCGATGTCGATCTGGCCCTTCACATAGGCCTGGCCCAGGTGGTCCAGGCTGGGGTCCAGCAGCAGCGGCAGGGCCGAGGCGCTGCGCACGGTGAGCGTGACGCGCGGCTGCTCGAAGCGGCCGAAGTCGAACTGCTCGCCATTCCACAGCACCAGCCGCGCCGGCAGATCGGCCCGCGCACGCACGGCCTCGGCCCAGCGCCTGAGCTTCTTGTCCCAGAACATCGTGCATCTCCCCGGGGCTGGCGGCGCCCCCTTTGACATGAACCGCATGAACAGCATGAAAAGCAAATGACGAGTCTTGCCGGTTCATGTGACGGCAAGACGTCAGGGCGACAGCCCGCGCCGGTAGCGGATCGATACAGACCCGATGGCGCCCACACCCCGCCAGCGGCCCGGCTTGGGGCACACTGGCCGGCGTTCCAACGGCCCCGGCGCGAAGGCGCCTGCGACAGACACCATGCAAGCCTTTGACCTGAGCATCGAGCACCGCAACGAACAACGCAGCACCGGCGGCTATGGCCTGCCGGCCGGATTTCAGGAACCTGCCATCGAACTGGAGCCAGTGACGCCATGGCCATGACCCATACCCAGGCGCTGTCCAAGCTGGCCGCCGACACCCTGGTGCAGACCCTGGAGGAAGACGTGGCGCGCGTGATGGCGCGCACGTTTGCGCTGGGCCGGCACGATGCCGCTATCGCGGCCAACTACGGCGGCCATGCCCTGCCGCCCCTGCTGCGGCGCTGGAGCTGCGTGCTGCAGGCCGGTGACGCCAAGGCAACGGCGCTGTACCGGCACAAGACGGCGCTGGCCCTGGCCATCGTGCTGCACAGGAACGGCCTGGCCGACGCGGGCCTGAACGCGGCCGCGCGCACGGCCATCGATGTGCTCAATGCCGAGGTGGCGCTCAGCGATGACTTCTTTCGCAAGTCGGCGCAGATCCGCCAGGACTTCCTGGACACGCCGCCCGCGCCGCCCAAACGCTCGCCGGGCCTGCCCGACAGCCTGACCTTCTACCGCGCGGCCGACGTGGTGGCCATGGAGCTGGACGGGCGCTTCTACGCCCTGTACGTGCACGGCTGCGCCCGGACCAACCAGAGCCCCATCGTCGAGTTCTACGACGCGGTGTTCGACCACCTGCCGCAGATGGCGGAGCTGGCCGACGTGCGCGCCCGGGGCCGGCGCTACAACGATGGTGTGGGGCGGGTGGCGCGGTTTTCCATATCGGGCCTGAAGTTCCTGCCCGACCCGGCCGGCCAGTTCACCCTGGTCAAGGCCTGCGTGGAGACGCCGCCGGACCCCGGCCATCTGCAAAAGGGAGACTGGCTCTACACGGTGTCCGACATCTTCGAGCTGCAGTCCGAGGTGGACACCATGTTCGGCCCCGGCGGCAAGCCCTGAGCCTTGAGCCTTGAGCTTTGAGTCCTGGCAGCGGCCTGTTCTTGCCTGTTTTCAAGAGGAAATTCATGACGCATCCCCGGCCTTCCACTCTGCCCTCCCGCATGGCCTTGCCGGCCGTGCTGGCACTGGCTGCCACGCTGGCCCTTGCGGGCTGCAACCAGCGGCATGACACAGCAGCCATGGAATCTGCGCCCGCCCCCGCGCCCATGGCGGGCGGCGCCGGCATGAAGCAAGGCCGCGCCGCCACCGTGCAGGCCGAGGATGCGGCAGCAGCCGCACCAGAGACATCGGCGCAGGACGAGATGGCCCAGCGCTTCCTGGCCGTGCGCCAGGAGCTGAACGTGGAAGTGCCGCAGGCGCAGCTGGCCGATGCCTGGGGCCAGGTGCGCGACCTGTGTGCCACGCTGCGCTGCGAGCTGCTGTCGGCATCCCTTCTGCGCGAGACGCCCCAGCAGCCCGGCAACGCCATGCTGGAGATGCGCGTGGCGCCGGCCGATGTGCAGCGGCTGCTGGGCACGCTGGCCGGCGTGGCCACCATCGTGTCGCAGAACACCATCAGCGAGGACAAGACGGCCGAGGTGATCGACGTGGAGGCGCGCATCAGGAACCGCACCGAGTTCCGCGACAGCCTGCGCCTGATGCTGCGCGACACCACGACCAAGCGCACCATGTCCGACCTGCTGGAGATACAGCGCACGCTGTCGGACACGCAGGCCGAGCTGGACGCCATGGCCGCCCAGCGCAAGGTGCTGGAGCAGCAGACCAGCAAGCAGCACATACAGATCCAGTTCACGCCCACCCGCGCCCTGGTGCAGGGCGGCACCAGCTACAGCCCCATAGGCCGCGCGCTGCGCGATGCCGGCCATGTGCTGGGCGAGAGCATGGCAGCCCTGATCACCTTCGTGGCGGCCGTGCTGCCCTGGCTGGTGCTGGTGGTGCTGCCGCTGGGCTGGGTGCTGCGCGCGCTGTGGCGGCGCAGGCGTGCCAGGAAGGCCTGAGCGGCACAGCAGGATCAGGAAGTACGGCAGCCCTGCCGTGCTCCAATCAAGCCATGCCCCCCGAACCGAGCCTTGACGACCTGCGCCGCCATGCCGTGGCGCGCACCCTGTTCACGCCGACCACCCTGCCTGCGGCCATACAGCGCCTGGGCTTTGTGCAGGCAGACCCGATCCGCGCCCCGGCCCGGGCGCAGGACCTGACGCTGCGCCACCGCGTCAAGGACTACCGCGCCGGCGATCTGGAACGCCGCTACGCGCGCCTGCCGATCGACGAGGACTGCCTGGTCAACTACGGCTTTCTGCCCAGCGAGCACCTGGCGCTGATGCACCCGCGCCAGGCCCGCAAGGCCTGGGATGCCGAGACGCAGCGCAAGGCCGCCGAGGTGCTGGCCTTTGTGCGCGAGCGCGGCGCCGTGCATCCGCGCGAGGTGGAGCAGCATTTCTCGCACGGAAGCGTGAAGAACTACTGGGGCGGCTCGGGCAGCGCCAGCACGCAGTTGCTCGATGGCATGCACTACCGGGGCCTGCTGCGCGTCAAGCGCCGCGACAGCGGCACGCGCGTCTACGAGGCCATCGCCCACCCGCCAGCCGACGACAGCCCCGCCGCCAGCGCCCGGCGCGCCGCCGCGCTGATCGACCTGGTGGTGCGCAAGTACGCACCGCTGCCAGCCCCCAGCCTGACCTACCTGGTGCGCCTGCTGGGCTATGGCGCGCCCCACCTGGCGCAGCAGACCCAGGTGGCGCTGCGGCTGGCGCGCGAGCAGCTGGCAAGCTGCCGCATCGATGGAACCACCTGGTACTGGCCCGCCGACGAGAATCCACGCTCGCGCCGCCATGCCTTCGACGAGCGGCTGCGCCTGCTCGCGCCCTTCGATCCCGTGGTCTGGGACCGGCGCCGCTTCACGCTGCTCTGGGGCTGGACCTACAAGTTCGAGGCCTATACGCCACCAGCTCAGCGTCAGCTGGGCTACTACGCCCTGCCCATGCTCTGGCAGGGCCAGGTGATCGGCTGGGCCAACCTCCAAGCGCGCGACGGCCGGCTGGAGCCGTCATTCGGCTATGTGGCCGGCGCGGCGCCCGGCGATGCCGCCTTTCGCAGTGCGCTGGATGAGGAGCTGCAGCGCATGGAGCAGTTCCTGGCGCCGCGCTGAGGCGCAGGCACTCGCCCCCTGCGCGTGGTGGACATGATTGGGGGAACTGGTCAATTTCACCCTGCTGACGCGCGACTGCACCGGCTTGACTGCACAGGCTACCTAGTGGACCGATACAGCGAACGCAGGGAGCGGGCGCGAGCGCTCCCCCGCCGACGAGCGGCCTTTCATGATCTTTCGGCACATGCTGCAGCAGTACCCGTGCATCAAGGCCGGCAGGCAGCCGGACCGCCCTCAGTTCATGCGCGGCAGGTTGCCCGCCTTGATGGCCGCGCCCATGGACTCATGGCCCTGGACCAGCTTCCTGCGGTATTCGGCGCCAGTGAGCGGCGCCGGGTCCACGCCGGCTGACTCGAAGATGCGCGCCACCTGCGGCCCCTCGGCGGCTGCCATGGCGACGCGCTCCAGCCTGTCGCGCAGGGCCGTGGGCCACACCCCTGGGGTAGGCCAGGCCGATCGGCTTCTAGCGCAAATAGCTCTTCTTTCCAGAATCCGATATGCAGTACTTCCCACCCCGTGGCCCAGTGCAAACGCCACCGGACCGGCATGAGCAATCACCTGAAGATGCCCCGGCCCGGCTGGGGGCCACCAACGCACGCGGTGATGACTGTCCAAGCTCGGCGCTGCAATGGCGCTTGCTGCCGCTGACCGAGCCGTCATTGCACACGAATTGCGCGCCAGAGCAATGCGCCACGCCGCCCTTGCTGCCGCTGCAGGGGTAGTTGGCGGCATGGGCCGTCAAAAACCCGCCCAGCATAAGCAGCGCAAGCGCTGCGTGGCGCCACATGGCTACTGCGCGGGGGTGAAAGCCACGAGCATGCCCATGCCCTGGATCAGCGTGGCGGATATCGTAACGTTGCCAACGCTATCGCTCGCGGTGTCAGCGTCCTTGCTGTCCATGGCCTTTTTCATCAGGCGCACAAGGGTAGCCGAGACCTGTTCGCGCCGGTCGCCTCCAGTCAGCGAGTTGCCAACGATAAGAAGAAGAGACATCGTATTAATGGTTTTTGTATTGTCGCCCCCCGTAACCGTCACCATGACCGACTCAAGCCTGCCGCTTTGCTTGTCCACAGTGCCAATCATTGGCGTCTCTGCAATGGTGTGATTCCAAGTGTTCTTCTTGCTGCCATTGCTGATGGTGAACGGTCGCTGAATCGGCCACCCATTGCCAAAGTCTTTGGCAAGCGAATTGAAGCGTGTGCGGAATTCGTTGGAATCAAAGCCGAAATTCGGCCGGGTTTCCTCCGTGGCTGGCTGCGCGGCGGGCGCTGTGCTCGCGGGAGCCGTGACAGCCGCAGGGCTTGCGGATTCTTTGGGGGGACTGCTGGGGCTGCACGCATACACCACAACCCCCACGATGCCAATCAACAGGATCAGACCAAGGAACTTGTCTGTTCTGGTGATGGTCGGGTCTTTGACTCCGCAGTTCGGGCAGGTCTTTGCACCTGTTGAGACTTCTTTCTTACATTCTTTGCAAGGCGCCAATGCCATGGGTGTCCCCTCTCTTAAATGCGGCGGCCACCGCCCATCAGGTGGCCACTCGGTTGATAACTCTTAGGTAAATGGGTCGTTTATGCGCGTGCGGCAATGGCCGCCAGCGTGCGCAGTGCAGCCTGCGCCTCTAAGGGCGCCTTGTCGTAGTGCCGCAGCAGCTGCTGTGACTCAGAACTGACTGATGCCGCCGCGCCGGCATCACCGCCCGCCGCGCCTGCGCGCAGCGACAGCAGCACATAGCCAACATCCACACCCACGGCGTGCAGCTGCTGCAGCGCCTTGGCATCGGGCGCGAACTCGCCCTCTTCAAATTTCAGCAGGGCCAGGCGATCCACGCCCGACTTGGCGGCCAGTTGGCCCACGGTCAGCTCCAGCCGCTTGCGCTCTTGCACCAGGCGGGCCGCAAGCGTGGCAGCGGGCTGTGCATGCTCTATCGCGCTGGGGTCAAAAGTACGTATGCCCGTGAGCACATAGCCGGAGTCCACCCCGAACCCGCGAATGGTGTTGAGGTAGCCAACATCAGGCAGATTTGCCCCCGTCTCGTAGTTCGATTGAGTGTTCTTGGACACCCCGCCCAGGGATGCAAACGCCTCTTGGCTTAGGCCAAGCCGTTTGCGCTCCTCACGCAACCTTTGGGAAAATTCATCCATTTTTTTGGTAAATCTGTTGACTTTCCCAAAAAATTGGGCAAAATCCACCGCATCTTGTAACAACCTATCTCCAGATACTACATGACCACCCCAGCGCACCACACCCGCCACCGCTCGGCCACGGTCGAGCCCCTGATGTACTCCAAACGCATTCCCTTGGGGATGACCGAAGAGCTGGAACGCGCATGGGACGGCGCCCAGCACGAGGGCCGCATCGTGCTGGGTCAAACCGACACCGCCGCCGAGCGGCGCTGAATCGAGTGCGGCCAAACATTCAGCGCCACGATAGAAATCACGCGCACCCTGAGCCCCAACGCCACGCCCCATGCATGGCCCGAGCCTCTCTTGCCGATGCCCACCAAGCAGTCCTGTGCGCTGCGGGAGTGCTCAAGTACACAGTGAAACGCATCCTGTACGACGGGGCACAGGAGCGCTACTCCTGCCCGCACCTCAGCCGGGCATTTGCAGCGCTCAACCAGCTACCTGCTCCCGGTTGCTGCCCGGCAAGCAGTCCACATGAGCCGGTGCGGGTGGATCTGCTTTCACTGCTCGCCCTCATCAGCTCGGAACTGGAGTTCGCATGCGACACATTCCGAGAGAACCGGCTCAGTGCAGCAGGTGAAGCTGCCTTTGTTCATGGACTGCTGGAACACGCCTTTGGATTCGCAGACCGGCTGTTCGGGGCCTACAACGAGCTTCCCAACTCCTTGGACGACCTGCGTTTCCTGGCCAGCTTTGCTGCAGCCAAGGAGGCTGGCAACGGTATCAATACATTCGGCAGCCAGGCAGATACAGCATCACCAGTCACAGCGGCATCGCCGTTGCTTGGAAGCGGCCACCGGGCCAGTGAGTTGCTCATTCGTTGCTCATTCGACATCGAGGCAGCAGCCCACGCCGTGACAGCGCTGGGAGATCAGATCACGGAACCGGAGCAGATTCAGATCGCCTCGCTGATTCGCTGCTATGGCGCACGCATCGCGAAACTCAACAGTGTTCTGATGAGCTATCTCACCGGGGACGAAGTGATCACCCTGGCGGATGCGCAGCACGCCTTGTACCAAGGAGCCAGGCAGTTGCCAGAAGGAGCACTGTGATAACGCGCGACGGAGATGACCCTTTGGATTGAGCGCAGCGCATTTGTGTGCCGCGATCTACGCCCCCTTGGCGCGGCGTCCAACCTCGGGTAGTCAATAATGTGACCTTTGTCCGCCACCACGCCCCACACGATGGATACGGCCCGAGGCGGGCAGCACGACACAAGAACATTTGCGCCTTCCTGCGGCCCCGCGCCATCCAGGCAGGCCTTGCCCGGCGCCTTCGCGCCGCCGCAACCTGTTGATTCCCAAGCCAATGAGCGACCTTTCGCAAAGCACACAGCCCTCTCCGGCCCCTGATCTGTCGGCGCACACGCCCATGATGCAGCAGTACCTGGGCATCAAGATCAACTACCCCGACACGCTGGTTTTCTACCGCATGGGGGATTTCTACGAGCTGTTCTTCGGGGATGCGGAGAAGGTGGCGCGGCTGCTGGACATTACGCTGACCACGCGCGGGCAGACGGCGGGGCAGCCGATTCCGATGGCGGGCGTGCCCTTCCATGCGCTGGAGAACTACCTGGGCCGGCTGATCAAGCTGGGCGAGTCGGTGGCGATCTGCGAGCAGGTGGGCGAGGTGGGCGCCGCCAAGGGCCCGGTGGAGCGCAAGGTGGTGCGCGTGGTGACGCCGGGCACGCTGACCGACAGTGAGCTGCTGTCGGACAAGAGCGAGGCGATCTTGCTGTCCCTGCACACGGCCGGGCGCCAGCGCTGCGGCCTGGCCTGGATGGCGGTGACGCAGGGGCGCATCCATCTGGCCGAGTGTTCCCACGATGAGCTGGGCGCCTGGATTTCGCGCATTGCGCCCAGCGAGCTGATCTACAGCGCGGGCGTGACCGAGCGTTTCGAGCAGAGCCTGTTCACGCTGCGCCATGGCGGCTCCATTGCCTGCCCGCTGTCGCCGCGCCCCGACTGGCAGTTCGATGGCGGTCTGGGCGAGCGCAAGCTGCTGGAGCTGCTGGGCGCGGCCAGCCTCAAGGCCTGGGAGGCCGAGGACCTGCCGCTGGCCCATGGCGCCAGCGCGGCGCTGCTGTCGTATGCCGAGCACACGCAGGGCCGCAGCCTGTCGCACATCCACGCTCTGCAGGTGCAGCGCGACGATGAGCTGATTGCGCTGCCGCTGGCCACGCGCCGCAACCTGGAGCTGGTCAAGACGCTGCGCGGCGAGGATTCGCCCACATTGTTCTCTCTGCTGGACACCTGCATGACGGGCATGGGCAGCCGCCTGCTCAAGGCCTGGCTGCTGGAGCCGCGCCGCGACCGCACGCAGGCCATGGCGCGGCTGGAGGCCACGCGGGCGCTGCAGGGCGCCAGCGCAGGCGGCATGGCCGCGCCCTGGCAGCAGTTGCGCGAGCAGCTCAAGGGCGTGAGCGATGTGGAGCGCATCACCGCGCGCACGGCGCTGCGCCAGGTGCGCCCGCGCGAGCTGGTGGGACTGGGCCGCACGCTGCACAAGGCGGCCGTGCTGGCCCAGGCCGGGCAGACACCCTCGGCCCACCTGACCCAGCTGTTTGCCGACCTGCAGCCGCCCGAGGGCTGCGCCGAGCTGCTGGTGCGCGCCATCATGGAAGAGCCGGCCGCCCTGGTGCGCGACGGCGGCGTGTTTGCCACGGGCTACGACGCCGAGCTGGACGAGCTGCGCGCCATCCAGAACAACTGCGACGACTTCCTGCTGGAGCTGGAGGCCAAGGAAAAGCTGCTGACCGGCATTCCCAACCTGCGCGTGCAGTTCAACAAGGTGCACGGCTTCTATATAGAGATCACCAACAGCTACAAGGATGCGGTGCCCGAGCGCTACCGCCGCCGCCAGACGCTGAAGAACGCCGAGCGCTACATCACGCCCGAGCTCAAGGCCTTCGAGGACAAGGCCCTGTCGGCGCAGGAGCGCGCGCTGCAGCGCGAGAAATTCCTCTACGAGCAGCTGCTGGACCAACTGCAGCCCCATGTGCCGGCGCTCACGCGCGTGGCCGGTGCCATTGCGGCCATCGACGTGCTGTGCACGCTGGCCGAGCGCTCGCTGACGCTGAACTGGTGCGCGCCCGAGTTCGTGAACCATCCCTGCATCGAGATCGAGGCCGGCCGCCACCCCGTGGTGGAAGCGCGCATGGCCGAGACCTCCAGCGGCAGCTTCATCGCCAACCACACGCGCATGAACGCCAACACGCGCATGCAGATCATCACCGGCCCCAACATGGGCGGCAAGTCGACCTATATGCGCCAGGTGGCGCTGATCGTGCTGCTGGCCAGCATGGGCTCGCATGTGCCGGCGTCCAGCTGCCGGCTGGGGCCCATCGACGCCATCCACACGCGCATCGGCGCAGCCGACGACCTGGCCAATGCCCAGTCCACCTTCATGATGGAGATGACCGAGGCTGCGCAGATCCTGCACTCGGCCACGCCGCACAGCCTGGTGCTGATGGACGAGATCGGCCGGGGCACCAGCACCTTCGACGGCCTGGCGCTGGCCAGCGGCATCGCCACCCAGCTGCACGACAGGACGCGCGCCTTCACGCTGTTTGCCACGCACTACTTCGAGCTGACCGAGCTGCCGGCCAAGGCACGCGCGGCCGTGAACATGCATGTGAGCGCGGCGGAGTCCGGCCAGGACATCGTCTTCCTGCACGAGATCCAGCCCGGCCCGGCCAGCCGCAGCTACGGTATCCAGGTGGCCAAGCTGGCGGGCATGCCGGCCGGCGTGCTGCACCACGCGCGCCATGCGCTGGAGGCACTGGAGGCCCATGCCGACGAGGGCCGCCTGCAGGTGGACCTGTTCGATGCGCCCGACATGCCCGAGCCCGAAAGCCGCCACGATCCGCTGGCCCAGGCGCTGGCCGCCATCAATCCCGACGCACTGAGCCCGCGCGAGGCGCTGGAAGCCCTTTACCAGCTCAAGAAGATCGCCGCCTGAACGCGGTCAATCGCCTCGCACCAGGGCCTATTCACACTAATGTGGGGTCGCGAAGCTACCTGCCAGCCCGCCAATCAAGGCGCGCGACGCCGTGCGTGTGTCCACACGCACAAGGAGTGCAACGCCGAGTGGCGGGCTGGCAGGCAGCTTCCCTTCGGGTTGCCCGGCTGCGGGGCCGTCTGCGGCGTTGCACGCGCTTGCAAGGCACAAGCCTTGCTGCGCACGCGCGCCTTGCATACGACCCCGCAGCCGGGCAACGCGATCCCCACATTAGTGTGAACAGGCCCTAAACTTGCCATTTCCGCAGATTCGGACGCTTCCATGACTTATTGCGTTGCCATCAAGCTCAACGCCGGCCTGGTTTTCCTGGCCGACTCGCGCACCAATGCCGGCCTGGACCAGATCAGCTCGTTCCGCAAGCTCATGGTCTACGAGAACCCCGGCGACCGCTTCATGGTGCTGCTGTCGGCCGGCAACCTGTCCATCACCCAATCGGTGCGCGAGCTGCTGGAGAGCCAGCAGCTGCGCGACGAGGCCACGGGCGACATGCTGACCATCTGGAACGTGCGCAGCATGTTCGATGCGGCCCGCGTGCTGGGCGCGGCCGTGCGCCATGTGTTCGAGCGCGACGGCGTGGCGCTGTCGCGCTCGGGCGTGGACTTCAATATCTCGCTGGTGCTGGGCGGCCAGATCCAGGGCGAGAACATGCGACTGTTCCAGGTCTACTCGGCAGGCAACTTCATCGAGGCCACGAGCGAGACGCCCTACTTCCAGATCGGCGAGTCCAAGTACGGCAAGCCCGTGCTGGACCGCGTGATCACGCCGCGCACGCCGCTGGACGAGGCCGCCAAGTGCGCCCTGGTGTCCATGGACAGCACGCTCAAGTCCAACCTCTCGGTGGGCCTGCCGCTGGACCTGATCGTGTACGAGAAGGACCGCTTTGCCTCCGACAAGATCGTCAGCATCGACGAGAGCAATCCGTATTTCCGCATGCTGCACGACAGCTGGGGCGAGCGCCTGCGCCATGTCTTCGACAGCATCGAAGACCCGGCCTGGGAGGGCAGCGATTCCGCGGTGCCCATTCGCGTGCACAGCCGCCAGGCCCAGCCGCTGACCAAGGTCACCGCGCCGGCAGGCGCCCTGCGCTCGTCGGCGCGCAGCATGGGCCGGCTGCCGCCTGCGGCGCTGCGCCAGCCCTATCACAGCGGCACGGGTGCAGGCCTTGGCACCTCCACGGCCGACGGGCTGGCCACCTCGCCCATGACGCCCCTGCAACCGGGCCCGACATCGCCCATGCGGCCGGACGCCGGGCAACCCTCCGGCCACCAGCAAGGCATGCCGGATGCTCCGGACCGAACCGGCCAGGAGCCCCAGCCGTGAACGCGGCCAGGCCCGCGCAGCGGGCCGACAGCGACGCGGGCACGGAATCGGCACCGCTGCCCGTGGTCTTCTCGCATGCCAACAGCTTTGCGCTGCCCACCTACCGGCTGCTGTTCTCGCTGCTGGCCGAGCGCGGGATCGCGGCGCAGGGCGTGGAGCGCTTCGGCCATGACCCGCGCTTTCCCGTCACCAACAACTGGCCCCACCTGGTCGAACAACTGGCCGAGTTCACGCGCGCCGAGGTGGAGCGCGTGGGCGGTCCGGTCTTTCTGGTCGGGCATTCGCTGGGCGGTTTCCTGAGCGTGATGACGGCTGCACGCCACCCCGAACTGGCGCGCGGCGTGCTGCTGATCGACTCGCCCCTGCTCAGCGGCTGGCGCGCCAATGCCGTGGGCGTGGCCAAGCGCACGCAGCTGGTGGGCTCGGTCTCGCCGGGCAAGATCAGCGCCCGCCGCCGCAATGCCTGGGACAGCGATGACGAGGCGCTGGCCTATTTCCGCGCCAAGAAGGTGTTTGCGCAATGGCATCCGCAGGTGCTCCAGGACTATGTGCAGGGCGGCCTGGCCGACCTGGACGGCCGGCGCACGCTGCACTTCACGCGCGAGGTGGAGACCGCCATCTACAACACCTTGCCCCACAACCTGGCCTCGCTGCTGCACCACCATCCGCTGCGCTGCCCGGCGGCCTTCATCGGCGGGCGTGCCTCGGTGGAGATGCGCCAGGTGGGCATGGACCTTACGCGCCGCATCACGCGCGGGCGCGTGATGATGCTGGACGGCAGCCACCTGTTCCCCATGGAGCGGCCCCACGCCACGGCCGCCGCCATCGAGGCCTCGCTGCTGAACCTGCTGGGCTCCGAGGCCTGAACCGGAGCTTCAGGCACAAAAAAGACCCCCACGCTCCCCTTGCTGCGCAAGGTCCGCTGCCCCCCGGGGGGGCCGCTTTTTGTCTTGGGGCGGCCCGGCGACAAAAAAGACCCCCACGCTCCCCTTGCTGCACAAGGTCCGCTGCCCCCCGGGGGGGGGCCGCTTTTTGTCTTGGGGCGGCCCGGCGACAAAAAAGACCCCCACGCTCCCCTTGCTGCGCAAGGTCCGCTGCCCCCCAGGGGGGCCGCTTTTTGTCTTGGGGCGGCCCGGCGACAAAAAAAGCCACCCTTGGGGTGGCTTTTTGCATGCGCGGCGCAGGCTGTCAGGCCTCGCTCCAGGATACGACCCCAGTGAAGGCCGTCACCAGCACGATGATGCCGAAGGCGATGCGGTACCAGGCAAACGGTACGAAGCTGTTGGTGGAGATGTAGCGCAGCAGCCAGCGCACGCACAGCCAGGCGCTGATGAAGGAGAACACCAGGCCCACGGCGAACATGGGGATGTCGGCCGCCGACAGCAGGGCGCGCTCCTTGTAGAGGCTGTAGACGCCGGCGCCGATCAGCGTGGGAATGGCCAGGAAGAACGAAAAGTCGGTCGCCGCCTTGCGCGACAGGCCCATCAGCATGCCGCCGATGATGGTGGCGCCGCTGCGGCTGGTGCCGGGAATCATGGCCAGGCATTGCACCAGGCCGACCTTGAGGGCATCGAGCGGCGTCATCTCGTCCACGGTCTGCACGCGCATGGCCGAGGCGGGCCGGCGTTCGGCCCACAGGATGACGAAGCCGCCCAGGATGAAGGTAGTGGCCACCACGGTGGGCGTGAACAGGTGCGCCTTGATGAACTTGCCGAAGATCAGCGCCAGCACCACGGCCGGCAGGAAGCCGATGATGACGTTCAGCGTGAGCCGCTGCGCCTGGCGGCTGGTGGGCAGGTCGACCACGGTGGAGCGGATCTTCTGCCAGTACACCAGCACCACGGCGAAGATGGCACCGGTCTGGATGGCGATATCGAAGACCTTGGCCTTGGCATCGTCGAAGCCCAGCAGCGAACCGGCCAGGATGAGGTGGCCGGTGGAGGAGATGGGAAGGAACTCCGTCAGCCCTTCCACGATGCCCATGATGGCGGCCTTGACCAGCAAAAGAATGTCCACGGCAAGCGTCCTGTCGCAATGCAAAAGTGGGCCATTATCTGCGCTGGCCATGGCCTGCCGGTGTCCGCCTGCCCGCCTGTCAGCGGCAATCGCAAACTTTTACAACGCCGGGCCCGCGACGTTGCTGCGCGCCCGGCACTGTGCTGCAATGTGGGTGCGCTGGACTTCAGCGCGCCTTCAAAACCATTCCATCATGAAAAAAATCGTTGTTCTGGCAGTTGTCTCCCTGGCCTGCAGCATGGGCATGGCCGCAGGGGACAAGGCTCCCACGGCCCAGCAAAAGCTGATGGGCACCTGCAACACCGAAGCCACCGGCAAGAAAGGCGACGAGCGCAAGGAGTTCATGAAGTCCTGCCTGTCCGACGGCAAGAAGCGCCAGCAGGAACGCATGAAGACCTGCAACGTGGACGCCACGGGCAAGAAGGGTGATGAGCGCAAGGCGTTCATGAGTGAATGCCTGAAAAAGGATTGACCCCCTGAGCGGCTGCGCCGCTTCCCCCTTCTCGCTTCGCGGAGGGGGACGACACCCTCGCTGCGGGGCGGCCCTTGCTCGGTGTCCCTCGCTTTAGGGCGCGCCAGTCGGGATGGCCTTGAGCCCGTCAAGCATTGCAAAAAGCCACCGTTTTCGGTGGCTTTGCTGTTTAGGCGGATAGTTTTCTGATTTGGCTATCAATGGAGCCGTGCACTACCGACAGCCGTTCAAACTCGCAGGGCTCAAGCGCGGGCAGCCGAGCAAGGGCCGCCCCGCAGTGAGGGCTGCGTCCCCCTCCGCGAAGCGAGAAGGGGGAAGCGGCGCAGCCGCTCAGGGGGTCATCTTCCTAGCTCTGCGCTTGCGCCACCAGATGATGACACCGGTGATCGACAGGACGGCGACGAGCACGCCGACGAAGGACATGAGCACGCGGCCGGGGGTGCCGAGGATGCGGCCGCTGTGCAGGGGCAGCTGCAGCTGGACGAAGACGTCGGCTGCGGTGCCGTGCCAGGGGCGGTAGGTGCCCAGGACTTCGCCGTTGTCCGAGCTGACGTAGATGTTGGACAGTCCCATGCCCATGGCGCCGGTTTCGTCGTGCGGGTCGAAGAAGGATATGTTGTAGAACGGGAAGTCGCCGCCCCACCAGATGCCGCCTGCGGGCTGGGCGAAGCCCAGGCGCTTTGCCTCGCTCTGGGCGATGGCGATGGCCTGGGCGAACGAGACCTTGGGCACCAGGAGCGTGCCCTGGGGCGCGGGCTTGAGGGTTTCGTAGGGGCCGGGCGTGGTGGTGGAGACGGTGCTCATCACCGGGTAGAAGACTTCGCGGTACAGGTTCAGCGAGAACGAGGTGAAGGCCACGATGACGATGACGGCCCAGACCCACAGGCCGCCCGCGCGGTGCAGGTCGAAGTTGAGCTTGTAGGCGCCGCCGCCCCAGCGCACGCGCCATGAGGGCAGCCAGCGCCGCCACCACGATCCCACGGCCGCCGTCAGGCGCGGGGCGCTTTTCCTGAGCTTGACGGGAAAGGTCAGCAGCAGCGCGACGAAGCTGTCGGCCACCCACAGCAGGGCCAGGCTGCCCATGAACCAGTAGCCCCAGCGGTCCGTGCCCCAAAAGCGCGGGGCCAGCAGGCTTTCGTGCAGGTGGCGCAGCCAGGGCATGAGGTTGCGCTGGCTGAGCGCAAAGCTGCGCCCGTTGCGCTGGCCGGTGATGTGGCCGCTGACGGGATCGACGAAGACCGTGTCATAGCCCAGCGCAGGCGCCTGGCCCGTGGCCGGGTCGGGCCGGGGGCGCACCATGAACATGGCGGCTTCGCCCTCGACCAGGCCCAGGGTCATGTAGCTGATCTCGGCGCGCGGCTCGCTGGCCTGCACGGCGGCGGCCAGCTCCAACGGGGTCTTCAGCGGGCCGCGTGCCGGGGTCTCCAGCATGTCGGCGTTGAGCCATTCGTCGATTTCATGGTCCCAGGACAGCACGGCCCCGGTGAGGCCGGCCATGGTGAGGAAACCGGCCAGCACCAGGCCAATCCAGCGGTGCACCACCGTCCACAACGCGCGCATGCTTCAGATCGCTCCGGCTCAGAAGTCCACCGATGCGCTCAGCGAGAAGGTGCGCGGCATGGACTGCACCAGGTAGTTGGCGCCCGGGTAGCCGCCCACCGACGACCAGTAGCCCTTGTCGAACAGGTTGTCGATGCGCGCGCGCAGGGTCAGCAGGCGGTTGTTGCCGATGTCCATGAGATAACGCGCGCCGATGTCGGTGCGCGTCCACGAGGCCACCTTCAGCGTGTTGGCGCCGTTGGCGTACTGGCTGGAGGTGTGCATCACGCGCGCATTGAGGGCCAGGCCCGAGACGCCGGGCACATCCCAGTCCACGCCCAGGTTGAGCAGGCGCTTGGGCACGCCGATGGCGTAGTTGCCGATGGTGGTGGCATCGGCGGCCTCGCGGATCTTGGCCTCGCTGAAGGTCACGCCGCCCAGCACGCGCAGGCCCTTGACGGGTTCGCCGAAGACCGTGGCCTCCAGGCCGCTGTTGCGCTGCTTGCCGTACTGGCCGAAGACCTGGTTTGCCACATAGGCCGAAGGCATGTCCGTGGTGTACAGCGCCACCGTGGCGCCCAGCTGCTGGCCCTGCCACTTGAAGCCGATTTCTTTCTGGCGCGACTTGTAGGGCGCGAACACCTGGCCGCCGTTGGACACGGGCAGGTCATTGGCCGTCTGCGGCGCCACGGCGCCCTTGGTCAGGCCTTCGATGTAGTTGGCGTAGATCGAGGTGTTCTCGCTGGTCTTGAACACCAGTCCCAGCATGGGCGTGGTGGCCGACTTCTTGTAATTGTCGGTCTGCGCGCCCGTGTTGTAGTCGTAGCTGCTTTGCTCGATGCTCTGGCGGCGCACGCCCACGGTCAGGCGCAGGCGCTCGTCCAGCATCGTCAGCGTGTCGCCGATGGCAAAGCTGTTGAGTTGGGTTTCGCCGGCACGCGTGGGGTCGGCCAGGTTGCCGCCGAACAGCGTCATGGCGGGGCGTGCGCTGCTCCAGGGGTTGTAGATGTTGTTGACCACGCCAAAGCCCATGCCCCAGGCATTGCGCTCGGTGGCCGAGTAGGTGCTGGCGGTGGCCACCAGCTCGTGGCCCACGCTGCCCGTGGCCAGGCGCGTGCGTATGCCGACCTCGCCCGTGCCCACGCTGTCCTTGCGCTTGTTGTCGAAGCGCGTGCCCGTGGTGTCGCCGGCCGCATTGCTCACGGTCACGCCGCTCAGGGAGTTGTCTTCCTTGCCGCGGCGCAGGCCGCCGGCGGCCCAGGCCGTGGTGGTGTCGTTGATGTCCCATTCGGCGCGCAGCGTGGCGAACAGGTCGCGCTCGGTGGAGTACGACCAGTTCTGGCCGTAGTTGGTCTTGTTGTCGGGCACGGCCGGGATGAAGTTGCCCGGCGTCACGCTGGGGCGGCCGCCGTTGTAGCTGTTGCGCTGGTAGCCCACGTCGCCCGACAGGCGCACGTTGCGGCTGCGCCAGTCCAGTCCCACGCCCAGGGCGGTGAGCGAGCGGTCCTCGCCATCCACGCCCGTGCCGCCGTCGCGGCGCACGGCGTTCAGGCGGATGCCGGTGCTCTGGTCAGGGCCGAAGCGGCGCGAGATGTCGGTGGAGACAAAGGCCTGGCCACCCGTCTGGATGCCGGCGCCCACGCGCGTCAGCGCTTCGTTGCCGGCGCGCTTGGGCAGCAGGCTGATGGTGCCGCCAATGCCGCTGCCACCGGGTGCTGCGCCATTGAGGAAGGCATTGGCGCCGCGCAGCACCTCCACGCGCTCGAAGAATTCCGAGGCGATGTACTGGCGCGGCAGCAGGCCGTACAGGCCGTTGTAGGCGATGTCGTCCGAGTACACCGGGAAGCCGCGCAGCACATACAGCTCCTGGAAGTTGCCGAAGCCGCGCGCCTGGCGCACGCCCGGGTCGTTGAGCAGCACATCGCCCACGCTCTTGGACTGGGTGTCTTCGATCAGCTGCTGCGTGTAGCTGGTGGTGGAGAAGGAGGAATTCTTCCAGTCCAGCGTGCCCAGCACGCCGTTGCGCGCGCCCGTGGCCACCTGGCCGCCTGCGAAGGGCTTGGACAGGCCCTGGGCCGATGCGTCGGCACTGGCCTCCACCGTCACGGCCTCCAGCACGGGGTCGCCGCCCCGGGTCTGGGCAATCAGGGCCTGCTGGCTGCACAGGCAGAGAACGGCCAGGGAAATCGGGCGGATGGAGGGCATGAGGATGATACTGAGAATGATTTACAGAATCCGTTAGCTTACCAACCACGTTAGGGCGCTGCTATGAATTTTCTCAATCTGTTGCATCGAAGCAATCCTCCAAGCGATTGAACTCAAAGGCTCTTCGCAATAGTTTGTGCGCACTCCCCATAGCCGCAATCTTCCAACGACCACGGAGATCCCTGCAGCTCGCGGCGCCCCGATGCATCTGGCACCCTGCCCGCGCCCGTCCGTCGCATGGCGCTGGCCCGGCCCGCGTCCGGCAGCGACAGTCCTGTCCCATACAGGCCCACCAACCCGGGCCGCACGCCAGGACACCGCCATGCAAATGACACCGCTGATCGCCATCCACATGAGTGCCGCCCTCGGGGCCACGGCCACGGGTGCCATCGCCCTGCTGGCACGCCGCCAGGCCGCCGTCCATCCCCGCCTGCACCGCGCGGCCGGCTACGCCTTCGTCACGCTCATGGTCTGCGCGGCGGTGTCCGCCTGCTTCATCCGCGACTACCGCCTGCCCAACTGGGCCGGCTACACGCCCGTCCACCTGCTGGTGCCGCTGACCTTTGCCGGCCTGGGCCGCTCGTTCTGGCACCTGTACCACGGCAACATCGCCGGCCACCGCAAGATCATGCGCAGCGTCTACATCGGCGCCTGCGTCGTGGCGGGCCTGTTCACCCTGCTGCCCGGCCGCTACCTGGGCGACCTGCTGTGGCAGCAGCTGGGCCTGGCCTGAAGCCGCTTTCCTTCCCCTGATGGAGAACTTCCCATGCGCACCCTCGATCCCCTTGATCCCCTCGATCCCTCTGCCCGCCACGACGACGATGCCCTGGAGCGCATGGCGCGCCGCCGCGCAGGCGCCAAGATGGGCTGGATGATCCACGCCAGCGTCTATGTGCTGGTCAACCTCGGGCTGGCGGCGCTGTCGCTGTCCCAGGGCAGGCACTGGGCCATCTTCCCGGCCCTGGGCTGGGGCCTGGGGCTGGCCATCCACGGGGCCGTGGTCTGGCTGGCCCTGCCGGGCAACGGCTGGCACGGGCGCATGGTGGAGCGCGAGCGGCAGGCGCTGCAGTCACGCCAGGGCCGCGCCCGCTGAGCGACGCCATGGGACTACCATTGCTCTCCATGCCCGACCTCGCATCCAACGCCCCATCCCAGCGGGCCGCACAGGGCCACATCGTGGAACGGACCACGCTGCTGCGCCACGGCATCGCAACGACCTCGGCCTGCGCCCTGATTGCCGCCGCATTCAGCCTGAGCAACCACGGCCGCTGGGACGTGAACCTCATCTATTCGCTGTCGATCGGCCTGACCAGCTGGCTCACCATCGAACTGGGCCGCTGGCGCCTGACGCGGGGCCAGGACATTCCCTGGCCCGGCGGCTGGCGCGGCGCCGCGCTGGTGGTGGCGGGCATCGTGACGGGCTTTGTGATCGGGTCGCTGATCGGCACGGCCTACAGGCAATGGGCCGATCCCGACGCCAGCACGGCCCTGATGCACCGGCTGTGGATACCGCTGGCCGTCACCATCGTCGCCAGCACGGTGATGTCGCTGGCCTTCTTCCTGCTGGGCTACTCGCGCCACCTGCAGATGCAGGCCGAGCAGGCCCGCCGCCAGGCGGCCGAGGCCAAACTCACCCTGCTGCAGGCCCAGCTGGAGCCGCACATGCTGTTCAACACCCTGGCCAACCTGCGCGTGCTGGTGGCCAGCGACCCGCAGCGCGCCCAGGCCATGCTGGACCATCTGATCGCCTACCTGCGCGCCACGCTGGGCGGCTCGCGCAGCACCGAGCATGCGCTGGGCGAAGAGTTCGCACGCCTGCGCGACTACCTGGCGCTGATGTCCATCCGCATGGGCCCGCGCCTGCAATACACGCTGGACCTGCCCGAGGACCTGGCCCAGGTACCCGTGCCGCCGCTGCTGCTGCAGCCCCTGGTGGAAAACTGCATACGCCACGGACTGGAGCCCAAGCTGGAAGGCGGGCATATCGCCGTGCGTGCGCGCCGCATGGACGGCGGCCCGTTGGAGCTGACCGTGACCGACAACGGCATGGGCCTGGATTCCGGTGCGCCCGCCCTGCCCGGCAGCCGCTTCGGCACGGCCCAGTTGCGCGAACGCCTGGCCAGCCGCTATGGCGACGCCGCGCACTTCGAACTGGCCGCCCTGCCCGAAGGCGGCACGCTAGCCAAAATCACCATTGCCAACGCCGGTTGAAATGACCTCCTCCCCCCGCGCCCTGATCGCCGAAGACGAACCCCTGCTGGCCGAGGACCTGCGCCAGGCCCTGGCCCGCGCCTGGCCCGAGCTGCAGATTGCCGCCATGGTGGGCGACGGCCTGAGTGCTGCCCGGCAGGCGCTGGCGCTGCAGCCTGATGTGCTGTTCTTCGACATCCGCATGCCGGGCCAAAGCGGCCTGGAGGCCGCCGCCGAACTGGCCGACGCCTGGCCCGAGGCGCAGCCGTTTCCCATCCTGGTCTTCGTGACCGCCTATGACCAGTACGCCATGGACGCCTTCGAGGCCCAGGCCGTGGACTACCTGCTCAAGCCCGTGCAGCCTGAGCGGCTGGCGCGCAGCGTGCAGCGCCTGCGCGAGCTGCTGGCCCAGCGCACGGCGGCCCCGGCCGGCGCTGCGCTGGCGCAGGCGCTGGAGCAATTGCGGCACCTGGCCGGTGCCACGGCCCCCGCCACCACAGCCACCGAGACGCCGCTGCAGATGATCCAGGCCGGCGTGGGCACGCAGATCCAGATGGTGCCCGTGCACGACGTCGTCTATTTCGAGGCGGCCGACAAGTACGTGCGCGTGCTCACGGCCTCGCATGAGTACCTGGTGCGCACGCCGCTCAAGGAGCTGCTGCCCCGGCTGGACGCCGAGGAATTCTGGCAGGTGCACCGTGGCACGGTGGTGCGTGCGGCGGCCATTGCCAACGCCCAGCGCGACGAGGCCGGCCGGCTGTGGCTGCAGCTGCGCGAGCGAGCGGAAAAACTGGCCGTGAGCCGCCTCTACGCGCAGCGGTTCAAGGCGATGTAGGTGGCGATGTAGACGCCGGCTCCGTCAGCGCAGCGGCGGCTGATCGGGCAGGTCCAGCACGTCGTCCCAGGCCACGCCCTGCATCTCGTCCCAGTGGGCGACGATCACGCAGCGGGGGCCATGCCCGGCCACGGGGGCCGATTGCTGTCCCGCATGGTTGAGCCCTGCCAGCGTGCGCTGCACATGGTCGATCGATCCCCGGTCCAGCGCGGCCAGTGGCTCGTCGATCAGCAGCAGCGGCACGCCGCTGGCCCAGCCCGCCGCCATCCACAGCTTGCGCAGGCTGCCCGTGGACAGGGCCAGCAGGGGCTTGTGCAGGTGGGGCTCCAGGCCCAGGCCGTCGGCATGGGCCTGCCAGGCCGCCTCGCTCCACGCCGGGTGCAATTGCCGCTGGTCCTGCACCCATTCCTGCGCGGGCCGGGAGCGCTCGGCATTCGACAGCTCGGCGCGCGGGTCGCGCCAGAACAGCGCGGGGCGCTGCGACGGGTCCGGCTGCTGCGGATACACCAGGCGCCCGCCCTGCAAGGGCAACTGGCCGGCCAGCATTTGCAGCAGGCTGGTCTTGCCGCAGCCCTCGCCGCCGCGCACCAGGCACAGGCCCACGGGCCAGTCGTGCGAGGCACCATCCCACAGCAGCAGGCCCGGCTGCCCGAAGCGCAGGGCCTGCGCGCTCACCATCGGGGGCGCCATCGATTGCTGTGCGGTGTCCATCTGAATGTCTTTCCGGTTCTGCGATGCGGGCGATTGTGCACGCGGCACAATGCCGGGCTTTCCCTTTTCCAACCACGCACTACGCATGCGGACCGCCACCATGACCCTCGACTACCTGGATTTCGACTACAGCGAAGACGACGAAGGCACGGGCTGCTGGGACGCCATGGCCAGCGTGCCCGCCACGCGCGTGCCGGCGCTGGCGGCCGAGGTGGAGCAATTGCTGGCCTGGGCGCACCGCCGCTTCAAGGGCCGGCGCGGCCCCATCGAGGAAGGGGGCGACTGGGACTACGAACTGCAGGCCCAGGACGACGGCGGACAGCCGCTGGCCTGGCGCTTCGATGCCACCACGGTGCGCCTGCAATCCGTGGCGGCCGGGGATGGCCGCACCACGGTGAACCTGTCGATCAGCGGCAGCGCGGCCTTCGGCGAAGCATTGCGCCAGGCCTTCGAGCTGCAGGACTGAACATCAGCGCGCGACAGCCTGCGGCCCCTGCACGGAGGCCGGCCCCAGCGGCTGCCAGCGCCCGGCCACGTTCTTGAGCAAGGTGTTGACGGCAGCCAGCCGCCGGTTGCGCACATCGATCAGGCTGCGCCGCGCCGACAGCACCGTGGTCTGGGCGCTGAGCACATTCAGATAGGCCACCGTGCCCGCGCGGTACTGGTTGTTGACGACATCCAGCGCCTTCTGCGCGGCGGCCACGGCCTCGACCTGCACCTGCTGCTCGCGCGCCAAGGCGGATGCGGTGACCAGGTTGTCCTCCACCTCCTGCAACGCCGTCAGCACGGTCTGGCGGTAGGTGGCAGCGGCCAGGTCCAGCGAGGCACGCGCCGACTCCACGGCCGCCGTGCGCGCGCCGCCGTCGAACAGCGCCAGCGCCAGCGACGGGCCCAGCGACCAGAACAGGTTGGGCGCACTCACCAGGTTGGACAGCGATGCACCCCGGTAGCCGGCCGTGGCCGACAGCGTGAGCGCCGGGAAGAAGGCCGCGCGCGCCACGCCCACCTGGGCGTTGGCGGCGGCCACGCGGCGCTCGGCCGCAGCAATGTCGGGGCGCTGCTCCAGCAGTTGGGACGAGAGCATGGCCGGCACCTCGGGCGGCGGCGGCAGCTCGGCGCCGGCCTCCAGGCTGAAGGCGGCCGGCGGCAGGCCCAGCAGCGCGGCCAGGGCGTGCTCCAGCTGGGCGCGGCTGGTCTGTGCCTCGATGAGCTGGGCCTGGGTGCTTTTGTACTGCGCCTCGGCCTGGGCCACGTCGGCCGACGAGGCCACGCCCGCGCGGTAGCGGTTGTTGGTGAGCTTCAGGCTCTGCTCGTAGCCCTGCAGCGTTTCCTGCAGCAGCCGCACGCTGGCATCGGCCGCGCGCAGCGAGAAATAGGTCTGCGTGATCGATGCCTGGGCCGACAGGCGCGCGGCGGCCAGGTCGTCGCTGCTGGCCTGGGCGCTGGCCTGGCTGGCGCTGACCGTGCCCGACACGCGGCCCCACAGGTCCAGCTCCCAGCTGGCGTTCAGGCCCAGCGAGTAGTTGGTCGAGATGTTGCCGCTACTGCCGCTACTGCCGGTGTTGCCGCCCGTGCCTGATGCACCGGAGGCCCCGCCGCTGCGCGAGCGCGTGGCGCCGGCCGTGCTGCCCAGCGTGGGGAACAGCCCGGCCTGGCTGCTGGCCACGGCCGCCTGCGCGGCACGCAGGCGCGCGGCGGCCTGGGCAATGCTCTGGTTGCCGGTGGCGGCCTGCTGCTGCAGGCGGTTGAGCTGCTCGTCGCCGAACAGCTCCCACCAGTTGTCGGGCACTTGCGCGCGCGACGGATCTGCGGGCCGCCAGATGCCGGCCTCGGCCGCCTCGGGCGTGGCTTCCTTGAACTGGGCCGGCACCTCGAGTGCGGGGCGCTGGTAGGCGCTCTGCGTGGAGCAGCCGGCCAGCAGCGCGGCGGCCAGCCAGATCGCCGGGGAGTGAAGTGTCTTGAACTGCATCAGCTTGGGCTTTCGGATTCGGTTCACTGGGGTGATGCGGCTGGCACAGGGGTGCCACGGTCCTTGCCCTGCACGCGGCCACGCAGGCCCATGACACGCTGGCGCAGCCTGTCCAGCAGCACATAGACCACGGGCGTGGTGTAGAGCGTGAGCAGCTGGCTCAGCATCAGGCCGCCCACGATGGCAATGCCCAGCGGCTGGCGCAGCTCGGCGCCATCGCCCCGGCCCAGGGCCAGCGGCAGTGCGCCGCAGATGGCCGCCAGGCTGGTCATGAGGATGGGGCGCAGCCGCAGCTCGCAGGCGCGGTAGATGGCCTGGGCGGCCGTGGCATGGCCGGCGCGCTGCCGCTCCAGCGCGAAGTCGATCATCATGATGGCGTTCTTCTTGACGATGCCGATCAGCAAAATCACCCCGATCAGCGCGATCAGCGAGAACTCCGTCTTGAACAGCATCAGCGCCATCAGCGCGCCCACGCCGGCCGAGGGCAGCGTGGACAGGATGGTCAACGGGTGCACCAGGCTCTCATAGAGCACGCCCAGCACCAGGTAGATGGTGATGATGGCCGCCAGGATCAGCAGCGGCTGCCCCGACAGCGCCTGCTGGAAGGCCCCGGCCGTGCCGCTGAAGCTGCCGCGCACCGACACGGGCACGCCCAGCTCGGCCACGGCCGCGCGGATGGCATCACTGGCGTCCGACAGCGCCACGCCCTCGGCCAGGCTGAAGCTGATGGTGCTGGCCGGCGTGCCCCGGTCGTGGTTCACGGCCAGCGGCGTGTTGGTGGTGGTGATGCGCGCAAACGAGGTCAGCGGCACCTGCACGCCCTGGTTGTTCACGAAGAAGAAACCGCGCAGCGTCTCTGGGCTTTGCAGGTAGCGGGGCGCGGCCTCCATCACCACGCGGTACTGGTTGAGCGGGTTGTAGATCACGCCCACCTGGCGCTGGCCGAAGGCATTGTTGAGCGTGCCGTCGATCTGCGCCACCGTCAGCCCCAGGCGCGTGGCCGCGTCGCGGTCGATCACCAGCGAGGTCTGCAGGCCGAAGTCGGACACATCGCTGTTCACGTCCGTGAGCTGGGGCAGTTGCGACAGCACCTGGCGGATGCGCGGCTCCCAGGTGCGCAGGTCCTGGATGTCGTCGGCCTGCAGCGTGTAGTCGTACGAGCCCGAGCTCTGCCGACCGCCGATGCGGATATCGCTTTGCGTGACCATGAACAGCCGCGCGCCGGGCTCGTTCTTGAGCTTGTCGCGCAGGCGGTTGATCACCTCGTCGGAAGACACCTTGCGCTCGGCAAGCGGCTTGAGCGACATGAACATGTTGGCCGCATTGCGCTGGCCGCCGCCCGTGAAGCCCGTCACGTACTCCACGGCCGGGTCTTCCTGCACGATGGACAGGAAGCGCTTGAGCCGCTGCTCCATGGCCTGGTAGGAGGTGGACTGGTCGGCCCGGATGAAGCCCATCACGCGGCCCGTGTCCTGGCTGGGCATGAAACCCTTGTCGATGGCCATGTACAGGTGCACGTTCAGCGCCACCACGCCGGCCAGCACCAGCAGCACCAGCGGCTGGTGGCGCAGGCACCAGGCCAGGCTTGCGCGGTAGCCGGACATGGCACGCCGCTCGGCCCGGCCCACCCAGGCGCCGAAGCGGTCCCAGGCGCGCTGCAGGCCATTGCGCGACCGGCCCGGCTGCGGCACGCGCTGCGGCCGAAGCAGCGCCGCGCACATCATGGGCGTGGTGGTCAGCGACACCACCATCGAGATCAGAATGGCCGCCGACATCACCACCGCGAACTCGCGGAAGAACCGCCCCACGATGCCGCCCATGAACAGGATGGGCACGAACACCGCGATCAGCGACAGGCTCATGGACACCACGGTGAACCCGATCTCGCGCGCCCCGTCCAGCGCCGCGCGCAGCGCGGTCTTGCCGCGCTCCATGTGGCGCATCACGTTCTCCAGCACCACGATGGCATCGTCCACCACAAAGCCCGTGGCCACGGTCAGCGCCATCAGCGACAGGTTGTCCAGCGTGTAGCCGGCCAGGTACATCACGCCGAACGTGCCCGCCAGCGACACCGGCACGGCCACGGCCGGAATCAGCGTGGCCCGGCCATTGCGCAGGAACAGGAACACCACCAGGATCACCAGCGCCACGGCGATCAACAGCGCCCGCTCCACCTCCACCACCGAGGCGCGCAGCGTGGGCGTGCGGTCGGACACGATGGTCAGATCGATGGCCTCGGGGATGGACGCCTTGAGCTGCGGCAGCAAAGAACGCACGCGCGCCACGGCCTCCAGGATGTTGGCATCGGGCTGCTTGAAGATCTGCAGCAGGATGGCGGGCTTGCCATTGGCCACGCCGTAGTTGCGCACGTCCTGCACCGAATCCGTGACATCGGCCACGTCCTGCAGCCGGATCGCATTGCCATTGCTCCAGCGCAGCACCAGCGGCGCATAGTCGGCCGCCACGCGGGCCTGGTCATTGGCGGTCACCTGCCAGTAATGGTCCTCGCGCTCCACCGCGCCCAGCGGCCGGTTGGCATTCGTGGCCGAAATGGCGGTACGCACCTGGTCCAGCGACACGCCATTGGCCGCCAGCTTCACCGGGTCCAGCTCCACGCGCACGGCCGGCAGAGCCCCGCCGCTGATGGAGGCCTGGCCCACGCCCTCCACCTGCGAGAGCTTTTGCGCCAGCACGGTGGACGCCGCGTCATACATCTGCCCGCGCGTCAGCGCGCTGGACGTCAGCGCCAGGATCATGATCGGCGCATCGGCCGGATTCACCTTGCGATACGTAGGATTGCCCGGCATGCCCGAAGGCAGCAGCGTGCGCGCCGCATTGATGGCGGCCTGCACATCGCGCGCCGCGCTGTCCACCGTGCGCGACAGATCGAACTGCAGCGTGATGCGCGTACTGCCCAGGCTGGAGCTGGACGTGATCTCATTGACCCCCGCAATCGCCCCCAGCGCCCGCTCCAGCGGCGTCGCCACCGTGGCAGCCATGGTGTCCGGGCTTGCACCCGGCAGGCTGGCCGACACCGAAATCGTCGGATAGTCCACCTGCGGCAGCGGCGCCACCGGCAACAGGAAATACGACACCGCCCCCGCCAGCGCCAGGCCGATGGTCATCAGCATGGTGGCAATGGGCCGGAAGATGAACGGCGCAGAGAGATTGGAAAGCTGGCTCATGATCCAGCCCCAAAAATCCCAGGCCGAGCGAAGCGATGGCCCGAGCAAACTCCCCTTCTGCCCGCGCCTGCGTCGTGGTGCTTGCGGGGTTGCAGTCCTGCCGAAGGACAGGACTGCTTCGTCATCTGGCTCGCCGTGATTGTCTGAACGCAGCGCGCCAGCGCGAAGTGAGTTTCACGGCGAACCCCGCAAGCGCCACGACGCAGGTGGCCCCGCAGCGAAGCGAAGGGGTCGCGGGCAGTGGGGCGCGCTTCTTTGCCTACTTTCTTGTCGCGCGACAAGAAAGTAGGTCGGCCGCCGGGCCGAACCCCGGCCAGCGGCGCCAGCCAAAAGCGCAGATCAAGCTCAAGCATGGGCCTGCTCCGAAGAAGCACCCCGACGATCCCGCCACCGCTGCGCCCACCCCTCAAACGTCAAATAAATCACAGGCGTAGTGAACAGAGTCAGCAACTGACTCACCAGCAAGCCCCCCACCAGCGTCACCCCCAACGGATGCCGCAACTCACTGCCCACCCCCGTCCCCAGCATCAACGGCAAGGCCCCCAGCAAAGCAGCCAAAGTCGTCATCAAGATAGGCCGGAACCGCAGCAGGCAGGCCTGGTAGATGGCCTCGCGCGGCGTGTGCCCCTCCTCGCGCTGCGCCTCCAGCGCGAAGTCGATCATCATGATCGCGTTCTTCTTGACGATGCCGATCAGCAGCACGATGCCGATGATGGCGATGATGTCCAGGTCCAGCCCCGCCAGCAGCAGGGCCAGCAGCGCGCCCACGCCGGCCGAGGGCAGCGTGGACAGGATGGTCACCGGGTGGATGGTGCTCTCATAGAGCACGCCCAGCACGATGTACATGGTGATCACGGCCGCCAGCACCAGCAGCAGCGTGTTGGACAGCGAGGCCTGGAAGGCCAGGGCCGCGCCCTGGAAGGCGGCATCCACCGACAGCGGCATATGGCCCTCGGTGCGCAGCTGGGCCATCAGGTCCTGCACGGCCTTGACCGCATGGCCCAGCGACACGCCGGGCGCGGTGTTGAACGAGATGGTGGCGGCGGGCAGCTGGCCCACATGGTTCACGGCCAGGGCCATGGGCCGCTCGCTGACCGTGGCCACCGAGGACAGCGGCACGGGCGCGCCCGCGCTGGAGGCCACATAGATGGCCTGCAGCGACTCGGGCCCGATCTTGAACTGCGGCGCCACTTCCAGCACCACGCGGTACTGGTTGGACTGCGTGAAGATGGTGGAGATCAGCCGCTGGCCAAAGGCGTTGTACAGCGCCGTGTCGATGGCCGAGACCGTCACGCCCAGCCGGCTGGCCTGGGCCCGGTCGATCTGCACGAAGGCCTGCAGGCCCTGGTCCTGCAGGTCGCTGCCCACGTCCACCAGCTCGGGCAGGTCGTGCATGCGCTCGACCAGGGCCTGGGTGCTGGTGGTCAGCTGCGCCATGTCGGGCGAGGACATCAGCAGCTGGTACTGGGTGCGCGCCACGCGGTCCTCGATGGTCAGGTCCTGCACGGGCTGGGCGTACAGGCGTATGCCCGGGATCTGCAGCGCATCGTCGGACAGGCGGCGCAGCACGGCGGGCACGCCATCGCGCTGGCCGTGGGGCTTGAGGTCGATCAGCAGCCGGCCCGTGTTCAGCGTGGTGTTGCTGCCATCGACGCCGATGAAGGACGAGATGCTCTGCACGGCCGGGTCCTTGAGCAGCAGCTCGGCCAGGGCCTGCTGGCGCTCGGCCATGGCGGCAAACGAGATGGACTGGTCGGCCTCGGTCGTGGCCTGGATGGTGCCCGTGTCCTGGTCCGGGAAGAAGCCCTTGGGCACGGCAAAGTACAGCAGCACGGTCACGGCCAGCGTGGCCAGGAAGACGATCCAGGTCAGGCCCCGGCGGTCCAGCACCCAGGTGAGGATGCGGCCGTAGCCGGCGATGGTGCGGTCGAAGAAGCGGCCCGTGGCGTGGTACAGGCGGCCATGCTTTTCCTCCTCGGCCCCTTCGGGCTGGTGGCGCAGCAGCCGTGCGCACAGCATGGGCGTGAGCGTCAGCGAGACCACGGCCGAGATCAGGATGGCCACCGCCATGGTGATGGCGAACTCGTGGAACAGCCGCCCCACCACGTCGCCCATGAACAGCAGCGGGATCAGCACGGCGATCAGCGAAATCGTCAGCGAGATGATGGTGAAGCCGATCTGCTTGGCGCCCTTGAGCGCGGCCTGCATGGGCGGCTCGCCCTTTTCCACGAAGCGCGCGATGTTCTCGATCATCACGATGGCATCGTCCACCACGAAGCCGGTGGAGATCGTCAGCGCCATCAGCGTAAGGTTGTTGATGGAAAAACCGGCCAGGTACATCACGCCGAAGGTGCCGATCAGCGACAGCGGCACGGCAAAGCTCGGTATCAGCGTGGCCGAGGCGCTGCGCAGGAAGACGAAGATCACCGCCACCACCAGGGCGATGGCCAGCATCAGCTCCAGCTGCATGTCGTTGACCGAGGCGCGGATGGTCACCGTGCGGTCGGTCAGCACCTGCACGTCCAGCGAGGCCGGCAGGGTCTCCTTGAGCTGGGGCAGCAGCGCCTTGATGCGGTCCACCGTCTCGATCACGTTGGCGCCGGGCTGGCGCCGGATGTTGAGGATCACGCCTGCGCGCGAACCGCCTTCGGGCGTGCCGGCCCAGGCGGCCAGGCGCGTGTTCTCGGCATCGTCCACGGTCTGGGCGATGTCGGACAGGCGCACGGGCAGGCCGTTCTTGAAGGCGATGATGAGGTTGCGGTACTCGGCCGCCGACTGCAGCTGGTCGTTGGCATCGATGGTGGAGGCGCGCGCCGGGCCGTCGAAGCCGCCCTTGGCCTGCTTGACGTTGGCGGCGGCGATGGCGGTGCGCACATCGTCCAGCGTCATGCCCAGGCCGGCCAGCGCCGTCGGGTTGGCCTGGATGCGCACGGCAGGCCGGCGCCCACCGGCAATCGCCACCAGGCCCACGCCGTTGACCTGCGAGAGCTTGGGCGCCAGGCGGTTTTCCACCAGGTCGTTGACGCGGATCACCGGCAGCGAGGGCGAGGTGATGGCCAGCGTGAGGATGGGCGCGTCCGCCGGGTTGACCTTGCTGTACAGCGGGGGCATGGGCAGGTCGCTGGGCAGCAGGTTGGAGCCCGCGTTGATGGCGGCCTGCACCTGCTGCTCGGCCACGTCCATGGCCATGTCCAGCGCAAAGCGCAGCGTGATCACCGAGGCGCCGCCCGAGCTGGTGGACGACATCTGCGACAGCCCCGGCATCTGGCCGAGCTGGCGCTCCAGCGGCGCGGTGACGTTGGAGGTCATCACGTCGGGGCTGGCACCGGGGTACAGCGTGGTGACCTGGATGGTGGGGTAGTCCACCTCGGGCAGGGCCGAAATCGGCAACAGCCGGTAGGCCAGCAGGCCGGCGATCAGCACCGCCACCATCAGCAGCGAGGTGGCGACGGGTCGCAGGATGAAGATGCGGGAAAGATTCATGGGGCCGCCTGGAAGGGCTTGCAGTCTTCAGGTGCCGGGGCGCTGCTCAGCGCCCGGCCGGAGCGGGAGCCGCCGGGGCAGCAGGCGCAGAGGGCGCGGCAGGTGCCGGGCCGGGCGAAGGCTGGGGCGATCCGGGCGACGGTGCCGGCGACTGGCCTGCGGGCGCGGAGCCTTCGGCCGCCGGCGCGGTCACGTTGCCGCCGTTGCCGCCGTTACCGCCACTGCCACCGTTACCCCCATTGCGCTGCCCACCGCGCTCGGCACGCAGCTTCTGCAGGTAGGCCTTGCGCTCGTCGGGGTTCATGGTCGCCAGCTTGGCGCGCACATCGGGCGGCAGGTTGCGCATGCCGCGCGGCTGGCCGGAGGCATCCTGCACGGCCTGGTCCACCTTCTGCACCTTGTCGGGCTCGATCACCGTGACCTTGGCGCCTTCGCGCAGGCGGTCAATGCCGTCCACCACCACCTGCTCGCCAGGCTTGAGTTCGCCTTTCACGCTCACCCGGTCGCCATCGGTCACGCCCACGGCGATGCGCCGCTGCGTCACCGTGCCATCCTCCTGAACCAGGTAGACGTAGTTGTTCTGCACGGCCGTGGTCGGCACGGTCAGCGCCTGCTCCAGCCGGTCCACTTCCAGCTTGACGTTGACGAACTGGTTGGCGAACAGCCGGCCCTCGGCATTGTCGAAAGCGGCCTTGGCCTTGATGGTGCCGGTGGCGATGTCGATGCTGTTGTCCACCGCATTGAGGCGGCCGCGCCCCAGTTGCTGCTTCAGGTCACGATCCCACAGCTCCACGGGCAGCTCGCGGCCCTCGGCCAGGCGCCGCGCCAGCGTGCCCACATGGGCCTCGGGCACGGAGAACACCGCGTCGATGGGCTTGACCTGGGTGATGGTGACGATGCCGTTGGCATCCGAAGGATTGACCACATTGCCCCGGTCGGCCTGGCGCAGGCCCAGCCGGCCCGCAATGGGCGCCGTGATGCGCGTGTAGCTCAGTTGCAGCTTGGCCGCATCGGCCTGGGCCTGGTCGGCGGCCACCGTGCCCTGGTACTGGCGCACCAGCGCAGCCTGGGTATCGACCTGCTGGCCGGCAATGGAATCCTGGGCCTGCAGCTCCTTGTAGCGCTGCAGGTCCAGCTGGGCGTTCTTGAGCAGCGCCTGGTCGCGCTGCAGCGTGCCCTGGATCTGGTTGAAGCTGGCCTGGAAGCTGCGCGGATCGATCTCGGCCAGCAGCTGGCCGGCCTTGACCTCGTCGCCTTCCTTGAAATGCAGGCGCAGCAACTCGCCCGACACCTTGGCGCGCACCACGGCCGTGGCGCGCGGGTTCATGGTGCCGATGGCGCTGATCAGCACGCGCATGTCGCGCCGCTCCACCACGCCCACGGACACCGGCTGCGCCTGGGCACCCATGGCGCCGGGGCCGCCAGGCCCACCCGGCCCGCCGGGGCCGCGCCGGCCGCCTCCCGCACGCCCGCCACCCGGGCCGGGCGCACCGGCCGAGGCCTGCTCGCCCTGCGCCGGTGCCCGCTTGTTCCACCACCACAGCCCGCCCCCCGCCACCAGGGCCAGGGCCACCACGCCCCACATCAGGGCGGGCCGTACCCGGCCGCGCTGGCGTACGCCGTGGGCATCTGCAACAAAGGGGCTGCTTGACAGGCGTTTCATGGTCACTGCGGGAAGTCGTGGGAGGAAACCGTGGGTCCGGCCCCAGAACAGGGAACGGCGGCGGATGCGGCTATGGTAGCCAGTCCCATGCTCTCCAAAACGAGGCAGATCGCCGTTTTACGCAGGCATTACCCCCGCTTTACCCCGGCTTTACCCGCTCTGACCAGGGCGTTTTCGGAACAGGTCGAGCACCCGTCGGCAGGGTCTCAGACAGGGCACGGCGCTCAAAACACTGTTGACCCAGGCACGGCCAATGCGGGGCGCATCGGCCGAAAAGTCCATTGAAAACAAGGCATTGCACCGCACCCCGGCGCGGGCCGCGCCTCGCCCCCCGTTGGACTGCCCCCCGCGCTTGTGGCTACGATGCGCGGCCGCAGGCCTGCAAGCGCAGGCCGCCATCCATCCGTCCCAGGAGAACACCATGACGACTGCCAACCCACGCCTGACCGACCACCCCGAAGAAGCCGCCGTGCGCGTGCCGCTGGAGCTGTACATGCGCGGCCATGCCGAGGACAACAGCGCCCACATGCGCGCCGCCTTCATGCCCACCGCCCGCATCGAAAGCGTGCGCGAAGGCCCGCTGACCTCCTGGGACATCGACACCTACTGCGCCCGCTTCAAGGGCCAGCCCGCCGCCGACGAGGCCACGCGCCGCCGCAGCATCGACGCCATCGACATCGGCGGCACGGCGGCCAGCGCCAGGATCACCCTGGTGCACGGCGCCATCACCTTCATCGACTACTTCGTACTGCTTAAAACAGAAGCCGGTTGGAAGATTGCCAACAAGGCCTTCCATGCGGTGGTCTAACCCACCCCACACACCAGGGGCTTGATGCCCTCGGGCCCGTCATCCTCCAGCGGCTGCGGGGGCTGGGCTGCGGCGAGCTTGCCTTCTTCCACGGTCATGCCGCGTGGCAGGGCCACGCCGTTCTTGGCGGCCAGGACCTCGGCCATGATGCTGACGGCGATTTCGGGAGGCGTCTTGCTGCCTATGTACAGGCCGATGGGGCCGCGCAGGCGCGCCAGTTGCGCGTCGCCCAGGCCAAAGTGATCGCTCAGGCGCTGCAGGCGCAGGGCGGTGTTGCGGCGCGAGCCGATGGCGCCGACGTAGAAGGCCGGGGATTCCAGGGCTTCCATGAGGGCCAGGTCGTCGAGCTTGGGGTCGTGCGTGAGGCCGATGATGCAGGTGCGCGCATCGGCGCGCATGGTGCGAACGAGGTCGTCGGGCATCTCGCGCGACAGCTGCACGCCGGCCACGCTCCAGTGGCGGCTGTATTCCTCGCGCGGGTCGCAGACGGTGACCGCAAAGCCGTTGAACAGCGCCATGGTGGCCAGGTATTCGGACAGCTGGCCTGCGCCGATGAGCAGCATGCGGTACTCGGGGCCGAAGCTGTTGGCGACCTGCTGCCCGGCATGCACCAGCGGCTCGGGCGCGTCGCTGACCTGCTGGACGACCTGGCCCGTGGTCTTGTCCACGGTACGCCGCACCATGCGGCCTTCGTCCAGCCATTGGACGAGTTGCTGCAGCGCAGCAGCGTCTGGATTGAATTCGAGCAGCAGCTCCAGCGTGCCGCCGCAGGGCAGGCCGAAGCGGTGGGCCTCGTCAGCGCTGACGCCGTAGCGCAGCAGCCGGGGCGCGCCGTCGCGCAGGGCGTCGGCGTCCGAGGCGTGGCTGTAGCGGGCGATCAGGTCGTCCTCGATGCAGCCGCCGGACACGGAGCCGACCACGGCGCCCGAGGCCCCCAGCGCCATGATGGAGCCGATGGGCCGGGGCGACGAGCCCCAGGTACGCACCACCGTGGCCAGCAGAGCGCGCTCGCCCTGAGCGCGCCATTGCGCGAGGTGGCGCAGAACATGAACATCCAGGTTTTCCATTGCAAATCTCCACGCCGGCACCTGGCTTGCCTGTGCAGCTGGGCGCCTGGCGTTTTTCGGCGGCTATTGTCTCTCTGCATCAAGAAGGGTGCAGCAGCATGTAAAAAGGGCTTGGTAGCGCAGGGCGAAGCATAGAAGCCACAACAAATCTGAGGCCAGAGACGCCGAGCAAGAGCCGCCTCGCGGCGAGGGCGTCGTCCCCCTCCCGCGAAGCGAGAGAGGGGGAAGCGGCGCAGCCGCTCAGGGGGAGCGCCCTAGTACCGCGAAAGCAGCCAGCCGGCACCCAGCACGACGACGATGGCCAGCCCCCAGCACCACAGCGGGATGGCGCGGCGCGAGCGTTCCTCGGCCTCGGTGGCCGGTGCGGCATCCAGCGGCGTGGCCACGCCGGCTGCGGCGTCGTGCTCCCAGGCCTGGGCGTCCACGGTGGGCTCGATGTGGCCGGTTTCATCGGCCAGGCCGGCAGGCAGGTGGGACAGGTCGGCGGTGTCGCCTGCATCGGTAGGCGCTGCCGGCGCGCGCGGGTGGCGCTGCTGCATCAGCGTGTCGAATCGCGCGAAGAAGTCGTCGGCCATGTTGCGCGCGGCGCCGTCGATCAGCCGCTGGCCCAGCTGGGCGATCTTGCCGCCGACCTGGGCCTGCACGCTGTAGCTGAGCAGGCAGCGCGGCTGGCCTGCGGCGTCAGCGGGCTCGGGGGTGAGGGTGACGTCTGCCTCGCCCTTGCCGAAGCCGGCCACGCCGCCCTGGCCTTCAAAGGCGATGCGGTAGCGCTCGGGCGGCGTGATGTCGGACAGCGTGACCTTGCCGCTGAACTTGGCCGATACCGGCCCCACCTTGACCGCCATGCCCACGGCGTACTGGTCATCGCCCAAGGGTTCGAAGCGGTCGCAGCCGGCCAGACAGGCCTTGAGCGTTTCTGGATCGTTGAGCGCCTCCCAGGCCTGCTGCTGGCTGACGGCAAGGGAACGGCTGGCTTGCATTTCCATGGCAATTCCTTTCTGCGATGGGGGGTGGCCGCAAGCGGCTCAGCGGCCTGGCGCCGCCAGCAGCCGCGCCAGGTGACCGGCCAGTTGCTGCAGCGATTCCAGGTTGTGTACCGCAAGCATGGCATGGGCATGACGATGCAACACGGCCGCCCCCTGGGCCAGTGGGGCATACCCGTCAAAGCGCAGCAGCGGGTTGAGCCACAGCAGCCGCGCGCTGTGGCGGCGCAGCCAGGCCAGTTCGCGGTCCAGCTCGGCGGCATCGCCGGTGTCCAGGCCGTCGCTGATGATGAGCACCAGGGTACGCCGGCCCACCAAGCCTGAAACCCGGTGGCGTGCATGCAGGCGGCGCAGTTCGCCCAGGCTGCTGCCCAGGCGCGTGCCGCCGCCAAAGTCGGCAATGGCGGCGTTGGCCCGCTCGAGCATGGCGTCGGTATCGGCCTGGGCAAAGGCCGGGCCCAGGTCGCGCAGCTCGGTGCCGAAGCTGAAGACCTGGCGGCGCAGGCCCGCATGGCGCTGCGTGCTGGTAGCCGCGTGCAGGAAGGCCAGCAGCAGCCGCGCATAGCGCTCCATGGAGCCCGAGACGTCGACCAGGGCCAGCCAGGGCAGCGGCAGGCGCCGCCGTTCGCGCCGCAGCAGCTGCAGCATTTCGCCGCCGTGGTGCGATGCCGCGCGCAGGCTGGCAGCCCAGTCGGGCACCGCGCCGCGCTGGCCGGTGCGCGTGCGGCGACTGCGGTAGCGGGGCAAGGGAAGGGCAATGTCCCTGGCCAGGCACTGCACCAGCAGGTATTCGCTGGCGCTGAGCTGGTTGAAGTCGGCATGGCGCAGGCGGTGGCGCTCGCTGGCCGTCATGGCGGCGTCCAGCTTCAGCTCTTCATCGACGGCGGCCCTGCCCTCGCCTGCCTGGCGGGGCGACAGGGCTTCCTGCACGCGCGGGCGGTGGCGCGGCGCGGACGGCCGGGGCGCCTGCGGCAGCAACTGGGCCAGCAGTTGCCTGGCCACGTCGGGATTGCGGAAGTAGGCATCGAACAGTTCGCGGAACACGGCGCGGTCCTGGGCGTTGCTCACAAATACGGCCTCCAGCGCTGCGGCCATGTCCTCGCGCGCCAGGCCGACCAGGGACAGGGCCTGCTGGGCCAGCGCCATGCGCCCGCCGTCCACGGGCACGCCCGCACGGCGCAGCGCACGCGCAAAGCCGACCAGGTTGCCGGCGAGCTTGCCGCTGCGCGCATCGCCCAGCCAGCTGGTGCGCCCGCCCCCATCGGCGGCACCGGCTGCACCAGCCGTCACGGCGCGGGCTCCGGCGCCAGCAGTTGCTGCAGCCGCTCGGGCGTGAGCGCGGCCACGTCCTCGCGCTGCTTGAAGAGGATGCCGGCCGTGTCATGCACGACTTCGGGATCGACCACCAGGGTGTCCAGCGCCACAAGGGCCTTGGCCCATTCCACGCTTTCGGCAATGCCGGGCACGCGCTGGAAGGCGTCGGCAAAGGGCTGGCTGCGCAGCCGTCCCACGAAGCTCGCCACCTGGGCGGTCAGGGCCTGCCCGGCCCCGGGCACCAGGGCGCGCACGATGGCCAGCTCGCGCTCGCGCCCGGGATAGTCCAGCCAGTGGTAGAGGCAGCGGCGCTTGACGGCATCGTGCAGGTCGCGCGTGCGGTTGCTGGTGAGCACGGTCACGGGCGGCACGCGTGCCGCCACCGTGCCCAGCTCGGGAATGCTGACCTGGTACTCGCCCAGGTACTCCAGCATGAAGGCCTCGAAGGGCTCGTCGGCGCGGTCGATCTCGTCGATCAGCAGCACGGCGCCGGGCTCGGGCTGCTGCAGGGCCTGCAGCAGCGGGCGGCTCACGAGGTAGCGCTCCTGGTAGACCTCCTGCTCGGCGCGCTGCAAGCGGTCCTGCTCCGGTGCGGCCGCGGGCTGCGCCGAGGCCAGCTCGGCCGCACGCAGGTGCAGCAGCTGGGCCGCGTAGTTCCATTCATACAGCGCCTCGCGCTGCTCCATGCCGTCATAGCACTGCAGCCGGATCAGGCGGCGCGCCAGCACGCGTGCCAGCGCCTGGGCCAGCGCGGTCTTGCCCACGCCGGGCTCGCCCTCCAGCAGCAGCGGCCGCTGCAGCCGCAGGGCCAGGAAGACGGCCGTGGCCAGGCGCCGGTCGGCGAAATAGCCTTCGGCCTGCAGCGCGGCGACCAGGGCGTCTATGGAGGCAATGGCTTGCTCGGGAACCTTCATTCAGTCCTTATCCAATCGTCATGGAACTGCGCTTCGTCTGCGCTGCGCAAAACTGGCGCAATCCAACTCAGGGACACCGAGGAAGGGCCGCCCCGCACCGAGGGTGTCGTCCCCCTTCAAGGGGGAAGGCGCGAAGCGACTCAGGGGGTCACCATAGTCACCCCAACATTTGAGAGACAGCCCTTTGCGTCTGCACGCTGATCAACTGCGCCCGATAGCGCGCGCTGGCATGCAGGTCGCTGTTGAGGTCGGCATGGTCGATCAGCACCTGGGCGGCCGCGTCGGGCGTGAAGCTCTGGTTGAGCGCGGCCTCCAGCCCCGCATGGCGGAACACGCTGAGCCCGGCGCCCGTGATGGCCACGCGCACGCCGCTGTCGGTCTGGGCGACGAAGACGCCCACCAGGGCGAAGCGCGAGGCGGGCTGCTTGAACTTGAGGTAGGCGGCCTTCTTCGGCACGGGAAAGCGCACGGCCGTGATCAGCTCGCCGCTGCCCAGCGCCGTGGTGTACATGCCCTGGAAGAAGTCGTCGGCCGCGATCTCGCGCCGGTCGGTGACGACGGTGGCGTCCAGGCCCAGCACGGCGCTGGGGTAGCAGGCAGCGGGGTCGTTGTTGGCCAGCGAACCGCCGATGGTGCCGCGCGCACGCACCTGGCGGTCGCCGATGCCGCCGGCCAGCTCGGCCAGGGCCGGGATGGCGGCCTGGACCTGCGGGTTGGCGGCCACGTCGGCATGGCGCGTCATGGCGCGGATTTCCACGGTCTGGCCGTTGACGGCGATGCCGGCCAGGCCCTGGACGCGGTTAAGGTCCACGATCTGTTCGGGCCGCGCCAGGCGCAGGCGCATCGATGGCAGCAGGCTTTGGCCGCCGGCCAGGTACTGGCCGCCCTGCGCGGCCAGCGCGGCGGCGTCGGCCGTGGTACCGGGGGCTTCATAGGTGAATGCGTACATGGCGCTCTCCTCAGGAGGTGGCTGCGGCGTCGATGGCCGACCAGACACGGTGCGGGCTGGCCGGCATGTCCAGGTCCCTGACACCCAGGGGATGCAGTGCGTCGAGCACGGCATTGATGACGGCGGGCGGCGAGCCTATGGCCCCCGCCTCGCCGCAGCCCTTGGTGCCCAGCGGGTTGTGCGTGCAGGGCGTGCAGACGGTGCCGAGCTTGAACTCGGGGAAGTCGTCGGCGCGCGGCATGGCGTAGTCCATGAAGCTGCCGGTGAGCAGCTGGCCGGTCTCGCGGTCGTAGACGCAGTTTTCCAGCAGCGCCTGGCCTATGCCCTGGGCCACGCCGCCGTGCACCTGGCCCTCGACGATCATGGGATTGATGATGGTGCCGAAGTCGTCCACGGCGCTGAAGCGGTCCACGCGCACCACGCCCGTGGCCGGATCCACCTCGACTTCGCAGATGTAGGTGCCTGCGGGGAAGGTGAAGTTGGTGGGGTCGTAGAAGGCGGTTTCGTTGAGGCCCGGCTCCAGCTTGTCCAGCGGGTAGTTGTGCGGCACATAGGCGGTGAGCGCGATCTGGGCGAAGGGGATTTTCTTGTCCGTGCCGCGCACCGTGAACTCGCCGCCCGCGAAGTCGATGTCGGCGTCGCTGGCTTCCATCAGGTGGGCCGCGATCTTCTTGGCCTTGGCCTCGATCTTGTCCAGCGCCTTCATGATGGCCGCGCCGCCCACGCTGATGGAGCGCGAGCCATAGGTGCCCATGCCGAAGGGCACACGGCCCGTGTCGCCGTGGACGATGTCCACGTTCTCCACGGGTATCCCCAGGCGCGCGGCCACCACCTGGGCAAAGGTGGTCTCGTGCCCCTGGCCGTGGCTGTGCGAGCCCGTGAACACGGTGACGCTGCCCGTGGGGTGCACGCGCACCTCGCCGCATTCGAACAGGCCTGCCCGCGCGCCCAGGGCGCCCGCGATGTTGCTGGGCGCCAGGCCGCAGGCTTCGATGTAGCTGCTGTAGCCCAGGCCGCGCCTGAGGCCCCGCGCCTCGCTGTCGGCCCGGCGCGCGGCAAAGCCGGCCACGTCGGCCAGGGCCTCGGCCTTGTCCATGCAGGCGCCATAGTCGCCCACGTCGTACTGCAGGGCCACGGGCGTCTGGTAGGGGAAGCTGGTGACGAAGTTGCGCCGCCGGATCTCGGCCTGGGACAGGTTCAGCTGCCAGGCGCAGCGGCTGACCAGGCGCTCCAGCAGGTATGTGGCCTCGGGCCGGCCCGCGCCCCGGTAGGCGTCGACGGGCGCGGTGTGGGTGAACCAGGCATCGACCTCCACATAGACCTGGGGCGTGGCGTACTGGCCGGCCAGCAAGGTGGCATAGAGGATGGTGGGCACGGCGCTGGCGAAGGTGCTCAGGTAGGCGCCCAGGTTGGCATCCGTGTGCACGCGCATGGCCAGGAACTTGCCGCTGGCGTCCATGGCCATCTCGGCATGGCTGACGTGGTCGCGGCCATGGGCGTCGGTGAGGAAGGACTCGCTGCGGTCGGCCGTCCACTTGATGGAGCGATTGAGCTTGCGCGCCCCCCAGGTCAGGCAGACATCCTCGGCATACAGGAAGATCTTGGAGCCGAAGCCGCCGCCCACGTCGGGCGCGATCACGCGCACCTTGTGCTCGGGCAGGCCCATGACGAAGGCCGTCATCAGCAGCCGCTCGACGTGCGGGTTCTGGTTGGCCACGTACAGCGTGTACTCGTCATTGGCGCGGCTGTAGCTGCCGATGGCCGCGCGCGGCTCCATGGCGTTGGGGATCAGCCGGTTGTTGACCAGGTCCAGCTGGGCGACGTGGGCGGCGCCCGCAAACACCGCATCCACGGCGGCCTTGTCGCCGATGGCCCATTTGTAGCAGTGGTTGTCGGGGGCGATGTCGTGCACCACCGCGCCGGGCACGCTGCCGGCCGCCGCGTCGGCCACCAGCACCACGGCGGGCAGCGGGTCGTAGTCCACCTCCACCAGCTCGGCCGCGTCGCGTGCCTGCTCCAGCGTCTCGGCCACGACCATGGCGACCTGGTCGCCCACGTAGCGCACCGTGTCCAGCGCCAGGATGGGATGCGGCGGCTCCTTCATGGGCTCGCCGTTGGTGCTGGTGATCAGCCAGCCGCAGGGCAGGCCGTTGATCTTGTCGGCCGCCACGTCGGCGCCCGTGAGCACGCCGATGACGCCGGGCGCGGCCCTGGCCGCATCGGTGGAAACGGAGCGCACACGCGCATGCGCGTGCGGCGAGCGCACGAACACCGCATGGGCCTGGGCGGCCAGCGCGATGTCGTCGGTGTACTGGCCCGCGCCCGTGAGGAAGCGGTAGTCCTCCTTGCGCTTGACGGGCTCGCCGATGTGGGGGAGCTTGGAAAAGTCGGATGCACCCATGGCTGTCTCCTTGTGGTGACCTGCGGCGCTCAGGCCGCAGGCCCTGCCATGGCCTGGCTGCCCTTTTTCACGGCGGCCACGATGTTCTGGTAGCCCGTGCAGCGGCACAGGTTGCCCTCCAGCGCCTCGCGGATCTCGCGATCGCCCGCGCACGGCTGGCGCTGGCACAGGTCCACGGCGCTCATGACCATGCCCGGCGTGCAAAAGCCGCATTGCAGGCCGTGGCACTCCTTGAAGGCCGCCTGCATGGGGTGCAGGCCGCCGTCGATATCCGCCAGCCCTTCGATGGTGCGCACCTCGCAGCCTTCGGCCTGCACGGCCAGCATGGCGCAGGACTTGACGGCGTGGCCGTCGACGATGACGGTGCAGGCCCCGCACTGGCTGGTGTCGCAGCCCACATGCGTGCCGGTCAGGCGCAGGTGCTCGCGCAGCGCATGCACGAGCAAGGTGTTGGGAGGAACATCAATGCGCTGCGCGCGCCCGTTGACGGTGAGCTGGACATTCATCGTGCTGTCTCCTGCCTGTGATCGGCGGTGATCTGGAACGTGGGGGAACGCCGGGAACCTCGCCTGCCATGGTCGCCCTGCCCGCAGGCGCCCGTTCTAGGGTTGACCCGCAAGCCCGGGCCGGGCGGCGCGGATATTCTCAAAATGACACAGTCGTCACCGCAGCCGCAGCCCGCACCGCTTGCGCCTGCGCGCCCCGGCTTCGACCGTGCCCGCCTGCCAGCCCGTTCGCAATCCCTTGCCAGCCAGCCACAGGAGTTCCCGCCCCATGTTCGCCCTGAGCCCCGACGCCGCGCAGCCCTGCCCCGCCGATCCGCGCCACCAGCAGGTCGCCCGGGCCCGCAGCCTGGTTTTCGGCGATCAGGCGCTGGCCGGTTCACCGCCCGGCATCGCACCCTGGCTGTGGCGCTCCTGGCAGCGCTGCCTGGCGGCAGGCCGCCGCCCGGACGAGCGCGTGGTCTACGAAGCATTGGGGCCGCATGCGCTGCGCCAGACCCGTGATGGCCATGAGATGCTGCTGCAGGCCGCTCGCCCCGTGATGGCCCAGCTGGTGGGCGCGGTGGGCGCCATGCACTACTTCAGCCTCCTGACCGATGCACGCGGCACGGTGCTGGAGGTGCAGGGGCCGCTGGAGCGCAGCGACATCCGCGTGCAGGCCATTGCCCGCGTGGGCGTGGACCTGTCCGAGCAGGGCGTGGGCACCACGGCCATTGGCGCGGCCCTGGCCGAGCACAGCCCCGTCTGGCTGCACCGGGCCGAGCATTTCTTCGAGGCCAACCGCCACTACAGCTGCGCGGGTGCGCCGCTGTCCGGCCCGGACGGGAGCTGCCTGGGCATGCTGGACATCACGGGCGTGGATGTGCCGGAGCGGCCCGAACTCATGCACCTGGCGCTGCGCTGTGCCCGCGCCATCGAGGACCGGCTGCTGCGCGCCCTGCCCCATGCCCTGCTGCTGCACCTGAACTGGCCCGGCGGGCCGCTGGGCCAGGAGGGCGAAGGCCTGCTGGCCGTGGACGCCGAAGGGCATGTGGCGGGCAGCAATACCCTGGCCCGCCAGCTCGTGCCCCAGCCGCTATCGCTGCCGGGCCAGCCGCTGCACTGCAGCGAACTGCTGGCCATGCCCTGGACGGCGCTGGTGGACCATGCACGCCAGCGCCCCAACGAGCCGCTGCGCCTGCCGCTGTGGTCGGGCCTGCGGCTGCAGGCCCTGGTGCAGCCCGGCCCCCAGCTGCGCCAGCTGCTGCCCGCGCTGGGCACGGCAGCGCTGGCCACAGCCGCCCAGCCCAGCCCGCTGCGCGCCAGCGAGGGCGTGCTGATCGAGCAGGCACTGCAGGACGCCCAGGGCAATGTGACCCGGGCCGCCCGCGCGCTGGGCATCAGCCGCGCCACGCTGTACCGCAAACTGGGGGCCCGCAAGCCACACACCACCACTTGAACGGGACGTTTCCTCGGGTTCACACGGATTTCTTTTAGGGGGAGCAGGCCGCCTGCGGCGGTCGGGTCTCCGTAGAATCGACGGCTTTGGTCCATGCGCCGACAAGAGCGCTGCGCGCCGGCCTACAGGCTGGCGTACGGCGACGGACCCAATACAGCCTACTTTTTGGAGACACCATGCAGGCTTTGCTCAAATTCTCAAGGGGGGTCGACTGGCTCAACAGCCTGGTCGGGCGATGGCTTATCTGGCTGATCCTGGCCTCCACGGTCATCAGCGGCATCAATGCCATCGTGCGCAAGGTGTTGCACACCAGCTCGAACGCCTACCTCGAAGTGCAGTGGTACCTGTTCGCGGCCTCTTTCCTGCTGGCCGCCGGCTACACGCTGCTGCAGGGCGAGCATGTGAAGGTGGATGTGATCGCCAGCCGCCTGTCCAAGCGCACGCAGATCTGGATCGACATCTTCGGCTTCGTCTTCTTCCTGACCCCCATGGCGCTGGCCATCCTGTGGTTCGGCACGCCCTTCGTGATCCAGGCCATGCAGACCGGCGAGATGTCGGGCAACGCAGGCGGCCTGGTGCGCTGGCCCGTCTACCTGATGATCCCCATCGGCTTCGGGCTGCTGCTGCTGCAGGGCATGTCGGAGCTGATCAAGCGCATCGCTTTCCTGAAGGGCCTGATCGACGATCCCACGGCCAAGAAGGGCGAGAAGACCGCCGAGGAAGACCTGGCCGACGCCCTGCGCGGGCTGGCAGGTGCCAAGGACAAAAGCGGGCAAAGCGCCTGATCGGGGAAACAGACATCATGGAATTCGTAATCCACAACCTGGCCCCGATCATGTTCGCGGGGCTGATACTTTTCCTGCTCGTGGGTTTTCCCGTGGCATTCAGCCTGGGCGCCTGCGGCCTGTTCTTCGCCTTTGTCGGCATCGAACTGGGCGTGCTGCCCGAAGCCCTGCTGCAGGCCCTTCCGCTGCGCATCTTCGGCATCATGCAGAACGAGACGATGCTGGCCATACCGTTCTTCACCCTCATGGGGCTGATACTGGAGCGAAGCGGCATGGCCGAGGACCTGCTGGAGACCGTGGGCCAGCTCTTCGGCCCCGTGCGCGGCGGCGTGGCCTTTGCGGTGATCTTCGTCGGTGCGCTGCTGGCGGCGACCACGGGCGTGGTCGCGGCATCGGTGATCTCCATGGGCCTGATCTCCCTGCCCATCATGATGCGCTACGGCTATGACCGCCGGGTGGCCTCGGGCGTGATCGCGGCCTCCGGCACGCTGGCGCAGATCATTCCGCCATCCCTGGTGCTGATCGTGCTGGCCGACCAGCTGGGCCGCAGCGTGGGCGACATGTACAAGGGCGCCTTCCTGCCGGGCCTGATGCTGACGGGCTGCTATGCGCTGTTCATCGTCGTGCTGGCCATCTTCAAGCCCGCCATGGTGCCCGCCCTGCCGCCCGAGGCGCGCACGCTGCGCGAGCCCAATGGCAATTCCGGCCTGCCTTCCACCCTGGTGCTGACGCTGCTGTGCGTGGCCGCCTCCATCGTGGTGGGACAGTACATGCCCCAGCTGCACACCTGGTGGTCCGGCGAGGTGGTGGAGAAGGTCGCTCTGGACGAGACCATCGTGGTGTCCATGTGCTTCGGCGTGGCCCTGGCCTTCATCGCCGCCATGTTCAACAAGCTCACGGGCCTGCACCTGCTCAGCCGCATGGCCGAGCGCGTGACCTTCGTGCTGATCCCGCCGCTGCTGCTGATCTTCCTGGTGCTGGGCACCATCTTCCTGGGCGTTGCAACCCCCACCGAAGGCGGCGCCATGGGCGCGCTGGGCGCGGCCATCATGGCCTTCGCTCGCGGCCGCCTGAACATGGACCTGCTCAAGCAGGCGCTGATGTCCACCACCAAGCTGTCGTGCTTCGTGATGTTCATCCTGATCGGCGCGACCATGTTCGGCCTGACCTTCCAGGGCGTGGACGGCCCCAAGTGGGTGGAGGAACTGCTGGTGTCCCTGCCCGGCGGCGAGATCGGCTTCCTGATCGTGGTCAACATCATGATCTTCGTGCTGGCCTTCTTCCTGGACTTCTTCGAGCTGTCCTTCATCGTCGTGCCGCTGCTGGCCCCCGTGGCCGACAAGCTGGGCATCGACCTGGTCTGGTTCGGCGTGCTGCTGGCCGTGAACATGCAGACCTCGTTCATGCACCCGCCCTTCGGCTTCGCGCTGTTCTTCCTGCGCAGCGTGGCCCCCGCCAAGGCCTACGTGGACAAGGTCACCAAGAAGATGACCGAGCCCGTGACCACCATGCAGATCTATGCAGGTGCCATTCCCTTCGTGGCGCTGCAGCTGTTCATGGTGGCCCTGATCATCATCTTCCCCGGCATCGTCTCCAGCGGGCTGGACAAGAAGGTGGAGTACGACCTGGACAAGGTGCGCCAGGAGATGGAGGCATCCATGCCCGAGGCCATCGACTTCAACGACCCCATGTTCAACGGCGACGGCGCGAACCAGTCGCCTGCCCCCGGAGCAACGCCTGGCGAGCCTTCGGCCCCGGGCAGCGAGGACGATGCACTCAAGGCGCTGCAGGACCAGTTGCAGCGCGAGCAACCGGCCACGCCGGGCGAGAGCAAGTCCGGCAGCTGATCGCAAGCTCCCTCAAGGACAGCAAAGGCCCCGCAACCGCGGGGCCTTTTTTCGTTCGGGCCCCGGCGTGCGCCGGTCCCCTGCGCCCATGAAAAAAGCCGGGCAGTGCCCGGCTTTCCCGCATGACGCCCGAGGGCGCCGCGACTTCACAGCTTTTGCGCCGACATGAAGGCGTCGTAGCGCGCCTCGGCAAAGCGGAACCACAGCACCTCGTCGCGCTGGAAGTTGCGGTAGTCGCCGTAGATCTTCTTCCACGCAGGATTTTTCTCGGCCAGCTCCGCATAGACCGCCATGGTGGTCTTGTAGGAAGCATCGAGCACGGTCTGCGGGAAGGCCAGCACCTTGGCCTTGCTGGCCACCAGTTGCTTGAGCGCGCCGGGATTGCGCGCGTCGTAGCGGGCCTGGGTGACCACATGGGCCTCGTGCGAGGCGGCCTGCACCATGGCGCGCTGCTCGGGCGTCAGCGCGGCCAGCGCCTTCTGGTTCACGTAGAACTCGAGGTTCAGGCTGCCTTCCCACCAGCCGGGGTAGTAGTAGAAAGGAGCGACCTTGTTGAAGCCCAGCTTGAGGTCGTCATAGGGGCCGATCCATTCGGCCGCATCGATGGTGCCCTTTTCCAGCGCCTGGTAGATTTCGCCGCCCGGGATGTTCTGGGGCACGCCGCCCATGCGCTCGATGATCCGGCCCGCGAAGCCGCCGATGCGGAACTTCAGGCCCTTGATGTCCTCCGGTGTCTTGACCTCCTTGCGGAACCAGCCCCCCATCTGTGCGCCCGTGTTGCCGCCCAGGAAGTTGACGATGCCGTATTCGGCATAGAACTCGCGCATCAGCTTGCCACCGTTGCCGTCAACGATCCACGCCGTGAGCTGGCGCGAGTTCATGCCGAACGGAATGGCGCCGCCAATGGCAAAGGCCTCATTCTTGCCAAAGAAGTAGTAAGGCGCCGTGTGCGCGATCTCCACCGTGCCGTTCTGCACGCCATCGACCACGCCGAAGGCAGGCATCAGCTCGCCGGCCGCATGGACCGAGACCTCGAACTTGCCGCCCGACATCTCCTTGATCGCCTTGGAGAACACCTCGGCCGAGCCGTAGATGGTGTCCAGCGAGCGCGGGAAGCTCGACGCCAGGCGCCAGCGTATTGCCGCCTGCGCGTGAACGGCCGGTGCCGCTGCGGCAGTCAACACACCGGCCAGACCGGCGTGCTTGAGTGCTTTTCTTCTGTCCATCACTGTCTCCTCCTGGTTCGCTCTGCTTGAGAGCATTCAAAAAAGGCCGGACTGCTCTTGGCAGCCCGGCCCACATACATCCTCGGAACAACAAAAAAAGCCCGCTGTCCCCTGCTGCATTCAACAGAGGGGACGCGGGCTTGGCCTGCAACTTGGAAGGCATGGACCGTCCTTGTGCGTGCTGCTGGCTGGGGAGACCTGGCCTTACAGCTTGGCCGTGGTCATGTAGCTGTTGTAGCGGAACTCCGAGAAGCGCTCCCACAGCAGCTGGTCGCGCTGGAAGGTGCGCAGGCTCTGGTTGATCTTCTTGAACATGGGCGACTTGGCGTCATGCTCGGCCATGATCTCCATGACGGCCTTGTAGCCGGCATCCATGAAGTCCTTGGGGAAGGCCTTGAGCTGGGTCTTGTCGGCCACCAGCTTCTTGAGTGCCACGGGGTTGTTGGCATCGTACTTGGCCGTCATGTCGCGTGCCGCCACGTTGCAGGCTGCATCGACCATGGCCTTGTACTCGGGCGACAGGGCCGCATACGCCTTGGTGTTGATGAAGAACTCCAGCTCGGCGCCGCCTTCCCACCAGCCGGGGTAGTAGTAGTAGGGAGCAACCTTGTTGAAGCCCAGCTTCTGGTCGTCGTAGGGGCCCACGAATTCCACGGCATCCAGCGTGCCCTTTTCAAGCGCCTGGTAAACCTCGCCCACGGGCATGTTCTGGGCGACCACGCCAAGCTTGAGCATGGCGTCGCCGAACAGGCCGCCGCCCAGGCGCATCTTCAGGCCCTTGAGATCGGCCACCGACTTGATTTCCTTGCGGAACCAGCCGCCCATCTGGGTGCCCGTGTTGCCGGCGCTCTGGCTCTTGATGTTGTACTGGGCATAGAACTCGTCCATGAGCTTGCGGCCGCCGCCGTGCTCCATCCAGGCATCCATCTGGCGGGCGGTCAGGCCGAAGGGCACGGCGCAGCCGAAGGCGAAGATGTAGTCCTTGCCGGTGAAGTAATAGGGCGCCGTCAGCGCCATCTCGATGGTGCCGTTCTGGATGCCGTCGACCACGCCGAAGGCGGGCATCAGCTCACCGGCCGCATGCACCGAGACTTCGAACTTGCCGCCCGACATCGCCTTGAGCGTCTTGGAGAACATTTCGGCCGAGCCGAAGATGGTGTCCAGCGACTTGGGAAAGCTCGCAGCCAGACGCCAGCGGATCGCCTCCTGGGCATGGACTGCGGGTGCGGCTCCCACAGCCAGCACGCCAGCGATTCCCGCATGTTTGATGATCGAACGACGGTCCATGAATGTCTCTCCGCGATGTGTTGTGTCAGTCAGAAAAAGCCCCCGCGCCCCCTTGCTGCGCAAGGTCCGCGGCCACCCCGAGGGGGCCGCTTTTTGCCTTGGGGCGACCCGGCGGCAAAAAAAACGCACGTTCGCACGTGCATTCACACTGTATCAGGTGGTATCGATTCTAAAAACGCCGCAAAGCAAGCGCGGACGGGGTTTTCCCCCGCGTAGTTCTGCTCGGCTGGCCGGCTGCCCGGCGCCGCTCAGGCTACCGCGCGCTCGGGTGCCAGATGGGCGCGCACCGAGGCCTCGATGCCCGCTGCATCCAGTCCCTGCAGGGCCAGCAGCTTGGCGGGATCGCCGTGCTCGATGAACTCGTCGGGCAGGCCCAGCTGCAGCAGCTGGCGCGTGATGCCCGCGGCCTGCAGCGACTCGGCCACGGCGCTGCCTGCGCCGCCCATGATGCAGCCCTCTTCCACGGTGACGATGAGCTCGTGCGTGGAGGCCACCTGGCGCAGCAGTTCCTCGTCCAGCGGCTTGGCCCAGCGCATGTTGACCACGGTGGCGTCCAGCGCCTCGGCCGCAGCCAGGGCCGGGTACAGCAGGGTGCCGAAGGCCAGGATGGCGACCTGCTTCTTGGCAGACTCGCGGCGCACCTCGCCCTTGCCGAAGGGCAGGCCCTCCAGGCTCTCCAGCGGCGCCACACCCACGCCCGCGCCACGCGGGTAGCGCACGGCCACGGGATGGTCCTGCTCGTAGGCGGTGGTGAGCAGCTGGCGGCATTCGCGCTCGTCGGCCGGGCAGGCCATGCTCATGTGCGGAATGCAGCGCACGAAGGCGATGTCATACGCACCTGCGTGCGTGGCACCATCGGCGCCGACCAGGCCTGCGCGGTCCAGCGCAAAGACCACGGGCAGCTTTTGCAGCGCCACGTCGTGGATCAACTGGTCGTAGCCGCGCTGCAGGAAGGTCGAATAGATGGCGACCACGGGCTTGAGGCCCTCGCAGGCCATGCCGGCCGCGAAGGTGACCGCATGCTGCTCGGCAATGCCCACGTCGTAGTAGCGGCCCGGAAAGCGCTTGTGGAACTCCACCATGCCCGAGCCCTCGCGCATGGCGGGGGTGATGCCCACCAGGCGCTGGTCCTTGTCCGCCATGTCGCACAGCCAATGGCCGAAGACCTGGGTGAAGGTCTGCTTCGGAGGCGTGGCCGGCTTGACCAGGCCCACGCTGGGATCGAACTTGCCGGGGCCGTGGTAGGCCACGGGATCGGCCTCGGCCAGCTTGTAGCCCTGGCCCTTCTTGGTGACCACATGCAGGAACTGCGGGCCCTTGAGGCTCTTGATGTTCTCCAGCGTGGGGATCAGCGAATCGAGGTCATGCCCGTCGATGGGGCCGATGTAGTTGAAGCCGAAGTTCTCGAACAGCGTGGCCGGCACGACCATGCCCTTGGCCTGCTGCTCCAGCCGCTTGGCCAGCTCCAGCAGCGGAGGCACCTGCTTGAGCACGCTCTTGCCCATGTCGCGCGCCTTGGCGTAGAACTGCCCGCTCATGAGCTGGGCCAGGTAGCGGTTGAGCGCGCCCACGGGCGGGCTGATGCTCATGTCGTTGTCGTTGAGGATGACCAGCAGGTTGGCATCGGTCACGCCGGCGTTGTTCAGCGCCTCGAAGGCCATGCCGGCCGTCATGGCGCCGTCGCCGATGACGGCGATGGCGCGGCGGTCCTCGCCCTTTTGCTTGGCAGCCAGGGCCATGCCCAGGGCGGCCGAGATGCTGGTCGAGGAGTGCGCCGTGCCGAAGGTGTCGTACGGGCTCTCGGCGCGCTGCGGAAAGCCCGACAGGCCGCCGAACTGGCGCAGCGAGGCCATGCGCTCGCGCCGGCCCGTGAGGATCTTGTGCGGATAGGTCTGGTGGCCCACGTCCCAGACCACGCGGTCGTAGGGCGTGTCGAACACCGCATGCAGCGCCACCGTCAGCTCCACCGTCCCCAGGTTGGAACTCAGATGCCCGCCGGTCTTGGAGACGCTGTCGAGCACATAGGCACGCAGTTGCTGGGCCAGGGTCTTGAGTTCGGCACGCGACAGACGCCTCAGATCCGAGGGATCGTCGATGGTCTGCAGCAGGGAGTAGGTGTTCGTGGTCATGCTAGGTATCTTGGAGCGGCAAGGCCGCGGTCCGTATTGTCAGTGAGTGCGGCTCACGACCATGTCGGCCAGTGCCGCCAGGGCCCGCGTGTCCGGCAGGCCGCTGCGCGCCAGCGCCGCGTGCGCCAGGGCGCACAGCTCGTCGGCATGGGCGCGGGCCTGGTCCAGGCCCAGCAGCGAGACGTAGGTCGGCTTGTCGTTGGCCGCGTCCTTGCCGGCCGTCTTGCCCAGGGTGGCCGAGTCGGCCACCACGTCGAGGATGTCATCCACCACCTGGAAGGCCACGCCCAGCGCCTGCCCGTAGTCGGACAGCGCCTGCCAGGCCTGGGCATCCACGCCCTCATTGCAGGCTGCTCCCATGAGCACGCTGGCATGCAGCAGGGCGCCGGTCTTGAGGCGGTGCATCTCGCGCAGTTGGGCCTCGCTCAGTTGCAGGCCCACGCTGGCCAGGTCGATGGCCTGGCCACCGGCCATGCCCTGCGCGCCTGCGGCACGGCCCAGCAGCCGGCACAGCCGCGCCTGCAGGGCGTCCGGCATGCTGCCGGCCTGATCGGGCTCGGGAACGAGCAGCTCGAAGGCCAGCGCCTGCAGCGCATCGCCAGCCAGCAGGGCCGAGGCTTCGCCGAACTGCACATGCACCGTGGGCTTGCCACGGCGCAGCACGTCGTTGTCCATGCAAGGCATGTCGTCGTGCACCAGCGAATAGGCATGGATCAGCTCCACCGCGCAGCCGGCACGCACGGCGGCGGGCTGCAGGCCATCGACGGCCTCGGCGGCGGCCCAGACCAGCAGCGGGCGCAGGCGCTTGCCGCCATCGAGCACGGCGTAGCGCATGGCCTCGCCCAGGCCCGCAGGCGCATCCACGCCCACCCATTGCGACAGCGCGCTTTCGGTGCGCGCCAGGCGATCGGTCATCCAGCAGGGGAAATCCAGCGCGCCGAGGCCGGCCGGCTGGGAAACATCGGAAGCGCAAGTCATCACGGCACTCATGGCAATCTTCAATCCTGGCTCCACGGGGCCAGCGTCCCCTCGTCAAGCACCTTGACCTGTTCCTGCACCGCGTCGAGCTGGCCGCGGCAATAGCCGAGCAGCTGCGCCGCGCGCTGGTAGCCTGTCAGCATCTGCTCCAGAGGCAGCTGGCCCGACTCAATCTGCGCGATGAGCTGCTCCAGCTCCTGCAGCGCGGATTCGTAACTGGTGGGCTCGGCAAGAGCCTTGGGAGCAGCCTTGGGCATGGTGCGATGGCGGTGCGTTGTGGGGAACCGACGATTCTAGGCGCCCCTCCGCGACCGCGCCGCCAATAACCGGACAGCCCTTGACAGGCGCCATCGGCCGCTTGCAATACACGTACCGGGCATCCGGAAATAACCCCACGGGCTATAATCCCATTCCCCGTCAAACCGGCCCCTTGCCTGGGCATACGGTCGGGCTCATCGACAAGAGACAGCGCCTCGGGCGCCGCTTCTTTTCACGTCGTGAAGCCTGCCTCCATGTCCAGGAACGGCCGGTTTTGCTTTTTCCAATCCCGTGCGCACGCGCACCCTCCCTGTGGGGAGTCTTTAGGTCAGGTCACCCATGTCTGATTTAAGTCTTCAACTGCAGCAGGCCGCAAGCCAACTACCAGTTTCCAGTTACTTCGACCCTGCGTTGTTCCAGCGCGAGTTGGAGACCATCTTTCAACGCGGCCCGCGCTACGTGGGCCACCAACTGGCCGTTCCCGAGATAGGCGACTACTACGCCCTGCCCCAGGAAAAGGAAGGCCGCGCTCTGGTGCGCAATGCCAGGGGGCAGGTGGAGTTGATCTCCAACGTCTGCCGCCACCGCCAGGCCGTGATGCTCAAGGGCCGGGGCAATCTGATGACCGAAGGCAAGGGCCATGCGGGGGGCAACATCGTCTGCCCGCTGCACCGCTGGACCTACAGCACCAGCGGCGAGCTGCTGGGCGCACCGCACTTCAGCCACGATCCCTGCCTGAACCTGAACAACTACCGGCTGCGCGAGTGGAACGGTCTGCTGTTCGAGGACAACGGCCGCGACATCGAGTCCGACCTGGCCGGCATGAAGCTGCGCGAGCAGCTGAGCTTCGAGGGCTTCGTGCTCGACCATGTCGAGATGCACGAGTGCAACTACAACTGGAAGACCTTCATCGAGGTCTACCTCGAGGACTACCACGTCGGCCCCTTCCACCCGGGCCTGGGCAACTTCGTGACCTGCGACGACCTGCAGTGGGAGTTTGCCAAGGAGTACTCGGTGCAGACCGTGGGCGTGGCGCCCGGCTTTGCCCAGCCCGGCTCGGACACCTACAGGAAGTGGCACGACGTGCTGCTGGCCTACCGCAACGGCGAGCTGCCCGAACGCGGCGCGATCTGGCTGACCTACTACCCGCACATCATGGTGGAGTGGTATCCGCACGTGCTCACGGTCTCGACCCTGCACCCGCTGGCGGTGGACCGGACGCTGAACGTGGTCGAGTTCTACTACCCCGAAGAGATCGCGGCCTTCGAGCCCGAATTCGTGCAGGCGCAAAAGGCCGCCTACATGGAGACCTGCATCGAGGACGACGAGATCGGCGAGCGCATGGACGCCGGCCGCAGGGCACTGTACGAGCGCGGCGACAACGAGGTCGGCCCCTACCAGAGCCCCATGGAAGACGGCATGCAGCACTTCCATGAGTGGTATCGCGGCGTGATGGGTGACGCAGTCCCCGCACGCTGATCTGCTCCGGCTCTCCCGACGGCCCGCATTCGTGCGGGCCGTCTGCATTGGGCCGCTGGCATTGGGCCGTCTGCATTGAGCGGCAGGCCCGCTGCCCAGCTCCTCTGAATGCAAGCGCCCTGATGTGCCCAATGGGCAGGGCTGGCGGCGGCAATGCATCCCGAGGCAAGTCCAATGTCTTGGCTTATGCAATACAGTTCCTTGCGCGTGTCCCTGCCACGGCCCTGGGCCGTACGCAGCCAGGCGGCATGCGCCAAAAACAAAACCCAACCCTTTTCTCGTCCAGCGCCGCGGTCCTTGTGCGGCTCTATCCGGTCATTTATATGCAAGCCCTGTGGATGGTGGCGGCCGCATTCGTTTTTGCGGTCATGAGTGTGTGTGTGAAGTTCGCCTCCCAGGATTTCAATGCGGCGGAAATCGTCTTCTACCGCGGGCTGGTCAGCATGGTGGCGCTGTGGTGGCTGGCGCGCCACCAGGGCATCTCGCTGGCCACTCGCTACCCGCGCGAGCATGCCTGGCGCAGCTTTGTGGGCGTGACTTCCATGGGCGCCTGGTTCTACTCCATCGGCCATCTGCCGCTGGCCACGGCGGCCACGTTCAACTCCATGAGCAGCATCTGGATGGCGGTCTTTCTGATCGGCCAGGGCCTGCTGCTGCGCCACCAGCTGCGCCGCCAGCCCGAATCGCATGCGCTGCGCGCGCTGCCGCCGTTTCCCTGGAGCCTGGTCGCCACCGTGGCCCTGGGCTTCGTGGGCGTGATCCTGGTGCTGCGCCCCAGCGCGGCGCCGCAGGAATTCGTGGCCAGCGCGGGCGGCCTGATCGGCGGGGTGTTCGCCGCCATGGCCTATATGCAGGTGGCCACGCTGTCGCGCATGGGCGAGCCCGAGGCGCGCGTGGTCTTCTACTTCGCACTGGGCTCGGCCGTGGCCGGCGCCCTGGCCATGTGCTTCACGGGCGTGTCCGTCTGGCCAGGCTGGCGCGCGCTGTGGCTGCTGCCCGTGGGCGTGCTGGCCGCCGTGGCCCAGGTCTGCATGACGGCGGCCTACGCCTCGGCCAGCAACAGCCGCAACACCCTGGTCGTGGCCAACCTGCAGTATTCGGGCATCGTCTTCGCGGCCCTGCTGAGCCTGGCGATGTTCGGCGAAAGCGTGCCGCTGATCGGCTGGGCCGGCATTGGCCTGATCGTGGCCAGCGGCGCCCTGGCCACGGCCCTGCGTTCGCGCGGCTGACGCCGCCGGCCCGCATGGGGCCGTCGCATAATGGATCGGATCTTTTTGCCGCAGGCGCACCACCGCCTGCACAGGCCTTCGGAGTTCCGCATCCATGACTTCCAACACCTCCTACCAGACCCTGATCTCCGTCCAGGAGCTGGCCGCGCTGCAGGCCAGCGGCCGTCCGCTGATGGTCTTCGACTGCAGCTTCGACCTGACCCAGCCTGCGGCCGGCAAGGCCCAGTACCTGCAGGCGCATATTCCAGGCGCCGTCTTCGCCGACCTGGACCATGACCTCAGTGCCAAGCATGGCGTGCCCGGCGCTCATGGCAGCGTGGCGGCCAGCGAGCAGGCCGCCTCGGGCGGCCGCCATCCGCTGCCCAACCGCGAACGCTTTGCCGTGTGGCTGTCCAGCATCGGTTTTTCCAACGACATGCAGGCCGTGGTCTATGACCGCAATGGTGCCAACCACTGCGGGCGCCTGTGGTGGATGCTGCAATGGGCCGGCCATGGCGATGTGGCCGTGCTCGATGGAGGTCTCCAGGCCTGGCAGGCCGCAGGCCAGCCCGTGGCATCGGGCGAGGAAAGCGCGCGCTTCCAGTCCAACTTCGAGCTGCGCGAGCCGCTGCAGCAACTGGCAACGGCGCAGCAGGTGCTCGATGCACTGGGCAGCGCAGGCCAGACCGTGGTCGATGCACGCGCCCCGGCCCGCTACCGCGGGGAGGTCGAGCCGCTGGACCCTGTGGCCGGCCACATCCCAGGCGCGCTCAACCGGCCCTTCACCGAGAACATCGCCGCCGATGGCCGCTTCAAGCCTGCCGCCCTGCTGCGCGCGGAGTTCGACCAGCTGCTGGCAGGCCGCGATCCGGCCAGCGTGGTGCACCAGTGCGGCAGCGGCGTGAGCGCGCTGCCCAACCTGCTGGCGATGCGCATTGCGGGGCTGCCGCCTGCAAGGCTGTTCGCGGGCAGCTGGAGCGAGTGGTGCAGTGACCCGAAGAGGCCGGTGGAGCGCGGCTAATTCGGCTTATGCCTCCCCTTGGGGAGGCTGCACAATGACAGCACTGTGTCAAAAGGCCGACATGCAACAACACCACTGCAGCGGCCTGCTCCCGAGCCTCCAGACGGCGGGGCCCGAGCGAAATCGAGTCATCCAAACCTTGCTACAGGTGTAAGGTAAATCTTACAAACGCCGTCTCACAACCAGACATCCGGCGCAGACCTGCCCCGACTTCAACGGCGAAGGGCCCTCCTCCACAATCCATCTCAACAGATCGCAACAGGTTGAACATCTTGTTTCTACCCGGGCGTTGCGGCTGCCGAGATGCAAAGGATGGTCCTATGAACAATGAACAGCTGCTTGCCGAAATCCGCGAAGCCAACCTCACTTACCTGATGCTGGCCCAGACCCTGATCCGCCAGGACAAGGCCGAAGCGGTGTTCCGCCTGGGACTGAACGAAGAATCGTGCGACCTGCTGGCCGCACTGTCGGCAGCCCAGGTGCTGAAGCTGGCCTCGCGCAACACCTTGCTCGCCAGCTTCCGGGTGGACGACGAAATGGTCTGGAGCTTGCTGACCAACCACAGCAGCAACAAGATCGGCAACGGTGCGACCAACACGCTGCACGCCAACATCCTGATGGCCAGCCGCGTCTCCGAAGTCCTCTGATCCGCCTGAAGAACTCTGGAGCCCGCCATGTCCACCCCCGCCAAAAGTGTCCTGAACGAGTCCAAGCAGATCGAGCGCGCCGCCATGCTCATCGAGATGGGTGCACGCATGCAGGTGCTCGAATCCGAGACCACGCTGTCCTACGAGCGCCTGATCCGCCTGTACAAGGAGATCGCCGGCAAGTCGCCTTCCAAGGGCCAGCTGCCGTTCTCGACCGACTGGTTCCTGACCTGGCAGGAGAACATCCACAGTTCGCTGTTCCTGAATATCTACGAATACCTGTCCAAGGGCGCCGAGCTGGATGCCGTTGAACAATTGACCAAGGCCTACCGTCTCTATACCGAGCAGATCCAGGCCGCCGAGCTGGAAGCGCTGCTGTCCTTCACCCGCGCATGGCGCCTGGTGAAGTTCGTCGACGCGCAGATGCTGACCCGCACCCAGTGCACGGTGTGCAAGGGCCAGTTCGTGACCGAGCCCTACGAGAACGAGCGCCACTACCAGTGCGGCCTGTGCAATCCGCCCGCACGCGCCGGCAAGAGCAAGAGCGCCGGCTCGCTGATGCTGCACTGATGATCTGCACTGCGCATCGCACCCGCGATGCCGCCACAGGAATCCAGGAATCTAGACCGTCCCGCCGCCTGCCCTGGCGGCGCAGTCCCTGGCGAACTGCGGCAGTTTCTCGCCCGGCAGGGCGCGGCTGAAGTACCAGCCCTGCACCAGCAGATCGCCCTCGAAGCCCAGGGCCTGCAACTGCGCCTCGGTCTCCACGCCCTCGGCCACCACGTTCAGCTGCAGCGCCTCGCAAAAGCGCAGCAGGCCGTCCAGCACCAGCTCGCCCTTGGCATGGCCGCTGGCCACGACGAAGCTGCGGTCGATCTTGATGGCATCCACATCGAACTGGTGCAGGTAGCTCATGGACGAGAAGCCGGTGCCGAAGTCATCGATGGACACCTTGGCGCCCAGCGCATGGATCTGCCCTATGGCGCGGCGGATCGCCTCCACGTCGCCCACCATTTCTTCCTCCGTGATCTCCACGCCGACCTGCCCCCTGGCCTGGGCCAGCAGCAGCATCAGGCGCGAGCAGTACTCGGGCGAGGTCAACGTGGCACCCGACACATTGATGCTGATCGGCATGGCAAAGCCCTCCTGACGCCAGTGCCGGCTCTGGCGCACGGCAGCGCCCGCCACCCACAGGTCCACCTCGCGCATCAGCCCCGCATCGGCCAGCCAGCGCAGGAAACTGCCGGGCTGCTGCAAGCGGCCCTGCGCGTCCCGCGCGCGCAGCAGGGCCTCGCAGCCCAGGCACAGGCCGCTGCGGTGCGAGACCTGGGGCTGGAATTCCAGGTGGAACTCGTACTCGCTGATGCGACGGATATGCGCCAGCATGGTCTCGCGCCGGGCCTGCGCCTGGTGCGCCTGCACCAGCGGATCGCGCACGATCAGCCCGGCCTCTTCGGGCAGGCGCGAGAACGTGGTGTCCAGCGCGTGCAGCACGATGGCACCGTCGTCCTGGCCCAGCCGGTCGATGGCCCGCACGTAGGGCGCATAGATCAGCGCTCCCAGGGCCGTCAATGCCAGTTGCAGCACCACGGCCGCCATGTCCCCGCCCGTGCTCACATAGGCATTGAAGACCACGGGCGCAGTCAGCGGCAGCACCATGGAGGCCGGTGCCACCCAGCCGGCCTGCACCACCGTGACGGCCACGACCAGGTTGATGGCGGGTACCGCGAGAAACGGCACGAGCAGGCGCAGGTTCAGGATGATCGGCAGCCCGAACAGCAGGATCTCGTTGACGTTGAGCAAGGAGATGGGCAGCGCCGCCAGCGCCAGCACGCGCAGGCCCCGCCCCCGGCAAAACAGCAGCACGGCCAGCGCCAGCGACAGCGTTGCGCCGGAGCCGCCAATGAAGACGAAGGAGCCCATCAGCCCGCCGCTGAGCGCCCAGGGCGCCTGCAGCCCCTGCGCCATCGCGGCGGCATTGGCCACCACCGCCTGGTCCAGCACCTGGAAGAAGGGCTGCATGGCGTAGTACCCCTGGACGCCGAAAAACCAGAGCACGGAATTGAGCAGTGCCAGCGTCAGCCCGCTGCGGTAGGGGGTCTCTGGGCCCGCGATGGCCAGCGGCAGTTCGGCCCGCGTGAGATCCGGCAGCACCTGTTGCAGGCCCAGCAGCAGCAGCACGAGCAGCACGGCGACAAGGGCGCCGGGAACGACGAGGTTCATGACCTCGCGCACGTTCTCGCTCACGAAGCCGGTGCGCGCGATGCGCGTCCAGCGCAGCCGGCTCAGGCGCGCCATCAGGGGCACGGTGATCAGGGGGGAGGCGATGGAGATGAACAGCACCAGGGTAGCCGCTGCGCGCGGATGCTCGCTCAGCAGATAAATGGCCATCTGCACATGCGCGAAGCACAGAAAGGTCACCGGCAGGCGCGGCAGCCGGTGGCGTATGGAGAGCATGTAGCCGATGGACGCGGCCACCAGCAGCGGCAGGATGCTGCCGATCTCCGCGTGCAGGCCTGCAAGCACCCGCACCACGGGTTCGGGCTGGCCGGACATCTGCGCCAGCGCCGACAGGATGAGGAACAGGGCCGAGACCAGCAGACAGGGAACCAGCCAGAGCAGGCCCTCGCGTATGGCCCGCATGGAGTTGGCGCCGGCCAGCCTGGCCAGGCGCTGTGTCAGGAACAGTTGCACGTCCGGAAAGCCGGCCCGTGACGTCTTGTTGCCCATGGCTCCCACCCTTTTCTTCCCGGCAGAAGTCAGGCGCTCCTGTCCGGAGCACATCGTACAACGCCGGCCGCAAAGGGCTGTTGCGGCCTCCAGAGAGCAGGATCAGCCCGTGTTGCGCACCCCGGCCGCGATGCCGTTGATGGACAGGTGGATGCCGGTCTTGATGCGCTCATCGGTCTGGCCTGCGCGCCAGCGGCGCACCAGCTCCACCTGCAGATGGTGCAGCGGATCGATGTAGGGGAAGCGATGGCGTATGGAGCGCGCCAGCGCTTCGTTGTGGGCCAGGCGCTGCTTGTCGCCCGTGATGCGCGCCAGCGCATCGACGGTGCTGTGCCACTCGGCCTCGATGGCGCTGAAGATGCGCCGGCGCAGGCGCGCGTCCGGCACCAGGTCGGCATAGCGCGAGGCCAGGTTCAGGTCGCTCTTGGCCAGCACCATGTCCATGTTGGACAGCAGGGTACGGAAGAACGGCCACTGGCGGTACATCTTCTGCAGCAGGGCCAGCTGGGCCTTGCCATCCTTGCCCGGCTGGTCGATGAAGGCCTTGACCGCGGCGCCAAAGCCGTACCAGCCCGGCAGCGTGAGCCGGCACTGGCCCCAGCTGAAGCCCCAGGGAATGGCGCGCAGGTCCTCGATCTTCTGCGAGGGCTTGCGCGAGGCCGGGCGCGAGCCGATGTTCAGCTCGGCAATCTCGCGGATGGGCGTGCTGCTGAAGAAGTAGCTGGTGAAGCCGGGGGTCTCGTACACCAGGGCGCGGTAGGCGCCCATGCTGGCGTCGGACAGGAAGGCCGCCGCATCCAGGAAGGCGCGTGTGGCCGGCTTGGTCGGCTGCAGCAGCGTGGCCTCCAGCGTGGCGGCCACCAGGGTCTCCAGGTTGCGCCGGCCGATCTCGGGGTTGGCGTACTTGGAGGCGATCACCTCGCCCTGCTCGGTCAGCCGGATCTGGCCACGCACCGTGCCCGGAGGCTGGGCCAGGATGGCCTGGTAGCTGGGGCCGCCGCCCCGGCCCACGGTGCCGCCGCGGCCATGGAACATGCGCAGGCTGATGCCATGGCTGTCGGCCAGCTCGTCGAACAGCTCGACCAGCGAGATCTCGGCGCGGTACAGCTCCCAGTTGCTGGTGAAGATGCCGCCGTCCTTGTTGCTGTCGCTGTAGCCCAGCATGATGTCCTGCTCGCCGCCGCTGCGCTGCACCATGGCCGCCACGCCGGGCAGCTGGAAGTAGCGGCGCATGATGGGCGAGGCGCTGCGCAGGTCGCCAATGGTCTCGAACAGCGGCACGACGATCACATCGCAGATGGCGCCGTCGTCCAGCGTGCCGCGCAGCAGCCCGGCCTCCTTTTGCAGCAGCAGCACTTCCAGCAGGTCGCTGACCGATTCGGTGTGGCTGATGATGCAGTGGCGTATGGCCTCGGCGCCCAGGGCCGCGCGCAGGCGGCGCGCGGTCTCGAAGATGGCCAGTTCGCCGCGCGCATGCTCGGAATAGTCGGCGCCCACCACGCGCAGCGGCCGCGCCTCTTCCAGCAGGCGCACCAGCAAGGCGCACTTGGCGTCTTCCTGCAGGCCCGAGTAGTCGGGCTCCAGGCGCGCGGCAGCCAGCAGCTCGGCCACCACTTCCTCATGCTTGTCCGAGCTTTGGCGCAGGTCCACCGTGGCCAGGTGGAAACCGAAGACCTGCACGGCGCGCATCAGCGGGCGCAGGCGCTGGGGCGCCAGCACCTCGCCGTGGTTGCGGCTCAGGGAATCATCGATGACGCGCAGGTCGGCCAGGAACTCCTCGGACGAGGCATAGGCGTTCTGCGGCGCCACGGCATGGCGCGCAGCCTCGCCGCCGGTCAGCCCCTTGAGCGTGGCGGCCAGGCGCGCGTAGATGCCGGTGAGCGCGCGGCGGTAGGGCTCGTCGGAGCGGTGCTCGTTGGTGTCGGGCGAGCGCTCTGCCAGGGCCTGCATCTCGGTGGACACATCGGTCAGGCGCTGGGACAGCGACAGCTCGCCGCCCAGGTAGTGCACCTCGCGAAGATAGTGGCGCAGCGCCACGTCGGCCTGGCGCGACAGCGCCAGCTCCAGGCTCTGGGCCGTCACATTGGGGTTGCCGTCACGGTCGCCGCCGATCCAGTGGCCCATGCGCAGGAAGCTGTGCACGGGCAGGGTGTTGCCCAGCTCCTGCTCCAGTTGCGCGTAGAGCTTGGGGATCTCGCGCAGGAAGGTGGCTTCGTAGTAGGACAGCGCGTTTTCGATCTCGTCGGCCACGGTGAGCTTGGAGTAGCGCAGCAGGCGTGTCTGCCACAGCTGGCTGACGCGGGCGCGCAGCTGGGCCTCGTTGCGTTCCAGCTCGCGCGGGGTGAGCGCGTCCTTGGCGCTGTTGTACAGCTGGGCGCGGGCCACGATGTCCTCGCGCGCGGCCAGCAGTTGGGAGATGTCGCGCTCGGCCACCAGAATGCTCTGGCGCTGCACTTCCGTGGGGTGGGCCGTGAGCACCGGTGCCACATAGCTCTTGGCCAGCGTCTGCGCCACGGTGCCGGCCGAGATGCCGGCCCAGCGCAGCCGCGCCAGCGCCACTTCGATGCTGCCCTCCTGCGTATTGCCCGCGCGCTCGTGCACGGCGCGGCGGCGGATGTGGTGGCGGTCCTCGGCCAGGTTGGCCAGATGGCTGAAATAGGTGAAGGCGCGGATCACGCTCACCGTCTGGTCCGTCGTCAGGCCCTTGAGCAGACGCTTGAGCGCGCGGTCGGCGGTCTCGTCGGCATCGCGGCGGAAGGTCACCGACAGCTGGCGCACCTGCTCGATCAGCTCGAAGGCCGCCACGCCTTCCTGCTCGCGGATCACATCGCCCAGAATGCGCCCCAGCAGGCGTATGTCCTCGATCAGCGGCAGGTCCTTGTCCGTCTTGCGGACAGGCTTGTCATCACGCCTGTCATCTCGCGCATTGCTCTTGCGGGGGGCGGTGGCCATCAACGAATCTCCTGGAATCGGTCAGCGTATCGGTTTGCTTGGGCTTCGGTCCTGGTGCCGGGTTTACTGCGGCGCAGCATGCTAGCATCCCGCGCTCCCCCCGAGGCACCTGATGAACACCAAACCACTTCTCCCCCACTCCATCGTGATCGCCACGCGCGAGAGCCAGCTGGCACTGTGGCAGGCCGAGCATGTCCAGGCGCTGCTGCGCGCCCGGGGGCATGAAGTGGAATTGCTGGGTATGACCACCAAGGGCGACCAGATCCTGGACCGCACGCTGTCCAAGGTGGGCGGCAAGGGCCTGTTCGTCAAGGAGCTGGAAGTGGCGCTGGAAGAAGGACGCGCCCACATCGCCGTGCACTCGCTCAAGGACGTGCCCATGGAGCTGCCCGAAGGCTTTGTGCTGGCCTGCGTGATGGAGCGCGAAGACCCGCGCGACGCTTTTGTCTCCAATCGCTACGCCACGCTGGCCGAGCTGCCGCAGGGCGCCGTCGTCGGCACATCGAGCCTGCGCCGCCAGGCACTGCTGCAGGCCCTGCGCCCCGACCTGAAGATAGAGCCGCTGCGCGGCAACGTGAACACCCGCCTGCGCAAGCTGGACGAAGGCCACTACGACGCCATCGTGCTGGCCGCCGCAGGCCTGATGCGCCTGGGCCTGGCCGACCGCATCCGCGCCAGGTTCGAGCCCACCGGCATGCTGCCGGCCGCAGGCCAGGGCGCGCTGGGCATCGAGGTGCGCGCCGACCGCCAGGACCTGATCGACGCGCTGGCCCCGCTGGCCCACCAGACCACCTGGCTGACCGTGACCGCCGAGCGCGCCGTCAGCCGCTGCATGGGCGGCAGCTGCTCCATGCCGCTGGCGGCGCACGGCACATTCGACGGCCAGCAACTGCGCCTGGACGCAGCCTGGGGAGACCCGGAAGGCCGGCTGCCGCTGGTGCAGGTGCACGCCGACGCCACCGTCACCGACTTCGCCAGCGCCGACGCGCTGGGCCAGCACGTGGCTGCGCTGCTGCAGGCGGCGGGCGCCCAACCGGCCCCCAAGCTCTAGACGGCACGCCCACATGCCACCGCGCATACTCGTCACCCGCCCGGCCCATGACGCAGCCGCGTGGGTGGATGCGCTGCAGGCCCGTGGCCTGCCGGCCCAGCCGCTGGCGCTGATGGCCATAGGCCCCTGCCGCGATGCGGCCACGCAACAGGCCTTGCAGGCCGCCCGCAACGCGCTGCGCGAAGGCCGGGGCTACCGCGCCGTGATGTTCGTCAGCGGCAATGCCGTCCAGCATTTCTTCGGCACCGACCCCGCACAGCTTCCGGCCTCCACCCGCGCCTGGACGCCCGGCCCCGGCACGGCCCAGGCGCTGCTGGCCCTGGGCATTGCGCCAGCACAGATCGACGGCCCGCCACCGGACGCCGCCCAGTTCGAATCCGAAACGCTATGGCAGCGCGTGCATGACCAGATCCATGCGGGCGACCGCGTGCTCATCGTGCGCGGCGACAGCCAGGCAGGAGCGCCCAAGACCGTGCCGGCCACGGCAGGCGCCGGCCGCGATTGGCTGGCCGCCCGACTGCGCGAGGCCGGTGCCCAGGTCGAAATGCTGGCCGTCTACCAGCGCGAACTGCCTGCCTGGGATGCAGCCCAGACGGCACTGGCACGCCTGGCGGCCGAAGATGGCTCGCTCTGGCTGCTCAGCAGCGCCGAATCCGTTGCCAACCTGCAACAGCTCCTGCCGGGCCAATCGTGGCAAAAGGCGCGAGCGCTTGCTACGCACGAGCGAATCGCCGCCCAGGCCAAACAACTGGGATTCGGATATGTCAAGCAATGTCGGCCGGCTCTGGAGGACGTGGTTGCGTCGATAGAATCGACGCCATGAGTTCCGACGCAGCGCAAGACCGCCCCACCCCGCAGGACCTGACGCCACCAGCCTCCGCCGCAGCATTCGCTGCCGGCTCCGCCCAAAGCAGCCCCGCTGCAGACCTGCGCAGCGGCTCCTCTGCCCTGGTCCTGGGCGTGGGCGCCGTGGCCGTGGCGGCGCTCATTGCCTGCGGCATGCTCTGGCAGCGCCTGGGCAATATCCAGGAACAATTGGCCCGCCAGTCCGCGCAGTCCGGCTCCCAGTCGGTCGAAGCCCGCACCCTGGCGCGCGACGCCCAGGACCTGGCCCGCGACAGCGCGGCGCGCACCTCGGTCATGGAAGCGCGCATTGCCGAGCTGTCGCTGCAGCGCACGCAGCTCGACGAACTCCTGCAAAGCATGTCGCGCTCGCGTGACGAGAACCTGGTGGTGGACATAGATTCCTCCATCCGCCTGGCCCAGCAGCAGGCCGAGCTGTCCGGCAGCCTGCAGCCGCTGGTGGCCACGCTCAAGAACGCCCGCCAGCGCATAGAGCGCGCCGCACAGCCCCGTCTGGCTCCCGTGATGCGCGCGCTGGACCGCGACCTGGAGCGGCTGGCCCGCATGAGCGTGACCGACACGGCCGGCCTGCTCACCCGCATCGAGGACCTGGTGCGCCTGGTCGACGAGATGCCCCTGCTCAACGCCGTGGCCCAGCCGCGCGCCAGCCGCCATCGCGGCGTGGCCGGCCAGGCGGCCCGCCAGCCCGAGCCCGCCCCCATCGAGGGCAGCCCCACCGAGTGGAGCTGGTGGCAGTCCTGGGGTGAGCGCGGCTGGACGGCCGTGCGCGAAGAGGCCCAGGACCTGCTGCGCGTCAGCCGCATCGACCACCCGGACGCCATCTTGCTGGCGCCCGAGCAGGCCTATTTCCTGCGCGAGAACCTCAAGCTCAAGCTGCTGAACTCGCGCCTGGCCCTGCTGTCGCGCCAGTGGGATGCGGCGCGTGCCGACCTGGCCGCCTCGGGCATGGCCGTGAACAAATACTTCGATCCTGCCGCGCGCCGCACCCAGATCGTGCAGGCCCAGCTGCAGCAGATCCAGGCCAATCTGCGCACCACCGAACAGCCTGCGCTGCAGGAAACCCTGGCGGCGCTGGCAACGGCCGCCGCAGGCCGCTGAGCAGCCGGGAGACAGACGAATGCGCGCTGCACTGTGGTTGATCGGTTTGTTCGGCATGGCCGTTGCGGCCGCCTTGTTCGCGGGCTCCAACCAGGGCACGGTGACCCTGTTCTGGGCGCCCTACCGGCTGGACCTGTCCCTGAACCTGGCCATTGCCATCATCGTGCTGGCCTTCGTGCTGCTGTATGCCGCGCTGCGCGCCCTGGCCGCGCTGCTGCAGATGCCGCACCAGGCGCGGCGCTGGCGCAGCCAGCAAAAAGAGCGCGCCATGCACCACAGCCTGCTGGAAGCCCTGTCGCACCAGCAGGCCGGCCGCTTCCTGCGCGCACGCAAGTCGGCACTGGCCGCCCTGGCGATGGAGGAGTCCCTGGCCGAGGCCCATGCCGCCGTGCCACACGGCACGCGGCTGCGTGCGGCCGCCCACATGGTGGCCGCCGATGCCTCCCACGCCCTGCAGGACAGCCCGCAGCGCGACCACCACTGGCGCGAAGTCCTGGCCAATGCACCGGCCCAGGGCAATGCCCAGGAGCAGGAAATGCGCGAAGGCGCCCAGATGCGCGCCGCGCGCTGGGCCCTGGACGACCGCGACGCAGCTGATGCGCTGCGCCGCCTGGCCGAACTGCCGCAGGGCGCGGCACGCCGCACGATCGCGCTGCGCATCCGCCTGAAGGCCTCGCGCCTGGCAGGCCAGACATCGACGGCACTGGACACGGCGCGCCTGCTGGCCAAGCACCGCGCCTTCTCGCCAGCGGCCGCCGCCAGCGTGGTGCGCGGCCTGGTGCTGGAGAGCATCAACGAGGCACGCGACACCACGCAGCTGCAGCACTTCTGGCTGTCGCTGGACGGTGAGGAACGTGCCATGCCCGAGATCGCGCTGCCGGCCGCATCGCGCCTCATGGCCCTGGGCGGCGAGGCCGCGCAGGCCCGTGCCTGGCTGCTGCCCGTGTGGGAACGCCTGCTGTCCCATGCCGGCCCGCGCAGCGAATCGCATCTGCCGCGCCTGGTCCAGGTGCTGGAGCCCTGCCTGGACGGCCTGGACGGTACCTGGCTGGCACGCATCGAGGCGGCCACCAACAGCCATCCGCGCGAACCCCGCCTGCAATACCTGGCCGGCATGGCCTGCGTGCAGCGCCAGCTCTGGGGCAAGGCCCAGCAACTGCTGCTGCGCGCTGCGCCCCATCTGCAGGAAAGCGCACTGCGCACCCGTGCCTGGCAGCGCCTGGCCCTGATGGCCGAGCACCGGGGCGATGCCGACGCCGCCGCCGCCGCCTGGAAGCAAGCGGCGCAGGCCGTGGTCATGCTGCCCGCCGATCCCGCCCGGCCCTGAACTCCTGCAGCCCGGGGGTACCACGGGTGCTGCGGCCTTCATCTTTTTTGAATTGAGCCGTCAATACCGCTGAACTCTTTTGGATTTGCCGCTTCCTACACTGCACGTTGTCCGCAGTGCACGAAGTTCTCGCAGAGCGCACCGCACCCTTTTTGCCATCCAGGGCCCCTTCACAGGGGCCCTGAACGGTTCCAAAGCCTGCCGCCATCCATGACAGAGTCCTCAGCCCGCGCCAACGCGCCAGCAAAATCCTCCTCCAAAGCCACGCGCTATACCGGCGTGGCCATGGCCGCCCACTGGGTGCTGGCCCTGGGCCTGATCGCCGCCCTGGGCCTGGGCTGGTACATGACCGGCCTGCCGTTCTCCCCTTCGCGCCTGAAGCTGTACAACTGGCACAAGTGGCTGGGCGTCACGCTTTTGTCGCTGAGCCTGCTGCGCCTGCTCTGGCGCGTCACCCACCGCCCGCCCGAGCTGCCGCCCGCCGTGGCCCGAGCCATGCCGCAATGGCAGCACTGGGCCCACAACGGCACCCACCACGCCATGTACCTGCTGTTCTTCGCCGTGCCCCTGCTGGGCTGGGCCTACAGCTCGGCGGCCGGCTTTCCCATCGTCTTCCTCGGCATGCTGCCCCTGCCTGACTTCGTGAGCGCCAGCCCCGAACTGGCGGAAACCCTCAAGCCCCTGCACGGCTGGGCGGCCTGGGCCCTGGTCGTGCTGATTGCCATGCATGTGGGCGCCGCCCTCAAGCACCAGTTCATCGACCGCGACGGCCTGATCTCCCGCATGCTGCCGGGCCGCGCCTAAACCTTTCGCCAACCTCTCGCCAGCCAGGGTCGGTGTCCATCCGGCCCCAGCCACCCCCTGACCGGATTTTCCCGACCCCTAGGAGTTTCGCCATGCGCTTTTCCTCCACGCTGACCACCATCGCCCTGGCCGCTGCGGCCCTGGCTTCCCAAGCGGCACTGGCCGAGCAAAAGCTCGTCCCCGCCCAGAGCGCCGTGAACTTCACGGCCAAGCAGATGGGCGTGCCCCTGCAGGGCCACTTCAAGAAGTTTGATGCCCAGGTCCAGTTCGACACGGCCAAGCCCGACACCAGCAAGATCCGCTTCACCGTGGACACCGGCAGCGCCACCATGGGCGCCAAGGAAACCGACGCCGAACTGCCCAAGGCGGACTGGTTCAACGTCGCCAAATTCCCGCAGGCCGTGTTCGACTCCACCGCCGTCAAGGCGCTGGGCGGCGGCAAGTACCAGGTGGACGGCAAGCTCAGCATCAAGGGCCAGGTCCAGAACGTGAGCATTCCCGTGCAACTGGCCCAGTCCGGCACCACGACCACGGCCACCGGCACGCTGCCGCTCAAGCGCCTGCAATTCAAGATCGGCGAAGGCGAGTGGGGCGATACCTCCATGGTGGCCGACGAGGTGCAGGTGCAGTTCAAGCTGGCACTGACCGGCGTGGGCAAGCTGTAAGCCGCGTCCCTGCCCAAGATCGGCCATTTTCTTTCCCGTTTCGTGCAACCCCAACCTAGGAGTTCTTTCATGCGCACTTCCGTGTTTGCCCTGGCCATTGCCGGCCTGTTTGCCACCGCTGTCCAGGCTGCTCCCGCAACCTACGCCATCGACCCGACGCACACCTTCGCCACGTTCGAGATCGACCACAACGGCGCCTCGACCAACCGCGTGCGCTTCGACAAGAAGAGCGGCACCGTGGAATTCGACCGTGACGCCAAGGCCGGCAAGGTCGAAGTCGTGCTGGAAATGGAATCGCTGAGCTCGGGCACCGCCGCCTTCGACAAGCACCTCAAGAGCGCCGACATCTTCAACGTGGCCAAGTTCCCCCAGGCCAAGTTCGTCTCCGACAAGTTCGTCTTCGACGGCGACAAGCTCAAGGAAGTCACCGGCCACCTGACCATCCTGGACAAGACCCAGCCCGTGACCATCAAGGCCAACAAGTTCACCTGCTACCCCAACGCCATGCTGCAAAAGCGTGAGACCTGCGGCGGCGACTTCGAAGCCGTGATCGACCGCACCGCCTTCGGTGTGAACTACGGCGTGGACTATGGCTTCCCCAAGCAAGTGCGCCTGGTGATGTCCATCGAAGCGGTCAAGCAGCAGTAAAACCGCATTCGCCGCAGTGCCTTTCAGGGCGCTGCCGCCCAAAGCCCGTGATCCGCAAGCCGGTCACGGGCTTTTTTTTTGCCTTTTCTGAATTCCCGGAAAAGACCTTGCCAATGCTCTCCATTCGCACCTGCTCCACAGAGGCACAGCGAGCACATTGGCGGCCTTTGCAAATGCATCAAATTGATAGCGATTTCACGGTCATTGAGAAGCCGCAGCATAACGATTCCTCGATATCGATAGATACAAATAGACATACTCCAAAAAACTTACTTTAAATTTCATTTTCCGATCACTCCCTGGCATTCACCCATGAAGCAGATCTCCATTGCCCCCGCCGTTGTCGCCGCCATTGCCGCCCATTCATTCCCAATGGCCGCCAATGCCCAAAGCATCACGGTCGCTCCGGCTGCCGCCGTCGCGGCAACCGCGATTCCGGTGGACAACCCTTGGAGTCTGTTGGCCCTTGCCATAGGGCTGGCCATGGCCGCCTGGCTGGTGCTGCGCAACCGGCAGCACCGGGCGCTCTTCATGGCGCTGTGCACCAGCGCCATCGTGTGCGCCACGCTGTGGCACAGCCCCGATCTGCGTGCCCAATTGACGGGCAGCTTTACCAACCCGGCGGGTGAGACACGGCCATTGCTCGTTGCGCAAATTGTCAATGGCGGCAATATCAATGGATTTTCTGCAGAAGATTTCACCAATGATTCCGGTGTGGCACTCAAAATCACCGCCATTCAGCCACCGAATTTGAATCAGTGTTTTCCCTCGGGCTTCACCCATCTCATGCCGCCAGGGGCACCGCCCGCATCGCCCCCGCCTCTTTGCGCCGTGGGCAACACCATTGCGCCCAATGGCACATGCCGGGTGAATGTGGAAACCATTTGCCGCGCCGAGGCAGCCCAGGCCACGGCCGGCGCCAGCCCCACCACGCTCAGCGTTCCCGGCGCCGGCCTGTCATTTGCCGCAGGCAGCACCGGCACGGTGAACGTCAGCAACAGCGGCGGCTCGGCAGCGCTCAATGTGCAGGCCACCATTCCCGCAGGCAGCGGCATCACCATCTCCTCCAACAGCTGCGCGGCAACGCTGCCTGCGGGCTCCAGCTGCGCCATCACCCTGACGGCACCCGCGGCGGAAGGCCCGACCACGGTCAGCATTGCCAGCAGCAACGCCGCAGCCACCACCACCCCGGTCACCGTGACAGGTGGCCCGGCCCCCACAACCACGCTGAGCATTCCCGCCACGCCGCTGTCGTTTGCGGCGGGCAGCACGGGATCGGCGACCATCACCAACAGCGGCGGCGCAAATGCGCTCAATGTGCAGGCCAGCATTCCTGCGGGCAGTGGCATCACGGTGTCCAACACCACCTGCCCTGCCGCCCTGGCACCCTCTGCCAACTGCACGATCACGTTGACCGCGCCCTCGGCGGAAGGTCCGACCGCCATCGGCTTCGGCGGCAGCAATACGGCGTCCACTTCCGTGCCGGTCACGGTGTCGGCAACCGGCACGCCCACCACGCTGAACATTCCTGCGACGTCCGTGTCCTTCGGAGCGGGCGGCGCCGGCTCGGTGACCATCACCAACAGCGGCAGCGCACCTGCGCTCAATGTGCAGGCCGGCATTCCAGGGGGCAGTGGCATCACGGTGTCCAACACCACCTGCTCCGCCATCCTGGCTCCCTCGGCCAGCTGCACGATCACGCTGACAGCCCCCTCGGCGGAAGGCCCGACCCCCATCGGCTTCGGCGGCAGCAACACGGCTTCCACGTCCGTGCCCGTCACGGTGACGACTGCCGTCCTGCCCGCCACGCTGACCATTCCCTCGGCGTCCCTGTCCTTCGGAGCGAACGGTGCTGGCTCGGTGACCATCACCAACAGCGGCAGCGCACCTGCGTTCAATGTGCAGGCCAGCATTCCGGCGGGCAGTGGCATCACGGTGTCCAACACCACCTGCGCCGCCATCTTGGCTCCCTCGGCCAATTGCACGATCACGTTGACTGCCCCTTCGGCCGAGGGCCCGACCAACATCGGCTTCGGCGGCAGCAATGCGCCCGCCGCTACCGCACAGGTCACGGTCACCGCACCCGTCGCGCCAACCGCGCCTACCGTTCCCCCTGCACCCGTGCTGTTCGGCGCCTACGGCGCAGGCTCGGTGACCATCACCAACAACGGAACGGCGCCCGCGTTCAACCTGCGGGCCATCATTCCGGTCGGCAGCGGCATCATGGTGGCCTCCTCCACCTGCCCGGCGTCACTGCCGGTGGGCGCAAGCTGCACCATCACACTGACGGCGGCAGGACCGGAAGGCCCCACGAACATCAGCGTTGGCGGCAGCAACACGCCGGCCACGGCCGTGCCTGTGACAGTGACTGTCCCCGTCACGCCGACTACGCTGAACATTCCCACCACCCCCGTCTCCTTCGGCACTGGCGGTGCAGGCTCGGTGACCATCAACAACGGTGGAAGCGCACCCGCGTTCAACGTACAGGCCAACATTCCGGCCGGCAGCGGCATCACGGTGTCCAACTCCACCTGCGCCGCCATCCTGGCCCCCGCTGCCAGCTGCACGATCACGCTGACGGCCGCTGCGGCCGAAGGTCCGACCGCCATCAGCTTCGGCGGCAGCAACACGCCGGCCACGACCGTGCCGATCACGGTGACAGCCCCCGTCGCACCCACCACGCTGAACATTCCCACGACCCCCCTGTCGTTCGGCACCAGCGGCGCAGGCGCGATCACCATCGTCAACAACGGAACTGCACCCGCGTTCAATGTGCAGGCCACCATTCCGGCCGGCAGCGGCATCGCGGTGTCCAACACCACCTGCCCCGCCATCCTGGCCCCCGCTGCCAGCTGCACGATCACGCTGACGGCCACTGCGGCCGAAGGTCCGACCGCCATCAGCTTCGGCGGCACCAACACACCGGCGACGACGGTGCAGGTCACGGTGACGGCCCCCGTCACGCCGACCACGCTGGACATTCCCGCCGCACCCGTGTCGTTTGGCACCAGCGGAGCGGGCACGGTGACCATCACCAACAACGGGTCCGCACCGGCGTTCAACGTGCAAGCCACCATTCCGGTCGGCAGCGGCATCACGGTGGCGTCCAGCACCTGCCCTATCTCCCTGCCCCCCGGGGCCGACTGCACGATCACGCTGACGGCTGCGGCCGCAGAAGGCCCGACCGCGGTCAGCTTTGGCGGCAGCAACACGCCCACCACGACCGTGCAGGTCACGGTGACGGTGCCCGTTCCCACCGCCACGCTCTCGATACCCGGCGCTCCGCTGTCGTTCGCTGCGGGCGGTTCGACAACGGTCCTTATCAGCAACACCGGCGCTTCTGCGGCCTTCAACGTGACCGCCACGGCGCCGGCCGGTAGCGGAATCACCGTGCAGTCGAACACGTGCGGTGCCGCACTCGCCTCTTTGGCCAGCTGCGGCATCACCCTGACTGCGGCCGCCGCCGAAGGCCCCACGGCCATCAGCTTCGGCGGCAGCAATACGCTGGCCACGACCGTGCCGGTCACGGTGACGGCGCCCGTCACGCCGACCACGCTGGGTATGTCCACCACGCCCGTGTCGTTCAACACAGGGGCAACGGGCTGGGTGACCATCACCAACAACGGTGGGGCCCCTGCGCTCGACGTTCAGGCCACGATTCCGGCAGGCAGCGGCATCACGGTGTCGGCCAACACCTGTGGTTCATCGCTGGCAGCGGGGGCCAATTGCACGATCACGCTGACTGGAGCCACGCCGGAAGGTCCGACGGCCATCAGCTTCGCTGGCAGCAATACCCCGGCAACGTCCGTGCAGTTCACCGTGACGGCGCCCAGCACCACGACCACGCTGGGGATCTCTGCACCAACTCTGACGATTGCTTCTGGCGGCACAGGCTCCGTGACCATCACCAACACGGGATCGAATGCCGCCACCGGCATCGGCGCCACCATCCCCGGCGGCAGTGGGCTGTCCGTTTCCGGCAACACCTGCGGGCTGTCGCTGCCGGCCGGGGGGACCTGCACGGTGACCTTCACCGCAGGTGCGGACGAGGGGCCGACCAATGTCACCATCCAGGGCAGCAACACCGACACCGCAGCCTTGTCGATCACGGTCTCGGGTTCCATCGACATTGGCGCCTACCACCTCGATGGCAGCTGTGGTGTGCTTGGCGTCCTTGGCCCCGGCTTCACCCTCACGGCAGGCTCTGCGCCGCTTCCCGTCGGCACCACGGTGACCATCACCGGTTCGGGAGTTGCCAACATCGGTGTGTTCAGTGTGACGGGAGGCACAGCCAGCGTGTCGGTACTTTCCGCAACCTCCCGCCAGGTCACCCTGACCTCGGCACTGCCGGCAGGGGCCACGATCGCGTTCAGAACCACGCTGTCCATCAGCGTCGCCTTCACGCTGAATGGCTCGACGACGCTGCCCAACGGCTATGCGGGCACAGGCGGGAAGCCCGCTGGCAGCGTGAGTTCCACGCTCATTCTCTGCAGCGCCACCTGATTGCAGGCGCTGCGGCAACACCCGGAAACCTCAGCGTCGGCAAGGCGGGGCCTCGAAGGCCCCGCCTTTTTTCTGTCCATCCCGCACAACACCTGCCAGCCTGCGCACCCCTTGCTCGATGGCCTGCGGCTGCAGGCTCGAATAACCCAGGACCAGCCCGGCGCAGGACTGGCGGCGATGGGCATCACCGGCCGCATAGAGCGGCGAGATGGGGCGAACGCCCACGCCACGCTCTCGCGCCAGCCGCACCAGGGCAATCTCATCGCGCTGATGCACGGCAGGCACCCAGGCCACCACATGCAGGCCGGAGGCCGAGCCTTCGACCTGCACCGCGCCCGGCAGGTGCCGCTCCAGCGCCTGCAGCAATGCCGCCCGCCGGCCTTCGTTGCGACGGCGGGCAGCGCGCACATGGCGCTCGTAGCTGCCGTCGTCGATCAGCGCGGCCAGCACCAGCTGGTCCAGGCGCGGTGCATGCCGGTCGGCCAGCCGCCGGGCTTCCCGGAACACGGGCACCAGGGACGGCGGCAGCACCAGGTAGCCCATGCGCATCTGCGGCGACAAGGCCTTGGAGAAAGTGCCGACATGGATGACGCAGCCCACCTCGTCAATGGACTGCAGGGCGTCGATGGGGCGCAGCCCGTAGCGGAATTCGCCGTCGTAGTCGTCCTCCAGAATCCAGGCACCCGTGGCGCGCGCCCAGGCCAGCAGTTGCTGCCTGCGGCCTATGGGCAGCACGCCGCCCAGCGGAAACTGGTGCGAGGGCGTGACATAGGCCAGCCGCGCCTGGCGCCCGGCCAGCGCCGAGGTATCCAGGCCCTGTTCATCGACGGCCATTTCCTGCAGGCATGCGCCCTGGGCCTCGAACACGCGGCGCGCCATCAGGTAGCAGGGCTCTTCCATCAGCACGGTCTCGCCCGGATCGACCAGCACGCGCGCGCACAGGTCGATGGCCTGCTGCGAACCCTGCACCACCACGATCTGATCGGCCGAACAGGCAAGCCCCCGCGCCCGGCGCAGATAGCCTTGCAGCGCCATGCGCAGCGCCAGCTCGCCTTCGGGCGCGTCGTAGGACAGGGAAGACTGGCGCTGCACGATGGCGCGGTTGTAGGCGCGCCGCCAGGCCAGCGTGGGAAAGTCGTCAAAGGCCAGGGCGCCGTAGAGAAAGTCGATCGGGGCCGGCCCACCATCGCCTGCTGCCGGTGGCAGGGCTGACGCCAGCGCATCCACCCGCTGCCCATAGGAAGACAGCCGGGGACGGCCATGCTGCAGGGCCGCTGCCGGCATGCTGCGCGCACGGCTGCGCTGCGCCGCGCCAGCCGCCACGCGCGCCCTGCTGCCTGGAGCAGTCTCCAGATAGCCTTCGGCCGCAAGCTGCTCGTAGGCGGCCGTGACGGTGGTGCGCGACACGCCCAGGTCCAGCGCCAGGGCGCGGGTGGAGGGCAGGCGTGCGCCCACGGCCAGGCTGCCGTCGGCCACCTGTGATTTCAGCCATTCGTGGATGCGGCGGGCGCTGGGCGCAGCCCCGGTATCGGCGGCGAAATGGGACTTCAACTGGTCTTCCAAAAAATCACGAAACTGGATTTTTCATTGTGCCAGGGATGGTGGATAGTCCTGTTTCCCCCGATGCCGGTCCACCGTTGCACCAAGCTCCATGTACACGCCCGCCCATTTCTCCCTCACCGATTCCGACAGCCTGCACGGCCTGATCCGCAGCCACCCCCTGGGCACGCTCGTCACCCAGGCCAACGGCGTGCTGGACGCCAACCATCTGCCGTTCCTGCTGGATGCGGACCCAGGGGAGATGGGCACGCTGAGCGCCCATGTGGCCCGCGCCAATCCCATCTGGCAGCAGTGCCGCGACGGCGCCGAGGTGCTGGTCGTCTTCCGTGGTGCCGAAGGCTATATCTCGCCCAGCTGGTATCCAAGCAAGCACGAGACGCACCGCCTGGTGCCCACCTGGAACTACGAGGCCGTGCATGTGCACGGGCAAATAAGCATCCATGACGACGAGAAATTCGTGCGCGGCCTGGTCGGGCGGCTCACGCGGGTCCATGAGGCATCGCAGGCCCAGCCCTGGAAGATGTCCGACTCGCCGCGTGAATTCATCGACGGCATGCTGCAGGCCATCGTCGGCCTGCAGATCCGCATCACCCGCCTGGAGGGCAAGGCCAAGCTCAGCCAGAACCGGCAGGCCCGCGACCTGGAAGGCGCCATCGGCGCGCTGCGCGAGCGCGGACAGGAGCCGCTGGCCGGTGCCATGGATGCGGCGCCGCGCCTCTAGCGCCAGCCGCCCTCACACAGATTGCCAACCACCGATGTACACATCCACCTTCACCTTCGCGCCGGGCGAATACGACGCGCAGTTCCATGCCCTTGACGGCCGGATCGCCGAGATCGCCCGCGCCATCCCCGGCTACCTGGGCGAAGAGGCCTGGGAGAACCCCGCCACAGGCCTGGTATCCAACGTCTACTACTGGCAGACCTGGGAGGCGCTGCAGCAACTGATGCGCCACCCTGCGCACCTCGAAGCCAAGCAGCAGCAGGCGCGCTGGCTCAAGGGCTACCAGGTGGTGATCGCCCAGGTGGTGGGCAGCTACGGCGACGGCGGCATAGCGCACCCGCTGGCCACCGCTGCGCAAGGCACTGCGCACCCGGCTCGCTGACCGGACCCGCTTTTGGCCCGATGATGGCGGCCATGCGATGGCGTTTTGATCCTGTTTCCCTGGCGTGGGCGGTGGCCCTGTTTGTCTTGCTCGTGCTGCTGGCCACCGTCGGCGCACGCTGGGGCTGGTTGCGCAGCTTCTTCGGCGACGTGATGGCCGTGGCCTGGGTCTATGCCGTGTTCAAGACCGTGATCGCCGCGCGCGTGCTGCCGCTGGCATCGGCCGCACTGTGCGTGGGCCTGCTGGTGGAGCTGGGCCAGTTCCTGGCATCGACCTTCCAGTTGCACATTCCCAACCGCGCTTTGCGCATCGTGCTGGGCAGCACGGCCGACTGGTGGGATGTGCTGGCCTATGTGATGGGTTTTGCAGCCGTGCTGGTAGTGGAGGCTGCGTTCCGTGGCCGCAGGCGTCCCGTCTTCACGGCATAAACCCGCAGCGGTCCGCTACGGCTCTGGAACAAACTCCTCGACAACGGATTCGCAGTGGATTTTCAGCCGCCCATAGTGGGACAGCTGCAAGAACAGATGCTGCGCCATTGCTGACGAAGGCCTCTTCGTATCCCGCTGCAGCACTTCGCAGCGGTCCAGGCAGTCATCCATCTCTGCGGCTGCGTCGCGCTGGACGTCGGCAAAGTACGCCTGCACGGCAGGAAAGTTGACGATCCGTTCAAGGCGGATGGCTACCCTGGCCTGCGGCCTGTCGAACACGGCATAGAGAAAGAAGCACAGTTCCACGCTCCGGGCCGCCACATCCAGGCGCACCTGCTCCAGCAGTCCATCGTGGTACTGGTACTGCAATCGATGGCTCCGCGCCGGATCAGGCCCGTACAGCGCAGCCGCCGGCCTTGAGCACCCGCTTCGTAGAGGCCGGATACCGCTCCAGCCTGTCCGCCGGCCGGCGCGGCCTGGCCACCAGCTCGCCACCGCAGTTGGGGCAGGCGCCGTGCAGCACATGATCCGCACAGCCGGCACAGAACGTGCACTCGAAGGTGCAGATGCGAGCCTCGGCAGACTCTGGCGGCAGGTCCTTGTCGCAGCATTCGCAGTTGGGTCGAAGCTCAAGCATCGGTGCACTCCGGGTGTGGTCCATGAAGACTGGGCATCCTAGTGGATGTGCTCTGCAGGGGAGCGGTCCTCGCTCTCCATCTGCAGCGTCGTATGGTGCAGGTCGAAGCCGGCCTGCAGCCTGTCTTCGATATCGCGGCGCACCTGCTCGCCGTCCGCGCCGGGCAGCAGCACCACATGGCCGGTCAGCATGGGCTTGCTCTGCGTGACCGCCCACAGGTGGACATCGTGGATCGCTGCCACGCCCGCCGTGCCCGAAATCGTCTCGCGCACCGCCTGCAGGCTCATCCCCGAGGGCACGCCTTCCAGCAGGATGTTGATGCACTCGCGCAGCAGGGTCCAGGTCCGCGGAAACACCATGAAGCCGATGCCCACGGCCACCGCCGAGTCGATCCACCGCCAGCCCGTCAGCCAGATCAGCGCGGCACCGGCGAGCACGCCGACCGAGCCCAGCATGTCCGCCCATACCTCCAGGTACGCGCCCTTCACGTTCAGGCTCTCATCCTTGCCACCCGACAGCAGGCGCATCGAGAGCAGGTTGATCACCAGCCCCACGGCCGCCACCGCCATCATGCCCAGGGACTGGATTTCTGCAGGCGCCGACAGCCGGCGGTAGGCCTCATACAGGATGTAGAAGGCCACGCCCAGCAGCACCAGCGCGTTGACGGCGGCGGCCAGGATCTCGAAGCGCGCATAGCCGTAGGTGCGCAGCAGGTCGGCTGCCTTGCGGCCGGCGCGTATGGCCACCAGTGCCAGCAGCAGCGCCATCGCATCGGTCAGCATGTGCATGGCGTCGGAGATCAGGGCCAGGCTGCCCGTGACCATGCCGCCGATGATTTCCACCACCATGAAGGTGCCGGTCAATCCGAAGGCAAACCAGAGGCGGGATTCCGGCAGGGCACGCACGTCGCCGTGCTGATGGCTGTCGCTCATGAGATTCCTTGACTTGAAAACGGTTGTGAACAGAGGGCCGCTGCACCGATGGCGTCCATGGCAGGCAGGGGCACGGACCTCCATGAGAAAGCGTGAAGTTACTTGAAGGTCAAGTGCTGCCGGCAACTCGGCACCGCAGGTGAACCAAACACCGTAGCGCGCATATCCCTGCATCCATCGCAACATTTCATTTAGGTAAATTGATTACGAATAGTAGAATCAAAACATCCACCAAGGAGACATTCGATGAACACAAGCGCCCGTCCTGACCTGTCCACGCTGCCACCGCCCGCCGCCGTGCAGCAGCTGCACCACTACGCCTACAAGGCCCGCGATGCCGAGGAGACCCGCCACTTCTACGAGGACATCCTGGGCCTGCCGCTCTATCACATCATCCAGAGCGACTACGTGCCCAGCACGGGCGAGTACTGCCCCTACACGCACTTCTTCTTTCGCCTGAAGGATGGGTCGTTCATCGCCTTCTTCGACATCGGCGATGACGAAAAGGCCCTGCCCTCGCCCAACACGCCGCTGTGGATCAACCACATCGCCTTCCGCGTGGACACCGTCGAGGAACTGGAGAACACCAAGGCCCGCTTGGTGGCGCACGGCATCGAGGTGCTGGGCGTGACCGACCACCACATCTTCAAGAGCATCTATTTCTTCGATCCCAACGGCATCCGCCTGGAGCTGTCGGCCCAGCTGGCCGACGAAGTGCAGATGGCGCGCGAAAGCACCACCGCCCACGCCCGCCTGAACGAGTGGACGGCACGCAAGGAGCAATGGCGCAAGGAACGCGCCGAAGGCAAGGCCGCCCAGCCGCTCAAGCCCCAGAGCAACGACCGGCCCGAGTTCGTCCCCGACGCAGCGGCCTGAATAAAACCCGGCGAACAGGCAGGCGGACGGGGTCGGTAGAATCCCCGTCAAACCGTCATCCATTTCGCATATGCAGACGGCATCCCTTCAACGGATGCCGTTTTCATTTGCCAAACGCCATTCGCACAATTCCCCGCAAGCAAGCCATGAGCGACACCATTGCCCAGCCAGGCCTCGACAGCCTGTCCAAATCGTTTGAACCCGCCGCCATCGAGGCCCAATGGGGCCCTGAATGGGAAAAGCGCGGCTACGGCGCAGCCGGCGTGCGCGGCACGGGCCAGGCAGATGCATCCCAGCCATCGTTCTCCGTCCAGCTGCCGCCACCCAATGTGACGGGCACGCTGCACATGGGCCATGCGTTCAACCAGACCATCATGGACAGCCTCACGCGCTACCACCGCATGAAGGGCCACAACACGGTCTGGGTGCCCGGCACCGACCACGCGGGCATCGCCACCCAGATCGTGGTGGAGCGCCAGCTGCAGGAACAGGGCATCGCCAGCCGCCACGACATGGGCGCGACGCCTCCCGAGGCGCGCAAGAACTTCGTGAGCAAGGTCTGGGAGTGGAAGAACCAGAGCGGCAACACCATCACCGGCCAGATGCGCCGCATGGGCGACAGCGTGGACTGGAGCCGCGAGTACTTCACCATGGACGACAAGCTGTCGTCCATCGTCAACGAGACCTTCGTGCGCCTGTACCAGCAGGGCCTGATCTACCGCGGCAAGCGCCTGGTGAACTGGGACCCCAAGCTGATGTCCGCCGTCTCCGACCTCGAGGTCGAGAACGAGGAAAAGGACGGCTCGCTGTGGCACATCGCCTACCCGCTGGCCGACGGCTCGGGCCAGCTCGTGGTGGCCACCACGCGCCCGGAAACCATGCTGGGCGACGCAGCCCTGATGGTGCATCCCGAGGACGAGCGCTATCAGACGCTGATCGGCAAGACCGTGATCCTGCCCCTGGTGGGCCGCGAGATCCCCATCATTGCCGACGACTACGTGGACCGCGAGTTCGGCACGGGCGTGGTCAAGGTCACGCCTGCGCATGACAACAACGACTACGCCGTGGGCCAGCGCCACGGCCTGCCGATGATCTGCGTGCTGACGCTGACGGCCACCATCAACGACGAGGCGCCCGAGAAGTACCGCGGCATGGACCGCTTCGTGGCGCGCAAGGCCATCGTGGCCGACCTGGACGCGGCCGGCCTGCTGGTCGAGACCAAGAAGCACAAGCTCATGGTGCCCATCTGCACGCGCACGGGCCAGGTGATCGAGCCCATGCTGACCGACCAGTGGTTCGTGGCCATGAACAAGGTCGGCGAAGGCGATGCCACGGGCAAGTCCATCGCGCAGAAGGCCATCGATGCCGTCTCCAGCGGCCAGGTGCAGTTCGTGCCCGAGAACTGGGTCAACACCTACAACCAGTGGATGAACAACATCCAGGACTGGTGCATCTCGCGCCAGCTGTGGTGGGGCCACCAGATTCCCGCCTGGTACGACGAGGACGGCAAGGTCTACGTGGCCCGCACCGAGGAAGAAGCCCGCGCCCAGGCCCCCGGCAAGACGCTCACCCGCGACGAGGACGTGCTGGACACCTGGTACTCCTCGGCCCTGGTGCCGTTCTCCACCATGGGCTGGCCGAACCAGACCGAGGCGGCCGACGATGACTACAACCTCTACCTGCCCAGCTCGGTGCTGGTCACGGGCTACGACATCATCTTCTTCTGGGTCGCCCGGATGATCATGATGACCACGCACTTCACGGGCCGCGTGCCCTTCCGCCATGTCTACATGCATGGCCTGGTGCGTGACGCCCAGGGCAAGAAGATGAGCAAGTCCGAGGGCAACGTGCTCGACCCCGTGGACCTGATCGACGGCATTGACCTGGACACCCTGCTGAACAAGCGCACGCAGGGCCTGCGCCGCCCCGAGACCGCGCCCCAGGTACGCAAGAACACGCAAAAGGAATTCCCCGAGGGCATTCCCGCCTACGGTGCCGACGCGCTGCGCTTCACCTTCGCGGCCCTGGCCTCGCTGGGCCGCTCCATCAACTTCGACAGCAAGCGCTGCGAGGGCTACCGCAACTTCTGCAACAAGCTGTGGAATGCCAGCCGCTTCGTGCTGATGAACTGCGAAGGCCATGACTGCGGCCTGCTGCCCCACACCAAGGAGCAATGCCAGGCCGGCGGCGAGTTCGCGGGCTACATGCAGTTCAGCCAGCCCGACCGCTGGATCGCCTCGCAGCTGCAGAAGGTCGAGGCCGAAGTGGCCAAGGGCTTTGCCGAATTCCGCCTGGACAACGTGGCCAACGCGCTGTATGACTTCGTCTGGAACGAGTTCTGCGACTGGTACCTGGAAATCGCCAAGGTGCAGATCCAGACCGGCAACGAGGCCCAGCAGCGCGCCACGCGCCGCACGCTGATCCGCACGCTGGAGGCCATCCTGCGCCTGGCCCACCCCATCATCCCGTTCGTGACCGAAGCCCTGTGGCAGAAGGTCGCCCCGGTCGCCGGCCTGCCCGGCGAGTCCGTGGCCGTGGCCCGCTACCCCGAGGCCCAGCCCGAGAAGATCGACGAGGCCGCCATCGCCTACGTGGGCCGCATCAAGCAGATGATCGACGCCTGCCGCACGCTGCGCGGCGAGATGGGCGTGTCGCCCGCACAGCGCCTGCCGCTGCTGGCCGTGGCCAGCTCGGCCGACGAGGCACAGTTCCTGCGCACCAATGCCGCCGTGCTGCAAAACCTGGCCAAGCTCAGCGAGGTCAAGGTGTTCGACGACGAAGCCGCCTGGGCCGAGGCCGCCCAGGCCGCGCCGGTCTGCGTGGTGGGCGAGGCGCGCCTGGCGCTGTTCGTGGAGATCGACGTGGCCGCCGAAAAGGCCCGCCTGTCCAAGGAAGCCGCACGCCTGGAAGGCGAGATCACCAAGGCCAATGCCAAGCTGGGCAACGAGGCCTTCGTGGCCAAGGCGCCCCCGGCCGTCATCGACCAGGAAAAGAAGCGCGTGGCCGATTTCGGCGCCACGCTGATCCGCATCCAGGAACAACTCGCCCGCCTGGGTTGACATGGAATCTCCCCCTGAGCGGCTGTGCCGCTTCCCCCTCTCTCGCTTCGCGGGAGGGGGACGACACCCTCGGCGCGGGGCGGCCCTTCCTCGGTGTCCCTGATCTTGGGCTGCGCCAGTTTCATCGTCCGAGGGCATCAAGTCGCACAATGAAAGCTGAGACACTTAGCGAAGAAGACGCAAAGCCGCACGCTTTTTCCATCACCTGAATCCCAAGATTTTCATGAGTAATCAGACCCGTGTCCGCAAAGCCGTGTTTCCCGTTGCCGGGCTCGGCACGCGCTTTCTGCCCGCCACCAAGGCCTCTCCCAAGGAGATGCTGCCCGTGGTGGACAAGCCGCTGATCCAGTACGCCGTGGAAGAGGCCTACGAGGCCGGCATCCGCGACATGATCTTCGTCACCGGCCGCAGCAAGCGCGCCATCGAGGACCATTTCGACACCGCCTACGAGCTGGAAAACGAGCTGGAGAACGCCGGCAAGCAGGCCATGCTGGAGCTGGTGCGCAGCATCAGCCCCGCCGACATGAACTGCCTGTTCGTGCGCCAGCCGCGCTCGCTGGGCCTGGGCCATGCCGTGCTGTGCGCCGAGCCGCTGGTGGGCAACGAGCCCTTTGCCGTGCTGCTGGCCGACGACCTGATGGTGGGCGAGCCCGGCGGCCCCGGCGTGATGGCGCAGATGACATCGGCCTTCCACAAGCAGGGCCGCTCCCTGCTGGCCGTGCAGGAAGTGCCGCTGGAGCAGACCAAGCGCTATGGCATCGTGGCTGGCGAGCCGGCCGGCGGTTCGCTGATGCGCATCGAGAAGATCGTGGAAAAGCCTGCGCCCGAGAAGGCCCCCTCGCGCATGGGCGTGGCTGGCCGCTACGTGCTGACACCGGCCATCTTCGAGGAGATCCGCAACCAGCCCAAGGGCGTGGGCGGCGAGATCCAGCTGACGGACGCCATTGAACGCCTGATGGCCCATGAAGCCGTCTACGCCTTCCAGTACCAGGGCAAGCGCTACGACTGCGGCAGCAAGGAAGGCTTTTTGCAGGCCACGGTGGAACTGGCGCTGCAGCACGAGGATGTGGGCGCGAGCTTCCGCGAATATCTGCAGGGCCTGAGCATCTGAGGCCGGGCCTCAGAGCCGCCCCTGCCCCATGCAAAAGGCCTGCGAAAGCAGGCCTTTTTCTTTGGAGCGAACCGCGTGCAGCCGCTCAGCGCCGGCGCAGGATATGGATGAACTCCGCACCCACGGTCTGCTGCTCCACCAGTTCATTGCCGGTCTGCTTGGCAAAGGCCTGGAAGTCGCGCAGCGAGCCCGTGTCGGTGGCCACCACCTTGAGCAGCTGGCCGCTGTCCAGTTCGGCCAGCGCCTTCTTGGCCTTGAGAATGGGCAGCGGGCAGTTGAGCCCGCGCGTGTCGATTTCCTTGTGAATTTCCATCGGATGCACCTCTTGAGCCTGGGATTCTAGGCGGCATCGCGGCTGAGGCCGGCAGCAGTGTCTTCATCGGAGCGACTCGCTTCAGCCTCCTGGGCCTGCTCGGCACGCTTCCAGAAGTCACGGATCACAGGATCATGCCCCCGGCTGCGCAGCCACTTGGCCAGCGCCATGCCGGTGCCCGAAGGCCAGGCCTGGACTTTCTCGGGCTCCAGCAGGCGGTACTCGAGCAGCTCGGGCGACAGCCGCACCTGGCCGCTAGCGCGCACATGGAAGGCGATGATCACCTGGTTCATGCGCAGGAACTCGTGCACGCTGATCAGCTCCAGCGACTCGGCCTGCAGGCCGGTTTCCTCCGCCACCTCGCGTGCCACGCCCTCCTCGGGCGACTCGCCGGCTTCCATGAAGCCCGTGATCAGGCCGAAGACCTTCTCGGGCCAGGCCGCATTGCGCGCCAGCAGCACCTTGCCGTCCAGCTCCACGATGGCGGCCAGCACGGGCGTGGGATTGTTCCAGTGCGTCCAGCCGCACTCGGGGCAGCGCAGGCGCGATACATCGCCGCCGTCCTCGGCCTGGATCACCCACTGCAGGGGCGTTGCGCAGTGCGTGCAATAGCGGGTTTCATAGTGCATGGGGCTGTTCCTGGTTTTTTGCTGTCCTGGCTCTATGCAAACAGGAAGGCCCGCCGGGTGGCGGGCCTGTCGCTGTGTCAGGCGGGGAAGACGCCCGTGGACAGATAGCGGTCGCCGCGGTCGCAGACCACGAAGACGATGGTGGCGTTGTTCTCGCGCTCGGCAATCTGCTGGGCCACCCAGCAGGCGCCCGCCGCAGAGATGCCGGCAAAGATGCCTTCCTCGCGCGCCAGGCGGCGCGCCATGTCCTCGGCATCGTCTTGCCCGACGAGCACGGTCTCGTCGATCAGCGAGGCGTCATAGATCTTGGGCATGTACTCCTCGGGCCACTTGCGGATGCCGGGGATGCGCGATCCTTCGGCCGGCTGGGCGCCCACGATGCGGATGGCCGGGTTCTTTTCCTTGAGGAACTTCGCCACGCCGGTGATCGTGCCCGTGGTGCCCATGGCGCTCACGAAATGCGTGATCTCGCCGCCGGTCTGCTCCCACAGCTCGGGACCTGTGGTCTCGTAGTGGATGCGCGGGTTGTCGGGGTTGCCGAACTGGTCGAGCACCACGCCCTTGCCCTGGGCCACCATCTGGTCGGCCAGGTCGCGCGCGTATTCCATGCCGCCGCTCTTGGGCGTGAGGATCAGCTCGGCGCCATAGGCCTTCATCGTCTGGGCACGCTCGATGGACAGGTCCTCGGGCATGATCAGCACCATCCGGTAGCCCTTGATCGTGGCGGCCATGGCCAGCGCAATGCCGGTATTGCCCGAGGTGGCCTCGATCAGCGTGTCGCCGGGCTTGATGTCGCCGCGCTCTTCGGCGCGGCGGATCATCGACAGGGCCGGCCTGTCCTTGACCGAACCGGCCGGGTTGTTGCCTTCCAGCTTGCCCAGCACCACGTTGCCACGTTCCTGGCGAGACTGCGCACCGATGCGCTGCAATGCCACCAGGGGCGTGCGGCCGATGGCGTCTTCGATGGTCGGATAAATTTTCATAGCCTCACACTGTGCCATAATTCGCCCCTGCGCTAAGTAGCCCGGGTGGTGAAATTGGTAGACGCAGGGGACTCAAAATCCCCCGCCGCAAGGCGTGCCGGTTCGATTCCGGCCCCGGGCACCAGAGATTACGTAGCCGAAAAAGCAGTCCCCTGCTTTTTCGGCTATTTCTTTTCCGGCCGCTGTCTTCACAGCGTCCGCACAAACCTCAAGCCCCTTTGCATCCAGCCGTGTTCAACGGCTGCACTGCATTTCAAGGCCCTCCAGCCTGCACCGATCCTGCGTCCTCATGCCTTGGGCGGGATGACGCCTGCGCGCTTTTCGCCGCACAGGGCCCAACCTGTGTACAACTTTGGCATCAACCGCCTCTCAAGGCCTGCCAGGCCTGGACCTTGGCCCATGCTGAAGCCTCCTTGAAGCAGCACCATCCCAGCCCGCAGGCAGGGCTGCAGCCCTGCATCAAATTCAGCACCTTCCCTCTGAAAACTGCCACTTGCACCACCGTCATGCAGCCCTTGCCCAGCGCGGGCACCAGCCCGGTGCGCCCACGGCTCGGGCCTGCAAAAGCCCATGAAAAAAGCCACCCTGAGGTGGCTTCCTTTCTCCACAGATCCATTGAACAACCCTGTGGATAATCAGTGAACAGCAAGTGAACGAGGCGTCCAAGTGCTTGCATTCACTGGCCGCAGGCTAAGCTGCCTGCAAATCAGGCAACCTCCAGATCCAAGGGAAAACCCTCGATTCGGAAGGCGCCTGACACACCTCGCCTCAGGCATCCGTGCGGCGGATCTGCGCGCGCCCTGCCGCCGTGATGTGCCATTGATGGCTGCTGTCCACTTCGACCAGTCCACGCTCGCGCAGCCTCTTGGACAGATGCTCGCGCGCCGCGCTTTCCAGCGACACGGGCTCGCCCATCTCCAGCTTCTTGAGCACTTCGAGTTCATCCACCGTCGGCTCGTACACGGGTGCGTGATATGTGGTTTCGGCCATCGCTACTCCTTCGCTATTCAAAGTCTCATGCCCCAGGACTCCAGGGGGCACGGATGCAAACATAGCCTTGGCCCGGGAGCCGCGCAATCGGTGGCCGCACCTTTTTTCGAGTTGTGGGCGATGATTGCACGCTTTGCGGCGGCGTCCCACAGGCGCCAGGGCCAGGCCCCGGCCTGACATCGGGCGATCCACATTCTTGCCGCACCCGCCCCATTGGCCGCTCCCTCACCCATCTGACCCAGGAATTCAGGTTTTCATGCTGTACGCCATCACCGCCTTGTTCGCCTTCCAGTTGCTGGGGGAGGCCATCGTCCAGCTCACGGGGCTGCCGCTTCCGGGCGCGCTCGTGGGCACGCTGCTGCTGCTGGCGGCGCTGCTGCTGCACGGCCGCCTGCCCGAGTCGCTGGAGAAGGCAGCCGGCGTGCTGCTGCAGAACATGATGCTGCTGTTCATTCCCGTCATTGCAGGCGTGATGCTGGAGTTCGACCGGCTGTCGCGCGAATGGCAGCCCTTTGTGATCGCCTGCGTGGCGGGTGCGGCCATTACCTTCCTGGCCACGGCCTTCACCTTCCGCTGGTGCCTGGAGCGCCAGCGCGCCCGCGAAGCGGCTGCCAGCCAGGGAGACAAGGCATGAGCGCGCTCACCACCCACTGGCAAAGCGCCTGGCAGTCGCTGTCCGGCAATGCCTCCACCGCCCATCTGCCCTGGCTGGTGCTGACCATGGCCGTCTACCTGGCGGCCATGGCGCTGTACCGCAGAAGCGGCAACCATCCGCTTCTGATTCCCGTGTTCACGGCCGTGGTCGTCATCGTGGGCGTGCTGCTGGCCACGGGCACCTCCTATGCCAGCTACCGCAGCGGCGTCTCGCTGCTGGGGCTGCTGATCGGCCCGGCCACCGTCGCGCTGGCAATTCCGCTGTACGCCCAGCGCGAGCGCATCCGCGCGCTGTGGCTGCCCATCAGCGTGGCGCTGGCCGTGGGCTGCGTGGTGGCGTTGCTGTCGGCACTGCTGATCGGCTGGAGCCTGGGTGCCACGGTGCAGACGCTGGTGGCGCTGGCGCCCAAGTCGGCCACCATTCCCATCGCCCTGCCCATGGCCGAGCGCTTTGGCGGGCCGGCCTCGCTGGCGGCAGTGGCCGTGGCCATCACCGGCATTGCGGGCACGATGATGGCGCCGCTGCTGATCCGCCTGGTGCGCAGCGATGACCCGGCCGTGCAGGGCTTTGCCCTGGGACTTACAGCCCACGCCATTGGCACGGCACGCGCGCTGCAGGTGAATCCGACCATGGGCGCCTTCTCGGCTCTGGCCATGGGCCTGAACGGCGTGGCCACGGCCGTGGTCATGCCGCTGTGCCTGGCCGTGCTGCCCTGGTTTTGAGCGCGATTGCGGGTTTTCCCCAGAGACACCCCCACAAGCCTGTGGACAAGCGCCGCCAGCAGCAAGGATAAGTCGGTTAAGTGACTGTCATCGTTGAACAATCCAAAGCCTGCTTAATTTTCAGGCAGGCCGGTGCTCCCTGGCGCGCTGCTGCAGCCATGAAGAGAACACGCGCAGGGCGGGCGCGGGCTGCGCATCGGGAGCCAGGGCCGGCGTGACCAGGTAGTAGGCACGGTTGCCGCGCAGCGGCTGCGGGCAGGCAACGATGAGGTCGCCGCGCGCCAGTTCCTGCTCGATCAGCATGGGCGGCATCAGCGCCACGCCCAGGCCCTGGCTGGCCGCCACGGCCAGCATGGAGAACAGCTCCAGCCGCATGCCGTCCAGCGCGCGCGGCGCGGCCACGCCCATGGCATCGAACCACTGCTGCCAGCCGTAGGGCCGCGTGCTTTGCTGCAGCAGCGGCATCCGGGCCACGATGTCCGCCCCCACGGGCAGCCAGGCGCGGCCCGGCTCGCGTGCCTGGGCCGTGGCCAGCAGTTGCGGGCTGCACACGGGCACCACCTCTTCGTCCATCAGCCATTGCGCCTGCACACCGGGCCAGCGCGCCACCTGCTCGGGCGTGCCTGCATAGAGCGCGGCGTCGAACACGGTATCGGCAAACAGGAAGGGCCGCGTCTGCACGTCGATATGCACCGTGACCTCGGGATGCTCACGCGCCAGCTGCGGCAGGCGCGGCAGCAGCCAGCGCGTGGCGAAGGTGGGCACGGCCGCCAGGTTGAGCGGGCCGCCTTCGCCCTGGTGGGCCATGATGTCCAGCGTGTCGCGCTCCAGGCCGTGCAGCCAGCGCGAGACCTGCTGGGCGTACTGCGTGCCCGCCTCCGTCAGCAGCACGCCGTGGCGCGTGCGCCGGAACAGCTGCACGCCCAGGAACTCCTCCAGCGCAATGATCTGGCGCGATACCGCGCTTTGCGTGAGCGACAGCTCCTGCGCCGCACGCGTGTAGCTGATGTGGCGGGCGGCCGACTCGAAGCAGGCAAGGGCTTGGGTGGATGGCAGGGCTCTACGCATATCTCATGAATTCAATGCACTTCAGAGCCTCACATCATAGGGAATAACCCGCAACAACCCATTCATACATGCGTTTTACGCATTCATGGATGAACAAACATCGTTTGCGCCACGCGCAGGCCCGCTTCTAAGATGCGTCGCAACAACGCTCCATGGCCACAGCCTGCCCGGCTTTGGCATATGGCAGCGCCCCGCCCTTGACCTCTTTGTTTTTTGGAGAAACCACGCCATGGCCCGCAACAGCTTCCAATGGGATGACCCCTTCCAGCTCGACCAGCAACTGAGCGAAGACGAGCGCATGATCCGCGACGCGGCCCATGCCTACTGCCAGGAGAAGCTGGCCCCCCGCGTGCTGGAGATGTTCCGCCACGAAAAGTCCGACGTGAGCATCTTCCGCGAGATGGGCGAGCTGGGCCTGCTGGGCCCCACCATCCCCACGCAGTACGGCGGCGCGGGCCTGAACTACGTCAGCTACGGCCTGGTGGCGCGCGAGATCGAGCGCGTGGACTCGGGCTACCGCTCCATGGCCAGCGTGCAAAGCTCGCTGGTGATGGTGCCCATCAATGAATTCGGCACCGAAGACCAGAAGAACAGGTACCTGCCCAAGCTGGCCAGCGGCGAGTTCATCGGCTGCTTCGGCCTGACCGAACCCGACCACGGCTCCGACCCCGGCAGCATGTCCAGCCGCGCCTACAAGGTGGACGGCGGCTACCGCCTCAAGGGCAACAAGATGTGGATCACCAACAGCCCCGTGGCCGACGTGTTCGTGGTCTGGGCCAAGGAAGTGACCGAGGACGGCCATGTGGGCGAGATCCGCGGCTTCATCCTGGACAAGGGCATGAAGGGCCTGTCGGCCCCGGCCATCCACGGCAAGGTGGGCCTGCGCGCCTCCATCACGGGCGAGATCGTGATGGACGACGTCTTCGTTCCCGAGGAAAACGCCTTCCCTGAGGTGCGCGGCCTCAAGGGTCCCTTCACCTGCCTGAACAGCGCACGTTTCGGCATTGCCTGGGGCGCCCTGGGCGCAGCCGAGTTCTGCTGGCACACGGCGCGCCAGTACACGCTGGACCGCAAGCAGTTCGGCCGCCCCCTGGCTGCCAACCAGCTGATCCAGAAGAAGCTGGCCGACATGCAGACCGAGATCACCCTGGGCCTGCAGGCCGCGCTGCGCGTGGGCCGCATGAAGGACGAGCACCAGAACGTGATCGAGATCACCTCGCTGATCAAGCGCAACAACTGCGGCAAGTCGCTGGACATTGCCCGCATGGCGCGCGACATGATGGGCGGCAACGGCATCAGCGACGAGTTCGGCGTGGCCCGCCACCTGGTCAACCTGGAAGTGGTCAACACCTACGAGGGCACGCACGATGTGCATGCGCTGATCCTGGGCCGGGCTCAGACCGGCATCGCAGCGTTCTCGAACTGAAGCTCCCCCTGAGCCGCTGCGCGGCTTCCCCCTCGTTGCACGGCGCCTCTCTACTCGCTGCGCGAGGGAGGGGGACGACACCCTCGCTTTGGGCCGCGCCCGTTTCATGCGAAGCGGGTGATGCATGACCAAGGGTCAGCCGACGACGGCACGACCGCACTTCTGTCTTTCCATGTCCTCCACATCCTCCGCGCCGGCCGCATTGGCTGGCATCAAGGTGCTTGATCTTTCCCGCGTGCTGGCCGGGCCCTGGTGCACGCAGACGCTGGCCGACCTGGGTGCCGATGTGATCAAGGTCGAGCGGCCCGTGGCCGGCGATGACACGCGCCACTGGGGTCCTCCGTTCCTGCCGCGCGACGATGGGCAGGCCACGCAGGAGGCCAGCTATTTCACGGCCTGCAACCGGAACAAGCGCTCGGTCACCATCGACATGTCCACCCCCGATGGGCAGCAGCTGATTCGCCAGATGGCGGCCGGGGCCGATGTGCTGGTGGAGAACTTCAAGGTTGGTGGCCTGGCGCAGTACGGGCTGGACTACGAAAGCCTCAAGGCGCTCAACCCGCGCCTGATCTATTGCTCGGTCACGGGTTTCGGCCAGACCGGCCCGTATGCCGAGCGCGCGGGCTACGACCTCATGGTGCAGGCCATGTGCGGGCTGATGAGCATCACCGGCCATGCCGACGAGGCGCCCGGAGGCGGCCCGCTCAAGGTGGGCGTGGCCGTGATCGACGTGTTCACGGGCCTGTATGCCAGCAATGCCATCCTGGCTGCGCTGCATGCACGCCAGGCCTCGGGCCGGGGCCAGCACATCGACATGGCCCTGCTCGACGTGGGCATGGCCGTGCTGGCCAACCAGGCCGCCGGCTTTCTGGCCACGGGCGAATCGCCGGGCCGCGCCGGCAACATCCACCCCAGCCTGGCGCCCTACCAGGACTTCGCCACGGCCAACGGCAACGTGCTGCTGGCCATTGGCAATGACGGGCAGTTCGCGCGCTTTTGCGCCGCCGTCGGCGAAGCCGGCTGGGCGCAGGACGAGCGCTTTGCCACCAACACCGCGCGCGTGCGCAATCGCCAGGCGCTGCTGGAGCGGATGGTGCCCCTCATGAAGACACGCGGCACGGCCGAATGGATTGCGCTGCTGGAAGACAAGGCCGTGCCCTGCGGCCCCATCAACACCATTGCCCAGGCCTTCGACGACCCGCAGGTGCGCGCACGCGGCATACGCGTCGAGCTGCCGCGCGAGGCCGGCGACGGCATCTCGCGCATCGCCGGCGTGGCCAGCCCCATGCGGCTGAGCGATACCCCGCCCGTGCTGCGCAGCGCACCGCCATCCCTGGGCCAGCACACCGATGAAGTGCTGGGCGAGCTGGGCATTGCGCCCATGGCCATCCAGGCGCTGCGCTCGCGCGGCGTGGTCTGATCGCCAGCGCCGCGCAGCACCGCCTCCACATTTCTCAGCCCAAGCACCGCCATACGAATGTCCTAAAGAATCACGCCCTCCCACCCGTCGGTGCCTCACAACAAACGTCCACAACATCCATTCAAGGAGACAACACCATGACTCACACCTCCCGCATCGCGCTCGCCGGCATCCTCGGCGCCCTCGCGCTTTCGGGCGCAGCCCATGCCCAGGGCTACCCCACCAAGCCCATCAAGCTGCTCGTGCCCTTCGCGGCCGGCGGCACCACCGACCTGATCGCGCGCATCGTCGCCGAGCCGCTGGGCCGTGCCCTGGGCCAGCCCGTGGTGGTCGAGAACAAGGGCGGCGGCGGCGGCAGCATCGGCGCGGCCGAGACGGCGCGCTCCCAGCCCGATGGCTACAGCCTGGGCATCGCCACCGTGTCCACCACGGCCACCAACCCGGCGATCAACCCCAAGATCCCGTACAACGTGCTGACCGACTTCACGCCCATCGTGAACATCGCGGCCACGCCCAACATCATTGCGGCCAACCCCAAGTTCGCGGGCAAGAACTACCAGGAGTTCCTGGCCGAGGTGAAGAAGAACCCCGGCAAGTACTCCTACGCCTCGCCCGGCAACGGCAGCATCACCCATCTGATGATGGAGATGTTCAAGCTGTCCACGGGCACCGACATCACCCACGTGCCCTACCGTGGCAGCGGCCCCGCGCTGAACGACGCCGTGGCCGGCCAGGTTCCGCTGATCTTCGACAACCTGCCCTCGGCCCTGGGCTTCGTCAAGGAAAAGCGCCTGGTGCCCATCGTGGTGGCCGCGCCCCAGCGCCTTGCCGCCCTGCCCGATGTGCCCACCTTCAAGGAAGTGGGCCTGGCCCCCGTCAACCGCATGGCCTACTACGGCATCGTCGGCCCCAAGAACCTGCCGCGCGACATCGTGGACAAGGTCAACGCCGCCACGCGCAAGGTGCTGCAGGACCCCGCCATCAAGAAGCGCATCGAGGAAACCGGCTCGCTGATCGTGGCCGACACGCCCGAGCATTTCTTTGAAGAGATCAAGGCCGAACTGGCGGTCTACAAGGACGTGGTGCAAAAGCAGAACCTGACGATGGATTGAGCCTGCGCGTCACCCACCGACCATCCCCGCCACGGCGGGGATTTTTTTCAGGCTTCGCCAGCGGCAGGCGACAGCAACGCCTCGCACACCTCGCACAGGCGCTCGGCCAGACGCCGGCCCGGCGCCGACAACTGGGCGCGCACATGCAGTGCCACCTCCACATCAGGCACGGAGACGAAGCCGGCCATGCCGTCGAGCAGGCGGTGGCCGGGCCTGACCAGCCTGCGCGGCAGCAGGCTGATGCCCAAGCCCTGCTCCACGGCGGCTTCCAGGCTCACCAGGCTGGCGCTCACATAGGCCAGGCGCCAGCGCCGGCCGGCGGCATCCAGCGCATGCGTCATCTCGCTGCGGTACAGGCCGCCCTGCGGAAATACCACCAGGGGCAAGGGATCCATCCCGTGGCAGGGATGCCGCGCACTGTCTATCCAGGCCAGCGGTTCGGGCCAGCGCGCCATGCCGGGCGTGCTGCCGCTGCGCTGCTTGACGATGGCCAGGTCCAGCTCGCGGGCCTGCAGTTGCTGCCATATCGCCTGCGACAACCCACTGGTCAGCTCCAGGCGCAACTGCGGCTGGCTGCGCGCCAGCGCGCCCAAGGCGGGCATCAAGGCATGGCCGGCAAAGTCCTCTGGTACGCCGATGCGCAGCACGGCCTCGGTGGCGCCAGCCAACTGCTCCACGGCCTCGTCCATGAGGGCAAGGATGCGCTGCGCATAGGCCAGCAGGCGCTCTCCTTCCAGCGTGCATTCCACATGGCGCCCGCTGCGGTCCAGCAGCGTGCAGCCCATTTGCTCCTCCAGCCTGCGGATCTGCTGGCTGACCGTGGACTGGGTCAGGTGCACGCCCTGCGCCGCGCGCGTGAAGCTGCCGGTTTCGGCCACGGCGCAGAAGCTGCGCAACAGGGTGGGATCTATGGAAGAGGGTTGCATGGGGCTTGGGCGGGTTTCAGTGGCTTTGTCACTGCCCAGCATTTGATCATTTAATTTTCCAATTGATGGCCCCCGTCCTAGACTGCGGCCTCAGCTCCCGATTGCCCAGCCATCCCCATGCAAGAACAAGAACACATCCGCCTGCTGCGCCATGCCGTGCAGCTGGCGCACGACAACCGCCTGCGGGGCGGCCGGCCCTTCGGCGCCCTGCTCGCTCGCGAGGGGCAGATCCTGTCCACGGGCGTCAACGAGATCGTGCAAAGCCATGACCCCAGTGCCCATGCCGAAATGCAGGCGCTGCGCGCAGGCACGCGCGCCCAGGCCAACCCCAGCCTGGCTGGCTGCACCATCTACGCCAGCGGCCACCCCTGCCCCATGTGCCTGGCGGCGCTGGTGATGGCCGGGGCCGAGCAGGTCTTCTTCGCCTTCGACAACGCGGATGCCCAGCCCTACGGCCTGTCCAGCGAAGGCGCCTACCAGCGGCTGCGCATGCCGCTGCAGCCGCCACCGCTGCCCCTGACGCGGCTGGACACGGGCATCACGGCGGCCCAGCTGTATGGCAACGCCCCCTGGGCCTGAAGCCATGTCGTCCATTGCGCCTGCACGCACCGAGGCGCCTGCCGCAGCGCACGCCATTCCAACGGCGCTGTGGCTGGCCACCGTGGTCCTGGTCACGCTGAACCTGCGCCCGTTTCTCACGGCCATCGGCCCGCTGGGCCCGCAGATACAGTCCGCCACGGGCATGGATCTGTCCACGCTGTCCTGGCTGACGCTGCTGCCCATGGCGTTGATGGGCGTGGGCGCCTGGCTGGCCCCGGCCGCGCTGCGGCGCCTGGGTCCGCGCCGCGCCGTGGTCGGGTCCTTGGCGGTGATTGCGCTGGGCTGCGCGCTGCGCGTGGCGGGCTCCAGTGCTGCCACCCTGCTGGCCACGGCCGCGCTGTGCGGCGCTGGCGTGGCCCTGGTGCAAGGCGTGCTGCCGGGCCTGATCAAGCGCCAGTCGCCCGCACGCATGGCCCAGATGATGGGGTTGTACTCGGCCGCGCTCATGGGCGGCGGGGCGCTCGGAGCCCAGATTTCGCCGCTGGCCGTGCAATGGGGGCTGGACTGGCGCTTTGCACTGGCGCTCTGGACTGCGCCCGCCCTGCTGGCATTGGCGCTGGCGCGGCATGCGCTGCGCGCGTTGCCAGGCCCGGCGCCCATGGCAGCCCATGCCTCGCAAGACACCGGCTGGCTGCGCCAGCGCCCGCGCACCTGGCTGCTGATGGCCTGCTTCGGCCTCATCAATGGCGGCTATGCGGCCATGGTGGCCTGGCTTGCGCCCTTCTACCAGACGCACGGCTGGAGCCCCGCGCAAAGCGGCGGCCTGGTCGCCCTGCTGTCGGTGGCCCAGGCCAGCGCCGCGCTGGGCCTGCCCGTGCTGGCCGCGCGCCATGCCGACCGCCGGCCATGGCTGGGGTTCACGCTGCTGTGCCAGATCATCGGCCTGGCCGCGCTGGCCTGGTGGCCTGATGCGGCGCCGCTGCTCAACATCGTCATCCTCGGCATCGGCCTGGGTGGGTGCTTCGCCTTGATGATGGTGGTGGCGCTGGACCATCTTCCCCACCCCACGCAGGCCGGTGCGCTCAACGCACTGATGCAGGGCGGCGGCTTTCTGATTGCGGCGCTGGCGCCCTATGTGATCGCCCGGCTGCACCAGTTCACGGGCGGATTCGGCGCCGGCTGGCTGGCCCAGATGGCCGCCGTGCTCGTGGTCTGCGTGCTGGTGTCACGCCTGGCGCCGCAACGCTACGCCCAGGCCATGCGGGCACCCGGCGACTGACCCGCTTCAGTGCGCGGCCTGGAAGCCGGCCGACCAGCGCACGAAGGCCCAGATGCACCAGGCCAGGCCCAGCGCCACCAGGCCGCCGCCGATCCAGCCGATGTTCTGCATGCCCGCATGCATGCTGACCTGACTGCCCAGCAGCGCACCGCCGCCAATGCCGATGTTGAAGATGCCCGAGAACATGGACATGCCCACGTCGGTGGCGTCGGCCGCCAGCTTGAGCACCTGGGACTGCATGGCCAGGGCGAAGCAGATCATGGCGACACCCCAGACCGAGCTCATCAAGTAGAGCGATGCCTCATGGCCCGAGGCCGGCACCAGCATCAGCAGACTGGCCGACAGCACGCCAATGGCGGCCAACAGAAAGCCGCGCGGATGGCGCAGGCCCCACCAGCTGAACATCACGCTGCCCACGATGCCCATGCCGCCGTACAGCAGCAGCACGGCCGTGGTCACCTTGCCCTCGAAGCCCGCGATGTCCTGCACGAAGGGCTCGATATAGCTGTAGGCCGTGAACTGCCCGGTGATCACGACCACCAGCAGGATGTAGATGGACAGCAGCGCCGGGCGGCGCAGCAGCATGGGCACGCTGGCCAGGTTGCCCGCGTTCTCGCTGGGCAGGCGCGGCAGCAGCCGGGCCAGGGCCACCATGACGATGGCGGCCACCCCGCCCACGGCCAGGAACGTCGTGCGCCAGCCCAGCCATTCGCCCACGATGCGGCCCAGCGGAATGCCCAGCACCATGGCCATGGAGGTGCCGGTGGCCAGCAGGCTCAGCGCCACGGCCTTCCTGCCGGGCGGCGCCACGCGCACGGCCAGCGAGGCGGTGATGGACCAGAACACCGCGTGCGACAGCGCAATGCCGATGCGGCTGACCATGAGCGAGGCAAAGCTCCAGGCCACGCCCGACAGCACATGGCTGGCCACGAACAGCGCGAACACGCCCATCAGCAGCTTGCGCCGCTCCACATTGCGCGTGAGCAGCATGAAGGGCAGCGAGGCCAGGGCCACGATCCAGGCATAGATGGTCAGCATCAGCCCGACCTGCTCGGTGGGCATGCCAAAGCTCGCGCCAATGCTGCTGAGCAGGCCCACCGGCACGAACTCGGTGGTATTGAAGACGAAGGCGCCCAGCGCCAGTGCGATCACGCTGAGCCAGGCCTGGGCGGCCGTGGGTGTGGATGACGCGGAAACGGAGCCGGCCGCAGCGGAAACGGAAGGGGGCATGGGGAACGTGGGGCCTTTTTTGTTGCAGCGCAATATTGTGCTGCGCCATGCGACCGCCTGATGTCAGCTGCCGCGCAGGCCCCAGTGCCGCCAGGGGGACTCAGGCTGGAGGCAGGTGGCAGACGGCCTCGATGTTGTGGCCGTCGGGGTCGAGCACGAAGGCCGCGTAATAGTCGTCGTGGTAGTGCGGTCGCAGGCCGGGCTCGCCGTTGCAGCGCCCGCCTGCCGCCAGGGCCGCAGCATGGAAGTCATCGACCATGTGGCGGTTGTCCACGCGGAAGGCCACATGGATGGGCGGCTGGTTGGGCGTGCCCCCGCTGATCCAGAAATCGGGCTTGGGCGGCTCGCCGAAGCCCGCAGTGTCCGTATGGCCCGTGACTTCGGCAGAAAGCTCCATGAGGATTTCATAGCCCAGCGGCGCCAGGGCGCGTGCATAGAAATCCTTGCTGCGCTCGAAGTCCGATACGAGGATTCCCGTGTGGTCGATCATGGCTGTGCTCCTGCCTGTTCATGACGGACACCAGCATGCCATGGAGACCGCTGCGGCACCAGTGGACTGGCGCAGGTGTTCAGTAAGCGACGGTGAAACGCTGGCGCAGGTGCAGGCCCTTGTCCAGCGCGTCGACCAGGGCCACGGCCAGGTCCGCCGCCGAAATCGTGCCGGGCTGGCCATCGGCCTGCATCAGCGGCTCATCCTTGCCCGTGCGGTATTGGCCTGTGCGTTCGCCATGGTCGCCCAGGTGCAGGGCAATGGGCGGGCTCAGCATCGTCCAGTCCAGGCCCTGCTCCTTTTGCAGATCGTTGAGGGCATCGCGGGCAGCCGAGGCGCCGGGCTTGATGGCGGCCGGGAACTCGGGCGTGTCCACCAGTTGCTTGCCGGGTGCGATGTAGAGGCTGCCCGCGCCGCCGACCACCAGGTAGCGCTTGATGCCGGCCGCCTTGGTGCCCGCCACGATGGCGCGCGAGCCGCGCATGAAGTCCTCATAGATGTCGGGATTGCCCCAGCCCGCGTTGTAGGCGCTGACCACGGCGTCCGCGCCCGCCACGGCGCGCTGCACGGCGGCGGCGTCCAGTACATCGGCCTGCACGGCCTGCAGCCGCGGCTGGGCCGCCAGCTTGGCGGGGTCGCGCACCAGGGCCACGACCTCATGGCCGCGCTGCAGCAGCTCCTTCAATACCGCCGAACCCACAAAGCCGGTTGCGCCAATCAATGCCACTTTCATCTTCGGTCCTTTATGGCGCCAGGGCGCCTGTTCACGATGGCATTGAGATTACGCCGTTCACAATGCATGCGGTAGACGGCAATTTTTACCAAGACCTTGAAGTGCAGCTTCACAATACAACCCATGGATGACTACAAACGCATGGCCGTTTTCGCCGCCGTGGTGCAGCACGGCTCCATGAGCGCCGCCGCGCGTGCCCTGGGCATGAGCCCCTCGGCCGTGAGCCAGCAGGTGCGCCAGCTCGAACGCGATGGCGGCGTCACCCTGCTGCACCGCTCCACCCGGCAGATCGCGCTGACCGACACGGGCGAGCGCTACTACCAGCAGTGCGCCGCCATGGCCCAGGCCGCCAGCCAGGCGCGGGCCGAGCTGGCGGCCGCGCGCGACGAGCCCGGCGGCGAGCTGCGCCTGTCAGCCACCGTGGGCTTTGCCCGCCACATCGCGCCGGCCCTGGGCCACTGGCTGGCCCGGCATCCCGCACTGCGCCTGCACCTGGATGTGGACGACGCGCCCATCGACCTCATACAAAGCCGCATCGACCTGGCCTTGCGCTTCGGCCGGCTGGCCGATTCCGGCTGGGCCGCCCGGCGCCTGGGCGCCATGCGCAATTGGCTGTGCGCCTCGCCCGCATGGTTACAGGCCCAGGGGGGCGGCGCGGCCTGGCGCCACCCGGCACCACTGGCCAGCATGCGCTGGCTGGGCCTGGCGCGCGAGGGCCAGGGCCAGGCCCTGCGTGCCGAGGCGCGCCACCCTGACACGGGCGAGACCTACAGCCTGCAGGTGCTGCCGCATGTGGCCAGCAACAACCAGCTGTCCATCCAGCAGATGTGCGAGGCGGGCCTGGGACTGGCCCTGCTGGGCAGCATGGACGTGGCCGACACTGTGGCCGAAGGCCGCCTGGTGCGCCTGCTGCCCGACTGGGACTTCGGCGGCCTCGACATCTGGGCCGTCACCCCGCAGCGCCAGGCCCAGCCCGCCAAGGTGCGCCAGGCCATCGCTGCCTTGCAGGCCTATCTGGCCCGGTTGCCGGGCGTGGTCGATGCGCCGGCCCCGGCCTGAGGATCATGGACAGCGCACGAAAAAAAGCCCGCACGGGGCGGGCATGAAAACGAAGGAAGGACGCTCGCTCAGTCGAGGGCTGTCTTCTGGCCGTTCTTGAACACGCTCAGCGTGTACGAGGGGTTCTTCATCTCGCCGTTCTTCTCGAAGGCGATCTTCGAGGTCACGCCCGAGTAGTCGGCCTTTTGCAGGAAGGGGATGTAGACCTTGGGGTCCCAGGAGTTGGCGCGCTTCATGGCGTCGGCCAGCATCATGGTGGCGTCGTAGAAGTACGGGCTGTAGACCTGGAACTGTCCGGGGTACTTGGCGTCGTAGCGCTTTTTCCACTCCGTGCCGCCGGGCATCTTGGCCAGCGAGGCGCCGCCATCGGCGCAGATCACGTTGTCCAGCGGCTTGGCACCGGCTGCCACCTTGGCCAGCTCGGGCACGCACAGGCCGTCGCCGCCGAAGTACTTGGCATCGTTCAGGCCCAGCTGGGCCATCTGGCGCAGCATGGGGCCGGCCTGGCCGTACATGCCGCCGTAGAAGATGCCATCGGGCTTCTTGGCCTTGATCGAGGTCAGGATGGCCATGAAGTCCGTGGCCTTGTCGTTCGTGAACTCCGAGGCCACGACCTTCACGCCCAGCTTTTCCGCATCCTTCTTGAACACATTGGCCAGGCCCTGGCCGTAGGCCGTGCGGTCATCGATGATGGCCACGGTCTTGAGCTTGAGCGTCTGCGCCGCGTACTTGGCCAGTGCCGCGCCCAGCGCGTTGTCATTGGCGATCACGCGGTAGGTGGTGTTCCAGCCGGGCTTGGTCAGGTCGGGGTTGGTGGCCGCGCCCGTGATCATGGGAATCCCGCAGTCCTGGAAGACCTTGGACGAGGGAATGGCCACGCCCGAGTTGAGGAAGGCCACGGCGCCGGCGACCTTGTCGTCGCACAGCTTCTGCGAGGCGGCCGTGCCCTGCTTGGGATCGGCCACATCGTCCTCGGCCACCAGCTGGAACTTGACCTTCTTGCCGGCGATCTCCATGCCCTTGGCATTGAGCTCGTCGATGGCCATGCGCACGCCGTTTTCGTTGTCCTTGCCGAAATTGGCCTGGGGACCGGACACCGGGCCGATGTGGCCGATGCGGATCACCTGCTCCTGGGCCATGGCCACGCCACCCATGCCGGCCACGACGGCCGCAATACACAACTTCCGGGACATCTTCATCGCGCACTCCTCAGTTGAAACAGGCCGTCACGTTATTCCCGTCATCGCGGCTTGGCAATGCCGCGTGACGGTGCCGCGACACTCGGCACCAACTCAGTGTTTACGAGCATCCGTCCCCACCCAAAGCTGTGCTGGGTGGTGCGCCGCAACCGGCGACGCAGGCGACCCTTGCAACTCAGGCCGCGCGGGCCTGGCCCAGCGCCTGCACCTGGGCCAGCTGGTCCAGGGCCGCCAGGCAGGCATGGGCCACCTCCACGCCCTTCTTCACGAAGTGGGCGCGGAAGAACTCCACATGGTCGCCGTGCTCGTGGAAGTCGCGCGGCGTGAGCACGGCGGAGAACACGGGCACCTCGGTGTCGAGCTGCACGCGCATCAGCCCGTCGATCACGGCCGAGGACACGAACTCATGGCGGTAGATGCCGCCATTGACCACCAGAGCGCAGGCGATGATGGCGTCGAAGCGGCCAGTGTCGGCCAGCTTCTTGGCCAGCAGCGGGATCTCGAAGGCGCCGGGCACATTGAAGTGGCTGATGTTCTGCGCGGCCACGCCCTGGGCCTGCAGCTCGGCCGCCATGGAGTCGCGCGCCTGGTGCACGACATCGGTATGCCAGCTCGCGCAGATGACGGCCACGCGGCTGCGGCCCGCGACGGCCCTCCACGGCGTGCCCGAGGCCGTGCCGTGTGCGGAGAAATTCAAGGAGACAGGAGTCTGATTCATGGTGCTCTTTCAAGATGAGACAAATGAATCAGGGCGCGCGCCATGGCGCCGCATGGCGCGGCGCAGCCCATGGGAAAACCATGGGCATGGCGCCTGCCATGCAGGTGCTGCGCGATCTCTTTCATCCGGACTGTGACCGTCGGCTCTGGCATCTCACCAGATCTGCTGACCCCGGCCGGCCTTGCGGCTTGCCGGGCGCTCGCGGGCTCCTGGACACATGCCGAAAGACAGATCCAGATACCGCCGGTGGGGAATTTCGCCCCGCCCTGAGAACGCTGCTTTGCGGCGCACGGACTGCGCACCGCCAAAGACAGAGGCCATTCTAGCCGCGCCCGCAAGCCATTGCCGCGATCGGGGCGGCAGGCGCCCTTGCGCACCACGCCTGCGCAATTCATCTGGCGACACCTACAGAATATGGGCGAATTGCTATCAAAATAGAAGCTCCGCTGTCGCCCTTGTTGCCTTGCAAGGACGACCCAGGTCAACCAATACGGCCTGTCAAACGTCATAGGAAGAGATCCAGACAGGAAACACGCCTTTGCCCGGACCCCATACCATGCCCCGTTCCAACGCCCCCACCGCGCAGTCACACCAGCAGCGTGACCTGCGCCCCCTGCGCATGCTGCGCCTGCTGGCCGGCCTTGGCCTCGCCGCCCTGGTCTCCGCCTGCGCCGTGCCGCCCGATGGCTACTCGGACATGGGCTCTGGCTACCCCAGCTATCCGACCTACCCCAGCTACCCCTCTGGCGGCGGCGTCATCTACCCCTCCTATCCCACGCAGCCCGCCTATCCCGACAACGGCTGGTACGAGCGCCAGCGACTGCAGCGTGAGCGCGATCGCCTGCAGTACGAGCGCGAGCGCATTCAGCAGGAGCGCAACCGCGACGCCTGGCGCGACCGCCAGGAGCGCGAGCGTGAAATGCGCGAGCGCGACCGGGACCGTGACCGCCAGGCACAGGACCGCGACCGCCAGTTGCGCGAACGCATGCAGGAGCAGCAGCGCCGCGAAGCCGAGCGCCAGCAGCGGGACCGCGAGCGCGACCAGGGCCAGCAGCAACGCGATCGTGAACGCCAGCAACGCGACCGGGAACAGCAGCAGCGTGACCGCGAGCAGCAGCAACGCGCCATCGAGCGCATGCAGCGCGAAAGCCAGGGCGGCGGCAACCCCTACCCCACGCAGGATCCGCGCCACTGGCGTTGAACGGCTGACCAGCGGCATGTCCAGCCCCCTGCGCTCCGCACCATAATCGGCAATGCACCATATCCCTGTGCCGCTTGTGATGGGAAAGGAAACCGCCATGCACCGCATCCAAGACCTTTGCCAGCCCCCGGCGCACGGTCGCCGTTCATCGGCGGCCGTGCGTTGGGCGCTGGCGGCGCTTGTACCGATGCTTGTAACGCTGGTGGTGGCGCTCACCGCAGGCCCGGCCTCGGCCCAGGTCATCCGCTGCACGGACGCCAAGACCGGCCGCGTCACCTACACCAACAGCAGTTGCAAGGACGGCGAAAACCGCGTGCAGGTGCAGGAAGCCCCCAGCCCCGAAGAGCTGGAACGCGAGCGCGCGCAGTCTGCCGCCGCCATAGAGCGCAAGAACCAGCAACTGACCCGCGAAGAGGCCGAGCGCCGCGCGCGCGCCCAGCAGCAGGAGCGCGAGGCGCGCAGCCGGCGCGAGCGCGAGAACTCGGCCCAGCGCGACAGCGGCGACTCCCCTGCCTGCCAGCAGGCGCGCCGCCGTCTGGACACCATCCTGGCCGAGTCCAATCCCGATCCCGCCACCTGGGGCCCGCGCAGCCAGGCCGCCCAGCAGCAAATGGAAATGGCCTGCCTGGGCCCCAAGGCCTATGAGCAGCTGCAGCAATCGCGCGCATTGCAGCCCAATGCCATCAACCGGCCGTGGATCGTCGGGCGCCCCGTGCCGCCGCAGCCGCTGCCGCCTTCGGCACCCATCTCGCACTGCAACGTATTCCGTTGCTACGACACCAACGGCGGCATCCATCCGCGCTGATTCACGCGCGCAGGCCCTGCTCCACGGTGGGGTAGCGCAGGCGCAGGCCCAGCTCGGCCTTCAGGCGCTGGTTGCGCAGGCGGCGAGACTCCCCCATGAAGCTCAGCAGGCTGGCCGGCAGCTCGCGCTGTGCCTGCTCGCGCGTGATGCGTGCGGGGCGCGGCAGGCCGTAGAGATCGGCCGCAAAGTCGAAATAGTCCCCCATGCGCAGCTGCGTATCGTCGCTGGCGTGGTAGATGCGCTGCGGCCGGCCGCGCCACAGTGCCCGCACGCAGGCGCGGGCCAGGTCGTCGGCATGGATGTGGTTGGTGTAGACATCCTCTGCCGCGCACAGCAGGGGCGTGCCGCGCAGCAGGCGCCCGCGCGGCGTGCCGTTTTCCCGGTCCGGCGCATAGATGCCCGGGATGCGCAAAATGCTGGCGCGCAGCCCGCCGCGCCCGGCAAAGCGCACGGCACGCTCGGCGTTCACGCGGCGCTGGGCACGCGCCGTGGCCGGTGCAGGCGGGCGGCTTTCGTCGATCCAGGCGCCCTCGCAGTTGCCGTAGACACCGGAGGTCGAGCCATAGACCAGGCTCGCCGGCCGGCCGCGACGGCGCAGCACGCGCAGCAGGGCCGTGGTGCGCGGGTCCAGCCACCAGCCCTCTTCGCCAGTGGGCGGATTGGGTGGCGGCGCCAGGTGGACGACGCGCGTGGCCAGGCCGGCCAGACGGCGCAGCGTGGCTGGTGCGTCCAGATCGCCCAGCAGCGGCGTGATGCCGCGCCCGCGCAGATCCTGCAGGCGCTCGGCACCACGCGTCAGGGCCAGCACGCGCGGGCCCCGTCGTGCGACGCCGGAGCGTGCGCCGGGCGCGCCCGCCAATGCACCAGCCACGCGCAGCCCCACGTCGCCGCAGCCGACGATGAGCACGCGTTCGCGTCGAAAGCGCGCCGGCAGCGCGCCCAATGGGTTTTGGTTTGAGGGCAAAATCCTGGCCTGTTGCGAGGGCGGCCAGCCGCGCGCCGCCGGTCGCGGCAGCGGCATGTCCGTCCGGGAAAGAAGATCGCCGGCGCGCTCCACGCGCCCGCCAGCGCCCCCGAGGATACCGAGAACATGACCGAGATAGCCAACGCTTCCCACGAAATCACCGTACAGCCCAGCGGCCGCGCCTTCGCCACGCAGGGCAGCGAGACCATCCTGGCCGCAGCCATCCGCTCCGGCGTGGGCCTGCCCTATGGCTGCAAGGACGGTGCCTGCGGTTCCTGCAAGTGCAAGAAGCTCAGTGGCGATGTCACCCATGGCCCGCATGCCGACAAGGCGCTGACCGCCCAGGAAGAGGCCGACGGCTATGTGCTCACCTGCTGCGCCAGGCCAGCCACCTCGGTGGTGCTGGAGTCCCGCCAGGTCACCGATGCCAGCGCCTTTCCCATCAAGAAAATGCCCGTGCGCGTGGCCACGCTGGAGAAGAAGTCGCACGACGTGATGCAGGTGCGCCTGCAACTGCCCGCCGCAGACAAGTTCCGCTACCACGCAGGCCAGTACGTGGAGTTCATCCTGCGCGACGGCGCCCGCCGCGCCTACTCCATGGCCACGGCCCCCCACGTGCAGGACACGGCGCCGGGGCTGGAGCTGCACATCCGCCACATGCCGGGCGGCAAGTTCACCGACCATGTGTTCGGCGCCATGAAGGAAAAGGAAATCCTGCGCGTGGAAGGCCCGTTCGGCAGCTTCTTCCTGCGCGAGGACAGCGACAAGCCCGTCATCCTGCTGGCCTCGGGCACGGGCTTCGCGCCCATCAAGGCGCTGCTGGAGCACATCCGCCACAAGGACATCCACCGCTCCGTCACCCTGTATTGGGGCGGCCGCCGCCCCGAAGACCTCTACATGGATGCCTGGGTGCGCGAACAGGCCGAAGCCATGCCGCAGCTGTGCTACGTGCCCGTGGTCTCGGATGCCCTGCCCGAAGACGCCTGGACCGGCCGCACGGGCTTCGTGCACCAGGCCGTGCTGGACGACTTTGCCGACCTCTCGGGCCACCAGGTCTATGCCTGCGGCGCGCCCATCGTGGTCGATTCCGCGCACCAGGCCTATGTGCACCAGCGTGGCCTGCCCGACGAAGAGTTCTACGCCGACGCATTCACCACGGAAGCCGACAAGGCAGCCTGAAGCCAGGGCAGATCAATCAATACGCAGAAAAACTGCTCTGCATACCTGCGCACAGCCAGGTGTCGCAATTTTTTTGCACAATAGCGCCCCTATGAACCGTAGAAACAGCCTTCTCTCGGTCATGGCGGCCGCTGCTGCCCTGGCCTCCCCGCTTGCCCTGGCGCAAGAGCCCATCCGCCTGATCGTGCCCTATGCGCCCGGCGGTCCGCTGGACATCACCTCGCGCGCGCTGGCCGAGCGGGTGCGTGATTCCCTGGGAGTGGTGATCATCGACAACAAGGCAGGCGCCGGCGGCAACATCGGCGCCGACGCCATTGCCCGCGCCACGCCGGACGGCATGACCATCGGCCTGGCCGCCACGGCCACCCATGCCGTCAATCCCTGGCTGTACGCCAAGATGCCCTATGACGCGGGCAAGGACTTCGCCGGCATCACCCAGATGGTGCGCGTGCCCAATGTGCTGGTGATGAACGCGGCCCGTGCCGAGCAGCTCAAGATCCACAGCGTGGCCGACCTGATCGCCTACGCCAAGGCCAACCCCGGCAAGCTCAACTACGGCAGCGGCGGCAACGGCAGCGCGGGCCACCTGGCCGGCGAAATGCTCAAGCAAAAGGCCGGCATCTTCGCCCTTCACGTGCCCTATCGCGGCGCCAACCCGGCCCAGCTGGCCCTGCTGTCGGGCGAGGTGGACTTCAACATCGACAACCTGGCCGCCGCTGCACCCAACATCCGCTCGGGCAAGCTCAAGGCGCTGGCCGTGACCACGCTGAACCCCACCACGCTGCTGCCCGGCGTGCCCGCACTGTCCAAGACATTCCCCGGCTTTTCCATCGACACCTGGTGGGGCCTGGTGGCCCCGGCCGGCACGCCCAAGCCCGTGCTGGACAAGCTGAGCAAGGCCTTTGGCGATGCACTGGCCGCGCCCGAGACCAAGACCCGCTTCGAGACCCTGATGGCCGAGCCCGTGTCCTCCACACCCGCCGAATTCGACAGGTTCATGGCCGCCGAGCGTGCCAAGTACCAGCCCATCGTCAAGGCCTCCGGAGCGAAGGTGGACTGAGCCGATCCACCGCGTCCCGGCTGGCAAAAAGCCGCAGCCGCCCTCAGGGCGCTGCGGCTTTTTCATTCAGGCCACTGTCGGGATTCAGGCTTGTCTGAGATGCCAGCCAGGCTTGTGCGCCAGGCGGATGCCCTGCCCCGCCACGGCCTGCAATTGCCCTGGCGTGACGCGCTCAGGCGCGATCTCGGCCAGCGGCACCAGCACGAAGGCGCGCTCGTGCATGCGCGGGTGCGGCACGCTCAGGCGCGGCAGCGCGATGCGCTCGTCGTCCCACAGTTCGATATCCAGGTCCAGTGTGCGCGGCGCGTTGCGGTAGGGGCGCTCACGGCCGGCCGCCAGTTCGATGGCCTGCAGCGCATCGAGTAGCGCCAGCGGCTGCAGCGTGGTGTGCACGGCGGCCACGGCGTTCAGGTAGTCCGGGCCGCTGGAGTCGACGGGCGCCGTGCTGTAGAGGGAGGACACGGCCACAAGGCGCGTGCCCGGCAGGCCGCCAATGGCCTGCAGCGCCTGGGCCAGCGCCTGGCCCCGGTCGCCCAGATTGGCGCCCAGGCCAATGGCGACCCAGTGCCCCGGCTCAGTCATCCCCGCCCACGGCGCCATCACCACCGCCCTGTGGCTTGCGGCGACGGCGGCGGCGCTTCTTGGGCGCTGCCCCTTCCTCACCCTCCACCTGGGGCAAGGCGGCGGCAGGTGCGTCGGCCTGCTGCGCTTCGCCAGCGCCGGCGTCCTCACGCGCGGGGCGGGCCTTGGCCACGCGGTGCACCTTGGGCTCGGCGCTGCGCTGGCGGGCGCGCTGCTCGTCGCGGGCCTGGGCGATCAGGTCGTCGCGGCGCGCGTCGTCGGCGTTCTGGAACTCCTGCCACCAGCTGGCCAGGCTTTCATCGACCTCGCCGATGTCGGCGCGCAGGCGCATGAAGTCGAAGCCCGCGCGAAAGCGCGGCTGGGCCACCAGGCTGAACGGCGTGGCGCCCGTGCGCTTGTCAAAGCGCGGCTGCATGACCCAGATCTCGCGCATGTCGGCGGCCAGCTTGCCGCGGCCCGAGACATCGCCAATGCGCTGGTCGAACACTTCGTCGATGGATTCCTGCAGCGCGGGGAAGGGGTGCTGGCGCTGGTTCAGGCGGCGCTCCCAGCCGGTCTTGACGTCATGCCACAGCACGCAGGCCAGCAGGAAGCTGGGCGCCACGGGCTTGCCTTCCTCGACACGGCGGTCGGTGTCGGTCAGCGCGGCGCGCACAAAGGGCTGCTCCGCGCGCTCGACCACCACATCCAGCAGCGAGTAGATGCCGCGCGCCAGGCCCAGGCCGCGCAACTGCTCCACCGAGGCCAGCGCGTGGCCGGTCTGCAGCAGCTTGAGCATTTCATCGAACAGGCGGCTTTGCGGCACATCGGCCAGCAGCGGCTCGCACTCCACCAGCGGCTTGGCGGTCTTGGGCTCGATCTTGAAGCCCTTGCCCGCCAGCTTGGCCGCGAAGCGCACGGCGCGGATGATGCGCACCGGGTCTTCGCGGTAGCGCGTGGCCGGGTCGCCGATCATGCGCAGCATGCGCTTCTTGGCGTCGTCGATGCCCTTGTGATAGTCCACCACGATCTGCGTGCGCGGGTCGTAGTACATGGCGTTGATGGTGAAGTCGCGGCGCGTGGCGTCCTGGTCCTGCGGGCCCCAGACGTTGTCGCGCAGCACGCGGCCGCTGGCGTCCACCGCATGGTGCATGCCGGCGAGCTGGGCCTTGCTGGTGCGCTCGTTGCCGCTCACGGCCTCGGCCGCGCTGTTGTCCAGGAAGGCGCGGAAGGTGGAGACTTCGATGACCTCGTTCTCGCGCCCGCGGCCATAGACCACGTGCACGATGCGAAAGCGCTTGCCGATGATGAAGGCGCGGCGGAACAGGCCCTTGACCTGCTCGGGCGTGGCATTGGTGGCCACGTCGAAGTCCTTGGGGCGCAGGCCCAGCAGCAGGTCGCGCACGGCGCCGCCGACGATGTAGGCCTCGTAGCCGGCGTCCTGCAGCGTCTCGACCACGTCGATGGCACGCCGGTCCACCAGGTTGGGATCGATGCCGTGCACCTGCACGGGCACTTCCTGGCGCTTGCCGAAGGGGGACTTGCGGGCGCGGGGGGCAGCCGAGGTCTTGCCCAGCAGCTTGTCGATGATGTTCTTGATCATGGTGCTTCGCCAAACAGGTCCAGAATGCGCCAGCCACGTTCCTGGGCCAGGGCGCGCAGCCGTGCGTCGGGGTTGGTGGCCACGGGGTGGTCCACGCGTTCGAGCAGGGGCACGTCGTTCCAGGAGTCGCTGTAGAAGAAGCTCTCCACGCCGCCCCAGTCCAGGCCACGCGCATCCAGCCACTGCTGCATGCGCTGGACCTTGCCGTCGCGCATGCTGGGCGTTCCACGGATCTCGCCCGTGAACCAGCCCTGGGCGTCGCGCTCCAGTTCCACGGCAATCAGCTCCTGCACGCCCAGTGCGGCGGCAATGGGGCGCGTCACGAACTCGTTGGTGGCCGTGACGATGATGATCTGGTCGCCCGCCTGCTGGTGCGTGCGCAGCAGCTCCAGTGCCTGGGGACGGATCGCGGGGGTGATCACCTCGCGCATGAAGCGCTCATGCGCCTCGTCGGCCTGTTGCGCGCCACGGCCGCAGAAGGCCTCGGTGGCAAAGCGCACATAGTCGTGCACGTCGAGCGTGCCGGCCTGGTAGTGCGCGAAGAACTCGGCGTTGCGGCGGCCGAACTCGGCCGGATCGGTCCAGCCGATGCGCGTCGTGAACTCGCCCCACTCGTAGTCCGAATCGAGCGGCAGCAGCGTATGGTCCAGGTCGAACAACGCCAGCCGGGGCCGGAGTTGCTTCTGATCAGAGGTCATGCATATCCTAAAAAAATGGGTCCCGCGCTGCCCTTGCAACGCAGGCTCCGCCGGCTCCCGCAGTCCCTGCCCACACGAGAATGTGGGCTCATTCGGTTTCCAGCATCGTCTTGAGCAACGGGATGGTGATGGCGCGCTTGTTGCGAAGCGCAAAGCCGTCGAGCATGTCGAGCAGCTGCATCAGGCTGCCCAGGTCGCGTGAGAAGCGCTTGAGCATGTAGTCCATCACATCGTCGCCCAGAAAAACGCCACGGGCATCGGCCTCCTGGCGCAGCACCGCGCGGCGCGCGGTTTCATCGAGCAGTTGCAGCTGGAACACATGGCCCCAGCCCAGCCGCGTGCGCAGATCCTCGCGCAGCTTGAGGTCGGCCGGCGGCAGGGGGCCGGCTCCCAGCACCCAGCGCGGCGAGCCCGTGGCCGGGCTCGTCGCATTCACGAACCAGTTGAAGGCCCGCGCCTGCTGCAGCGGAGTGTAGATGTCCACGTCGTCCATCAGCACCGCCGCCCAGCGCTCGTCGAACGGCGGCGGGAACAGGGTGGATGCATCCATCCAGCCCACCATGGCGCCCTGCTCGCGCAGCGCCTCGCGCACGGCCTTGAGCAGGTGGGTCTTGCCCGAGCCCGACTCGCCCCAAAGATAGGTGGGCACCGGCGTGCGGGCGGTCTGCATGCGGCCGTCGCCCACCCAGTGGCGCAGATGATCGATCACTGCGGCATTGGGACCGACGAAAAAGCGCGACAGCGTCGGACTCGACGCCATGCTGATATCCAGAGCCAGCTGCTTCATCTGCGACATACGCGCAGCGCCCCCTTTCCTGTGTCCAGGCGGGTCCATGCGGCAAAAGCAGGCAGAGGAATCGGCAACGGCATTGGGTTGAGAGCAAAGACAGGCCCGCCTCGGCGCAGCGCAGCGCTGCGGCAAGGCGGACAACGCCCGGGAGCTCCCGGGCGGACGAGGGATTTTAGTCTGCGCGGCGCCCGACACGGCGGCAGCCGGCCCGCATGTGCAACGAAAGCCCCCTCGAAGCCCACTGGCGCGCGCGCCTGCCGGCGGCCGGCGCCGTAGAATCCCGGGGTTCCAGCCCGGCATCGGGCCTACCGCACCGTACCCATCCATGAGCTCTTCTGCCCCCTCCTCTACCCCGATTTCCTACAAAGACGCCGGCGTCGACATCGTCGCTGGCGATGCGCTGGTCGAGCGCATCAAGCCGCTGGCCAAGAAGACCATGCGCGAAGGCGTGATGGCCGGCATCGGAGGCTTCGGTGCGCTGTTCGAGGTGCCCAAGCGCTACAAGGAACCCGTGCTGGTCTCGGGCACCGATGGCGTGGGCACCAAGCTCAAGCTGGCCTTCGAGTGGAACATGCACGACACCGTGGGCATCGACCTGGTGGCCATGAGCGTCAACGACGTGCTGGTCCAGGGCGCCGAGCCTCTGTTCTTCCTCGACTATTTCGCCTGCGGCAAGCTGGACGTGGACACGGCCGCTGCCGTGGTCGGCGGCATTGCACGCGGCTGCGAGCTGTCGGGCTGCGCACTGATCGGCGGCGAAACCGCCGAAATGCCCGGCATGTACCCGGCCGGTGAATACGACCTGGCGGGCTTTGCCGTGGGCGCCGTCGAAAAGTCCAAGATCCTCACGGGCCAGAGCGTGGCCGCAGGCGACGTGGTGCTGGGCCTAGCCTCGGCCGGCGTGCACTCCAATGGCTTCTCCCTGGTGCGCAAGTGCATCGAGCGCGCCGAAGCCCAGGGCAGCCTGCCCGAATCGCTGGACGGCAAGCCGTTCAAGCAGGCCATCATGGAACCCACGCGCCTGTACGTGAAGAACGTGCTGGCCGCACTGGAGCAGCACCCCATCAAGGCGCTGGCCCACATCACCGGCGGCGGCCTGCTGGAGAACATCCCCCGCGTGCTGCCCGAAGGCCTGGCCGCCCACCTGGATGCCGGCAGCTGGCCCCAGACCGAGCTGTTCGCCTGGCTGCAGAAGACGGCGGGCATCGACGCCGTGGAAATGAACCGCACCTTCAACAACGGCATCGGCATGGTCGTTGTCGTGCCCGCCGAAGCTGCCCAAGCCACGGCCGCCACGCTCAAGCAGCTGGGCGAGACGGTCTACACCATCGGACGCATCGCCGCACGCGGCGAGGGCGAGCCTGTCGAGGTCCGCTGACCACGGGCCCGCAGCGCATGACCCAGCACCTGCCCTCGCCCATCATCTCCCCGCAGCCCGCGCCCACGCGCGGCGTGACGCTTTCCAGCTATGTGCTGATGGCAGGCGCCCTGCTGCTGATCATGTGGCAGGGCCTGTTGCCGGGCATGCTTTGTGTCTGCGTGGGCTTTCTGGTCACGCGCGCCCTTGCCGGGCTGCTGGCACGGGCCCAGCCCAAGGCCCGACGCGGCTCGCTGCCGCGCTGGACCCAATTGGTGGCAGCCACCATCGTCATTCTTGCGCCGCTGGCCCTGCTGAGCGGCGCGCTCTCGCATACACGCACCTACATCACCGACGCGCCGCAGCAGTACCGCGAGCTGCTCGACTATCTGGCCCACACGGTGCTGGAGCTGCGTGACAAGCTGCCCGCCGACATGGCCGACCAGTTGCCGGACGGCGCGCAGGAAATCCAGCACCTGCTGGCCAGCTACCTGGCGGCCAAGGCCGGCGCCCTGGCCCATGCGGGCCGCGCCTGGCTTACCGGCCTGCTGTATGCCTACGTGGGCCTGATCATCGGCGCGCTGGCCGCCGTGCGCCCCATCACCACGCGCCGCCCGCCCCTGGTGGCTGCGCTGCGCGAACGCATCCGGCTCATGGGGCTGGCCTTCCGCCAGATCGTGGCGGCGCAGTTCTGGATTGCGGCCTTCAACACATTCCTGACGGCCATCTTCCTGCTGGGCGTGCTGCCGCACTGGAACCTGACCCTGCCCTACACGCCAGCCCTGATCACGCTGACCTTCATCGCGGGCCTGGTGCCCATCGTGGGCAACCTGCTGTGCAATGCGGTGATCACCATCGTGGGGCTGTCGGTCTCCCCGGTGGCCGCCGCGGCCTGCCTGGGCTTTCTGATCCTGATCCACAAGGCCGAGTACGTGATCAACGCCAAGGTGGTGGGCCAGCGCACGCACATGGGCGTGTGGGAGCTGCTGGCCGTGATGTTCGTGGCCGAGTCGGTGTTCGGCCCCGCAGGCCTGGTGGCGGCGCCGCTGTTCTACGCCTATCTCAAGAAAGAGCTGGAAGCCGTCCGGCTGGTCTGAGCAGCGCTCCGACCCTGGGGGCTGCCGCCGCTACAGCCCCCTGAGCCGCCGGATCACCTCGCGCACGGCCACGGCCTGCGCGCCCTGCTGGGAATGCAGGAAGCGCTCCAGGTCTTCGAGCGCACGCTCGGTCACTCCCCACTGCGCATAGGCCAGCCCCCGGTCCCGGAAGATCTCCGGCATGTCGGGCCGCAGCACGGCCAGCCGGTTGAGCACGGCCACCAGCAGCGGCCAGTCGCGCCGCGCATGGTGGATCTCCTGCAGATTGCGCAGCATGCGCTCCAGAATGTCGCGCGGCGATGCGCCCTGCAGGTACATGCCCAGCGGAGCCGCCTCCTCGGCGGACAGGCCGGCGTTCTGCCAGAAGGGCTCCAGCCGCTCGGCCAGGCTGTTGGCCGAGAAGGATTCACCGCTCAGCGGGTCCATCACCACCTGCCCCTGGGGCAGGCGCAGCTTGACCAGGAAATGCCCGGGAAAGCTCACGCCCTGTGCCGGCAGATCGATGGCCGCAGCCAGCTCCAGCCAGATCAGCGCCACACTGATGGGAATGCCACGCCGCGTCTGCAGCACATGGTGGATGTAGCTGTTGGACGGGTCGTAGTAATCGTTGAGATTGCCGCCAAAGCCCAGCTCGCCATAGAAGAACTGGTTGAGCACGCGCAGGCGCTGCAGGGAATCGGTTTCGCCGGCCAGGCGCTGGAGCAGGCGCACCTGCAGCCGGTCCAGCTCGGCGCTGGCCGCCTGCAGGTCGAGATCGGGCACGGCATCCTGAGCGATGCTGATTGCCGCCTCCATCAACGGCAGGTGGTCATCGCTTTGCACCAGCGCTGCAAAGTATTGCAGGGCCGTTGGCGTGTCTTCGTAACTCCAGCTCATGATGCTTTGTATATTGCAGCGCCCAAGCCTGCAATTATGCGGGTTTGGGCGATGCCTCTCAGCGCCGCAGCAGTGCGCGCAGCTTGAGCCCCGCCGCCCACAGCGCACCGAAGTACAGCAGCACCGAGGCAGCCATCAGCGCGGCGAGCAGGCCCACACGCTGCCAGCCGTTGGCGCGCAGCGCGATCCAGTCGAAATGCTGGCTGCCCCAGGTCAGCAGCACGGCCAGCAGGCTGCTGGCCGCGACCACCTGCAAGCCCAGCCGGCCCCAGCCCGGCTTGGGACGGTAGACGCCCCGGCGCAGCAGACCCCAAAGCAGCCAGCCCGCATTGACCAGGGCCGCCAGGCCGATGGACAACGCCAGGCCGGTATGGGCCATGAAGGGCACCAGGACCAGGTTGAGCAGTTGGGTGATGACCAGCACCACGATGGCGATCTTGACGGGCGTGCGGATGTCTTGGCTGGCGTAGTAGCCCGGCGCCAGCACCTTGATGGCCACCAGGCCCACCAGGCCTGCGCCGTAGCCGACCAGCGCCAGAGCGATCTGGCCCACGTCGCTGTCCTGCAGCGCACCACGGTGGAACAGCGTGGCCACCAGCGGCTCGGCAAAAGTGAGCAGGCCCACGGCGCACGGCACGGACAGCAGCACCACCAGGCGCAGCCCCCAGTCCAGCATGGCCGAGTAGCGCTCCGAGTCGTCGGCCGCCTTGGCAGCGGCCAGCTGGGGGGTGAGCACCACGCCCAGCGCCACGCCCAGCAGCGCCGTCGGAAACTCCATGAGCCGGTCGGCATAGAACAGCCAGGTCACGCTGCCCGGTTGCAGATAGGAGGCGATCTGGGTGTTGATCATCAGCGAGACCTGGGCCACGCCCACACCCAGCAGGGCCGGCGCCATCAGCTTGAGGATGCGGCGCACGCCGGCCTCGGCCCAGGCTTCGCGCAGCGCAGCTGGCGAAAAGCCGATGCGCGGCAGCAGGCCCAGGCGCGCCAGCGCAGGCAGTTGCACTGCCAGCTGCAGCACGCCGCCCAGCATCACGCCACCGGCCATGGCATAGATGGGCTCGATGCCGCGCGCCTGCAGCCAGGGCGCGCCCCAGAAGGCGGCGGCGATCATGGCCAGGTTCAGCAGCACCGGCGTGGCGGCCGAGACGGCAAAGCGCCGCCAGGTATTGAGCACGCCGGCAGACAGCGCCACCAGCGACATGAAGCCGATGTAGGGGAACATCCAGCGTGTCATCAGCACGGCGGCGTCATAGCCCTCGGGCGACTGGCGCAGGCCGCTGGCCAGCAGCCAGACCAGCAGCGGCGCGCCCACCACGCCCAGCACGCAGGTCACCAGCAGCACCCAGAACAGCAGCGTGGCCACGTGCGAGATCAGCGTGCGCGTGGCCTCGTCCCCCTCCTTGGCCTTGCTGGCGGCCAGCACCGGCACGAAGGCCTGGCTGAAGGCCCCCTCGGCGAACAGCCGCCGAAAGAGATTGGGAATCCTGAAGGCGACATTGAACGCATCGGTCAGCGCATTGGCTCCGAACATGGAGGCCATGAGCAGATCGCGCACCAGCCCGGTGATACGGGAGGCCAGCGTCAGCAGGGAAACGGTGGAGGCGGCTTTGAACAGTGACACCGTGGGGAGTGTATGCGCTGGCATGCCCCGCCGGCCGGCGCTCCAGGCGGGCCTGGCCGCTCTTGCACTCCGTTGCAACAGGCCGGCCCGTGCGGCCTGGGCCCTCAAGGCCGTGTCCGGGCTGCGTGCTATAATCCCGCGCTTCGCCGACAACATCCTCAGACACTAGGAATACATATCATGGCATCCAAGCCCGCAAAGAAGAACCCCCGTCTCGCCTCCGGCCGCAAGCGCGTCCGTCAGGACACCAAGCTCAACGCAGCCAACACCTCGCTGCGCTCCAAGTACCGCACCGCCGTCAAGAAGGTCGAAAAGGCCGTTCTGACTGGCGACAAGGCCAAGGCAACCGAACTGTTTGCCGCAGCCCAATCCGTTCTGGACACGATCGCCGACAAGGGCATCTTCCACAAGAACAAGGCCGCTCGCGACAAGAGCCGCCTGTCCGCCAAGGTCAAGGCCCTGGCCGCCGCCTAATCCAATTAGGCAACCGCACGGATGGCTCCGGCCATCTGCCGTTTGTAACGGGTGCGCTGTCAGCGAACGAGAAAACCGCCTTCGGGCGGTTTTTTTGTGCCTGAACGATGCTCCTGCATCCGCAGGATTCACCAAAAAAGCCCCACCCTCCGGAGCACAGGCGAAAAAAAAACGCACCCCAGGCGCGCTTCACATCGGACGGGAACGACCCGCAAAAAAAGAAGCCGGCCTCAGCGGGCCGGCTCGTCCGGTATCAGGCAGGCCTCGGCAACCTGCAGGTTGTTGTCCTTGGCGAAGTTCAGGCAGAAATCCCAGGCCATGGGCTCGTAGTCGCGCAGGTCGCGGTGCACAACCACGCACTTGACGCCATTGAGCGTTGTGGGAACACACCAGGGCGAGTAGCTCAGGTGGCTGCCGCGCTGGGCACCACCGGGGCGAAACTGGCTCATGACGCCTGCCAGCCGCTCAGCCCAGTCGCTGGGCCGGAAAGTCTTGCCTTCGTGGGTGATGCCCTGGATGAACAGTTCTTTGCTGGAGGGAGAGACCATCAGGATGCACGCCAAAATACGACTTGCGCAACAAGGAACAACACAGGCGACCTGCCAAGGGGCACGGCGCCCTGCCACGTCCTGTTTGCGCAAGTCCTTCAAAAAAGTCAGAGCCCACAGGCAGGATCGCTGCCAGCAGGCCAAGCCGGCATTTTATCTCTTATATAAGAGCTGAGGCCTTGTTGCAGCGCACTACCCAAGTGTGGCGTAGGCTCATTGCATGGCTGTGATGCGCAAACCGCAACGGTAGGCCATCGCGCGGCCCCTAGAATCGGGCTTCGCTGTTTTTCAGGCATCTGCGGCGGCAACGCCCGGATGCCGTTTACTTTCCAGCTCAGGAGATTTTTGCAATGACCGCTTTCATTGAGGCTGCCTCGCCCCACGTGATGAACACCTATGGCCGCGTACCGATCGCTCTGGAGCGAGGCCAGGGCTGCCGCGTGTGGGACGTCAACGGCAAGCAGTACCTCGATGCGCTGGGCGGCATTGCAGTGAACACGCTGGGCCACAACCACCCCAAGCTGGTGCCTGCGCTGCAGGACCAGGTGGCCAAGCTCATCCACACCTCCAACTACTACCACGTGCCCGGCCAGGAAACGCTGGCCAAGCTGCTGACCGAGCGCTCGAAGATGACCAATGTCTTCTTCTGCAGCACGGGCCTGGAGGCCAACGAGGCCGCCATCAAGATCGCGCGCAAGTACGGCGTGGACAAGGGCATCGCCAAGCCGGTGATCGTGGTCTACGAGCATGCCTTCCACGGCCGCTCCATCGCCACCATGACGGCAACGGGCAACCCCAAGGTGCGCGACGGCTTCGGCCCCCTGCTCGACGGTTTCCTGCGCGTGCCGGTGAACGACTACGAGGCGCTCCAGCAGGCCACGGCCGGCAACCCCGACGTGGTTGCCGTGATGATGGAGCCCATCCAGGGTGAAGGCGGCCTGCACCCCATGCGCATCGAGTACATGCAGCAGGTGCGCGCACTGTGCGATGCCAACGGCTGGCTGATGATGTTCGACGAAGTCCAGGCCGGCATGGGCCGCACGGGCAAGTGGTTCGCCCACCAGTGGGCCGGCATCATCCCCGACGTGATGACCCTGGCCAAGGGCCTGGGCTCGGGCGTGCCCATCGGCGCCGTCGTGGCCCATGGCAAGGCGGCCACCGTGCTGCAGCCGGGCAACCACGGCTCCACCTTCGGCGGCAATCCGCTGGCCATGCGTGCGGGCATCGAAACCATCCGCATCATGGAAGAGGACGGCCTGCTGGCCCACACCACCAAGGTGGGCGACCACCTGAAGGCCACGCTGCAAAAGGAACTGGCCGAGGTCAAGGGCGTGGTCGATGTGCGCGGCCAGGGCCTGATCATCGGCATCGAGCTGAACAAGCCCTGCGGCGCCCTGCTGGGCCGTGGCGCCGAAGCCGGCCTGCTGTTCAGCGTGACCGCCGACACCGTGGTGCGCCTGGTGCCGCCGCTGATCATGACCGAGGCCGAAGCCGACGAAGTGGTCGCCAAGCTCAAGCCCCTGATCGTGCAATTCCTGTCCGAATGAGTACCTGCCTATGACTGCCATCAAGCACTATCTGCAGTTTTCCGACTTCACGGCCGACGAGTACGCCTATGTGCTCGAACGCGCGGCCCTGATCAAGAAGAAGTTCAAGGGCTACGAAAAGCACCACACGCTCAGCGACCGCACGCTGGCCATGATCTTCGAGAAGGCCAGCACGCGCACCCGCGTGAGCTTCGAGGCGGGCATGTACCAGCTCGGCGGCTCGGTGGTCCACCTGACCACGGGCGACAGCCAGCTGGGCCGCGCCGAGCCCATCGAGGACAGCGCACGCGTCATCAGCCGCATGACCGACCTGGTGATGATCCGCACCTATGGCCAGGACAAGATCGTGCGCTTTGCCGAATACTCGCGCGTTCCCGTCATCAACGGCCTGACCAACGAGTTCCACCCCTGCCAGATCCTGGCCGACATCTTCACCTTCATCGAGCACCGCGGCTCGATCCAGGGCAAGACCGTCGCCTGGGTCGGCGACGGCAACAACATGGCCAACACCTGGCTGCAGGCGGCCGACCTGCTGGGCTTCACCGTCCACGTCAGCACGCCGGGCGGCTACGAGGTGGACGAGAAGCTGGCCTTTGGCGGCAAGACCCCGCGCGAGGGCTGCTACAAGGTCTTCAAGGACCCGCTGGACGCCTGCAAGGGCGCCGACCTGGTGACCACCGACGTGTGGACCAGCATGGGCTACGAGGCCGAGAACGAAGCCCGCAAGAAGGCCTTTGCCGACTGGTGCGTGGACGCCGAAATGATGGCCGCCGCACGTGGCGATGCCCTGTTCATGCACTGCCTGCCAGCCCACCGCGGCGAGGAAGTGGAGGCCGAGGTCATCGACGGGCCGCAGTCCGTGGTCTGGGATGAGGCGGAGAACCGGATGCATGTGCAGAAAGCTCTGATGGAGTACCTGCTGCTGGGCCGCCAGCCGAACTGATAACGCAGTCCGCTCAAAAAAGAATGCCTGCAAGCTTTGCGCCTGCAGGCATTCTTTTTTCCCGGCGGAAGTTCGGGCTGTGGCCTTACGGTCCCCGCTTGTCCGGTGCGCAACTGTCCCCGCCGCATGCACTGCAGCCGCCACAGCCGCCCCCATCCTTGGGCGCCAGTGCCGGATGCATCTGCCCGGCCTTCTGGCGCCAGCGCGCGGGCAGATAGCGCCAGACCAGAGACATGCCGGCCAGGGCCACGATCAGCCCTACGATGATGTTCTGCCACATGGTGCTTGTTCCTTTCAGCCCGCGCCCAATGCGATGGCCACGCGGTAGGTGATGAAGCTGGCAAGGTAGGCCAGCGCGAACAGATAGCCGGTCATCAGCAGCGGATAGCGCCAGCCGTTGGTCTCGCGCCGCACGGCGGCCAGCGTGGAGATGCACTGGGGCGCGAACACGAACCAGGCCAGCAGCGACAGCGCCGTGGCCATAGACCAGGTGTGGGCGATCAGCGGGCCCAGTTGCTCGGCCATGGCCTCGTCGCTGGCGGCAGACAGGGCATAGACCGTGCCCATGGCGCTGACGGCCACCTCGCGTGCGGCCATGCCCGGCACCAGGGCGATGGCGATCTGCCAGTTGAAGCCGATCGGCGCCAGCACCACCTCCAGCCAGCCGCCGATGCGGCCCGCAAAGCTGTAGCGGATGGCCGCCTCGGTGAAGCCATCGGGCGGCGCCGGGTAGCTGGCCAGGAACCACAGCACGATGCTGACGGTCAGGATGATGCCGCCGACGCGGCGCAGGAAGATCATGGCGCGCTCGTACAGGCCCAGGGCCAGGCTGCGCGGGCTGGGCCAGCGGTAGGAGGGCAGCTCCATCAGCAGCGGCGTGGGTCCGGCGCTGCGGCCGGCCAACTTGGCCACGCCGGCCACGGCCATGGCGCTGACGATGCCGGCCACGTACAGCGCGAACAGCACCAGGCCCTGCAGGTTGAAGATGCCGCCCACGGTGCGCTCGGGAATGAAGGCGCTGATCAGCAGCGCATAGACCGGCAGGCGCGCCGAGCAGGTCATCAGCGGCGCGATCATGATGGTCACCAGGCGGTCGCGCCAGCTGGTGATGGAGCGCGTGGCCATGATGCCGGGCACGGCGCAGGCGAAGCTGGACAGCAGCGGAATGAAGGAGCGGCCCGACAGGCCGACCTTGCCCATGATGCGGTCCAGCATGAAGGCGGCACGCGGCAGGTAGCCCGAATCCTCGAGTGCAAGGATGAACAGGAACAGGATCAGGATCTGCGGCAGGAAGACCAGCACGGCGCCGGTGCCCGCGATCACGCCATCGGCCAGCAGGCTGCGCAGCGCGCCTTCGGGCATGTGCTCGTTGACCAGGGCCGAGACGGCCGAGACGCCGCCTTCGATGCCGTCCATCAGCGGCTGTGCCCAGCTGAACACGGCCTGGAACATCAGGAACAGCGTGGCTGCCAGCAGCAGCATGCCCCACAGCGGGTGCAGCACCACGGAGTCGATGCGGTCGTCGCGCCGGGTGTCCACCACGGGTTCCTTGACGCAGTCGGCCATGATGCGGGCCACCTGCTGGTGCAGGGCCAGCACCTGCTCGCGCGCATCGCCCGGGCGGGCCGGGGCCTGCAGCTGCGGCGCTGCCAGGGCGCGGGCTTCGGGGCCGTCCAGCCATTGCAGCAGTTCGCGCGCGCCGTCCTGGCGCACGCCCACGGTGGACAGCACGGGCATGCCCAGGGCGCGTGACAGCGCCTCGCGGTCGATATCGATGCCCTGGCGCCTGGCCATGTCGCTCATGTTCAGCACCAGCAGCATGGGCAGGCCCAGGCGCTGGGCTTCCAGCACCAGGCGCAGGTTCAGGCGCAGATGGGTGGCGTCGGTGACGCAGACCAGCAGTTCGGGCGGCGCCTCGCGCGCGTGGCGGCCCGAGACGATGTCGCGCGTGATGCGTTCATCCTCGCTGTGGGCGTGCAGGCTGTAGGTGCCCGGCAGGTCCAGCACGCGCACACGCCGGCCGCTGGCCGTGCTCAGCCAGCCTTCCTTGCGCTCCACGGTCACGCCCGCGTAGTTGGCCACCTTCTGGCGTGCGCCGGTCAGCAGGTTGAACAAGGCTGTCTTGCCGCAGTTGGGGTTGCCCAGCAAGGCCAGGCGCAATGCGGAATCACCGCTGCCGCCGCCACCCTGGGCAGGCTGCAGCGGCTGGATGAGTTTGGGAGAGGACGACGCGCTCATGCCACCGCCTCCGGCGCCACGCGCACCAGGGCCGCCTCATGGCGGCGCAGCGCGAACGTAGCCTGGCCCACACGCACGGCCAGCGGGTCGTCGCCCGGAAAGCCTGCGGCCAGGATGCGAACGGGCTCGCCCGGCAGGAAACCGATTTCCATGAGGCGCAGCAGCAGTTCCTGCTCGGCCGTGTCGCGCGCCGCATGGAGTTCGACCACGCGCGCCGGAACCTGGCGCGGCAGCGCATCCAGGGTGATGGCCGCAGCGGTGGCCGGGCTGGGGGAATGGGGAGGCGCGGACAGCGCGGACGGAGCCGTGGCGTCCGTCCCGGGGTTCATCGAATGCATGGCGTGTTGTATCAACTGATTTTTATTCTCATTTTGATTTTGATCGAATCCCCGTGGGAAGCCCGCGCATGGTATCGGAGTAAGAGGCAGGGTCTTGCCAAATGGCCGTCATGGTTTTTGGCCGGTTCCAGGCGCCCCGCACGCGTGCGCGCGACAATCGCGCTCCCACGATCCGCACCTGCACCTGCTTGCCCACGCCATGACCCATCCCTGCCTGAGCTGCGGCGCCTGCTGCGCTTCGTTTCGCGTGGACTTTTCCGTGCATGAGTCGCAGGAGCATGGCGGCCGCGTGCCGGCCGGGCTGATCGAGGAAGTCACCGACCACACCTGCCGCATGCGCGGCACGGACTGGTCGCGCCCGCGCTGCGCAGCGCTGGTGGGCAAGGTGGGCGAGAAGGCCCATTGCGGCATCTACGAGTGGCGGCCCTCTCCTTGCCGCGAATTTGCGGCCGGCAGCGATGCCTGCAACCGCGTGCGCGTGCGCCATGGCATGCAGGCGCTGGACAGCGGCCTGCTGTAGCAACCAGCCAGGCGCAGCCGGTCGCCAACAGCCGCCACCACCAGCCGTTATTCCACGGGCAGCCCCGCCAACTGCCCCTTGAACTCCTGCAGCGAGAAATGCGTGTGCACCTGACGCACGCCGGGCAGCCGGTGCAGGCGGGTGAGCAGCAGGTCCGAATAGGCATCGAGATCGCGCGCCACGACGACCAGCAGGAAGTCCTCCGGCCCCGAGATGCCGTGGAACATCACGACCTCGGGGATGGCGCAGACCGCTTCCTGGAAGTGGCGCGATGACTCCTCGTTCTGATGGTCTATGCCCACCATCACGAAGGCCAGCACGCCAAAGCCGATGGCGCGCCGGCTCAGCGCGGCGTGGTAGCCGGTGATCACGCCCTCATCCTCCAGCCGCTTGATGCGCCGCCACGACGGCGATTGCGACAAGTGCACGCGTTGCGCCAATTCGCCCGAGGTCAGCCGCGCGTTGTCCTGCAAGGCGCGGATCAGCAGCCGGTCCGTTCTGTCGATCTCGATTGACATAAACCACCTATGAATTCATGTTTCACAGAATAACTTATCCAAGATCAAGCGCATTTAGGGATAACTACTAAACGCCCTGCGAAGGCCGTAACTAGCATCCGCCTCCGAAGCCCCCCACAGCAACGGAGACAACAACCCATGCCAGCCTTCGAAGACATCGTCCAGCGCGAAGCCGGACTCCAACAGCAGCTGTCCGCCGGACAGATGACCATGATCGCCATCGGCGGTGCCGTCGGCACCGGCCTGTTCCTGGGCAGCGGCTTTGCCATCGGCTTCGCCGGGCCCAGCGTGCTGATCAGCTATGCCATCGGCGCGGTGATCTCGCTGCTGCTCATGGGCTGCCTGGCCGAGATGACGGTGGCCCACCCGACCTCGGGCTCGTTCGGCGCCTATGCCGAGCACTACATCGCCCCCTGGGCCGGCTTCGTGGTGCGCTATGCCTACTGGGCCTGCGTGGTGCTGGCCGTGGGCACCGAGGTGACGGCCGTGGGCCTGTACATGGGCTACTGGTTCCCCGAGGTGCCGCGCTGGGCCTGGGTGGTGATCTTCTCGGGCGCGCTGATCGGCGTGAACATGATGAGCGTCAAGGCCTTCGGTGCCGTGGAGTACAGCTTCTCCATGATCAAGATCATCGCCATCGTGGCCTTCATCGTGGTCGGCGCCTGGGTGGTGTTCGGCACCCGGCCGGCCGGCGTGGGCTTTGCCAACTACGTCAACAACGGCGGCTTCTTCCCCAACGGCCTGTGGGGCACCTGGGTGGGCGTGATCATCGCCATCTTCAGCTACCTGAGCATCGAGATGATCGCCGTGGCCGCCGGCGAGGCCAAGGACCCGCAGCGCGCCGTCACCAGCGCCTTTCGCTCCACCATGGTGCGCCTGGTGGTGTTCTACCTGGCCACGATCGCGCTGATGCTGGCCATCGTGCCGTGGTCGGCCGCCGGCAAGGACGGCAGCCCCTTCGTCAAGGTGATGGAGATCATCGGCCTGCCCGGTGCGGCCAGCGTGGTCAATTTCGTGGTGCTGGTGGCGGCCCTGTCGGCCATGAACAGCCAGCTGTACATCACCACCCGCATGATGTTCAGCCTCTCGCGCGCCGGCCATGCGCCCGCCGTGCTGGGCCGCGTGAACTCGCGCGGCGTGCCGCTGCCGGCGCTGCTGCTGTCCTGCCTGGGCATTGCCGTGGCCACGCTGTTCAACATCGTCAACCCCGAGCAGTCCTTCATGCTGATGATGGCCGTGGCCATGTTCGGAGCCATGTTCACGTGGTTCATGATTTTCGTGACCCACCTGTTCTTCCGCATCCACTGGGTGCGCCAGGGCAACAAGCCGCTGGCCTTTCGCATGTGGGGCTTCCCGGTGCTGACGCTGCTGGGCGCGGCTCTGATGCTGGCCGCCCTGGTGTCCACGCTGTTCACCGACGTGTTCCGCCTGACCGTGCTCACCGGCCTGCCCTTCCTGCTGCTGCTGGGCGCCATCTACGCCATCTGGTACCGCAAGCCGGCCGGCCAGCCCGCCCCTCAGACCCAAACCTCAGCCCAAGCCCAAGCGCAAGCCCAGGTTCCCGCCCGGTGACATCCGGCCTCCCGTTTTTCTCCCTCCCTTAGAAACATGACGACTCTTGCCCCCCTCGATACCGCCCGCGCCTCGATGTTCAGCCACGTCCCGCCCTACCCCGGAGATCCCATCCTGTCGCTGATGGAAGCCTTTCAGCAGGACCCGCGCACCGACAAGGTCAGCCTGAGCATCGGCCTGTATTTCGACGAGGCCGGCCGCCTGCCCGTGCTGGACTCCGTGCGACAGGCTGGCGATGCCCTGGCCCGCAAGCAAAGCCCCAGCGGCTACCTGCCCATCGAAGGCATAGCCCCCTACCGCCAGTTGGTGCAGAACCTGGTGTTCGGCGCTGAGCACCAGGCCGTGCGCGCGCAGCGCATCGCCACCGTGCAGACCCTGGGCGGCTCGGGCGCGCTCAAGCTGGGCGCGGACTTCATCAAGCACTATTTCCCCGACGCCGAGGTCTGGCTCAGCGATCCCACCTGGGACAACCATCTGGCCATCTTCCAGGGCGCGGGCCTGCGCACCCACAGCTACCCCTACTACGACGCGGCCACGGGCAGCCTGCGCTTCGACGCCATGCTGCAGACCCTGCGCGAACTGTCCTCGGGCAGCGTGGTGCTGCTGCATGCCAGCTGCCACAACCCCACGGGCGTGGACCTGTCGCGCGAGCAGTGGCAGCAACTCATCCCGGTGATCGTGGAGCGCGGCCTGATCCCCTTCGTGGACATGGCCTACCAGGGCTTTGGCGATGGGCTCGATGAAGACGCCTGGTCCGTGCGCGCGCTGGCCGATGCGGGCGCCCAGGCCTTTGTGGCCAACTCGTTTTCCAAGAATTTCTCGCTGTATGGCGAACGCGTGGGCGGCCTCAGCGTGGTCTGCAGCGACGCGGCCACGGCCGGCAATGTGCTGGGCCAGCTCAAGGCCACAGTGCGCAGCAACTATTCCTCGCCCCCCACCCGTGGCGCGCGCCTGGTGCAGCAGGTGCTGGCGTCGCCCGAGCTGAGCGCCCAATGGGCGCAGGAGCTGGCGCAGATGCGCGGCCGCATCAAGGACATGCGCGCCCAGCTGCACGGCGCGCTGCATGAACGCTTTGGCGAGCGGCGCGACTTCGGCTTCCTGCTGACCCAGCGCGGCATGTTCAGCTACACCGGCATCAGCGAGCCCCAGGTCCACCGCCTGCGCGACGAGCACGGCGTGTACCTGATCCGCTCGGGCCGCATGTGCATGTCGGGCCTGTCCGGCGCCAACGTGCAGTACGTGGCCGACGCCATTGCCACGGTGCTGGAGGCACCGCAATGAGCGGCTGCCCCGTCCATGGCGGCCTGACCGAGCGCATCGTCGCCGAGGAAAGGGCACAGCTGGATTTCAGCCAGTCCATGAGCTATGGCGACTATCTGCAACTGGACGCCATCCTGGGCGCACAGCAACTGCTGTCGCCCACGCATGACGAGTTGCTGTTCATCATCCAGCACCAGACCAGCGAGCTGTGGATGAAGCTGATGCTGCACGAGCTGGGCGCGGCCACGGCCGCCGTGGCGGCCGACCGCCATGCCGATGCCTTCAAGATGCTGGCCCGCGTGAGCCGCATCATGGAGCAGTTGGTGGGCGCCTGGTCCGTGCTGGCCACCATGACGCCTACCGAGTACACGGCCATGCGCCCGTATCTCGCCAGCTCCAGCGGCTTCCAGAGCTACCAGTACCGCTGCATCGAGTTCGCGCTGGGCAACAAGAATGCCGCCATGCTCCAGCCCCATGCCCACCGCCCGGACCTGCTGGCGCGGGTGGAGGCCGCATGGCGAGCGCCCTCGCTCTATGACGAGGCCCTGCGCCTGCTGGCACGCCAGGGGCTGGCCATTCCTGCCGGGCACCTGGAGCGCGACTGAACCCTGCCCTACACGGCCAGCCCCGAGGTCGAGGCCGCCTGGGCCCAGGTCTACCGCGACCCGCAGTCGCACTGGGACCTGTACCAGCTCGGCGAAAAGCTCGCCGACATCGAGGACGCCTTCCGCCTGTGGCGCTTTCGCCATGTGACCACGGTGGAGCGCGTCATCGGCTTCAAGCGCGGCACGGGCGGCACCGGCGGCGTTAGCTACCTGCGCAAGATGCTGGACGTGGTGCTGTTCCCCGAAATCTGGTCCGTGAGAACGAAACTGTGACCCCTGAGCGGCTTTGCCGCTTCCCCCGCTCTCGCTGCGCGGGCGCGGGACGACACCATCGCTGCGGGACGGCCCTTGCTCGGCGTCCGCCGATGGGCCGCGCCAAGTTTCCGACGCAAGAACACCATGCCTTCGCATGTAGTCAAAACACAAGGAAATCCATGAAGCAAATCATCGACGTGGGACTGCCGCCGCTCAAGCAGCCCTTCTCCTGGGCCGTCAAGGCCAGCGGCCAGATGCTGTTCACGGCCCACGGCCCCGTGCGGCCCGACGGCAGCATCGACACCGGCCCCATCGAACAGCAGGCGCGCCTGACCTTCACCAACCTGCGCAACGCGCTGCAGGCCGCAGGCGGCACGCTGGCGCATGTGACCCAGGTGCTGATCTACATGACCGACGTGGCCGACATGCCGGCCATCGACGCCGTGTACCGCGAGCTCTTCGAGGCGCCCTACCCCAACCGCTCCAGCATGGGGATTTCGGCGCTGGTGGTGCCGGGCATGAAGCTGGAGATCGTGGCCTACGCCATGCTCCCCTAGAGGATGTGACGGACATGCCGGCGCCCCGCAATTGCGTTCAATACAGGGGCGGCGTGCGGGGGGAGACTGCGGGCCTTGTGCAGTCCTGCGTCCGCGCGAAATCTCATGTCCTCCTCGCTGCTCGCCATGGGCGTCTTCACCCTCGTCGGCGCCATCACGCCCGGCCCCGTCAATGTGCTGGCCCTGCGCCACGGCGCAGCGCGCTCGCGCCTGGTCTCTGCCGCCTATGTGCTGGGCGCCAGCGCCAGCTATGCGGCCGTGGTCTGGGTCATGGGCCAGGGCGCACAGTGGCTGCTGCAGACGCTGCCGCAACTGTCCACGGCCGCACAGTGGCTGGGCGCTGCCTATCTGCTGTGGCTGGCCTGGCGGCTGGCCAACGCGCCTGTGGGCCAAGCCGGTGCGCAGCAGCAGGCCGGATCGCAGCGCCCGCTGCAGGCCCTGCTGCAAGCGCTGTTGCAGGGCACGGCCGTGCAGACGCTCAACCCCAAGGCCTGGCTGGTGGCGCTGGCCGGCGTGGGCCTGTTCGTGCTGCCCCACGCGAATGCCCCGTGGGCGCTGCTGCAGTTTTGCGCCATTTCGCTGCTGGCCTGCCTGGTGGGGGTCGGCAGCTGGGCGCTGCTGGGGCAGCTGCTTTCGGGCTGGCTGCGCACCGAACGCCGCCAGCGACTGTTCCACCGCCTGCTGGCCCTGCTGCTGGTCGCCAGCGTGGCGGCCATGCTGGCATGATGGCTGGCCGCCATGACTTCAACCTCTCCCCACCGATTCCACCGCCATCCGGCCGCCCCCTGGGCCGAGCTGCGCGACAGCGCGCGCTCGCCGCATTGCTTTCGGCTGCACATGCATGCCGAGTATTCGATAGGCATCGTGGACGCGGGCCGCACCGTGTTCCACCATGCCCACGGCCCGCAGCCTGTGGAGGCGGGCGGCGTGGTGCTGATCGAGCCCGGCGCCTGGCATGCCTGCAATCCCGACCCCGGCGCGCCGTGGTCCTACCGCATGCTGTTTGTCGATGCCGACTGGCTGCACGCGCGGCTGGGCGTGGCCGCGCTGCGCTTTCCCCGGCGCACGCTCACGGATGCGGACATCGCCCGCCTGGTGGATGGTCTGTGCCGCCCCGTCGATGGCACGGCGGCCGCCGACCGCCTGGCCCTGGGCCTGGAGCGCTTGCTGGACCATTGCGCCCAGCCCGCAGCCGCCCCCCTCCCGGGCGATGCGGCCGCCCTGGCGCCTGCACTGCAACGCCTGCATGCAGGACCCGATGCGGGCCTGACCGTGCAGTCCCTGGCCCAGGAATGCGGCATGAGCGCCACGCGCTTCATCCGCCGCTTCAAGGCGGCCACGGGCATGACGCCTGGCAGCTACCGCCTGAACCTGCGCATCAACGGCGCGCGCCGCCTGCTGGCCACGGGCGCAGCGCTTTCCGAGGCCGCCTATGCCATGGGCTTTGCCGACCAGGCCCACCTGCAGCGCGCCTTCAAGGCACACCATGCGCTGACACCGGGCTGCTACGCACGCGGCGCCTAGGCCGGTACCTGGGCCGGCCGCACCTGAGCCGGCCGCATCTGGGCCGGACCCTCCCATGGTTTTGCAGCGGCCAGCCCGGGGCCGGCGGTGAAAGCGCAGATACTTACGCCTTCCGCTTTCAGCCCCCACCTGCCGCGCACCATGGCCGCCTTCCAAGACATTCAGCAACGAGAAACCGGCCTGCGCCAGCAGCTGTCCGCCGCCCAGATGGTGATGATCGCCATTGGCGGCGCCATCGGCACCGGCCTGTTCATGGGCAGCGCCTTCGCCATCGGCTTCGCCGGGCCCAGCGTGCTGGTCAGCTATGCCATCGGCGCGCTGATCTCGCTGCTGCTCATGGGCTGCCTGGCCGAGATGACGGTGGCCCACCCGACCTCGGGCTCGTTCGGCGCCTATGCCGAGCACTACATCAGCCCGATGGCCGGCTTCATGGTCCGCTATGCCTACTGGGCCGCCGTGGTGCTGGCCGTGGGCATGGAGGTGACGGCCATCGGCATCTACATGGGCTACTGGTTCCCGGACGTGCCGCGCTGGATCTGGGTGCTGGTGTTCTCGGGCGCGCTGGTGGCCGTCAACGCCAGCAGCGTCAAGGCCTTCGGCCAGGTGGAGTACGGCTTTTCCATGGTCAAGATCATCGCCATCGTGGCCTTCATCCTGATCGGCGCCTGGGTGGTGTTCGGCTCGCAGCCCCAGGGCATCGGCTTTTTCAACTACACGGCCGATGGCGGCTTCTTCCCCAAGGGCCTGTGGGGCACCTGGGTGGCCGTGATCATCGCCATCTTCAGCTACCTGAGCCTGGAGGCCGTGGCCGTCGCGGCCGGCGAGGCCGAGGACCCCAAGCGCGCCATCACCCGGGCCTTTCGCACCACCATGGCGCGCCTGGTGATCTTCTACCTGGCCACGATCGCGCTGATGCTGGCCATCGTGCCCTGGCAGCAGGCCGGCACGGACAAGAGCCCCTTCGTGAAGGTGATGGAGATCATCGGCATCCCGGGCGCTGCCAGCATCATCAACTTCGTGGTGCTGGTGGCCGCGCTGTCGGCCATGAACAGCCAGCTGTATGTGACCTCGCGCATGATGTTCAGCCTGTCGCGCGGCGGCTATGCGCCCTCGGTGTTCGGACGGCTGAACAGCCGGGGCGTGCCCGTGGCGGCGATTGCCATCTCCTGCCTGGGCATTGCCGTGGCCGTGGCCGTGAACCTGTGGAAGCCCGAGGGCTCGCTGCTGTGGATGATGTCCGTGTCCATGTTCGGCGCCATGTTCACCTGGTTCATGATCTTCGTGACCCATCTGTTCTTCCGCGCGCGCTGGTCGCGCGAGCATCCGGGCCAGCGCCTGCAGTTCCGCATGTGGGGCTTTCCGCTGTTCACGCTGGCCGGCGCCGCGCTGATGCTGGGCGTGATCGTCACCACCTATTTCACCGAGGTCTTCCACATGACGCTGCTCACGGGCCTGCCCTTCCTGGGCCTGCTGGCCCTGGTGTACGCGCTGTGGTACCGGCCGCGCGCACAGGCCGCCCGAACCGCCCCGAAGGAGTGAAACCATGACTCGCAGACTCTGGGACATCTCCCCGGCCGTGCAGGCCGCCAGCCCCGTCTTTCCCGGCGACACGGCCTACAGCCAGCAATGGTGCGCCACCATCGGGCCGGGCTGCCCGGTCAATGTCAGCGCCATCACGCTGTCGCCCCATGTGGGAGCGCATGCCGATGCACCGCTGCACTATGACGCCGACGGGGCATCCATCGGCAACGTGGATCTCGACGCCTTCCTCGGCCCCTGCCGCGTGATCCACGCCATCGGCAAGGGGCCGCTGGTCGAATGGGAGCACATCGCCCACGCCGTGGAGCATCTTCCGGCACGCGTGCTGGTGCGCACCTACAAGCGCGCGCCCACCACCTGGGACCAGGAACTGGCAGCCTATGCACCGGCCACGGTCGAGCGGCTGGCCGACCTGGGCGTGAAGCTCATCGGCATTGACACGGCCAGCATCGATCCGGCCAGCAGCAAGAGCCTGGACAGCCACCAGGTGATCCGCCGGCGCGGCCTGCGCGTGCTGGAGAACCTGGTGCTCGACGAGGTGCCCGAGGGCGACTACGAGCTCATCGCCCTGCCGCTCAAGCTGGTCGAGGCCGATGCCTCGCCCGTGCGCGCCGTGCTGCGCGCCCTGGCCTGATCCCTGCCCGCATTGCGGCGCCGGCCCTGCCCGCGCTTTTCGCCTTTTCGCCTTTTCGATACCCAAGGAGACCCCGTGACGAGCCTGCAAGACTGCCTCACCCTCGATGCGCAAGACCCGCTGCGCGCCCTGCGCGACCAATTCACGCTGCCCGAAGGCGTGATCTACCTTGACGGCAATTCGCTGGGCGCCAGCCCCCGCGCCGCCGCCGCGCGCGTGGCCGAGGTGGTGCAGCAGGAATGGGCGCAGGGCCTGATCCGCTCGTGGAACGATGCCGGATGGATCAGCCTGCCCCAGCGCCTGGGCGACCAGTTCGCCCCCTGGCTGGGCGTGGGCGCGGGTGAGCTGGTATTCACCGACACGGCCTCCATCAACCTCTACAAGGTGCTGACAGCGGCGGCCCGCATCGCGCGCGAGGACGCGCCGCAGCGCAAGCGCCTGATCAGCGAGCGCAGCAACTTCCCCACCGACCTCTATATCGCCCAGTCGGTCTGCCAGGAATACGGCCTGGAGCTGGTGCTGCTCGAACCCGAGGAAATTGCCGGCGCGCTGACCGACGAGGTGGCCATCTGCATGCTCACCCATGTGAACTACCGCACGGGCGCCATGCACGACATGGCTGCCGTGACGGTTGCCGCGCAGGGCAAGGGCATTCTCTGCGTCTGGGACCTGTGCCACAGCGCGGGTGCCGTGCCTGTCGATCTCAAGGGCGCGAATGCTGACTTCGCCATTGGCTGCAGCTACAAGTACCTCAACGGCGGCCCGGGCGCGCCGGCCTTTGTCTGGGCCAACCCGCGCCTGATCAACCGCTTCTGGCAGCCGCTGTCGGGCTGGTTCGGCCATGCCGAGCCTTTCAAGTTCGTGCCGGACTACCACCCGGCCCAGGGCATACAGCGCTACCTGTGCGGCACCCAGCCCATGGTCAGCCTGAGCGTGCTGCAGTGCGGCCTGGATGTGTTCACGGCCGTGGAGCCGCTGGGCGGCATGGACGCGCTGCGCAACAAGTCGCTGGCGCTGACCGACCTGTTCATCGCCCTGGTCGAGGAACGCTGCCAGGGCCACGGCCTGGGCCTGGCCACGCCGCGCGAGCACGGCCGGCGCGGCTCCCAGGTCTGCCTCACGCGCGAGGAAGGGCTGGGCGTGGACGGCAAGGACAGCGGCGCCTATGCCATCGTGCAGGCGCTGATCGCGCGCGGCGTGATCGGCGACTTCCGCAAGGGCGACGGCACGGGCCTGCACAAGGACATCCTGCGCTTCGGCTTCACGCCGCTGTACGTGGGATTCGAAGATGTCTGGCATTCCGTGGAGCACCTGCGACAGGTGCTGGAATCGGGCGAATGGCGCAAGCCGGAGTTCAACCGCGTCAATGCGGTGACCTGAAGCCTGGAGCCCGGCGCTCAGAACGCCGTGGACGACAGCGAGGCCCAGAGATGGGCCGCGACCAGGGCGCGCCAGGGTGCGAAGTCCCGCAGCCACAACTCGGTCTGCACCGCGTCCATGGCGTCCGTCTTCAGCAGCAGGGCCAGGGCCCGGCGCACGGCCACATCGCCGTGCAGCGGGCCGTCCAGGTGGCCATAGCCGCGCAGCAGCATGTAGTTCACGGTCCACGGGCCTATGCCCTTGAGGGCCAGCAGCCGCTCGCGGATCTCGGCCACCGGCAGTTCAGGCAGGGCCGCCCAGTCGTCCAGCGGCAATTCACCCGACTGCATGGCCTGCGCCAGCAGGCGCAGCGTGTGCGTCTTGCTCCGCGAAAAGCCGGCTGCGCGCAAATCCTCCTCACCGAGCTGTGCCAGCTGGGCGGCCTCCGGCATGCACCACAGCTGCTGCGGCGCGTCGGCATGGCCATCGTGCAGCGCCACCGGCTGGCCGGCTGCGGCGATCAGGCGGCGGCGCAGCGACACGGCTGCCGCCACGCTGATCTGCTGCCCGGTGACGGCCCAGCTCAGCGCCTCCCAGGGCGTGCAGGCCGCCGGCACATGCAGGCCACGCTGGCGCGCCAGCAGCGGCCCCAGCCGCGCATGGCGGCCAAAACAGCGCTCGAATTCGCCCACATCCTGGGACAGTCCGAACATGCGCCGCAGCATGGCGGCCAACACATCGTCCATGCCGGTGATGGCGCCTGCATCGGCGGGCAGGCGCCATCGGGCCTGCACCACGGCCGCCTCTTCGCACTGCTGCGTCAGCTCCAGGGTCAGCAGCGTGGGACGGCCTTTCCACATCAGGCCCTTGTGCATGCGGATGGTGTCGCCATCCTGCAGATCGCATTCGGACAGGCGCTGGGCATCGCGCCGGTGAAAGCCCCAGAACTCGTTCATGCGGTAGCCGGCCGGCAGCGTCAGTTGCTGCTGCGCCTGATGGATCTGGCCGGTGCCACGCCCTCGCCCTTGCCCGCTCATGCGCTTCCTGCTTGGCGCAGCGGTGCGTGCCAAGCGTCCTTGCCAGCCGCCTCCTGCGCCTGGCGCGCCTCGCGCAGCAGCAGGGCGCGCTTGCGCTCCACGCCCCAGCGGTAGCCGGAGATGCTGCCGTCGTTGCGCACCACGCGGTGGCAGGGCACGGCCACCGCAATCGGGTTGGCAGCGACGGCGCTGGCCACGGCGCGGGCGCCCGTGGGCATGCCCAAGCGCAGGGCCAGTTCCGAATAGCTCAGGGTCTGGCCGGCCGGAATGGCGCACAGCGCCTGCCACACGCGCTGCTGGAAGACCGTGCCCTGCACGTCCAGCGGCAGCGCCAGGCCGCGGCGCGGCTGCTCGACCAGGGCCACGACCTGGGCCACGGTGTGCTCGAAGCCCGCATCGCCGCCCACCAGCTCGGCCAGCGGAAAGCGCTTTTGCAGGTCCTGCACCAGGGCCTCGGCGTCGTCGCCCAGCAGCACGCAGCACACGCCGCGCTCGGTGCTGGCCACGAGGATGCTGCCCAGCGTGCATTCGGCCACGGCAAAGCGGATGGTCTGGCGCATGCCGCCGCGCCGGTAGTCGCCGGGTGCCATGCCCAGCATGGCGCCTGCGTCGCGGTAGAAACTGCTGCTGGCCGCATAGCCGCTGGAGTAGGCCGCATCGGTCACCGAGTCGCTCTGGCCCGGCTGCAGCGCCGCGCGCAGGGCATGCGCGCGATGGGCCTTGGCATAGGCCTTGGGCGTGAGGCCCGTGGCCTGCTTGAACAATCGGTGCAGTTGCCAGGGGCTCAGGCCCGAGCGTTCGGCCAGCTGGCCCAGGGCGGGCGGGGGCTCCTCGGTCTCCAGCCAGCGGCAGCATCGGGCCACCAGGGCCGTGGGGTTGGCAGTGGCATCGCTGGCTTGATTCATGGCTTGGTTGGACACGGCATGTCTTTCTGGGTCATCGGATGCCCTACTCTACGCAGCCCGGAGCACCCGCGCATCCCGCTTCTTGCAACCCGCAGGATTTCAGCGCGGGATTCGGTTACGCTGCGCCCTGCATTTTCCGCGTCGAGACTTGCGAGACTCCCACATGACCACCGAACACTCCGGCTGCCCCATGAACAGCCCCGGCCGCACCGAATCCATCGTCAAAGAGGAGCGCGCCCAGTTGGACTTCAGCCAGTCCATGAGCTATGGCGACTACCTGCACCTGGACCAGATCCTCACGGCACAGCATCCGCTGTCGCCCGCGCATGACGAGATGCTGTTCATCATCCAGCACCAGACCAGCGAGCTGTGGATGAAGCTGATGCTGCATGAGGTCCGAGCCGCCACGGCCGCCATCGCAGGCGGCACGCGTGCCGACGCCTTCAAGATGCTGGCCCGCGTGAGCCGCATCATGGAGCAACTGGTCAGCGCCTGGACCGTGCTGTCCACCATGACCCCGCCCGAGTACACGGCCATGCGCCCCTACCTGGCCAACTCCAGCGGCTTCCAAAGCTACCAGTACCGCTGCATCGAGTTCTCGCTGGGCAACAAGAACGCCGCCATGCTCCAGCCCCATGCCCACCGGCCCGACCTGCTGGCCCAGGTGGAGGCGGCATGGCGCTCGCCCTCGCTCTACGACGTGTCCCTGCAGCTGCTGGCGCGCGAGGGCATCGACGTGCCCGCCGACCGGCTGGAGCGCGACTGGACCCAGCCCTACGAGGCCAGCGAGGGCGTCAAGCAGGCCTGGATCACCGTCTACCGCGATCCCCACAAGCACTGGGACCTGTATCAGCTCGGCGAAAAGCTGGCCGACATCGAGGACGCCTTCCGCCTGTGGCGCTTCCGCCACCTGACCACGGTGGAGCGCGTCATCGGCTTCAAGCGCGGCACGGGTGGGACCGGCGGCGTCAGCTATCTGCGCAAGATGCTGGACGTGGTGCTGTTCCCCGAAATCTGGGCGCTGCGCACCGAGCTGTAAGGACTGGCGGGCGCCACCGACGGCAGACCGCTGCGGTGGCGACAGCGCGCAGGCGCGCAAACGGGTAAGCTGCGGCGCCAGGAGAAATACCGTGTCCGCAGCGCCACAACAGCCCCCACACAACAACACACACACAGAGGCTTCGCAGACCTCCCCCGCAGCACCGCCGCCGCGCAGCCAACTGCTTTGGGCCATGCTGCTGTCCCTGCTCTCGGCCTTTGCGCTGAGCCAGGCCTTTCGCACCACCACCTCGGTCATGGCCACGGGCCTGCAGCAGGATTTCGGGCTCACGGCCCAGTCGCTGGGCGCCTTCGCCGGCCTGTTCGGCCTGTCCTTCGGCGTGGCCCAGTTGCTGATGGGCATCGGCATGGACCTCTACGGCCTGCGGCGCACGGTGCTGCTGTCGTTTCCGCTGGCGATTGCGGGGTCGGCACTGTCCGCCGCCGCACCCAACTACGGCTGGCTGATGGTGGGCCAGTTGCTGATCGGCGTGGGCTGCTCGCCCGCCTTTCTGGCCTGCACCATGTTCATCTCGCGCCACTTTCCCATGGACCGCTTTGCCTTTCTGTCGGGCGTGGGCATGGGTGTCGGTGGACTGGGGCTGCTGTTCACAGGCACGCCACTGGCCTGGCTGGTCCAGCATTTCGGCTGGCGCTCGGGCTTTGCGCTGCTGGCCGTGATGTCGGCCCTGTCGTGGCTGCTGATCTGGTGGCGCGTGCACGAGCCCGCCCGCAGCGGAGCACAGACCGCCGCACGGGAAAGCTGGGGCGTGGCGGCACGCCGCATGGCCGAGCTGTTCACGCTGCCGCACACGCTGGGCATCGTCCTGCTGGCCATGGCCTGCTATGCATCGTTTCTGGCGCTGCGCGGCCTGTGGCTGGGGCCGCTGCTCATCCATCGCTATGGCTTTTCGCTGGTGGAAAGCGGCAATGTGGCGCTGGTCGTATCGATGATCTCGCTGTTCAGCCCCGCGATTTTCGGGCGCATGGACCCCGGCCCAGGACGGCGCCGGCGCTGGCTCACCAATTACTCGCTGCTCATGGGCAGCCTGTTCATGCTCATGGCCTTTTTGCACCATGGCTGGACCAATGTGGCGCTGATCTTCGCCATGGGCCTGCTGTCGGGCTATTCGGTGCTGCAGTACGCCGACGTGCGCGCTTCCTACCCGCCCGAGATGACCGGCCGCGCGCTGTCGCTGTTCACCATGGCCATGTTCCTGGGCGTGGCCCTGGTGCAATGGTTCACGGGCTGGGTCGCCGCCTGGGCCGAAGCCTGGGGCGTGGAGCCCTACAAGGCGGTGATGATCTCGATTGCAGCCACGCTGGTGGGCGCGTCAACCGCGTTCCGTTTCCTGCCCTCCTCGCCGCTGCTGCGCCAGGCCCCGGCCGCCTAGCGGCCGGAGTCTCTGTCTCTACAAGGCGTTGGCGGCCGAGCCATCGCCACGGTACAGCCAGGGCAGATCCATCAACCTGGAGCCCAGCAGGCGCAGCGACAGGTCACGCCCCCAGCGCACGGGACCCGTGGCATGGAAGATGCGGCCGTTGCGCTGCGAGCGTGCCTGCACGCGCGCATTGCGCTGCCAGCGGTTGAGCGCATAGCGGCGCAGGCGCATGTTCACATCCAGGTCATGCATGGACAGGGCGCGCTGCAGCTCCGCTGCATCTTCAATCGCCATGCCGGCGCCCTGGGCCAGGTAGGGGCGCATGGGATGGGCCGCATCGCCCAACAAGGCCACCACGCCGCGCGCCATCTGCGCGGCCGATTGCACGGGCGGACGGTCCCCCACCGGCCACAGCCGCCAGTCGCCACCGGCCGGTGGCACATGCTGGACCAGGTCCAGCAGCTGGGGGCAACTGCCCTGCAGCACCCGCACCAGATCGTCGAGATTGCCCGCATGGTCCCAGTTCGCCAGATCCTCGGGCGCCGGGCCCTGGATGATGATCACCAGGTTCTGCAGCTCGCCCCGGCGCACGGGGTACTGGATGGCATGCATGCGCGAGCCCAGCCAGGCCGTGACATCGGTGGCCCGCAGGCGCTTGGGCAACTGGGCCTGGTGCACCAGGGCGCGGTAGGCCAGGTGCCCGGTGACACGCGGCGGGCCGTCGCCCAGCAACTGCTGGCGCAGAACGCTGCGCACGCCATCGGCGGCGACCAGGGCATCTCCTTCGATCAGCTTGCCGGCCCGGGTTCGCACGGTGACCACGCCGTCGGTCTCGGAAAAGCTCTCGATGGGCTGGCCCAGGTTCAGGTGCATGCCCGGATAAGTCTGAGCGGCTTCCCGCAGCAATTGCTGCAGATCGGCCCGGTGGATGGTGGCGTAGGCCGCGCCATAGCGTTGCACGGACTCGCTGCCCAAGGGCATATGCGCCAATTCCTGCCCGGTGACTGCGCTGCGCACGCGCAGGCTGCCCGGCAATGCCACCACCTGCTGCAGCGGTTTTTGCAGGCCCCAGGCCTGAAGCCGCCGCACGACATTCGGACCGATCTGGATTCCGGCGCCCACTTCACTGAGCGCGGGCGCCTGCTCGAAAAGACGCACTTCCCAACCCGCCCGCGACGCACCGATGGCGGCGGCCAGGCCACCAATGCCGCCGCCGGCAATCAACACCTGCTTGTTCATGTGCGTATTGTGCCCCTGCCGCCACCCATGGCGGCCGGGGCCTGATTATTCAAGTCGGACACCGCTGAAGAAAATCAAAGAATGCTCGGAATCTTCTGAAACATGCGCGCATCCCCCAGGCATTGAGGCGCATCAAGATCCCAAAAACGGGCATCCCGCCACGCACCAAACTGCCATAAAGGACATCGCCCCACCATCACCTGTGCGGCGCGGCCAAAAACGGCCTTTGCATCGCCGCTCTGGAAATGTCCATACACGGATCCACACTTTACGCCTCAGATGATAGAGATTCTCAACTGAGTCAATCTTTTGACAAATGGCCGTGACAATGAAAAAAGCCCGCACTGGGCGGGCTCTTTCATGCGCGACGGGAAAATCAGATGACAAACTTCTCACGGTCCTGATTCTGAATCCACTTTGGCGGCTTGCCGCGTCCGGTCCAGGTTTGGCCGGTTGCGGGATCGCGGTACTTGGGAGCCACTTTGGCGCCGGTTGTGCCAGCGGTACGACCACGAGCTGCAGGAAACACGTCATCGGCAGTCAGACCATATTCGGCAATCAAGTTGCGAACCTGTCCCACGGCGTCGGCAAGCTCGCGCTTGCGTGCTTCCTGGATCTGTTGCTCCAGTTCCTGTCGCTGCTTCAGCAGTTCCTTGTAAGAGCTCATGGTATGCGCCTTGAAAGTAGTTTAAGAGCTTTCATTATAAAAACATAATCAGCCCATGGCGCAAGACGCATGTAAGCAAAACCCACAATATCGCTGCTGCCTATTGCGAAGAGTAGTTCTCGGATAAATCCGATATGGCCAGCACCTTGTCAATGCGTTTGCCATCGAGATCGATGACCTCGAAGATCCAGCCCGCACAGCTGACCCGTTCCCCCAGAATGGGCAAATGACCGCTTTCTGCCATGAGAAGGCCCGCCACGGTGTTGTATCGGCCGCGGTGTTCATCGGGAAGATCACGAATATCGAGGCGCGCCTTCAGCTCCGATATGGGCATCAGACCGTCCAATAGCCAGGAGCCATCCTCGCGCTGCATGGCCCAGGCTTCTGCCTCGGTCACAGGCTGTAACTCGCCGGTAATCGCCTCGAGCAAATCCCGGGGCGTCATGATGCCCTGCACCACGCCATATTCATCCACCACAAACACCATGCGCCCGGATCGGGCACGCAATTGCTCCAGCAGCTCCATGGCGCTGAGCGTCTCGGGCAGGAAAGAAGCCGGCAGCACATGTTCGTACAGCGTGGTGCCGGCGGCATCCGAGCCCAATGCCAGCAGGCGCGCCACGCTGATGATGCCGACCACGTCATCCAGCGAATTGCGGCACACCGGGTACCAGGAATGCCCGCCCTTCGAGTGGTCGTCGGCCGAGGCCTGCAATGCCTCGGTGACGGTCATGTCGGCATCCAGCCATTGCACGTCGCCGCGCGGGACCATGATCGACGTCAGTGAGCGGTCATCGAGGTGAAAGACGTTTTGCACCATCTGGTGCTCGTTGGCCTCGATCACGCCGGCATCCCGCCCTTCGGCGAGGCTTGCCACGATTTCCTCTTCGGTCACGGCGCGCGCTGCGGATTCATTGATGCGCAGCAGAGTCAGCATGGCGCGCGTGGAAAAGGCCAGCAGCCGCACAAAGGGCTTTGCAGCCGACGCCACCCAGGTCATGGGCCGGGAAACCACCGTGGCCACGGTTTCGGGATAAAGCTGGCCTATGCGCTTTGGCACCAGCTCGCCGAAGACGATGGTGACGAAGGTGATCACGGTCACGACGAGCGCCGTGGCAGAAATGCTGGCCGCGCGTTCCGGAATTCCCAGGCCCAGCAGCCATGCGGCCAGCCCGTCACTGAAGGCCGCCTCGCCCAAAATGCCGTTGAGCAGGCCGATGGAGGTGATGCCCACCTGCACCGAAGAAAGAAATTGCGTGGGGTTTTCGAGCAAGGCCAGTGCTGCCACCGCACCCTTGTCGCCTGTTTCAGCCAGTGCCACCAACCGAGCCTTGCGGCTGGAGGCCAGTGCCAATTCGGACATTGCAAACACCCCATTGAGCAGCGTAAGCAACGCGATCAGCAGAAAATCCATGGTTCGTATATCAGAAAGAAGACCATGGCACTTTACTGTATCGGCGATATCCAGGGATGCCACGACGCCTTTGAGCGCCTGCTGCACCGCGTGGACTTCTCCGCCAGCCGCGATACCTTGTACATCCTGGGCGACCTTGTGAACCGCGGCCCGGAATCGGACAAGGTGCTGCGCACCTGCATGGCCGCCGGCGACTCCATGCGCGCCCTGCTGGGCAACCATGACCTGCACCTGCTGGCCGCCGCCCAGGGCGTGCGACGCAGCAGCCGGCGCGACACGCTGGCCCGGGTGCTGGATGCGCCCGATCGCGATCAGCTGCTGGACTGGCTGCGCCACCAGCCGCTAGCGCGCAGCCACCGCATGGCGCATGGCGAGGAACTGCTGATGGTCCATGCCGGCGTGCTGCCGCAGTGGAGCAGCCAGGAAGTGATGGCGCTGGCGGGCGAGGTGCATGCGGTACTGCGCAGCAAGCAGTTGCCCGATTTCTTGCAGGCCATGTACGGCAACCAGCCCGATCGCTGGTCACCCGACCTGCAGGGTTGGGAGCGCCTGCGGGTCATCGTCAACGCCTTGACCCGGCTGCGCTTTTGCACCGCACAGGGGGTCATGGATTTCGACAGCACCGAGTCGGCCGAGCAGGCGGCGCCCGGCCTCATGCCCTGGTTCGATGTGCCGGGCCGCGCCACGGCGAGCGCAACGATTGCGTTTGGCCACTGGTCGACGCTGGGCCACATCAACCGGCCCGACCTGGTGGCGCTGGACACCGGCTGCGTCTGGGGCGGCTGCCTGAGCATGATGCGTTTCGGCGATCACCTGGCGGACCGGGAACTGATCCAGGTGGACTGCCCGCAGGCGCAGGCTCCGGGCTGACCTGGACGCCGCCCGTGAGCGAGCGCCCATGAAAAAACGCCTGCAAGGCAGGCGTTTTTCGTGAGGCAGGCGGCTTGCGCGGCGCTCAGACCTCGGAAGTGGCGACGGGTGCCACAGGCGGGACCGGCGCGACAGGCGCCTTGAACAGCGCGGCCAGCTTGCGCTTGGGCTTGATGCCGCTGCCCGCCTTGGGCGCGGCAGCACCCTGACTGTCCCAGCTCGCATCGACGCTGGCGGATGCCTCGTAGGGCTTGTCGAAGAACGGGTCCGAGTGCGCCGGGCGCTGGGCCATGCGCGAGCCGCGATGGCCAAAACCGGAACTGCCCCGCGACGCATCACCGCCGCGATCGCCACGCTCGGCGCCGCGATCCCGTTCACGACCGTAGCCGCCGCTGCTTTGGCGCGGCAGCTCGTCAAAACGGTGACCACGCGGTGCGCTGCCACGGAAATCTTCCATGGGGCAGGCCTCGACGTTGATCTTCTTCTTGATGAGCTTCTCGATCTCGCCCACCAGGCGCGCATCGTGGTTGGTCACCAGGGTCACGGCAACGCCGGAGGCGCCTGCGCGGCCCGTGCGGCCGATGCGGTGCACATAGTCTTCGGCGTTGAAGGGCACGTCGTAGTTGAAGACGGCCGGCACGTCCTTGATGTCCAGGCCACGGGCCGCGACATCGGTACACACCAGCAGATCCACCTCGCCGCGCTTGAAGGCTTCAAGCGCCTTCAGGCGCTCGTCCTGGCTCTTGTCGCCGTGCAGCGCCGTTGCGCGCAGGCCATCACGCTCCAGGGCACGCGTCAGGCGCGCACAGCCCAGCTTGCTGTTGGAGAAGACGAAGGCCTGGCGGATGTCGCGCTGCTTGAGCAGGGAGCGCAGCGCATAGCGCTTGTCGTCGTCGCTGACGCTGTAGAAGCGCTGCTCCACCGTGGACGCCGTCTCGTTGGGGCGGGCCACTTCGATGGTGACGGGGTCCTGCAGGTAGCTGCTGGCCAGGCGCTTGATCTCGGGCGAGAAGGTGGCGCTGAACAGCAAGGTGGTGCGCGTCTTGGGCAGGTGGGACAGGATGCGCTGCAGATCGGGCAAAAAGCCGATGTCCAGCATGCGGTCCGCCTCGTCCAGCACCACGTACTCGACCTGGTTGAGCACGGCGTTCTTGGCTTCGATGTGGTCAAGCAGACGACCCGGCGTGGCCACCAGCACCTCGACGCCCTTCTTGAGCTCCAGCGTCTGCGGCTTCATGTCCATGCCGCCGAACACCACGGTGCTGCGCAGCTTGGTGTACTTCGCATACTGGGCGATCTGCTGGGCCACCTGGTCCGCCAGTTCGCGTGTGGGCAAAAGCACCAACGCCCGCACGGGGTGGCGTGCAGGCGAAGCGGAGGTATTTTCGTGGCGCATCAGCCGCTGCAGCAACGGCAGCGAGAACGCCGCCGTCTTGCCTGTGCCGGTCTGGGCGGCGCCCATGACATCCTTGCCGGTCAGAACGACCGGAATGGCCTGTGCCTGGATGGGCGTCATGGACTCGTAGCCCATGTCGGCCACTGCGCGCGCCAGGGACTCAGCCAGCTGGAGATTGGAGAAAGAGCTTGTCATTGAGAGCGCTATTGTCGCACCTAGCGCGATTTGTGCGTTGCAATAACGCCAATTGGCACCTGGACAAGCATGGCGTTGTGTGAGCGCAACCCGCAAAAACCCGGTATGAGTGCCCGCAATGCGGGCATTTTTTCGTCGCCGGGCAGCCTCCAGATGAAAAAGCGGCCCCTCGGAGGGGCCGGCGAACCTTGAACAGTAAGGCGAGCGTGGGGGTACTTCTCAGAGGGAGGCGGCCGAAAAAGTGTCGCAGGACTTGACGCTGCCGGTACGCAGGCCGGTGCTGAACCAGCGCTGGCGCTGGGCGCTGGTGCCATGCGTGAAGCTGTCCGGCACCACGGCGCCGCCGCCTGCGCGCTGCAGGGCGTCGTCGCCGATCTTGGATGCCGCATTCATGGCCGACTCCACATCGCCCTGCTCCAGGATCTGGCGGGCGCTTTGCGCGCGGTTCGCCCAGACGCCGGCCAGGCAATCGGCCTGCAGTTCCAGCTTGACCGACAGATGGTTGTACTCCACCTTGCTGACGCGGCCACGGGCGCGGTCCACCTGGGCGCTGATGCCCAGCAGGTTCTGCACGTGGTGGCCCACCTCGTGGGCAATCACATAGGCCTGGGCGAAATCGCCGGGCGCGCCCAGCTGGTTCTTGAGCGTTTCGTAGAAGCCCAGATCGATATACACCTTCTGGTCGGCAGGGCAGTAGAAGGGCCCCATGGCCGACTGCCCCGTGCCGCAGGCCGTAGGCGTTGCGCCACGGAACAGCACGAGCTTGGGATCGGTATATTGGGCGCCGCCCTGGCGGAACACATCGCGCCAGACATCTTCGGTATCGGCCAGCACGGTGGAGACAAAGCGGGCGAGCTTGTCATCAGCCGGCGGCTTGTGGGCCGGTCCCTGAGGCTGCTGCACCTGCACCGGCGAGCCGCCGCTGAGCGCACCCAGGATGGTCAGCGGGTTGATGCCCAGCACCCAGCCGCCGACCAGGGCGATGACGATGGTGCCAATGCCTATGCTGCGTCCGCCGAAGACGGGGCCGCCTCCACCGCCACCCTCGTCACGGCGGTCTTCCACATTGTCCGACTCGCGGTTGCCATCCCATCTCATGGTGTTCACTCCTGGATCTGTGCTGCAGCCTGCAGCATCGGGCGGCGATATTACGTCGGAACCTGCGGGACTGCAGCGACCGCAGCTGCGGCAATGATACGGCGTGTATCAGCGCACGGGCTGCACTGCCATGGGGGCGGTGGCGGGTGGCGCCTGGCTGCGCAGGACCTGCTCGCGGGCCACCAGCACCATGGCGGCCAGCAGCGCGGCGACGATGCCCAGGCCGATGACGACCGCCAGGCCCAGCCCCCATCCGCCGCGCCTGCGCCGCTCGCGTGCAGGCTCGCCGGGCCGGCGGGGCGCGGGAGCCTGCTCGCTGGGCGGCTGCTCGCGCTGCCACGGCTCGGGCGCGGGTCCGCGCCGCTGCTGCTCATAGCGCGGGGCCGATTCCTTGCGCGGAGCTTCGGGCCGCGCCGAACCGTCCCAGCGGGGCTCTTCGCGCGGATAAGAAGGCTTTTGTGACATAGGCGACATCGTAGTGCCTGCGCAGGCCCTCACGGGCCTGTGCGCAGCACTGGACACATCACGAATTGGTCGATCCAAGCCTACTGTGTACAGTCGCGGCCATGAGCCATTCCAGCATGCCCTCCTCCACCGCCCTTGACGCCCAGGCCACGGCCGGGCTGTTGCCCTGGAACGAACTGGCCGAAGAGATCGCCGCCCTGCTGCTTCAGCCCCAGGCAGCGCAGGTGCCGGCGCGCATCGTGATGCCCCTGCCGGCCGGTGGCAGCCTGTTTTGCATGCCCGCCACCGACGGCCAGGTGGCCATGACCAAGCTGATCAGCTTCACCCCCGGCAACGCCGGCACGCCGCGCGCCACCATCCAGGGGGATGTGGTGGTCTTCGACGTGGCCACGGGCGAGCGCCGCCTGATCCTGGACGGCCCCACGGTCACGGCGCGGCGCACGGCCGCCGTATCGCTGCTGGCCGCGCAAAGGCTGGCGCCGAATCCGCAGGGTCCGTTGCTGATCGTGGGCGCCGGCGTGCAGGGCCTGGCCCATTTGCAGGCCTTTGCCGCAGGCCTGGGCGTGCGCGAGGTTCAGGTGGCATCGCGCAGCGCGCAGAGCGCCCAGGCGCTGGTCAACCAGGCCCGGGCCATGGGACTGCAGGCCACCGCCGTGCAGGATGTGGAGGCGGCGGCGCGCCACTGCCCGCTGATCGTGACATGCACGCCCGCCCGGGCCGTGGTGCTGCGCGAGGCGCCGCGCAGCGATGCCTTCATCTCGGCCGTGGGCGCCTTCACGCCGCAGATGGTGGAGCTGGCGCCCGGCCTGTGCCAGGGCTTGCTGCAGTCGGGCCGCGTGGTGGTCGATACCGGGGATGCGCTGCATGAGGCCGGTGACCTGCTGCAGGCCGGCATCGATGTCGCCGCCCTGCCCACGCTGGAGCAGGTGGTGCGCGAGCAATGGCCGCGCTCGGATTCGCCCGTGCTGTTCAAATGCTGCGGCTGGGGTGGCTGGGATCTTGCAGCCACCCGCCTGGCCATGCGCCGGGCCGCACTCCAGAACAGTTGAAAGCGGATTTCTGCGTTGAACGAGCTTTTCCCCCCGGATTCCCCCGCCCCGGCTTCCAGCACCGCGCCCAGTCGCTGGCAGCGCCTGGGCCTGCGCACGCAACTGGCACTGGTCTTCGGCTCGCTGCTGGTGGGCGTGACGGTGCTGATGTCGCTGGCATTCGGCGAGCTGCTGCGCTGGCGCATGGAGCGCGAGGTCAGCGCCTCGTTGCATGCCATGGCCTCCAACGCCGCGCGGCAGCTGTCCGATGGCCTGTTCAGCCGCGCCCATACCGTGGAAGTGCTGGCCGCCTCGCCGGAGCTCTGGATCCAGGGGCTGGAGGCCCCGGGCGTGGGCGCACTGCTCAACCGCGCCCGTTCACTGACGCCCACCAGCCTCTGGATCGGCGTGGCCGACGCCGAGGGCACGGTGCGCAGCGCGACCGACCAGGTGCTGGTGGGCCTCGATGTCAGCGACCGGCCCTGGTTCGAGCCGGGCCTGCAGCGCGTCCATGTGGGCGATGTGCGCGCCTCCTCGCCTGTGATGTCCGCCTTGCTGCCGCCTGCGGCCGACGGCGCGCCGCGCCGGTTCATGGACTTCGCGGCGCCCATTCGCGTGGGCGATCTCACCCAGGGCGTGCTGTGCATGCACAGCAGTTGGGAATGGGTGCGCGAAACCATGCAGACCCTGCAGCAGGCCGACAGCGCCGACCGGCAGATCGGCCTGTTCATCTTCGACCGGCGTGGACGGCTCATCCACGCGCCGGGCGACAGCCTTGAGCCGTTGCTGGCCCTGGACCAGCGCCTGCCGGTGGCCCATACCGTGTCTGCCGATACGGCCGATGCCACGCTGCAGCCCGTACAGGTGGCGCGCTGGCAGGACAGCCCGCAGAGCTTTCTGACGGCCACCGTGCCGCTGCAGGCCCACAACCGGGCAACGGCCATGGGCTGGCACATCGTGGCCCGGCAGCCGCATGACAGCGCCTATGCGCCCGCGCGCCAGGCCATGCACCAGGTGCTGGCCGGCGGCCTGGCAGCCGCGCTGGTGGCCGCCGTCATCGCCTGGCTGGTGGCGCGCAGGCTGAGCCAGGATCTCAAGCGCCTGGCCCGTGCCGCCAATGGCATCGACGGCAGCGGTGCGGCCTCCGACATCCCGCAGCTGCACAGCAGCCGCGAAGTGCATCGCCTTTCGCAGGCGCTGCGCGGCAGCATTGCCCAGTTGCGCTCGGCCAACGAGGCCATGGAGCGCCAGGTGCGCGAGCGCACGCTGCAGCTGCAGCAGGCCAATGCCGAACTGGAGCACCAGGCGCGCAGCGACCCGCTCACGGGCCTGCTCAACCGCCGGGGCTTCGACTTCCAGCTGGACTTTGCCATGGCGCTGGCGCGCCGCAGCGGCCGCCCCTTGAGCGTGCTCGTCATCGACGTGGACTACTTCAAGCGCATCAACGACCAGCACGGCCATGACATGGGCGACGCCGTGCTGCGCACCCTGGCGCGCGCCTTCCGCATGCGGCTGCGCGAGTCCGACGTGCTGGCCCGCATGGGGGGCGAGGAATTCCTGGCACTGCTGCCCGACACCACGGCCGATGCCGCCGTGGTCATTGCCGAGCAACTGCGCGAACTGCTGGCCGCCACGCCCATGGCGCATGGCGAGCCCGTCACCGCCAGCGTGGGCGTGGCCACGCTGCGCAGCGTCACGGACACGGCCGCCGCCATGCTGCGCCGTGGCGATGAGGCGCTGTACGAAGCCAAGGGCGCGGGCCGCAACAACGTGCAGCTGCAGCGCTGAGACGGCCCCGCGCCGCTTTTCCCGCCCTCGATTTCCTGACTGCCGCAAAACACCTGTGCAGCAAAAAACATCACACTAATACTCAAATTGAGCATATTATTCGCAGCCATTACCAGCCCTTTCCACAGTCCCGGACGGCCACCATGCAGCTCAAATCCGTGCAGTACGACAAGCCCCATTTCTCCCTCGCCGGCCAGTGCGGCATCGGCGAGGCCTGGGCCCGCATTCCTCCCGAACTTGACCGCGCCCAGCGCCTTCGGACCGCCGAGCGCATACGCGCCCTGCTGCACGAGCGCGATGCCGTGCTCGTGGCCCATTACTACGTGGACGGCGAACTGCAGGACCTGGCGCGCGAGACCGGCGGCTGCGTGGGCGATTCGCTGGAGATGGCGCGCTTCGGCGCCCAGCACCAGGCCAGCACCCTGGTCGTGGCCGGCGTGCGCTTCATGGGAGAGACCGCCAAGATCCTCAGCCCGGAAAAGCGGGTGCTCATGCCCGACGACGACGCCAGCTGCTCGCTGGACCTGGGCTGCCCGGCAGACGAGTTCAGCGCCTTTTGCGACGCCCACCCGGACCGCACGGTCGTGGTCTACGCCAACACCAGTGCGGCGGTGAAGGCGCGCGCCGACTGGGTGGTCACATCGTCGGTGGGACAGGACATCGTGGCCCACCTGCACGCCTGCGGCGAGAAAATCCTCTGGGCTCCCGACCGCCACCTGGGCGCCCACATCCAGCGCCAGACCGGCGCCGACATGCTGCTGTGGCATGGCTCCTGCCTGGTCCATGACGAGTTCAAGGCCGACGAACTGGCCGCCATGGCACTGGAGCACCCGCAGGCCGCCATCCTCGTTCACCCCGAGTCGCCGGCCGCCGTGGCAGCCCAGGCCGATGTGGTGGGCTCCACCACTCAGCTCATCAACGCGGCAGGCCGGCTGCCCACAGACACCTTCATCGTCGCCACCGACCAGGGCATCCTGCACGACATGCGCATGCGCTACCCGGGCAAGACCTTCCTGCCGGCGCCCACGGCCGGCCAGGGCGCCACCTGCAAGAGCTGCGCCATGTGCCCCTGGATGGCGATGAACAGCCTGCAGGGCGTGGAACTGGCGCTGGAGCAAGGCCTGTGCGCCATCGAGGTGGACCCCGCCATCGCCCAGGCCGCGCGCCGCCCCATCGAACGCATGCTGGCCTTTGCCGCAGGCCATCGCCAGCCCGTGCGCGCCAGCGGAGACCTCGCACGCGATGCGGCGCTCTTCCAGCATTTCGGTCCCGCCTGAGGAGCACGCCATGACCCAGCCCTCCATGGACGTACTCATCATCGGCGCTGGCCTGGCCGGCATGGCCGCCGCCCTGTCACTTCCGCCGCATCTGCGCGTGGCCCTGCTCAGCAAGGGCGCGGCCGAGGAATGCGCCAGCGCCTGGGCCCAGGGCGGCATTGCCGCCGTGCTGGATGCACAAGACAGCATCGATGAACACGTGGCAGACACCCTGGTCGCGGGCGCAGGCCAGTGCGATGCACAGGCCGTGCGCGCCATCCTTGAGCAGGCGCCCGACGCCATCGATTGGCTGGTGGCCCACGGCGTGCCTTTCACGCGTGACGACAGCGGTGGCCTGCACCTCACGCGCGAGGGCGGCCACGGCCGCCGCCGCATCGTGCATGCCGCCGACTGCACCGGACAGGCGGTGCACGCCGCCCTGCTGCGCGCCTGCCGGGAGCGCGCGAACATCGATTTGCATGAGCACACCAGCGCGCTGGACCTGCTGACCGAAGGACAGCCTGCGCACTGCACAGGCGCGCTGGTGCGCCTGCCCGATGGCCGCCAGCAGCGCTGGCATGCCGCGCATACCGTGCTGGCCACGGGCGGGCTGGGGCAGGTCTATCCCGCCACCACCAACCCGGCCACCGCCACGGGCGACGGCGTGGCCATGGCCTGGCGCGCAGGCTGCCGCGTGGGCGACCTGGAGTTCATGCAGTTCCATCCCACGGCCCTGCAGGTGGGCGGCCGCGCGGCCGGCCTGGTCTCCGAGGCATTGCGCGGCGAAGGCGCCCTGCTGCGCCTGCCGGACGGCACGCGCTTCATGCCTGCCCATGACGAGCGGGCCGAACTGGCGCCGCGCGACATCGTGGCCCGGGCCATCCGGCACGAGATGGACCGCCATGGCCTGGCCTTCGTGCACCTGGACATCACCCACCGGCCACGTGCCTGGCTGCAGTCGCATTTCCCCGGTGTGATGGCTCTGTGCGCCAGCCATGGCATCGACATTGCCACGCAGCCGATTCCTGTCGCCCCCTGCGCCCACTACGCCTGCGGCGGCGTGCTGGCCGGCATCGACGGGCGCACGGATGTCGATGGCCTGCGCGCCATTGGCGAGGTGGCGCGCACCGGCCTGCACGGCGCCAACCGGCTGGCCAGCAATTCGCTGCTCGAATGCGTGGTGATGGGGCGCGCCGCCGCCCGGGCCATCGCGCAGCAGCCGGCTGCCGCCCCGGCGCCGGCCCGACCGACCGAAACCCTGCAGGCCGGCGCACAGGAGCAGGACACGGCAGCCGTCGCGCAGGAGTTGCGCCAGCTCATGCAGGACTGCGTGGGCATACAGCGCAGCGACCAGGGCCTGGCGCAGGCCGTGCAGCGCATTGCGGCTTGGCGTGAAAGGCTGGCACCTGCCGCAGGCCATGCGCTGCGCAATCAGCTCGATGTCTGCTGGCTCATGGCCACGGCTGCCGCTGCGCGGCGCGAGAGCTGCGGTGCGCATTCGCGCATCGGCGCCGCCCTGGCGCTGGTGGAATGAAAAATGGCCCCCACGCTCCCCTTGCTGCGCAAGGTCCGCTGCCCCCCGAGGAGGCTGCTTTTCATCTTGGGGCGGCCCGGCGATGAAAAATGGCCCCCACGCTCCCCTTGCTGCGCAAGGTCCGCTGCCCCCCGAGGGGGCTGCTTTTCATCTTGGGGCGGCCCGGCGATGAAAAATGGCCCCCACGCTACCCTTGCTGCGTAAGGTCCGCTGCCCCCCGAGGGGGCTGCTTTTCATCTTGGGGCGGCCCGGCGATGAAAAATGTCCGCTGTCAAGTCTTTCTTGCAGACATGCAGCGGTGCGAAAGGGCTTATGGGGCAATAGGTTAGCCTAGATTCAGGCTGCGGCGCGCTCTTGCTGCATTTCTAGCTAGGTGCCACATGGGTGCTTCGCGGTGGCAAACGCAGGGGCGCCGCAGCGGGCAAGATCGCATAGCCATCTATGCCCCGGCTGGTCGCAATCCATTCCCAAAAACGGAAGCGCAGCCCGAGGCTGCGCTTTCATCGTGAGCGGATGGTGGATGCGCCCGCATCGTCAACCCGGCTTCGGCGGTGCGGCCTTGTTCCCACTTCCCTTCCTGAATCCCCGATCCCCCGCCATGAACGCCTCCAGCATGTGCGGGATCAGCGTCACCGCATCGACCGCCTCGCCATACGCCTGTGCGTGCAGCGCGGCGTAACGGTCGAGGTCGGCTTTCAGGCTGGCCGGGCAGGTGAACGTCAGCTTCGTGCTACCGCTGGACGGCAACGGGCCGAGGCGGAGTTTTCGGGCGGTACTCATCGCGCACCTTCAAGCTGATAGAACATGGGTTGGTAAGGACGCAACACGAGGTCGCGCGCCACGATCACCCGAACCGGCAAGCCCGGCCGTGCCGTCAGCGTCGGCTGGATGTTCATGTTGCGCCGGGTGATCTCCTGCCCGACCTGATTGATGCTGTCCTGCGCGCTGTCGCGCCCGGCGATCACGATGCGGTTGCCGTCCTGCCGGTTCTCCGGCGCGGCCAGCTCGGCGCCGACGCCCAGCAGCGTCGTCAGCACCGCACCGGCAAAGATGCGCTTCCAGTGCCAGTCCACGTCGTCTTCCAGGCCCGCGTAGCCGGCCGGGTCGGTGCCCACGAGATTGTCGAGTGTCAGCGAGGACGTGTCCGGCAGGATGACGCGGTTCCACACCACCTGCACGCGGCTCTGCCCGTAGCTGACCTGGCTGTTGTATCTGCCGAGGATGCGCGATCCCTGCGGGATCAGCAGGAACTTGCCCGTGGCCGTGTCATAGACCGGCTCCGTGACGGTGGCGATCACATCGCCCGGAAGATCGGACTTGATGCCCGTCACCAGCGCGCCTGCGATCACCGTACCGGCCATCACCTGATACGGCGACGCCGGCAGCGCCAAATTGCCGGAATTGCGGGTTTCCGTAGAACCGGCTTTCAGGAACGCCTCTTTCTGCTCTTGCCGGTTCTGCACGGCGGTCGGGTCGGCAGGCTGGGCCGCCGTCGAGGCAGGCCCGGCAGCGAGCGGGTCGAAAGCCGCGAGTGTGCTGGCACCGCTCGCACCCGGCGCCGCCTGCGCCACCGTGGCGGCCGCCTGGCCTTGGCCGCCCGAGCGGAAGAACACCGACGAAGCCGCAGCGGCCTCCGCTTCCTTGCGCAAGGCGTCATTCGGATCATGGCCGGGGGCCGTGTAAGCGGCCATGGCCGGCTGCTGCGAGTTCACGATGGCCGGGCCGAGATCGCCCGGCAGCGGCGGCCCCAACTCGGGCACCTTCCGCAGCTTCGAGTAGTCGGAAGGCAGGCCATCCAGCCCCTCGGACTTCGATACGCGATCGACGTTGTAAAGCTCGGTCTGTTCGCCCGCGTCGCGCCGGTGCGGCTGCAATGACCAGATCGTGGCCCCGAGCACGGCGACCGACAGGCCGCCGACGAGGATGGCCAGCGTGCGCCGGTTCAGGCGCGTGACCGGGCGCGGCTGTGCGCGCAGCGCCACTGCCTCGGGCGCTACCTTGCCCGCCTGTGGCGTGGCGAGGTCGGGAGTGTCGTCCTGGCTCATGGTCAGTTCCTCCGCGTGCCGTCCGTGCGTTCGATGCGCACCACGTCGCCCTTGTCGCCTCCCAGGCGCAGTTCGGCCGCGCCGAACAGGCGATCCACGATGTAGTACGGCGGCCGAAAGCGGTAGTTCACCAGTTGCCCATCGCCCTGTGCGCCAATGACGAACAGCGGCGGCAACTCGCCCTGGGCGATGCCGGGCGGGAACTGGATATAGACCTTCTCCCCGTCGTCGAAGGCGCGCAGCGGCTTCCACGGCGGATTGCTGCCGCTGACCGTGTAGCGGAAACGGATCTTCTCCAGCGAGAGCCCGGTATCGACCGGCGCGACGGCGCTGGCCGCCTGTGCCTGACGCTGCAAGGCCAGCATCTTGTCCTTCGGATACTCCCAGGACACCGACGCCATCCATGTCTTTTCGGTCGAAGTCAGCTCCATCAGGTACGTCCTGCGGCTGGTGGTGATGACCAGATTGGTCTTGAGGCCCGAGCGGATCGGTTTGACCATCACGTTGACGCGCAGCGCTTCGCCGCTGCCGCTCGATGTGTCCCCGACGATCCAGCGCACCGTGTCGCCAGCGGCCACCGTCACCAGCTCCTCGCCCGGCTGGAGCGCGATCACGGTCACGCGGCCCACGGCCGCATAGACCTGATACAGCGCGCCATCCGTGAAGGGCCAGACCTGAATCGCATTGACGTAGCCCTCGCGCGTGGGCGCGACTCGCGCCTCGGTATTGGCCCGTGAGACGCGCACCTTCTCGTCGGCCGGCTCCGGCACCGGCTTGGCTTCTTCGCCCTCGGGCGCCGGCTTCAATTGCGCCGGCATTGGCAGCACCTCGGGCACGGCGACCGCCTCCACAGGTGCGGGCGGCTCCGGCAGCTTCTGCGCCTGCACCGGCTCATCGAGCGAGATGGTCGGCGGCGGCTTGCCCTGCGTGGCGCAGCCCGCCAGGGCAAGCAGGATCACCGGCAAAACTGATTTACGGAAAAGATCATTCATGGTTTTGCTCCTTCGGAAGAATCCAGTTCGCGGCTCCACGACAGGCCGTTGACGTAGATGCCTAGGGGGTTCTTGCGCAGGCGCTGTTCGGTGCGCGGGGTCTGCTGCACGATGGAAATCACCGCGTTCCAGCGTTCGGTGCCGGCAGGAGCGCCATTGACGAAGCGTTGTTCCGTCCAGCGCACGTTGAACGAGGCATCGCTCGCGCGGGTCACGCTGGTGATCTGCACCGTCACCGACTCCTTGCCGATGCGCGCGAACGGATCGTTCACGCGGGCGTACTCGTTGAGCACCACGGCGCCTTTGTCGGTGGTGTAGTCGTAGGCGTCCAGCCAGTTCTGCCGCACCACGATGGGGTCGATGGACAGCGAGCGCACCAGGCCAATGAAGCGGCCCAGGTGGTAGGCCACCTGGGCATCGCTGGGCTTGTACGGCGTGGCGGCCTCGCCCACGGCGCGCACCTGGCCCGCGTTGTCCACCTCCACCACGTAGGGCGTCACGATGGACTGCGCGGAACGCCACACGAGGCCGCCGGCCATCAGCACCGCCAGCGTCAGGCAGCCAAAAGCCATCAGGCGCCAGCTCCTGGCCTGCACGCGGGACGAACCGATACGTTCGTCCCACACCTGCGCGGCGGACTGGTAAGGGGTCGCAGGCTGCGGCGTATCGGCGTAGCGCACCTGCGGTCGTTTGAATCGCATGGTTGTTCTCCTTGAAGATCAGGAATCGGAATCGCGCAGACTCGGCCCCTGGCTGGAGCTGCCGCCGTCGCCCCCGCGCAGCGCGTGGGCGGCGGTGGTTGCGGCATGGGTGAGTTGCTGGCGGCGATGCAGGCGTTTGGCCCAGGCGGGTTGCTCTTGCGGCGCGGTGGAGGGCGTATCACCACCAGACGCTGGGCCGCCCGATGCGGCGGCTGTACCGCCTCCCGCCGAAGTCGTGCCTTCCTGGCGGAAAGCTGCGGCGGTACGTTCCTTCATCGAACGCGCGCCATCGGCCACCTTCTGCCCGGCTGCCTGAGCGCCTGTCTTGGCGACATTGCCGAAGCCCGCAGCGGCACCCTTGAGGCCACCGCCTGCCGAAGCAGAACCGGCCTGGAACGCCGACCGCGCGCTGCTGGCGGCTCCAGCAGCAGCCCGCGCGCCGCTGCCGGCCAGCCTTGCGGCTGCGGGCGCCATGCGCGCTCCAGCGGCTACCGCGCCGCCAACGCCCGTGGCTGCGGCGCCGACGGCAACGGCAGCGCCCGCAGCGCCCAGCGCAGCACCGGCCATCGCACCAGCGCCAAGCTGCGGCCCGCCAGACACCAGCCCAGTTGCAATGCCTGGCCCGAAGATGCCCAAGGCCAGCAGGGTCAGCGAGGCCAGCATCACGACCAAGGAGTGGTCGATGGATGGCTCGGCGGGATGTACCTGAAACTCGGCGAACAGCCCCGAGCCGATGCCCACGATGACCGCGAGCACCAACACCTTGATGCCGGACGACACCACGTTGCCCAGTACCTTTTCGGCGAGGAACGCGGTCTTGTTCCAGAGTGCGAACGGCACGAGCACGAAGCCCGCGAGCGTGGTCAGCTTGAACTCGATCAGCGTGATGAAAAGCTGGATCGCCAGCACGAAGAAGCACAGGATGACGATCAGCCACGCGAGGAACATCACGACGATCGGCGTGATGTTCACGAACACCTCGGGGAAGCCCGCCATATTGCCGATCTGCTCAAGGATCGGCGCCCCGGCGTCGATGCCGACCTTGGCCAGCCGCCCAGGGTGCAGGAAGTTCTCCATGCTCAAGGTCGAGCCGCTGGCCGTCAGGCCGAGCCCGGCGAAGGAGCGAAACAGGATGCCGGCCAGCGTGTTGAAGTTGCCGATGATGTAGGCGAAGGCACCGACATAGAGCACCTTGCGGATCAGCTTGGCGAACACGTCTTCGCCCTGGCCGACCGCATGGCCCATCGCCCAGAACAGCCCGGCGATCGTCATGTCGATGATGATCAGCGTGGCGGTCAGAAACGCCACCTCGCCATGCAGCAGCCCGAAGCCCGAGTCGATGTAGCGCGAGAAGGTATCGAGGAAGCGGTCAATCACCGTCACGTCATTCATGGCGAGTCCTCCTGCCCAGGTTCTTTGGCATCGGCGGGTTCATCGAAGCTGGGCGGAATCGGCGGCAGGTCGGCCAGCGTCTGGTACTCGCCCGGCCCGGCCTGGCCGGAGAGAAAGCGCCGCAGGTCGGCCTGGGCCACCTGCGCGCAAAACGCGCCTTCGTGCGCGCCCGCGCGGCACTGCGCGCGCAGCGTGTGCAACCGGGATGGATCGGTGGCCAGTGAAGCCACCGACAGCGGCTGAAAGCAGCCGGACAGCAGGAACGCGAGAGCGAACACGACAGGCGCGTACTTCATGGCCGCACCTCGTCAGTGGTTGTAGAAATCGACGGATTGCGGCGTGTACGGCGTGCCACTCCCCAGGAAGCGGCGCGTCACCTCGCGTCCGCGCTCCGTGGCTGCCGCCTGCCGCGCCAGTTCCAGCGCGGCAGCGCGATCCTGCGTGATCTGGAGCCGCTGCGACTGGATGGATTGCTTGGCCTGCAAGGCCAGCAACTGGTTCATGGCTTGCATCGCTTGCAGCGCACCTTGGGCCGACTGGCTCTTGCCCACGAGGTCGGCCAGCGCGCTTTCGTCTTCGCCCAGGTTCTGCGACACCTGGGCCTGCATCTGCATCGTGGTCTGCAAGCCGTTGAGCGTGTTCTTCCACCGCTCCTGCGTGTCGCGGTACATCTGGTCGCCGCTCACCGTGGCGGCGTACTGCTCGGGGTACAGGCGCTGAAACTCCCGATCCAGATTGGTCACGTCGTAGGCCAGGCCGCGCGCCTGGTCGATCAGCCGCTGCGTGGTCGCCAGATTGGCGCGCAACTGGCCGACCACGCTGGACGGCAGGCTGGCCAGGTTGCGCGCCTGGTTCATCAGCATCTGCGCTTCGTTCTGGAGCTGCTGGATCTGGTTGTTGATCTGCTCCAGCGTGCGGATCGCGGTCAGCGTGTTCTGCACGAGGTTCGTGGGATCGACCACGACCCATTGCGCATGGGCGGTGGCGGTGCAAAGCATGGCCGCGATGGCGGCGGCAATAAGACGCTTCTTCATGGCAGGTTCTCCAGGGGTTGGTCAGCAAGGGAACCCGGCGCGAGGCCGGGGAACGAGGGCAACAGATCGGCCGCCCAATCAAGGCCGCGATGGCGCAGCCACGCGCCCGCGAAGCCGGGCACGCCGGCGTCCAGCAGCACGCGGTCTATGTCGCGCTGGTCTTGTGGCGTAGATGCGCCCGCAAACGCCAGCGCCGCCGGCCCCAGGTCGAGGTCGAACAGGCGGTTGCCGAGGCGGGATTGGTAGTAGTAGTCGCGCTTGGGCTGTGCGGTGGCGACGATTTCGATCTGCCGCCTGTTGAGGCCGAAGCCTTCGTAGATCGTGCGAATCTGCGGCTCGGTGGCCTGCGGGTTGGGCAAGAAAATCCGACTCGCGCAGCTCTCGATGATCGCGGGCGCGATGCTCGAATCCTTGATGTCGGCGAGGCTCTGCGTGGCGAAGATGACGCTGACGTTCTTCTTGCGAAGCGTCTTGAGCCACTGGCGGATACGCGCGGCAAACACCGGGTCGTCGAGGAACAGCCACGCTTCGTCGAGGATTAGCAGCGTGGGCGCACCGTCGAAGCGTTCGTCGAAACGCGCAAAGAGGTAATGCAGCACGGCCATGACGGCGGCCTTGCTGTGCATCAGCTCCTCCATCTCGAAGCACTGCACGTCGGCCATGCCGAGACGGTCATGGTCGGCATCCAGTAGCTTGCCGTGCGCGCCGCCGAGCACATACGGCGCGAGCGCCTGGCGCAGCGCGTTGGACTGCAAGAGGACGGAAAGCCCGGTCATCGTGCGCTGCCCCATCGGCGCACCGGCAAGGCTTCCCAGCGCCGACCAGATGGCGGCCTTCTCGTCAGGGCCGACCGGCACCCCTTCGTGCAGCAAGCGGCCTTCGATCCATTCGGCGGCCCAGGTGCGGTAGCCCTCGCGGTCGATACGTGCCAGTGGCTGGAAGGCGATTTCGCCATCCGTGCCCAGGTCGTAGTGTTCGCCGCCCAGGCCGAGGATGGTGGCCCGCATGGAGCGGCCCATGTCGAAGGCGAAGATGCGCGAGCCGCGATAGCGGCGAAATTGCATCGCCAACGTGGCGAGCAAGACCGACTTGCCCATGCCAGTCGGCCCCGCGACCAGCGTGTGGCCCACGTCGCCGATGTGCGTCACCAGCCGGAACGGCGTCGCGCCATCGGTGCGCGTGACGATCAGCGGCGGGCCATCGAGGTGGTCGTTCTTCTCCGGCCCGGCCCATACCGCCGACACCGGCATCATGTGCGCCAGGTTCAGCGTCGAGACGATGGGCTGGCGCACGTTGGCGTAAGCGTTGCCTGGAATGGATGACAGCCACGCATCCACGGCGTTGAGCGTTTCCGGGATGGTGACGAAGCCGCGCCCTTGGATGACCCGCTCCACCATGCGCAGCTTCTCGTCGGCTACGGCCGGGTCGGCATCGAGCACCGTCACCGTGGCGGTGAGATAGCCGAAGGCGACTTGATCGCTGCCCAGTTCCTGCAAGGCGGCATCGGCGTCGGTCGCTTTGTTGCTGGCGTCGGTATCGACCAGCGGGCTTTCCTGCTGGAAGATCGTTTCGCGCAGCAGCGCGATGACGTTCTTCCTTTTTGCAAACCACTGGCGGCGCAAGCGGGTGAGTTCTTTTTCCGCCTCGGATTTGTCCAGGCAGAGAAAGCGTGTGCTCCAGCGATACGCAAAGCCCAGGCGGTTGAGGTCGTCCAGAATCCCCGGCCAGGTCGAGGTCGGAAAGCCCCGCACCGATACCACGCGCAGGTGCTGGTCGCCCAGCATGGGCGCCAGGCCACCGACCAGCGCGGAGTCGGTCAGCAGCGCGTCGATGTGGAACGGCACCTCGGGCACGCCGACGCGGTAGCGCCGCGTCGAGATGGTGGCGTGCAGGTAGGTCAGCGTCTGGCTGTCGTCCAGCCAGGCAATCTCCGGCGTCACGCCATCGAGCAGGTCGAAGACGCGATCGGTTTCCGCCACGAAGGCATCGAGCCGGCCGCGCCAGTCCACGCCTTCGGTGGGCCGGTTCTCATACAGCATTCCCGCCGCGCGGGTGCGAGATTCCTCCGGCGGTAGATATTGCAGCGTGAAGTGGTAGATGCTCTCAAAATGGCTGTCCGACTCCTCGAATGCCGCACGTCGCTCCTCATCCACCATCCAGGACAGTGGTTCGGGAAAGGAGGACTGCGGATAGCTCGAAGCCTGCACCCGCTCGGCCTCGATATAGAAGGCCCAGCCAGACCCGGTGCGGCGAAGCGCGTTGTTCTGCCGTGCCGACGTGGCAATCAGTTCGCCCTGTGTGGCACTGTCCAAGTCAGGGCCGCGAAACTGGAACGATCGTTGAAACGAACCGTCTTTGTTCAGCACAACACCTGGCGCGACCAGCCCGGCCCAGGGCAGCCAGTCGGCCAGCAAGGCCGGGCGCTGGCGGTATTCGGCGAGGTTCAGCATCGTGGCATCCCCCTCACACGTCCAGCAGCGGGCGGTGCTTGATGTGCCGCGCGAACACGGCCATGAACTGCGGATCGACGCGCGCGCCCCACACCGCCAGCGAATGGCCGACGATCCAGAGCACCACGCCAGGAATCCACAGTTGCAGGCCCAGCCCGACAGCGGCGGCCAGCGTGCCGTTCGCAATGGCGACCGTTCGCGGCGCACCGCCCAGCAAGATCGGCTCGGTCAGCGAGCGGTGCAACGGCACCTCGAACCCGGCCGCGAAGGTATCGGGCATGCTCATACGACAGCCCCGCCCGAGAACGAAAAGAACGACAGGAAGAAGCTGGAAGCCGCGAAGGCGATGGACAGGCCGAAGACGATCTGGATCAGCTTGCGGAATCCGCCCGACGTGTCGCCGAAAGCGAGCGCGAGGCCCGTGGCGATGATGATGATGACCGCGACGATGCGCGCCACCGGCCCCTGGATGGATTCGAGTATGGATTGCAGCGGGCCTTCCCACGGCATCGAGGAACCGGCGGCCTGCGCGGTGCCTGCCAGGAACAGCAGCAGCGCGGCCAGCAGCAGCCCGTGCCCCGCAGGGCGGGCAAGGCTGCGCAGCCGCGCGAGGCCCGACAGGTGCGAAAGCGGATTTACGGAAAGACGGAAAGCAGGAACGATCATCTGCGTCATGGCAGTTCTCCAAGTGAGTCAGGGGATCGGGAGGTCGCCGCAGCGGGTGCGGCATCGGGGTTTGGCGACAACTCGGGAAACGGCGTGTCCAGCGCGTCCGCACCCCAATCCGCCAATTGGTAGCCAACGCCGTCGAAGCCGACGACGCGGGCGATGCTCTCGATGCGGCGCTTGCGCCCGCGCCCGGCGATGTGGATCACCACGTTGACCGCCTCGGCGATCAGCGCACGGGGCGGATTCACCGCCACTTCGAGAATCAGTTGCTCCAGGCGCAGCAGCGCGCCCAGCGCGGAGCCGGCGTGGATCGTGGCGATGCCGCCGGGATGACCCGTGCCCCACACCTTGATGAGATCCAGCGCCTCGGCGCCGCGCACCTCGCCGACGACGACGCGATCAGGCCGCAGGCGCATGGACGAGCGCACCAGCTCGGTCATGGACACGACGCTGGCGCGCGTGCGCAGCGGCACATGGTCGCGGGCCGCGCATTGCAACTCGATGGTGTCTTCGAGCACCAGCACTCGGTCGCCGGTAGCGGCAATCTCGGCCAGCAGCGCATTGGCGAGCGTGGTCTTGCCGCTGCTCGTGGCTCCCGCGATCAGGACGTTCTGGCGCTCGCGCACGGCGCGAACGAGAAAGCCCGCCTGCTCGGCGGTCACCATTCCGTCCTCGATGTAGCGCGACAGAGGAATGACGCCGATGGCGCGCTTGCGCAGCGCGAAGGCCGGCCCCGGCGCAGCGGGCGGCAAGATGCCCTCGAAGCGTTCGCCGGTTTCGGGCAACTCGGCGGACAGCAGCGGTTGCCCGCGATGGACTTCTGCGCCGACGTGGGCCGCGACCAAGCGAATGATTCGCTCGCCGTCCGTCTCCGGCAACTCCACGCCCATCGGCGCGCGCCCACTGGAAAGCCGATCCACCCAAAGGGTGCGATCAGGGTTCAGCATCACCTCCACCACGTCCGGGTCTTCGAGCGCGGCGACGATCAGCGGCCCCATCGCCGTGCGCAGCATTTGGATGCGCCGGTCGAGCGACGTGGTGCTCATGGGCTGCGGAACGGCGCTCATGACGCACGCTCCTGCGCTTGCGTGGCTGCCGCCGCGTCTTCCATCCGCATTGGGTCGGGATGCAGTTCCTCCACCACGTCGCGCACTAGGCTGCGGCCCCGCAGCAGGTGGCGGCCAAGCTGCTCGGTGAACTGCTCGAAGCGCGCTTTGCCCTGCGCGCGTGCCGCGTCTTGGTGCGCCTCTGCAACCGGCGTGCTCACGGTCAGGTAGTAGCGGATGAACAGCGCCAGCGCTTCGATGGCGATGTTCTGGTCGCGCTCCATGCGATCGGCTTGGCGCGACAGGCGATCAAGCCGCTTGGCAAGGGCCGCCTCGCGCTGGTCGGCGGTATCGGGCGACAGCCACGATGCGAGTGCCGCCGCGACGATGGACGACTTGGACACGCCTTTCTTGGCAGCCAGTTCGTCGAGCCGCTTGGCGTGCTCGGGCTGGATAAAGAGGTTCAGGCGGTAATGGCTCATAGCTCGATTCCGTCGTTGGGGTCGAGGGAAGCCAGCCGGGCGCTGCGCTGCATGGCCGGATCAAGCTGGCGCGGAAGGGGAAGCGGCAGGTCGTCGTCGTCATCGAGCAGCGCGAGGTCGGCTGTGGACGCGGCCAGCTCGGGGTCGTAGGCGACGGTTTCGGAAAGCTCGGGCTGGCGGCGCAGGCCGCCGTCATCCGTGGAACCCAGGCCATCGGCGGATGCCGTGGCCAGCGCAGCGGGCACGGCGGGAATCGCCAACCCGCTCCAGTCGTCGGGCCGCAATGGCGGCGCGTCGGCGTACTGTCCTTCCGCCAGCGCGGGCGGCAGCAGCACGCGGCGCTTGAAATTGGCGTCCGCGTAGTAGCGCAGCTTCTTCGCCTTGATCGGTGCCACGCTGGACACCATCACCACGGCCTCGTCAGGCGGAAGCTGCATCACCTCGCCCGGCGTCAGCAGCGGGCGGGCCGTCTCCTGCCGCGACACCATCAGGTGGCCCAGCCACGGCGCGAGCCGATGGCCCGCGTAGTTGCGCTGCGCGCGCAGCTCGGTAGCGGTGCCGAGCGTTTCGGAAATGCGCTTGGCCGTGCGCTCGTCGTTCGTGGCGAAGGTCACGCGCACATGGCAGTTGTCCAGAATCGAATGGTTCTGGCCATAGGCTTTGTCGATCTGGTTGAGCGACTGCGCGATGAGGAAGCTGCGGATGCCGTAGCCCGCCATGAAGGCCAGCGCCGTCTCGAAGAAGTCGAGCCGCCCCAGCGCCGGGAACTCATCGAGCATCAGCAGCAGCTTGTGGCGGCGCTGAATGCCGTCGGAGCCGTCGAGCGACTCGGTGAGGCGCCGGCCGATCTGGTTGAGGATCAGGCGAATGAGCGGCTTCGTCCGCGAAATGTCCGAAGGCGGCACCACGAGGTACAGCGATACCGGATGCTCGGCAGCGATCAGGTCAGCGATGCGCCAGTCGCAACGCGAGGTGACTTCGGCCACCGTGGGATCGCGGTACAGGCCGAGGAACGACATGGCCGTGGACAGCACGCCCGAGCGTTCGTTATCGCTCTTGTTGAGGACTTCGCGCGCAGCGGATGCCACCACGGGATGTGGGCCACCACCTTCCTCGTTCACGAGGTGCGGCGTAGTCATCATCCGATGCAAGGTCAGCTCGAACGGACTGGCCGGGTCGGAGAGGAAGTTGGCGACGCCGCGCAGAGTCTTGTCTTCGCCTGCGTAGAGCACATGCAGGATGGCCCCGACCAGCAGCGCGTGCGAGGTTTTTTCCCAATGGTTTCGCTTCTCTAGCGCCCCTTCGGGGTCAACGAGGATGTCAGCGATGTTCTGCACGTCGCGCACCTCATGCGCGCCGCGCCGTACCTCCAGCAGCGGGTTATAGGCCGCTGACTTCGCATCGGTCGGGTTGAACAGCAGGCAATGCGAGAAGCGCGAGCGCCAGCCGGCGGTGATCTGCCAGTTCTCGCCCTTGATGTCGTGGATGACGGCCGAGGCCGGCCAGGAAAGCAGCGTCGGCACCACCAGACCGACGCCTTTGCCCGAGCGCGTGGGCGCAAAGGTCAGGACGTGTTCCGGGCCTTCGTGGCGCAGGTACTGGCGATCGTGCTGGCCGAGGAACACCCCGGCCGGCTGTGTGAGGCCGGCTCTACGAATGTCCTCCGCGTTCGCCCAGCGTGCCGAGCCGTAGGTCGTAACCAGCCGCGATTGGCGCGAGCGCCAGATCGACATACCGATGGCGACCACCACCGCCAGCAGGCCGCTGCCGCCCGCGATGGCGCCGCCGGTATCGAACACGCGGGGCGCGTAGGCATCGAAGAAGAACCACCACTCGAACAGTTTCCACGGGTGGTAGATCGGCGTGCCAAGAAGATCGAACCAGGGCGAGCCAAGGCGTAGTTGATAGCCAAGGGTTGCTGCTGTCCATTGTGTGGCGCTCCACACCCCAGCGATCACGATGCCGAATACCACGGCGATCTGACCAAACAGCACGTTCGTCCCTTGCATAACCTCGCCTCCGATCACGGCACACAGAGGTGCCGCAGCACTGAGGATCAAGGCGTTCGCGCAGGTCGGTCAAAGGCCGATGTGGCGGCAATTTAGGCCCAAAAAGTCAGATTTCCTTTAGAGGCGAAAGCAATAAAAACGCCGCAAGCGCGAGCGCATTGCGGCGTAGTGAGGTAACAGCGAGAACTTCGTCGCAGCGATGCGACCGAGAGATAACCTACTTGGATTTCTGCTCGGGCCGATCACCGAAAAATCGCCGTTTGGCGGCTTCGGCAGCACGCAGACATAGTTCGTCGCCAACCTTCGCGCGGTCTTCCTTGCATTGACGTTGAATCTCTTTGATGCGTTCGGGATTGGCTACGAGCGCATCCACGGTTTCCGAAGGTTGAGAAGGACCGCATGCAGGCAGTGCAGTGACCAATATCAGCAATATCACTTTGTTCATAGCCTTATTCCTACTATCGGTCGCGTGGAAGGTCTTCGGGGATGCCGAGTTCATCAGCCGCATCAATAAAATCTACTCGTTCGATAAATCGAGCCAGCATTTCTGACGGCTCCGTATCGCGGCGCAGCAGATAGGTCATGAGCATAGTCGGCTTGCCCGCCAAGCGCCGGGCCACGACTCCCGGCTCGCGGCTGGAAGCAATATGCGCCTCGCCCGCCAAGCCCAATGCTAAGCCAGCGGAGACTAAAGTCATCATCACGTCGAAGGTCGCCACGCGCTGCGCGATCAGCGGCTCTTGTCCGCATGTGCGTAGGAACCGATCGACCTGGCGTGCGTGGCCTTCGCACACTGCTGGGTCGCCCAGCGCCAGCGGATGGCGCAGCACCTCCTTCAGCGGGATCTGTTTGAAGGCAAGCACCGGATGGCGGGCTGGTACCGCAACCATCAATTCGTCTTCCCATGCAGGAGTGACGATGATGCCATCACCTGCATCCTCTGCCATCGAGAAGCCCGCGTCATACAGGTCGCTATGAAGCCCCTTGATCTGCTGATCCAGGGGCACCTCGAACAATCGGATTTCCACCTCGGGGTCTTCTTCGCGGCTGCGCGCCAGCAATGCCGGCAGGCGCGAAGGCGTGACGCCATCGGACAAGGCAATACGCAACTGGCCGCAAAAGCCGTTGGCGGCGGACTTAACACTATCGCGGGCCTGCTCCAGCACTGTAAAGACTCGCTGAACGTGCTCCAGAAACAGCCGTCCAGCGCGGGTCAGTTGTGTGCTGCGAGTGGTGCGGACAAACAGGCGTGCGCCGAGTTCTTCCTCCAACTCCTTGATGGTGCGAGATAACGGAGATTGGTCGATGTGCAACCGCTCGGCAGCGCGGGCAAAGTGAAGCTCCTCTGCTACAGCGAGGAAACATCGTAGATGACGAAGCTCCACAAACTAATCTCCTAATAAGTGTTATTTGAACCTACACATTGAATCTTCTGTCCGGGGTAGTCACTGAAGGCCATGCGCCTATCCGAATCGGACAGGCGCTGGGACTTCTTTCTGACGCCATTGGGAGGCATCAGCAGATCGCGTGAATTACCCGCCGTGATCCTGTTCAAGCAGCGAGCTGAGGGGAGCAACTTCATTGCTGGTGATGGTGACCATCAGCCCATCCTTCGTGACTACAGACGAACCAATCTTCTGGTGCACAGCACGCCCAAAGCAATCCTCTTGCGCCATGCGTCCATCTTTGAAGAAGTACAGCGTCCCTCCATTGTTCAGTGGGATCATTTCTTTGGCGGCATGAGCAGCCGCATCACCGGCAAACGCGGGCGCAGCGAGAACACTCAGCAGGGCAACAACAAGAATGCGTGACTTCATGATTAGCTTCTTAAAATTGACGACGAGAGAATTCCGCCGCACCGCTAATTTAGAAGCCTGGTCTCGTCAAAGCGCTGACGTCGCCATTACATCGCGCTCATGCTTCGTCATGGAATCGAAATCAAGAGATCACACCTGCGTCGGAGACAGAATGCCAAGCCAGGCGACGCTTGCCATGACAAGCACCGCAAGAGTTGCTTCCGCAGACAAACTTCGCCTCAGCTTGGCGACAGCCGTGCCTGTATTGCCTGATTCAAGCGAGGCCTGGAGGCCGGGACTCAACCTGTATCGATTCGCCGCTGCCAGCGCGAGCATACCCCCGACCAGCGCCAACTTCAGCAACAGCAACCGCCCGTAGAGCGTCGAGAACAGTGGCCCGATCGAGGGCCCAACGATCAGTAGGTAGTTGAGGATTCCGCTCGCCGTAAGCACGATCACGATCAGCGTGCCGATGCGGGCAAAGCCGTTGGACGTGCGACTCAGCAGTCGCAGCATGCTTTGTGGTGCATCGAGTGCTCGGTCGCTCCTCAACGTCGCCAGCAGCAGGAACGCTACGATGGCGCCGACCCAGGCTCCGGCAGTCCACAGATGCGCGATGTCATTGCCGAGGTGAAAGTATCCGCGCAGCCCGTCATCCATGGCCCCGTGCCCCACCCAGGCGAGCGTTGCCAGGGCCGTACCGCTCGAGGCTGCCAAGCCCACGAAGCGCAGCGTCGGATTGAGCCTTAGCACGGCCAACAGCACGCACAGCAGCAGCGCCATGATGCGCACGCACCATGAGATCCCCATGTGCGTCCCCGTGATGAGCATTTCGAAGACGTGCGTCGTCAGCTCCGCATAGCTCTGGGCACCCGACATCGCCTTGGCCAGGACGGTCAGCGCCCAAACCGAGAGCACGATTCCGAGAGCCGCGGCAGCACCGACCAAGGTCCTGAAGCGATGTGCAACCGCCGAGGATCGCTCGTCGCGGCCCAGCGCGTACAGAGCGAACAAGGCGACGCCAAAAGCCGCCGCCAAGTCCAGGTACAGCGCCAGGCGCAATGCGATGGTCAACCAATCCCCGGCCATCGGCTTACTTGACCTTGAAGCTCACATTGCCCGTGATCGGATGCGTGTCTGAGGAAACGGCACGCCATTCAACGCGGTAGTCGCCGGCGCGCAGCGGCTGCGCAGGTGTGATCACCATGGTCTTTCCGTCGCCGGCAGCAGCCACGCTGGCGTTGATCTTCATGTTGCCGTGGTTGGGCATGCCCGGCATGCCTGTCATCACAAGGTTAGCCGCCGAAAACTGCGGCACGAGCGTCTCGGTGAATTTCAGCTCGATGGTCGCCGGGGCATCGACTTCGGACTTGTCGGCGGGCGTGGAAGACACCAGCGCGGGATGCGCGAAAGCGGCGGTCGCGAACAGGCTGGCGGCGATCGGCGTGATGAGTTTGGCAATCAGTGCAGAGCGGGTCATGGAAGTTCCTATCTTGGTGTTGAAAGGTTGGGGGATTGAGCGAACACGGACTGCACGCGGCTCGATGGAGCGCAGTCCGATCAGATGGTTGTGTGGCGCGATAGCGACCTCCTGGTTCAGTTCTTGACCGGTCATTGCCCTCGGGGCCCGGCACCACGCAGGCGCAAGGCGTTGCCGACCACCGACGCCGAACTGAGGCTCATGGCCAGAGCCGCGATCAAGGGGGACAGCAGCCAGCCCGTGAAGGGATAGAGCACGCCGGCAGCAACCGGGATGCCGAGCGCGTTGTAGAGAAAAGCGAACACGAGGTTTTGCTTCATGTTGCGCACCGTGTCGACCGAAAGCGTGCGCGCCACGGCGATGCCCCGAAGGTCACCCTTGACCAGGGTCACCTGCGCGCTGTTCATCGCCACGTCGGTGCCCGTGCCCATGGCGATGCCCACGTCCGCCTTGGCCAGAGCCGGTGCATCGTTGATGCCGTCACCCGCCATGGCGACGACACGGCCTTCCTTCTGCAGACGCTCGATCAACTGCAGCTTGTCGGCCGGCTTGACCTCGCCATGGACCTCGTCGATGCCCAGGCGGGCACCCACCGCCTTGGCGGTGGTATGTCCATCACCGGTGGCCATGATGACGCGCAGGCCGGCCGCCTTGAGCGCGGCCAAAGCCTCAGGGGTGCTGTCCTTGACCGGATCGGACACGGCCAGCAGGCCGGCAAGCTGACCGTCGACCGCCAGGTACATGACGCTCGCGCCCTCGCTGCGCAGCGCCTCCGCCTGCGGCACCAGTGGATCAACCGAAACACCCGCCTGCTGCATCAGCACCGTGTTGCCCAGCGCCAACTGGCGCTGCTCGACCTTGCCTCGCACGCCGATGCCGGTCCCCGATTCGAAGCCTTGCGGCTTGGCGAGTTGCAACCCCTGGGCCCGGGCAGCCTGCACGATGGCGTCGGCCAAGGGGTGCTCGCTGCCCTGGTCCAGGCTGGCCGCCAGGCGAAGCACCTCCTGGTCGGTGAAGCCAGCAACGGCGACGGCTCGGTCGAAGGCGGGACGACCTTGCGTCAGGGTGCCCGTCTTGTCGATGACCAGCGTATCGACCTTGCGCAGGTTCTCGATCGCCGCGGCATCTCGGAACAACACGCCCTGCGTGGCGCCGCGGCCGGTGGCCACCATGATGGACATCGGTGTGGCCAAGCCCAGCGCGCACGGGCAAGCGATGATGAGGACCGCAACGGCATTGATCAGCCCATACACCCAGGCCGGTTGCGGCCCGTAGAACCCCCAGACGAAGAGCGTCGTCAACGCGATGGCGACCACGACCATCACGAAGTAGCCCGCGACGAGGTCGGCCATGCGTTGCATGGGCGCCTTGGAGCGCTGAGCTTGGGCAACCATCTGCACGATCTGCGAGAGCACGGTGTCAGAACCGATGCGCTCCGACCGCATGACCAGTGCACCACTGGTGTTGAGTGTGGCGCCGATCACCTTGTCGCCCGCGCGCTTGCTCACCGGCAGCGGCTCGCCGGTCAGCATGGACTCGTCGACCGCGCTACTGCCCTCGTGCACCACGCCGTCGACGGGCACCTTCTCGCCGGGGCGGATGCGCAGCAAATCGCCCACGTGCACATGGCTGAGCGGCACATCCTCCTCGCGCCCATCAGCGCCGATGCGGCGCGCGGTCTTGGGCGCCAGTCCCAGCAGCGACTTGATTGCCGCAGAGGTCTGCGAGCGGGCCTTGAGTTCCAGCACCTGGCCCAGCAGGGTCAGCGAGATGATGACGGCCGCGGCCTCGAAGTACACCCCGACGCGGCCCATGGAGAAGAACGAAGCCGGAAACACCTGTGGTGCCACGGTCGCTACCACGCTGTAGAGGAAGGCGGCTCCCGTACCCAGGCCGATGAGGGTCCACATGTTCGGGCTGCGGTGCACCACCGACTGCCAGCCGCGCGAGAAGAAGGGCCAACCCGCCCACAGCACGATCGGCAGCGACAGCACCAGCTCGACCCAACTCTGCGTGGCCATGTCCATCAGATGCAACCGCTCGCCCGCCATGGCGAGCGCCAGCACCACGAGCGTCAACGGCAGCGTCCACCAGAACCGGCGAGAGAAGTCGCGAAGCTCGGGGTTGTCATCGTCCAGGTCGGGCAACAGCGGCTCCAGCGCCATGCCGCACCTCGGGCAGGTACCAGGGTGGTCCTGGCGAATCTCCGGATGCATCGGGCAGGTGTAGACCGAGCCCGGCGCTGCGGCGGGCGTTGGCGCGGCCTGCGCCATCGGATCCTTTGCCGTGTGCACGTAGCGCAGCGGCTGCGTGTCGAACTTGTTCTTGCAGCCGGCGCTGCAGAAGAAGTAGGTGCGCTCTTCGCGGCTGGAACGGTGCGGTGACTGCGACGCGACCGCCATGCCGCAGACGGGATCCCGTTCTCCGGCCTCGGGCTTCGAGGCATCCGATGAACTTGCGCCGTCGTTCTTGGGCAGGTCGGCACTGTGCTCGTGGTCCTCGTGGTGCGCATGTGGGCGGGAGCCCGACGCGTCCTTAGGCGCGTCGTGAGGGGGATGTCCATGACCTGACGATGGGAGGGAAGAGTTCATGTTGTGTGCTGGCCTCGCCTAAGTTCAAGCGGCGCGATAAGCGCGAAGGGTTCGTCCGACATCCTCAAATACCGTGGAGCGCCGCACTCACACCTCATAGAAAAGACGCGCGGGCGTGCAGCTTCGCTTCGTTCATCGCTGCTCGCCGCCGGAAGCCGGGACCGCGTTCGACGCTTCCTTGCCTTCCCGCGACGGCTCGGTGTTGTTGTCGTCGGCGCGGTGACCGTGGCCTCGGTGCATGAAGAGGTGCATCAGCGGACATGCCGCAAGCAGCAGGAATGGCAGATAGCCTGCGATATGCGTCAAGTGCCCCTTCAGCAGGAAGTACGCAGCGACGGCCGCGATTGGCACCAAGATCAGGAAAGCCAGGCCGTAGCGCGACCGCCAGAATTGGGGGCGGCCGCTGGGTGTCTGCGTGTGCGCATGGTGCATAAAAAGCTCTCCCGGATCCGTGTTCAGCGATGCGACTGGAAGACCGTGCTCTTGCCGTCCGCCGTCAACAGCAACACGTCGTAGGCGTCCTTGCGGTCACCGTACACGGGACCGTCCATGCCGGGCGAGCCGACCGGCATGCCTGGTGCGGCCAGGCCGATGGCCCGCGGTGCTTCCCGCAGTAGACGACGGATGTCTGCGGCCGGGACATGGCCCTCGATGGCGTATCGCCCGATCTGCGCCGTGTGACAGGAGCCGAACTTCTGCGCGATGCCCAGGCGCGCTCGCGCGGCGTTGTTGCCGCTATCGAAAACCTGCACCTCGAACCCAGCCTGCTCCATGTGCGTGATCCAGTCCTTGCAGCAGCCGCAGCTCGGGTCCTTCCAGACCTTGGCCGTCAGCCGCTCCTGGGCCAGGACGGGGCCCGCCAGCAGCAAGGCAAGGACGCCCGCGATGGCGGCTCGGCGCTTCGCTTCGACCGGACGCTGCGTGTGCTGTGTTGTCGTGTTCATGCTTTGCCCACTCCTCACGTCGACGTGTTACCAACTAAAACCAGAAGCGCACACCGGCCACCCAGCGTGTTTGCAGGGGGCGGCCGCCCGAGGCGCGCACGTAGTCGGCGGTCTGGCCGAAGCTGCCCGCGCGCTCCACGCCGATGTAGGGCGCGAACTGGCGGCTGAACTCGTAGCGCAGTCGCAGGCCCGCGGACGCTTCGGCGAGGCCCTTGCCGATGCGCCGCTCTGGATCGTCCTTGCCGTAGAACTGCAGCTCGGCGCGCGGCTCGAGCACCAAGCGCTGGGTCAGCAGCATCTCGTAGCTGCCCTCCAGGCGCAGCGCGGTCCTGCCGCCGCTGCCCACGTAGGCGGTCGCGTCCAACTCGAACCAGTACGGCGCGAGTCCCTGGATGCCGAAGGCCAGCCACTGGCGGCTTGGTCCCTCGCCGGTGTCCAGGCGGACGCCCAGTTGCGTGTCCCAGAAGGTGGAGACCGCATGGCCCCACAGCAGTTCGGTGCGCGCCTCTTCGAACTTGCCGCCCGCCACGTCGCCCTCGGCCTTGAGCACCGCCCGATTGAAGGCGTTCCCATACCAGGCTTGCAGGCCGTAGGCCGTGTCATTGCCGCCATTGCGCGTGAAGCGACGCTCCAGGGTTTCGGCCCGTAGCGAGAAGAAGGCGTGCTCGTCGGCCAGCATGAGCCGTGGCACGCCCGGCACGGCGTAGTCACCCGATCCCAGCTTGAGGCCATTGGAGTAGGCGTGCGGATCGCGCGCATCGGGCGGGGCCGAGCCGCCTTGCATGCGCATGTTGCCGTGGTCCATGGCCGGTGCGGCGGTCGCGGAGGAGGCGCCACTGGCGGGCGCACCATGCCCGGCATGAGGATCGGTCGCCGCGGCAGCGGCAGGCGTGGCCGGCGCAGAGGGCGAAGACGGCGCGCCGCTGGCGGGAGCCCCGTGTCCGGCATGCGGGTCAGCGGCGGCAGGATTCGCGGTTGCGGCAGGTGCGACTGCTGGCGCGGGTGTGGCGCGGGGAGCGGCTTGACCATGGGCGCTGTGGTCGTTCTGCGCCCGGGCTTGTGTGGCCACGCCGACAAGGGCCATGAGCGCGATGGACAGTGCGCGAAGGGGGAGTGCTTGGGACATTCTGGATCTTCCTTGTGCTGGGCTCAGGACACCACGACTTCGCGGAACATGCCGGCATCCATGTGGAACATCAGATGGCAATGCCAGGCCCAGCGTCCGAGCGCGTCGGCCGTCACAAGGAAACTGATGCGTTGCGCGGGCTGCACCGGCAGGGTGTGCCGGCGGGCGAGGAAGCGGCCATCCGGGCTCTCCAGCTCGCTCCACAAACCGTGCAGGTGCATGGGATGGGTCATCATCGTGTCGTTGTGCAAGATGACCCGCAGGCGCTCGCCGTAGCGAAAATGGACCGGCGTGGACTTGCCGAACTCCAGTCCGTCCAGAGACCAGGAATAGCGCTCCATGTTGCCCGTCAGGTGCAACTCGACCTCACGGCCGGGGCCCCGTTTGTCCAGCGGACCCGATGGCGTGTGCAGATCCGCGAGGGTCAGGACACGCCTCCCGTTGTTGCGCAGGCCGATGCCGGGGTCATCCAGGTTGGTGCGCGCCATGTCGACCCGCATGTCCGTGCTCGCGCCGTATTCGGTGCGCGCGTGGCGCGCCGTGGTGCTTGGCACAGCCAGCGCGCCCGCGGCATGCTGGCTGTGGTCCATGGCCATGCCGCCGTGGTTCATGGCGCCATGGTTCATCCCGCCCATCGCGCCGTGGTTCATGCCAGTCATCGGGGTCGCGGCCATGCCGGCCATGCCGGCCATGCCAGCCATTCCCGTCATGCCGGTCATTCCCGTCATGCCGGCATCCTGGCCCGAAGCGCCGTGGTCCATGCCGCCCATCATGTCGCCCATGCCGAGCCATTCCACCGGATCCAAGGCAGGCACCGGCGCCTGCAGGCCCTCGCGCACTGCCAAGGTGGCACGCGCATACCCGGTGCGCTCCATGGCCTGCGCGAAGATCGTGTAGGCGTCGTCGCGTGGCTGAACGATGACGTCGATGGTCTCGCCCGGGCCGAAGCGGAATTCGTCGACCGTCACGGGCTCCACATCCACGCCATCGACGTGCACGACGGTGAGCTTGAGCCCAGGGATGCGTACGTCGTAGAAGGTGTTACCCGCGCCGTTGACCATGCGCAGGCGCACGCGTTCGCCCGGACGGAACAGGCCCGTCCAGTTGCCCGCCGGGGTCGTGCCGTTGGCGAGGTAGGTCAGGGTCGCGGAGGACAGATCGGCGAGATCGGTCGGGTTCATCCGCATTTCGTTCCACATCTTGCGCTTGCCGAGCGCAGCAGCCATGCCATCGCGCGAAACGTCGCGGAAGAAGTCGATGACGGTGGGCTGGTTGAAGTTCAGGTAATCGCTCTGGGACTTGAGCTTGGCGAAGATCCGCATCGGGTCTTCGTCGGTCCAGTCCGAGAACACGAGCACATGCTCGCGGTCGGCGTGGATGGTCTGGGGCCCGGCCGGATCGATGATGATCGCCCCATACATGCCGGTGAGCTCTTGCATGCCGGAGTGCGAGTGGTACCAATACGAACCGCTTTGCTCGACTTTGAATTGGTAGGTGAAGGTCTCGCCCGGCGCAATGCCGTCGAAGCTGATGCCGGGCACGCCGTCCATCTGGTAGGGCAGGATGATGCCGTGCCAGTGGATGGAGGTGGACTCGCGCAGCTTGTTGGTCACGCGGATGGTGACCGTTTCTCCTTCGCGCCAGCGCAGCGTTGGCGCGGGAATAGTGCCGTTGATCGTGGTTGCGATACCGGGCTTGCCTGTGAAATTGACGGGCGACTCAGCCACCACCAAATCGAACTCGTTGCCGCTCAGAACGCGAGGCCCCCCGACCGTTCCAGGGCCCTGCTGCGCAAACGCCTTGAGCGCGGGTGTCGACAGGCCAGCCATGACGCCACCGGCGGCCAAGCCCTGTACGAACCGCCGCCGGGACAAGCCCGGGGGCATGATTAGAAAAGGCGAGCGCGGCATAGGGTGGGATCCTCCAGGGGGTCAACGACAGTCGTCCTTGCCCGGACCCGGCCAGCCCGCTGGTCTCAGGGTCCAACGCACAAGGTTCGACGCATGGAGGACATCCTAAGGAGGGGGCGTTTTCCAACCCATGACCCGTCCATTACTTTCATGTAATGGTTGTGTCATCCTTCGGGAAGGGGCAGAGCGGTACATTGCCCGGTAGTGGGCGCAAAAGTCCCACGCGGCCCCTCTCACCGCAACGATTCTGTAAGGAAAGCCATGAAGATGCTGGTCGTCGAGGACGAAGCCAAGACGGCGGACTATGTGCGCCAAGGCCTGCAGGAGGCAGGCTTCATCGTGGACTTGGCCCGCACCGGCCTGGAGGGCCATCACCTGGCCATGAGCGAGTCCTACGATTTGATCGTTCTGGATGTCATGCTGCCGGACGTCGATGGCTGGCGCATCGTGCGCTCGCTGCGGGCGGCGGGCAAACAGGTCCCGGTGCTGTTCCTGACAGCGCGCGGCAGCGTGGACGATCGGGTCAAGGGCTTGGAACTTGGCGCCGATGACTACCTGGTTAAGCCGTTCGCGTTTTCGGAGTTACTGGCGCGCGTGCGCACGCTGCTGCGACGCGGCACTGCGCCGAGCCAACCCGACCGCATTCAGATTGTCGACCTGGAGCTCGATCTGGCACGCCGACGCGCCACACGGGCCGGCAAGCGTATCGCGCTGACCGTCAAGGAGTTCGCCTTATTGGAGCTGCTGGCACGTCGCCAGGGAGAAGTGCTGCCGCGCTCGCTGATTGCGTCCCAGGTGTGGGACATGAACTATGACAGTGACACCAATGTGATCGACGTGGCGATCCGCCGGCTGCGCGCGAAGATCGACGATGCGTTCAACCCCAAGCTGATCCACACCGTGCGCGGCATGGGCTACACGCTCGACACCGATGACGGCCTCTAAACCTGAGACGTCGGCCATTGGCCACGCCAAGCAGGTCAGGCCGACCCGGCGGCGCAGTCCCGCTTCGCTCGCCCTGCGCGTGACGGCATTGATCGGCGCGGCCATCACCTTGGTGTTCCTCTGTTTCCAGTGGGCCATCGTCCGATCGTTGGAGCATCACTTTGCGCAACAGGACGCGCATGAACTGGACGCGGTCATCTCGGCCCTGGCCGAGCCCTTGCGTCAGGGCGACGACATGGACCGCGACGCGCTGGGGCAGCAACTTGCCAATGCGGTGGCGGGGCACCACGGGATGAGCTACGCCGTCTACGACCAGACAGGCAACACCATCTACGCCACGGCGGGTCCTGACCTGTCCAAGATGAACCTGGCCCCCAAGCCTCTGGCGCAGATCGACGCCGAGGAGTTGGCGGTGTGGCAGGATCGTCAGCGGTCCTACCGGGGCGTTGCGTTCGAATTTGCAGCAGGCCCTACTTCGGATGCGCCACGCTACCGCATCCTCGCTGCCATGGACATCGGCTTCCACCTGGAATTCCTCGGGGAGTTCCAGCGCATGCTGCGTTGGGTGACCTTCATGGTCCTGTGCATTGCGCTGCTGGCCGCTTGGCTGGCGGTCCACTGGGGGCATCTGCCGATCCGCAAGGTCAACGAGAAAATCCGTGCCATCCGTTCGTCCAAACTGGACGTGCGACTCGACCCACGCGACGTGCCGATCGAGCTGTCAGAGTTGGTGTTCGCCTTCAACGACATGCTGGCGCGCATCGAGGAAGGCTTTGCCCGCTTGTCGCACTTCTCTGCCGACATTGCGCATGAGCTGCGCACCCCGGTGACCAACCTCGTGACACAGACCCATGTGGTGTTGGGGCAGCCCCGTAGCGCCGAAGAGTACCGGGAGATCCTGTACTCCCATCTGGAGGAGTTCGATCGCATGAGTCGCATGATCGCGGACATGCTGTTTCTCGCGCAGACCGAGAACGATCCACGCAACATCCGCATGAGCCAGGTCGACCTGAGTGCGCTGGTCCGGGGCTTGTTCGACTACTACGAGGCCCTCGCCGACGATCGACACATCACGCTCAGCCTCAAGGGCGCGGTCGAGCCGGTCCTGGCGGATCGCGAGATGTTGTCGCGGGCCATCGGCAACCTTCTTTCCAATGCCATTCGCTACACGCCGCGCGAGGCTCGGATCATCGTCACGCTCAAACAGGACGACCAGGGAACGGTCATTCGCGTCGAGAACCCGGGTGAGCGGATATCGGACGCCGATCTGCCCAAGCTCTTCGATCGCTTCTACCGCGCCGACCCTGCCCGCCAGCGCAAGTCCGCGGGGGCCGGCCTCGGACTGGCGATCGTCAAATCAATTGCCGAAGCTCATGGTGGACATGTGCAGGCAACGTCCAACGATACAGCGACTAAATTTGATCTAACGCTGCCTCGCATCGCTTAGGTTGGCCTCCCGCCATTGCGGGAGAATGCAGATCGTGGATGGGCGCAGTTTCGGCTCGTCGGAAGCAGGTGCTCGTCAGGTGATGGACATGCCTTTCTGTCGTCCGATCTCCCATGACACGCCACCGCCGCGTACAGTGGCAGCAAGTTGCTGACCTAGCCGTTGCTCGATCACTGGTTTCCACGGCACTAGGCTGAATCCCATGCCGTCATCGAGCATCGCGTAGCGACCGCTGGCCAGCATGACGGAGCGCCGGTAGATGCCGGCCACACGCTGCCCGTCGGCCACCGGGTGATGCTCCAGGCCGGTGTCGGCGGCAATGTCCTTCGCGGCCTGCGCTAGCTCCCGATTGCGCAGTGTGCCCAGCAGGTTCCGGGCGACGATCACGCGCTGCCCGCGCCGCTCGGCCATTCCCTGTTCGGCCAGGAAGTCGGCGCGCTGCTGCATCGCCTGCTTGGCCTCGCCACCAAAGCCCAGGTCGCCCAAGCCCGAGCCACCACCGATCAATTGCTGGTCGAGCCAGGTGGCCCCGATCACGCGAGCCTGCCGCTCGATGGGCAGATGCGATTTCAGTTCCACAGCCACGCCGCCAAGGCGCTGCGCGTCGTGGCGGCGGCCCTGTTCGGCTAGGTCGTCCGGCATCTTCCATAGTCCCTCGGCCACGCGCTCCACGATGCCGGCGCGGCGCAAGGCTTCCAGCCGGCGGACGTGGGCCGCGACGACTTCCTGCGGATCGCGGCCGGGCTTGGCCCGGCCTTGCTCAATCGCAAGGTGATGATCGGTGCGGTACAGGCCATCGCTCGCCAGCGCGGCGATGTTCTTGTCGGCCGCGCGCACATCGGCTGCCCCCTTTACCTCCACCACGGCGCCAATCGGGTAGTTCGCCAGCTCGTCGCGGGCGTTGAGCGCGACGTAGTGGGCCTTGCCGTCCACGCCGTCGATGACCAGATAGCCCCGGTCGCGCAGCTCGTCGGCAAGCCCCTTCGCGGCCACGCGGCCGAGGATGGTTTGGCCATCGTCGCCCGGCTCGAACACCGCCAGCTCGCGCGGCTCGCCGCGCATGGCCCGCTGCATGGTGCGGATGATGTCGCCGCGCTCGCCCAGGGCGCGTAGGGTCTTTTCGGCGTCGGCATGGACAGCCCAGGTGCCCGGCTGTATCTCATCGGCCAAGCCCAGGCGCTGCAAGCGTTGCAGGCGGCCGATCAGCAGCAGGCGCTGGCGTTGCAATCTCGGCTCGTTGAGGCATTCGACATGCACCAGGCCATCGTCGCCCAGCTCGCGCTTGAGCGTGCGATCCAGGCTCGTCCACCGTTCTTGCTCCACCTCGCGCCGCAAGGTCTGCTGGATCTCCAGCTCGGTGCGCGGCCCGAGCCATTCGGTCGCCAGTTCGGCGGCGCGATGGCGGAAGCCATCGGCGATGTAGTTGCCGGCGATGATGAGGTCTTTGCCGGTGTCGTCGCGCCCGCGCACGATCAGGTGGGTATGCGCGTTGTCGGTGTTCCAGTGATCGACGGCCACCCACTCCAGCCGTGTGCCCAGGTCGGCCTCCATTCGGCCCATCAGGTGCCGCGTGTAGGTGCGCAGGTCTTCCAGCTCGGCGCCATCCTCGGGCGAGAGGATGAACCGAAAGTGATGCCGGTCGTCGACGCAGCGTTCCTTGAAGGCGTCGAGGTCGGCGGCATCGGTCTGCGGCCCGTAGGCTTGACCCGGCTCGCCATCGCGGCCCACACCGTCGCGCTCAATGTAGCGCAGGTGCTTGGCGAGCGACTGCGGGCTGGCCCGCTGCTGATTGACCAGCAGCGTCTTGATAGTCACGCGCCGCGACACGGGCGTGAGCTTCGCTCCGACGAAGCGCGCCGCCGTGTGGCCGCGCCCCAGGCGCGAGCCGGGCCGCTGGCCGGTGCCCCTCCCGGAGCCGCTGGCAGCGCCAGGACGACGCACCGACGACTTGCCGCTGCTGGCCTTGCCTGCCTGCTTGAGCACCTTGGAAACGAAGCCCTGGCCCCGGTTCTTCGGGGCGCTGGGGCGGATGCGGAAATCGTCGTCGCGGCGGTCGGTCATGGCTGCGCTCCCTGCAAGCTCTGGCGTGTCCTGTCGTGCGAAGCACACGCACATGCCAGCATTGGCGCGAGCCTCGCGCTCCACGCGGCACGGCGGCGAAGCCGCTCCGTGCTGCGCCAACCCCACGTGCAGACTGGCTTTGCGGGCCGACAGGTGCCGCTCCCTTTTGTCTTGCCTTCCGCATTTGCCTCCCGCATCCGCTCCCGGCAATCGCGGCCCGGTGGCGCTGCTGCACCAGCAGCCAGCGCGCCGGCGAACGCGGATACGGCCGCAGGCCGGGCGCGTTCGAGGCAAGACGCCTGCACGTTGGACGGCTGCGCCGGAGACAGCGCGAAGTGCGGTGCGAATGCACCCGCACTGCACGCGCGACGACACGGCGACGACCAGCAGGACGACACGCCCGATGGCACGATGAGATGCATGGCAACGTGCAGCGAATCGACGGCCATCATGGGCGGGATTCCAGCCAGATCGGATGCGCGACGCCGATCACGGCGGATGCGCTGACCGGCCCGAAATACCGGCTGTCGAACGACGCCGGGTTGGTCACGCTCAAGAGGAACAGTTCGCCAGGCCGAAGCTGGCGGCACTGCCGCCAGGAAGGCAGCGGACGGCCCAGCCGGTCGGCGGGCAGCACGGCGGCCACCGGCACGCCGTCGATCCAGACCAGCGCATCAAACACGCACACCGTTTGCGGCGCGACGGCGCCCACGCGCTTGAGCAGCGGCACGCGCGCCGGCAGGTAGCGGCGCTGCGCGGCCAGCGCGGCGGTGTCTGCCGGCAACGTGGTCAAGACGATGCTGCCAACGGACAAAGGCTGGTGCAGCGAGTCGGTACGCTGGTGGAGCGGTTCCACGCGATACCAGCCGACCGCCACGCTGTCGGACGGGTTGTAGATGATGCGCGGCAGCGGATGCACGAAGGACGCCCAGGCCAGCGCAGCGAGGCCGCAGGCAGACAGGCACGCGAGCACGATGCGAGCGCGCAGGCGTGAGCGAGGACGCGGCGCGGTGCCGACAGTCGAAACGGCGGTCATGGCAGCGCCCTCCCGATGAGCCATCCGGCGTGCCGCTCGGCGGTGTATTCGGGCAGCGGCAGGCGCGCAGCGAGCCGGTTGGCGAGCGTGCGCCAGTACGCGGGTGAAGCGGCGGATGGCGCGATCCCCAGCGCCTCGATGGCGTCGATGCGCTCCAGCACGGCGCGCACCTGGTTCTCGCCCTCGGTGTGCAGCAGCAGGCGTGCGCCCGGCTGCACACCGGGGATGCGCTGCGCCGCGTCCAGCGGCGTGCAAGCCTGCATCACCATGAGCTGCCAGCGAACAGTGCCGTAGTCGGTGGACTGCCAGCGAATGCGGCAGAACATGGCATTCGGCATGAATACGGCGAGACTGCGCCAGCGGTCGAGCCGCAGCGTGCGCGCCGGTTCGCCGAAGCGCAGGTAGAGCTTGAAACGGTGCTCCAGGAAGGCCAGCGAAACGCGCGTTAGCGGCGTTGATGTTGGCCCCGTCGCGTGTGCTAGGAGTGGCGGCGACGGTGCAGCCGTGGCCGCGAAGGCAACAGGCGCGGGGGCAGACGAAGCGGATGCGGTCATGGTGTGTTCTCCCTGCGTTGTTCTGGAAACTCGCGCTCCAGCAGGCCGCGCAGCAGTTCGGCCACCGTCACGCCTTGCGTGAACGCCGACACCTTGATGCGCGCCCGCATTGCGGGCGTGATGTCGAGCGTCAGGCGTGCGGTGTAGAGGTCGCCCTTGCCCAGCGCATCGGCGTCGCCCTGGCGAATCCACGCCTCGGCGTGCGGATTCGCGGGCGGACGCGCGCCGATGCCGACGCGCTTTGTCGTGCGCTTGCTGGCGGGGCTGCTCATGTCGGCCACCGCAGCAGTTCGTCCACCAGTGCGGTGATTTCGCGCGCGGCGACGCTGTCCGGCGCCGTCTCGCGTGCCAGCCGGCCAGCAGCCACGCTGTCGGCGAACACGATGCGTTGATGCACTTCCGCGCGCAGCGCAGGAAGCGGCTGCTCGGCCAGCGCGCCGCGTGCTTCGCGTCCGATCACCGTGGTGCTCACGCGCCGGTTGATGACGAAGGCCGCGCGCAGCGCAGGCCGAAACACCTGCGCCTCGCGGATCAGCGCCACCATCTCGGCGCTGGCCCACAGGTCGTAGGGGCTGGGCTGCACCGGGATCAGCACGCGCTCGGCCGCCAGCAGCGAGGAGCGCGCCAAGGCGGCGATGCGCGGCGGCCCGTCGATGACGACGTGATCGGCCCGCCTGGCGAGTTCTGGCGCTTCCTGGTGCAGCGTTTCGCGTGCGAGGCCCACGGCGCTGAACAGCCTTGGCAAACCTTGCTGGCTGCGGCGCTGCGTCCAGTCCAGCGCGGAGCCTTGCGGGTCGGCGTCCAGCAACACGACGTGTTGGCCGCGCATCGCCAGCTCGCCAGCGATGTGGGTAGCCAGCGTGGTTTTGCCGACGCCGCCTTTCTGGTTGAGCAGCGCGACGATCATGGCCTGGCCCTCCCTGTTGGAAAGCCCGGTTGTTGCCGCTGTGCTTCGCGCCGCGTGGCGGTTTTCCACCGAGGTGCGGCGCTTCTACTACCAGTTAGATGTTTTAAGTTAGGGAAGTTAGGGGAGGCCGAAACCCGCGCCGTTATTGGCTTTGCGGCCGATCCGTACTCCTGATAGCACGAGAGTCGTACTCCCGATAGCACGATACCTCGTACTCCTGATAGCACGAGCCCGTCCACAAGCTGCGCACCGTTTATCCCCGTGCCGCGAACGGCACGGGCCGGAAGGTCAGCAGCTCGGCGCTGTTGTCCGGCATCCGCTCGATGCCTAGGACGTAGCCGGGCAGCGACTGCCGCGCGACCAGTGCGCGCAGGTCGTAGGCGAAGTCTGAGAAGCGCGTGGCACTGCCCGATTTCCGATACAGGTGTCGGAAATCGAATTGCCAACCACCCGGCTGTCGCCCGCCGTGTTTGCGCACCAGCCGGTACAGCCATCGCTCGATGCCGCCCGTGAGCCGGAAATACGCTGGGTCGATGGTCAGCACCAGCGCGGCATCCATGACGCCCGCGTAAAACCAGTCCGGCAGGATCAGCTCCAGCCCTAAGGGCGTGCCCTTGGTATCGGCCAGTTCCTTCCATTCGTTGATCCACGAGAAGCGGTGCAGCCGTCTTCCCGTGGTCTCCCGAATGGACGTGGCCACCGTCGTGGATTGCAGGCGATCCAAGGCCGCCTTGAGGCGCTGGTAGTCGCGCAGCGACGTACCGCGCCCAATGAATCGCTGGATCTCGTAGGGCGTGGCCTGCATGAGCCGCGATGGACGCAAGCCCGCGTCGCGCGCCTCCACAATCTGCGAAGCCGCCCAAATGAGCACATCTGCATCCCAAATCGTGGCGATGCCATGCTCCTGCGTTCCCTCCACGCGGATCGTGATGCCGCTGGCGCGGAAGTCGATCGGCGCCACGCGCCGCGACTTCGCCAGCGAGAAGAACGGAAAGGCCATCAAATCCTGGCTGTCGCGCGGCGCCATGTCGCCCGGCAGGGCACGGAACAGGTCGAGCTGTTCGCGCTCTGGCACGAGCCGCTGCCGGGACGGCAGCGCAGGGCTGGACATGGCGAAAGCCACCCGCGCGCCAGCGGTCAGCGCGCACGGCTGTCCGCCGAATGCTGCTCGGCGTACTCGGGATCGGATGTGCTCTCGAAGCTGCGCTCGGAAGCCCAGGCATCGAGATCGGCCACGGCGTACATGACGCGGCGGCCGAATTTGCGGAACTTGGGGCCGCCGCCCAGCACGCGCTGCTTTTCCAGCGTGCGCGGTGACAGTCGCAGGTAGTCGGCGGCTTCGTCGTTGGTGAGATAACGCTGCGGTTGCGCGACAGCGGCCGAGGTGGTTGCGGGAGCGGCGGCAGGCCGCAAGGGAGCAGGACGCATGGTGAGAACCTCCATCGGTTGCAGGGCTCCGGCCACACAGCGCAACCGGATGGAGGCAGTCTCAGAAAATGAAGCTCTCTTGCTCAGGGTCGTTTTGCGTGGCCTTCAAAACGACCCTTCTCAAGCGGCGCAAGCTGTGCTAGGCGGCGATAGCCGCCGCGCATCAGCGCATCGCCGCGCCGCGTCAGGCGGCGCACCTTGGAGCGCAGGCCGCCGTCGCTGTACCAACCGGCTGCGGCATCCACGCCGAACAAGCCTTCGGCCACATCGCGCAAGGACGCACCCGCCAGGGTTGCGTCGAGCGCCTGCAAGGTGTGCAGTTCCAGCAAGGCCGAATGCGATGGCCGGGGCCGAGCATTGGCCAGCGCCGCACCGGGCGCATGGCCGCGTGCAGGTGCGGCAGCACCGCCGTGATGGGCATAGGCGACAGCCATGCCGTCCTCCAGGCCGGGTGCCAGCGCGAAGCGCAGGCAATGGCCAGGGCTGCGCGCGATCAGCACCAGCCGCTTGCCATCGTGGATCAATTGCTTGTGACCAGGGATGCGCCAGAACGCGAAGGCGGTGGCATTCTGCGGTGGGTCGGCATCGGGGTAGAGCTGCACCACGCCGGCATGGCCGGGGAGCCAGGCCGGATGCGCGTCGCGCGCATCCAAGGCTGGGTCTTCCAGCAGGCGTAAGCCCCAGCGATGCGCCGCGTGCTGTGCCGCCTGCGGCCGGCGATGACGGTGCAGCCAGTCGAGCCGGTAGTCGGGATGGCGCCGCAGGTACTCCCAGGCCAGTGCGAGTGCATCGAGCCGCAGAACGTAGAGGTAGGCGGCGGTGGGATACCAGTGCGGGAAATGGTGAGGGCTGACCATGACGAAAGCTCCTGTCGAACAGCAGGAACGTCGCCACGGGCCGATCAAAACGAAGCTATCGCATCCAGATCAAAACCATCATCTGCATCAATTCAAGCATGTAACATGCGGTGTCAAGACTGATTGGCTCCGGTGTATTGCGAATCCCGTCCGAATGCGACGACCGCCCGACCCGACAACGTCATGCGGCACAAAACACCGTGCCCGTACCCGCATAAAAGATCGTGACTGATTGGGTCACACCAGCACGGGTTGAATGCAAGAGTGCGGATTCAGACCGGACAGGTCTGGAATAAGACTGAAATAGTCCCAATACGCCCCGCTTGGCCGCAGTGCGAACGGTTCAATCGAGGATGGAACCATTCTCCTGGGCCAGCCGCAGATATTCCGACAGCGGGCGTGCCGCCTGAAAATACCGATCCCGCATCACGGGCTGCTTGCGTGGCCCGACGATGGATTCCAGATCGGACAGCTTCACGGTGCCCAGCTCGGGCATTCCCAGCCCCAGGTCGATCAGGCCAAAGGCCGTATCGCCATCGGCCGGATCGAGCGCGGCCAGCAGCCAAGTGAGATGCGCGTCCGGCGTGAACAACCGCACCACGGGCAACGGGTCGATGGAGCCGCCAGCGGCGCGATTCTGGCCGTGGGCCAGCAACTGCCTGCGCTCGTCCTCGGTGATGAGTCGGTTCATGGGCAGCCCTTTCTTGGAACAAATCCACCGAAGCGTGAAAGCGTAAAGCCGTATCGGCGGATTTGAGGAAATGCACGGATTCGGTTTTGTGCTTCCGTGAAAAACCGCAAATGCGTATTTCTGTAAAGACGTAGAAGCACGAAAAAGGATTGATTCGGAATGAATGAGTTAAAGATAACGTGGTTTTAATTGTGCTGCGAATTGACGCTTCTGTCTATGCAGAAGCGAACCGTCCAGCGCGGCCGACCGGCCGGCTCCACCACCCATGACGCCGAGCTGGCCCACGCCTTCGGCGCGGCGGTGCGTGCTCTGCGGATGGAGCGCGGCATCGCGCAGGAATCGCTGGCACACCAGGCCGGCATCGAGCGTTCCCACATGGGGAAGATCGAGCGCGGCGAGCACATGCCCACGCTGGCGATCATTTTCAAGATCGCTGGCGCGCTCGAATGCAGCACGGCAGTGCTAATGAGCGAGGCTGAAAGCCAGCTCGCAGCGGCGGCCCCGCCGTAGGCGCTGGCCCGGCCGATCCGGCGCAAGCCGGTTCGGCGGTGTTCAAGGGGCGCCAAGTGCAGCGCGGCGGGGATGGGCCTTGCGCCGATCCCCTGGAGCAAGCGACGCGCGCAGCGCCGCAGGCGCGAAGGCGTGAGGGATTGGCGCCGAATGGCCGTGACGACAAAGACGGCACGGGGCGCAGCCAGCTAAGCCCGGCGGTGCAAGGCACCGACACGCCCGGCCGTTCTTGCAGCCGCAGACTCGCCCCATGCCTCAACAGAAGCGGCCCAACATGGGCCACGCTCCTGCAATGACCAGGCTTCCATGCAGCTCTGCGAAAGCGGCACGGCGCCCCGCCGCGTGGGCGGGGCGCTGGCGGCCATCAGGCCGCCTGGGGCTTGCTGCGCGACCAGATCAGCGTGTGCGTGCCGTCCTCTTCCTCGATCAGCCGGGCATAGACCGTTGCTGGGAACGAAGGATCGTCGAGGGTCACGGACACGTAGGGCCGTTCGGCCTTGCTGACTTTCTTCCACGCCGCGCCGATGTCGAAGCCCGCCGCCTGCACGCGGAAGTCGGGGGCGTGTTCGTTGTCCCCCTTGTCGTTGGGAACCAGCTTGGCCTTGACGTTGAGGGTCAGGGTGCGCAGCGTGCCGGTGAAGCCGTCTTTGTCCGCGGTGAAGGTGCCGATGGTTGCCATGATGAATCTCCTTACGATTGAACAAGGTTCGCGCCCATCGCGTCCTTGTTGTGATCCGACCGGCGGGAGACGGGCTGGCTGCACCGCTTGCGGTCGCAACGCAGTGGAGAACCGGGAGGCGAAAAGAATTTGTCCCGCGAGGAATGCGCGCAGCGCAGGGGGAAATTGTTTTCGCCGGACGGTTGCAGCCATAAAGCCCGAGGCGCAGCCGTGCCACCGCCAGGATTCACAACAAGACAAGGACGCCTTGGGCCGAACCGCTTCGAAAGGAGACAGGGCTGACTCGGCATCCCCGCACGAACGCTGCACTGGCTCGCTCCCAGACGCGGGCCAGGTCAACACCCCAATGACGGGCGAGAACGCCCCGGTCACACCTTGCGGCGCCAGTCTTGAGGCGTGGCATGGAAGCTCCATAGCGATGCCGGGCGGGATGCCCGTGAACCGTCCTTCGTAACGTGATGGGCAGGAACCGTCAGCGTCGGGGACGGCACGCATCCGTACAACCTGCCGCAGCAAGCTCCAGCGTATTCGCCAGTTCCCCGCCCATCGCGGCGGGGGCGCCGGCTTGGCCGATCCGGCGTTGCCGGTTCGGCGGTATTCGACGGGCGTCAAGCACCGCGCGGCAGGGATGAGCCTTGCGCCGATCCTCAGGAGGCAAGCGCAGGCGCGAAGGCGTGAGGGATTGAAGCCGAATGGCCGTAATTCGGCACGAAGCACGGGACGCAGCTCGAAAGCCCGGCGGCGCTTCGCGCCGACACGCCCATGCCATTCAATATGCCCTCAGGAAAAACTAAAGATGCGGCATGAGCCAGAACCACAATGCCACCCCCATCACCAGCCACAGCGCCACGATCATCACTGCCCCGAACCGGCTCCGCGGCTTGGCGCCTTCCGCCAGCATCCATTCATCGGCCTGAATACGGCATTGCGCCAGCACATCGGATGGCAGCAGCTTCACAGTCAACCAGATCAGCACGGGCAACAAGATCACATCGTCCACATAACCCAGCACCGGAATGAAGTCTGGAATCAGGTCAATGGGACTGAGCGCATAGGCCACCACGAACAGCCCCAGCGCCTTGGCATACCAAGGCGTGCCGGGATGCTTGCCGGCAAACCACAGCGTCACGCCATCACGCTTGATCCGCCTGGCCCAAGCCTTCAAGGTGACGCCGATGCTCATGCGGCCCCGCGCTGCACTTCGATCGTGACATGCGACAGTTCGTGAATATGCGCGAGCAGTGCCTTGTAGTGCGCGGGCTCCTGGGGCTCCCGAGCCACCAGTGAGACGATGGCCGCGAAATGCCCTGGCCCCACCTGCCAGACATGCAGATCTGTAACCTCGCTTCCCGTCGGCTCCACGGCCTCCCGAATCTCCTGCCGCACTTCCTCGCCCTCGACTGCCGCATCGAGCAACACGCTGCCGGAGTCCCGGATCAGCCCCCATGACCAGCGGGCAATCACCAGCGCGCCCACCACACCCATGACCGGATCAGCCCACAGCCAGCCGTAGCTGCGGCCGAGCAGCAGCGCGACGATGGCGAATACGGATGTCAGCGCATCGGCCAACACATGGATGTACGCGGCGCGCAGATTGTTGTCGCGGCTCTTGCCTGGCACATGATGGTCGTGATCGTGGTGGTGATGTCCATGATTGTGACCGTGATGCGCATGGTCGTCCTTCAGCAGCCAAGCGCAGACCAGGTTGACGCCCAGGCCCACGACAGCCACGGCGATCGCCTGGTTAAAGTCGATATGGATGGGTTGGGTGAGCCGTACCAGACTTTCCCAAGCGATCAGCAGGGCAATCAAGGCCAGGACGATCGCGCTGGCGAAGCCGGCCAGATCGCCGAGCTTGCCCGTGCCGAAGGTAAAGCGCGGATTGCCCACATGCTGGCGCGCAAAGCGGTAGGCCAGCGCGGTAATCAGCATCGCGCCCGCATGGGTGGACATATGCCATCCATCGGCCACCAGCGCCATGGAGCCGTAGATCGAACCGGCCACGATTTCCACCAGCATCATGCTGGCCGTGAGAGCGATCACCAGCCACACCTTGCGCTCATTGCGCTGGTGGTCGCTGCCGAGAAAGAAATGGTCGTGGCCTGAGGCCGAGGGGGTATAGGTCATTGTCATCGGGGAGTCCCTGTCATCTGGAAAAGGTCGCCGGCGGGCGGCGGGTTTATTTCATGTAGGCTCGGATGACCTCGACCATTTCCTCGCCGCCCTGGCGGCGCTCCTTGTCCGTTTCAACTTCCAGGACGTGCTCGCGCAAATGGTCTTCCATCACCTCGGCGGTCAGGCCATTGACCGCGCCGCGCACTGACGCGATCTGGCGTAGCACTTCCACGCACGCCGCGTCTGATTCCAAAGCGCGCTCGATGCCTTCCAACTGCCCTTTGATGCGGCGAACACGGGCGACCAGCTTGTCTTTCTGGCGAGAGGTATGGGACATGACAGCCGACAATTAATATAGTCTAGGGGGCTATATTATAACAACAGCAAAGACGGCATGAGGCGCAGCCGGAAAACCCGACAGCGCGTTGCCGGGCGTGACGCCCGGCAATTTCAACGCCGCCGCCTGAGTGCCAGCGAAGGCGGCGGCGTTCTGATGGAGCTGTTGGGCCTTCAACACCGGGCGCGGCCACCGCCGCGCCCGGATTGGGCTTTTACCGCGCCCAGGACGGAACGGCCTGGGCGCGGTGCTGATCGCGGTTATTCCTTCGTTTTGATGAGCCACCACACGGCGCGCGGCAAGGCGCGTCCCGTGATGGGGTGAATGTCGGCGAGGTCGGCGCGCGTCGTCCAGCCCGAGGGCGGGAGGTAGCCGCACACGTCGCCATCGCCGCGCCAGCGGCGGGCGCGCACCGTGCCGGGCGCGTAGATCGCCGCCATGCGCGGGCGGCTGGTCGTGGTGCGGGTCATGGGGCGGTTCTCCTTCCAGCGAAGCGCCCCGGTCAAGGCCGGGGCGATTGCCATTGGCGCGGGTCAAGCAGCCAGCGCCTCGGCGGGTTCATCCGCCATTACCTCGGCATCCTCCGGGGCGTCCTGTTCCGGGCCTTCCTCCTGCGCAGCTCCCTGCGAGCCTATGGCCTTGAAGATGGCGGGCATCCAGCCCGTACCATCGGCCAGTCGTTCGGCTTCGCTGGCAATGTCGGCTTTCTTCAGCTTTGCCAACCGGGTGACGTGCTCGGGCGCGTACTCGCCCACGGCTCGCAGAATCACGGCCTTTGGAACATGCCGGAAATACCCCTCGGCAGTCGGCTGCCACCACGCGGCCATGTCCAGCCCCACGGCCTGCGCTAGTTCCGCGCCCGGCTGCTGCACCGTGGCACGCGGCGTCACCACGTCCACCGTCGAAGCCACGCACACGGCCAGCAGCTTGACCAGTTCGCCTTGCTCCATCGCCAGCAGCGCAGCGAACAGTTCGGCGCTGTCCTCGGGCAGCTTCTCGCCCCATGCCTGCTGCGCCTCGTGCAGAGCCACAGCAGCAGGCGATTCCGGCCAGTCCGGGGCCATGCCTTCCAGCCTGTCCTGCACCGTGAGGCGAACCCCCAGCGGCAGATCGTGGCCGTAGTGACTGCCCTGCAAGATGGTTTGCACCATGCCATGCACCAGCGCCGCCAGCGCCACCTGCGGATGCCGGGCGACTTCGGTTTGCAGCGCGGCGGTGCGGTGGGCGCTCAAGCGTTGGGCCAGCCGGTCGGACATGGCTGCGGCCTTGGGTGCTTCGTCGGCATCTTCGCCGTCGTCGTCGCCTTCGATTTCCGCGCCGCTAAAACCTTGGCGCAGCTTCTCCAGCGTGCGCAGCGCCTTGGCCTCGGCTTCGCGCAGCAACCCGCGATGAATGACGGCTTCGCCGTTGCGGTCGATGGTGACGATGGCACCGGCTGCGGCCTTCACGCTCGCGGCATAGTCCAGCAAGCCATCCTCCAATGCCTGCAACTGCTCGCCCAGGCGCTCGCCTTCTTCCTGCAAGGCTTCGGCCTTGTCCTCGTCGTCGGCGTCCATCGCGGCATCAATGGCTTCGGCCACTTCCTGCATCTTGGCCTGCAACTTCTCGATGCGCTGTGCGTCGCGCTTGCCCGGTGCGCGGCGCTCCCTCGGCGCACGCTGAAAGGCGTGCAGGTCGGCATGGGTCACGCCCGGCGTGGCATCCACCCATGCCCAGCCCTCGGTGCGGATTGTGTCGGCAATGCTCGCCAGCTTCTGGCGCACCAGCGTTTCCAGCAGAGCGGCATCGTTGAGGTACACGCCCGCATCGCCTTCCGCGAACAGGTCGCGGCGGATGCCTCCGCCTGCCTGCTCGTAGGTGTCCAACCCGACAAAGCGCACCAGCGGATGCGATGCCCCAATCTCGCGCTCGGTCAGCCGCTCGCGCAAGTTGGACGGGTTGCGCTGCCACTGTGGCGCATCATAGAACGCGGCCTCCTGCGCGGCGTGGTCGTCGGTGATGGACAGCGCCATCAACTGATCCAGCGTCACGGCATCGGCGCGATAGTCGGCCATCAGGCGGGGCGAGACATTCGCCAGCTTCAAGCGGCGCTGCACCACCAGCGGCGTGACGGAGAAATCCGCCGCAATGTCCTCGATGGGCCGGCCCTCGGCCACCAATGCCGCAAACGCTTCAAACTGATCTGCGGGGTGCATGGCTTCGCGCTGCACGTTTTCGGTGAGGCTGGCCGTGCGGGCCGTGCCATCGGCCACCTGCAGGCAAGGCACCTCCCAATCCTTGGCGATGCGGTGTTTCTTCGCCAGCAGCTTGAGGGCTGCAAGGCGTCGGCCACCGGCCACCACCTCGTAATGCTCGCCATCAGCGGCGGGAATCACGATCAGGTTTTGCAGCAGGCCAACGCGCTGGATGCTCGCGGCCAGTTCGGGGATGGACATGCGCGGGGTCTTGCGCACATTGCGGCCCGTGGGGCGCAGCACCAGCCGCGACAGCGGAACCAGAATCATGTGCTTGCTCGGGTCGGCGGCTTGCAGCACGTTCGCTGCGCTGCTGGCTGCGGTGTGGACGGCGCGGGCTTCGGTAGTGGTAACGGCGTTCATGGTGAATCTCCAATAAGTGAAACAAGGAAATGGAGGGGAACCGCCCCTCCGGCGGGGGAACGGTTCAAGCCTTAAGCTGGCGCATACCATCGGCCAGCAGCCACAGGGCACGGTTCAGCCGAATGTCGGAATCAATGCCCTGCACGGGGCGGGTCTGCTGCCTGCGTCCGTTGGTGCTGCGCCCGGACAGGCCGCCTTTGGTGAGGTTTTCTTGAGTGCGGTTGAACACGCTCCACAAGTCCGGGCGGCGGTCGTCGAAGCGGCGCGGCATCAGAATTTGCGATTCGGTGACAGGCGCTGGCTTGTCCGGGTCGTCGTACTTCAACGCCAGCGCAGCACGGGCGAACACCTCCGATTCGCCATCGTCCAAGGTGATGCCGCGCATCAGGTCGCGCGATTCCTTCACCCGCTCGAAGCCGCTCAACACCTCATAAGCGCCTTCGATGACGTGCCCGGCCACGTTGCCTTTGTGGGGTACGCGCACATCGGCCACGGTGTCACCGCACACCAGCCCATTGCTGCACACGAAGCGGAACATTCCGGCCAGCATCTGGTAGCTGCTCGTGCCGTCATGGGAGTTCAGCAGCACGATTTCGTTAGCTTCCGCGCCGTTGATCTGGCTGGCATGGCGCAGGCGCAGCATGTGTTTCGTGTGCTCGCGCTTGCCTTCATCGCGCACGCGGGTCTGCGTCACCATGAAGGGTTGAAACCCCTCTTTGCGCAGTTCGGTCAGCACGGCGGCGGTGGGGATATAGGCGTACCGCTCGGAACGGCTCTCATGCGGTGCATCCGCGAAGATGGACGGGGCCACCCTGCGAATCTGGTCATCGGACAGCGGGTAGCCGCTGCGCAGCGCCGGGGAGTGGGAAGCGAAACGGGTTGCAAGCATGTCGTTCTCCTGAACAAAAAGGCTGTTGAAGAAAACCGCACACCGGATTCCTAGATTCGGAGCCCAGCCTTTCGGCTGTTCGGTGCGGTCGGCACGAGGAACCCGGTTGGCCCTGTTGCCACCGTCCTTCCTGAGTTCATCGCCCGCGACGGTCAGGAGCGCGCGGACGGGGGCCGTCAAGGAGACAAGCGCAGGGTTGGTGCGGCCCGCAGGCGCAGCCGAGGACACGGCCCTGCGCGCCTTGACGGCACACAGCCGCGGGCTACAGTCGCGGTGAAGGTGATGAAGTCAGGGAAGACGGCTGGACATGGCAACGGCCGTCCCTACACACCGACCGCACGGCAAGCGAAGCGCGCAGGCCCGAAGCTGGAAGCCGGGCCGGAGGCGTCAGCCGAGCGGAGCGAGGGAACGATGGAAGCCCGAAGGGGCGAGACGCCGCAGGCGGCTCGATGCGCCACGCGCACGACAGCGCGACCGGCTATCTCCCAGGTGGCCGGGGACGCCCAGCCTTCAAAGTGGAATGAACAACTGGATCAGGATGAGCAAACGCGAGGCATCGTCGATCTGCGGCTGATGTTGTCTGGCCGATCCGGCGCAGCCGGTTCGGCGGTCTTTGAGGGGTGCCAAGCATCGCGCGGCGGGGATAGCCCGCAGGGCTTTCCCCTGGAGGCAAGCGAAGCGCGCAGCGCCCCGTCAGGGGCGCGTAGGCATCATGCCGAGTCGTCAGGACGCAGGCTGGATTCCGCAACCGGCATCCACGGCGATGACGAGTCCAGCAGGTATCGCGCACCGCGCGCGTACAGACCCGACAGCCCGGTGGGCTGGTAGAACCCGGTGACGCGGCGCCGGAACTGTGCGCCGTACTCGTTGGTGTAGATCACCGCGTCGCCGATCTTGAAGCGCAAGGGCTGGCCGTTCTCCGGCGCGAACGGCTTGAGCGCATCGTGCTGCGCCGTGATTTCGATGATGTAGTCGTGATGGCTGCTCATGGCATTGATCTCCTTCGATGGTCGAGAAAGCACAAGGAGCGCCTTGCGGCGCTCCCAAGGCCAGGTCAGACAGCGATCCGCCCGGCCAAGCGCGCATCGCGCGCATAGGCGCTCAACCGCTTCTCGGCGCGGAAAGACAGGTCACGCTCGATCGGCAACCCCAGCCGCCCGCGCACCGCTGCCAGCTCGCCCAGGCTGACCCAGCCGATTTCCGGCATCCCCAGGCCCAGGTCGCAAAGACCAAAGACGTGGTCGTGGTCGTCGGGATCAATCTCGGTCAGCAGCCAGGTCGCGCCCGCATCGGGCGTGAACAGCTTGACTACGGGCGCCGGATCGAAGTCCGGGTTCTCCAAGGATGCGCGGCCGTTGGCCAGCAGCAGCGCACGCTGCTCGTCGGTGATGAATGCGTAGTTCATGCTGAACTCCTGAAAGGATGCCGGGCGGAATTGCCCAGCCCCTGCGGGTCACGGCGCAGCGCAAGCCGTCAAGGGGCACGACGGCCGCAGGCCGCAAGCGCCCATGGCGCGCCGCCCTTTACGGCGCGAACGCCGTGGCACCATGGGGAGACAGCAAGCCGCCACACCCCACCATCCAGCTACACCCGGTCTTGGCAAGCGCAGCGCGCAGGCCCTGGTCAGCAAGTTGGGCCGGAGGTGTCAGCGATGAGAGCCCGCATGGGGCGAAACCCGCAGGGGTTCAATGCGCAGCACGACAGCGTGGCCGGCCATGCTCCAGTGGCCGGGATCGCCCTGCATCTGCGGTGAAACAGAAAAACGCCTTGGGTGACGATGCTGATCACCTTGATCAATTTGCAGGAAGGATGCGACTACGAAACGCGTGCGCGTTCACCGTAGTCGCAGGCTCACATCGTCTGCGGCGCGTTATTTGACCGAGGTCACGACGTAGCCGTCACCCTCTTTCTTGAACCCGACGTGGACTTTCGCGCCCACGGCGAGTTTGTCGTACAGGGCCTTGTCCTTGACGCCAAACGCCATGGTCATCGCGGGCCACCCCAGGCTCTTGACGGGGCCATGCGCAAGGGTGACCTTGCCCTGGACCGCGTCAAATTCCTTCACCACGGCATCGGCCTCATGGGCCGCGGACTTGGCGGTGCCTTTGGCGTCCATGCCTTTCATCATGTCCTGGCACTTCTTGGCATCCATGTCCTTCATGTCCATGCCCTTCATCCCCTTCATGTCCATGCACTCCTGCATGCCCTTACCCTCCATCTTCATGCTGCCCATGTCGCCGGATTGGGCGAAGGTGGCAGCAGAAAACGCCAAGGCGGCGATCAGCGTTGCGGTTGAGACGAGTTTCATGATGGATTTCCTTTTCTGAGCTTTAAAAATGGGGCCGGCCTTCTGGCAGGCCCCGGATGGAACGCGGCCACTGGGAATGGCCAGCGTTGGAGAGTCATGGGCTGGTGCTCACGACCCGGGGTTCGTGCATGCCTTGACCTGGGCCTCGTAACGCGCCTTGCGCATCCGGTTTTCTCCAGGCGTCGTTTGGGCACGCGGGCCGTGATCCAGCGGCAGCACCAGCGGGTCGGTCGGGCAGTTCACCCGCTGACCTGTGGTGCCGTCGACTCGGGTGGTACTGGCCGTTTGCGATGCTGCTGCCGCCTGTTTGGCTGCGCGTGCCTTCTCGATGGCCTGGAAGTCGGGGCCGGCCAGTGCAGGCAGAGAAGCGCCCAGCGCCAGGGCGGCGATGAGGGGGAGCAGTGATTTTTTCATGATGGTTTTCCAAGGTTGGTTGATCCAAAAAGTCCGAGAGGAGCCTCATCGGATCAATCCAGCCACCGGCAGAACGCTAGGCGTACAGGCCATCGCAGTCGACCGCCTCCCGCATCAAAGAACCAGGTCGGCGCCGGCGCCACCGTCGCAAGCGCGAGCCAGGCCACCGGAGCCTGCTCTCGCGCTTCGCCTTCGCCGGTGAATGCGTGAGCCGCTGGTGCCGGTGCGATGGCACAAGCCGGGCATACCTGGCAATCGTCGGCGCTGCTGGGCAACGGGCGCGAGGCCACCATTGCCGTCATCACCGGGCCGGCGTGCTGAATCTCCTGGGCGGAAACGGCAGCGCGTGTCGCTGTGCCCAGCAGCAGCGACAGGCAAAGCACCGCCGCACCCCATGCGCGGCCGCCACCGGAGCGTTCAAGTGGCCGCATGACGACGCCTCCAGAACATCCGCCGCGATGCCTTGCGCTCGCGCGGCCGCCGCATCAACAGGTAGGCCGCGGGAATGACGAACATCGACAGCAACGGGGCCGTGACCATCCCTCCCACCATCGGCGCGGCGATGCGCTGCATCACCTCGGAGCCGGTGCCCGTGCCCCACATGATCGGCAGCAGGCCGGCCAGGATGACGGCCACCGTCATCGCTTTGGGCCGCACGCGCAGCACGGCGCCCTCGCGAATGGCATTCAGCAGATCGGCCTCGCTGGTCGTGCCGCGGCCGACTCGCTCCTGCCAGGCGTTCTTGAGGTACAGCAGCATGATCACGCCGAATTCGGCGGACACGCCAGCCAGTGCGATGAAGCCCACCGCACCCGCGATCGACAGGTTGTAGCCCAGCAGGTACAGCAGCCAGATGCCGCCCACCAGCGCGAATGGGAGCGCAGCCATGATCAGAAGCGCTTCACCGAACGCGCCGAAGGTCAGGTACAGCAACACGAAGATGATGAGCAGCGTGAAGGGCACCACTACCTTGAGCTTGGCGGTGGCCCGCTCCAGGAACTCGAACTGTCCCGACCAGGAGATTGAGTAGCCCGGCGGCAGCTTTACCTGCTTGGCCACGGCCTGCTGCATGTCCTGCACCGCGGAGCGCAGGTCGCGGTCCCGGATGTCGACGTACACCCAGCCCGACAGGCGCGCGTTCTCGCTGCGCAGCATCGGCGGCCCGTCGGCAATGCGGATGTCGGCCACGTCGGACAGCACCAGGCGCTGGCCGCGCTCGGTCACGACGGGCAGGGAGCGCAGTTTTTCCAGCGAATCGCGCATCTCGCGCGGGTAGCGCAGGTTGATCGGGAAGCGCTGCAGGCCTTCCACCGTCTCGCCGATGTTCTCGCCGCCCACGGCGGACGAGACCACCGACTGCACGTCGGCGATGTTCAGGCCGTAGCGGGCCGCATCGTCGCGCCGGATGTTCACATCCACATAGCGCCCACCCGTGAGCCGCTCGGCCAAAGCGCTGCTGACGCCGGGCACGTCCTTGAGCGTGCGTTCGATCTCTGCGGTGATGCGATCGATGGTTGCTAGGTCGGTGCCCGCGACCTTAACCCCCACAGGGCTCTTGATGCCCGTGGCCAGCATGTCAATGCGGTTGCGGATCGGCGGCACCCAGATGTTGGACAGGCCCGGCACCTTGACGATGCGGTCAAGTTCCTCGACCAGCTTGTCGGTCGTCATGCCGGCGCGCCACTGGTCGCGCGGCTTGAACTGGATCGTCGTCTCGAACATCTCCAGCGGAGCGGGGTCGGTGGCGCTCTCCGCGCGGCCGGCCTTGCCGTAGACGCTCGCGACCTCCGGCACCGTCTTGATCAGGCGGTCGGTCTGCTGCAGCAGCTCTCCCGCCTTTCCTGCCGACAGTCCCGGCAGCGCCGAAGGCATGTACAGCAGGTCACCTTCGTCCAGCCGCGGCATGAACTCGCCGCCGATGTGCTGCAGCGGCCACAGGCTGGTGGCCAGCACCACGACCGCCACCACGAGCGTGAGCTTTGGGGCGCGCAGCACCCTGTCGAGCAGCGGCCGGTAGACCGCGATCAACAGGCGATTGAGTGGATTGTTTTTCTCATCGGGGATGCGGCCACGGATCAGGTAGCCCATGAGCACCGGAATCAAGGTCACCGACAGGCCGGCCGCAGCCGCCATGGCGTAGGTCTTGGTGAACGCCAGCGGCGAGAACAGGCGTCCCTCCTGCGCTTCCAGCGTGAACACAGGCACGAAGGACAGCGTGATGATCAGCAGCGAGAAAAACAACGCCGGCCCCACCTCCGCCGCCGAGTCACCGATGACCCGCCACCGGGCCGGCCCTTCGAGCACCTCGCCGGGGTGCTCATGGCTCCAGTGCTCCAGATGCTTGTGGGCGTTCTCGATCATCACCACCGCCGCGTCGACCATCGCACCGATGGCGATCGCGATACCCCCCAGCGACATGATGTTGGCGTTGACGCCCTGGTAGTGCATCACGATGAACGCCGCCAGGATGCCCAGGGGCAGAGAGATGATCGCGACCAGCGCCGAGCGCAGGTGGAACAGGAAGATGAAGCAGACCACCGCGACGACGATGAACTCCTCGATCAGCTTGTGCGTGAGGTTGTCGACCGCGCGTTCGATCAGCCCGGAGCGGTCGTACACCGGCACGATCTCCACGCCCCGCGGCAAGCTGGACGCCAGGCCCTTGAGCTTGTCCTTGACCGCGGCAATGGTCTGCAGCGCGTTCTTGCCTGAGCGCATGACGATCACGCCGCCGACGGCTTCGCCCTCGCCATTGAGTTCGCCGATACCGCGGCGCATCTCCGGACCGATCTGCACCCGGGCCACGTCGCCCAGGCGCACTGATACGCCGGCGGCTGTCGTCATCAGCGGCACCTTCCTAAAATCCTCAAGACTCCCCAGGTAGCCCGAGGCGCGCACCATGTATTCGGCCTCGCCGAGTTCGAGCACCGAGCCGCCGGTCTCCTGGTTCGCGCGCTGGATCGCCTCCACGACCTTGGTGTGCGGGATGCCGTAGGCCGCGAGCTTGTCCGGATCAAGCACGATCTGGTACTGGCGCACCATGCCGCCTACCGAGGCAACCTCGGCCACGTCGGGCACGGTCTTGAGCTCGTACTTGAGGAACCAGTCCTGCAGGGCGCGCAGTTGCGAGATGTCCATCTTGCCGCTGCGGTCGACCAGTGCGTACTCGTAGATCCAGCCCACGCCGGAAGCGTCCGGACCGAGCGAGGCCTTAGCCTGGGCCGGCAACCTCGACTGCACCTGGTTGAGGTATTCGAGGACGCGGGAGCGCGCCCAATATTGGTCGGTCCCGTCCTCGAACAGCACGTAGACGAAGGAGTCGCCAAAGAACGAGTAGCCGCGCACCGCCTTTGCGCCCGGCACCGAGAGCATCGTCGTCGTCAACGGGTACGTGACCTGGTTCTCGACGATGCGCGGCGCCTGGCCCGGATAGGTGGTGCGGATGATGACCTGCACGTCCGACAGGTCGGGCAGCGCGTCCAGCGGCGTTCGCTGTACCGCATAGATGCCCCAGGCGCTGAGTGCCAAGGTGGCCAGCAGCACGAGGAAGCGGTTGGCGATGGACCAGCGGATCAGCTTGGCGATCATGGCTTGCCTCCGGCCGCCATCGGCGTGACGTGCGTGAGCTGCGGCAGGTCGTCCGCGCCCATGAAGAACTCGAAGCGCACGCGATCACCGACCTGCACGTTGCGCGCCGCGCCGTCGGGCGGCAGTTTGAAGTCCATCGTCATCGGGCCCCACTTCATTGTGGGAATGGCGCCGTGCGACAGGGTCAACGCGTCCTTGCCGACGCTGACGACCTTGGCCTCACCGACATGCCGTGGCGCGCTGGCGGCCACCGGGGCCGAAGGCGAAGCTGGGGCAACCACGGCCGGCTCGCTGTTCAAGCGGGCCTCGACACCCTTGAGGCTGGCCTCCGAGTCGATCAGGAACTGCGAGGACACGACGACGCGCTGCCCCGCCGACAGGCCGCGCTTGATCTCGGTCTGGCCACTGTTCTCCAGGCCCGCCTCGACATCGACCGGACGGAAGCGCCCGTTGTCTTCGGCCACGATCACCACCGTGCGTTTGCCGGTCTGGATCACCGCCTCGGTGGGCACGAGCAGCGTCTTGTCGGGCCGCATGTCCACGAAGTTCATCGTGACGAACATCCCCGGTACCAGCCGGCTGCCAGGATTGGCGAGCTCCAGGCGAGCCTTCAGTGTGCGCGTGCTCGGATTCACCTCGGGCAGGATCGCCTGCACCTTGCCATCGAAGCTGCTGCCGGGCGCGGCCGGGCTACGGGCCTGCACCTTGGCGCCCGGGCGCAGCAGCGCGGCCTGGCTCTCGGGCACCTCGGCGTTGGCCCACACGGTGGACAAGCCGTTGATGCGGAACAGCGTCGCGCCCGGCATCACCGTCATGCCTTCACGCGCCAGCAATTCGACCACCACGCCGCCGATGGGCGCGCTCAGCGTGATGCGTGGCTGGGTCTTGCCGCTGCGCTCGACCAGCGCGATCTGGGCATCGTCCATGCCGACCTGGCGCATGCGCTGGCGCGCACCGTCGACCAGCCCACCCAGGTCCGTGCCTTTCATGCGCCGTACTGACAGGAACTCTTCCTGCGCAGCAACCCAGTCCGGGACATAGAGGCTGACCAGCGGTTGCCCCTTGGCGACCGGGTCCAGCGTGGCACGCACGTACAGGTGCTCGACGTACCCGGTGGCACGCGCTTGCACGATCGCCTGGTCACGCTCGTTGAAGGCGATGCTGCCCACCGCCGACACCTGCGGCGACAGCGTGCCTTCGGTCACTTCGGCGGTGCGAACGCCGAGGTTCTGCTGGATGCGCGAGCTGACAGTGACGTTTCCCTTATCTGCATCCCCGTCGGCATAGACCGGCGACATCATCATGTCCATGAAGGGTGACTTGCCCGGCTTGTCGAACTTGTTCGCCGGTACCATGGGATCGTTGTAGTACAGGATCTTCTTGCCATTGGCGGGATCGACGTCGCCGGCCTTGAGGCCGGCCGCGATATGCCGCCGCGTGGCGTCCTCGCCCGACTCATTGGCAGGCGCAGCAACAGCGGGAGTCGCCGCTTGCGGCGATGCCATGCCACTGGGATTCGAAGGCGTGGCCGGCATGTCGGCTCCGTGGCGCATGCCGAGGGTGTAGAGGCCGTAGCCGGCGGCGCCCAGCACGCCGGCGGCGACGAGGGCCATCACGAGGTTTTTGGTTTTCATGGGAGGTCTCTCGGTTGTGCTCAGGGGCGGGGTGCGGCCGTGTCGTGACCAGCCGGCACCAGGTAGTTCAGTTGTGCCCACAGGCGCGCCGCGCCCATTTCCAGGCGCAAGCGTTCGACGCGCGTGTCAATCTCGGCGCGGCGTGCCTCTAGCACCGCGGTCAAGGTGCCCGCGTTGCCGCGGTAGGCGGCGATCGAGGCGCGCGTGCGCTCGGTGGCCAGTGGCAGCAGCGAGCTGTCGTAGCGCGCCAGGCGCTCTCGGTCGCTGCGCCATTCCTGCAGCATCGCCAGTGCCTCGGCCACATGGGCGCGCGTGGCTTCCTCGCGCTCGGCGCGCTTTTGCTCGACACTGGCGAGCTTGGCGGCCAGCTCGCGGTCCTGGCGGTTTTTCTGGTCCCACTGCAGCGGGATCGAAACATTGAGCGAGACCATGTTCGAGTAGGCCGGGCCGCGCTGGCTGTACATCAGCTCGACGCTCACATCGGTCTTCTTGTTGGCTTGCGCGATGTCGGCTTCGGCCTGCGCGACCTCTTCCTGCTTTTGCATCACGGCGATTTCAGGGTGGTGGGCCAACTGGGCTTCCAAATCCTGCGGGCTCAGGCGAACCGTATCCAATGCCGGAACCGAGCCCAGGGGATCGCTTGCGACGGAGCCAATCCAGCGCGCCAGTTGCGTGCGGGCCGTGGCGACCTGGCGCTCGGCCTGCTCGATGCGGTCGTCGATCTGGGCGACCGCCGAACGGGCGGCGAACACATCGGCTTGCGTGCCGCGCCCGCCCCGGTAGGCGGCATCAGCGGCGTCGATCTGCAGGCGCGCTTCGTCGCGCTGGGTCACCAGCATGTCGCGCACACGCTCCTGGAAGAGACGGTCCAGCCAGGCCAAGGCGGTGTCGCGCTGCAGGTTGGCGAGCGCCAGGCTGCGCCCGGCCTCGGCGACTTCGGCCTCGCGCTCGTAGCGCCCGGCACGGGCCTTGAGTTTGTCTTCGCGTGTGAACTCCTGCATCACGCCGATGGAGCGCATGGTCATGAAGTCGCGCGTCGGGCTGAACCGATCCGCGCCGTTGACGGGCAGGTTGTTGATGCCGAGCTTGAGGGTGGGGTCTGGCCGCTGTCCGGCGGCGACCGCCATGTCCCGTGCGGCCGATGCCGTCGCATCCTGGGCCACGAGCGCGCGAGAACGGGTTTGTGCCAGGCGCAGCGCCTGATCCAGCGTCAGGCCGTCGGCGGCATGGGCTGCACCGGCGCCCATGGCGAATGCCGCAACGATGCCGGCAGCAAGCCTGCGCCATGGCACAGCGCCGCCCGGCGTGCGGAAAGAAAAAGAGTCGATGAACATGGGATCTCCAGTTGACGAATGCCATCAGGTCGAATGGAGCTTGGCGGGGGCGAGCGGAAACTCGCGGACACGCGCAAGCGCGACCGATCGGTCTGGTTCAGCCGGCTCAGGCCGGCCGCACCAGCGTCAGGAGATCAAATGCGAAAACAGCAGTGCAGGATGGCGTGCGGCGGAGACGCCGCGACGCGCCGGAATATCACGTCGGCCGAAGGCCAGCCATGCCCGAGAGGCTCGGGTTGCACCGGAAGGGTGTAGAGGGTCGTCAGCAGCGCCGCGGGTACGGTCGGGGCCGACGCATGGTCGGCGCTTTGCTGGCCGAAACGGCAGTGCTCTACGCACAAGTTGGCGGCGTTGTCGTCGATTTGGTCGCAGCTCGCCATGGCGGCCATGTCTGACGTTGCGACCATGTCGGGCGACACGGCCATCGCAGCACCGGCCTCATCACCGGGCATCGCCGCGGCCGACGCATTCAGGGCCATCGTCGGAAGCGACTGCGGCATGCCCGACAGTGCGGGGCAGGCGTAGGCAGCGATGGCCAACTGGCCGAAGACCAGCACACCGAGCATCAGCCGGCAGACGAATCGCCTGAACATGCGCGTCATCGTCATGCGGCCACCCCATCAGTGCGGTGATAGGCTTCAGCGCCCGGCCGCACGGATCTGCGTCGGCCGGCAACGCTTGCCTGCGCAACGAGGCTCGGATCGGCGATGGCCGGATCTAAGTCCTGCTCCCCGGTCAGCGCGGCGATGATCGAACAGGCCGAACCTTCTGGCGCTTTGGCGCAGCAATCGGCCAGATTTTCCAGCGCCGAGGCCATCGACTGCAGGTCGGCCACGCGCTCCCGGATCTCCGCGATGCGTTCGCGGGTGATTTCCCGCACGCGCAGCCGATCACGCTTGGTACTCAAGGACATCAGTTCGGCGATGTCCTCCAGCGAGTACCCCAATGCCTGAGCCCGCTTGATGAAGCGCAGACGACGGACATCGTCCTCCGAATACTGCCGGAAGCCGCCGTCCACGCGATCCGGCGCAGCCAGCAATCCACCGCGCTGGTAATAGCGCACCGCCTCCACGCCAACGCCTGCCGCGTCGGCGAGTTTGCGTATGGTGAATGCATGGGTCGGCATGGGGAAAAGAATGGCTCAGGCGATCGAACGACGAAAAGACTCTATGTCTGTTGTTTGGTACGTAGTTTAGGCGGTCTTGCCGGCGCATGTCAACACAGCCTTCGCCTGCTGCCAGTGCTTGCGCACAGGCGTCTTGCCCTGCGCCATCGATAGATCTGTTTGACTACGCTTCCCGCTGCGCTGCAGAGACCAGCTCGCCAAGGATGCCGCACTCTTTCGCTTGATGTCCTGCGGAGCAGCGGGCGCGCAGCGTCGTCAGTTGCCTTTCCAGTGCTTTCAAGCTGGTCAGGCGGGCACGCACCCTCGCAATCTGCTCGTCGACCAGCCGGTTGATGTCCGCGCAATCCTCATCCGGACGGGATGTGAAGTTCAGGAGCCGCCTGACATCGGCCAGAGGAATGTCCAAGGCCCGGCAGTGGCGGACAAAGGACAGTCCATCGATGTGTTCCGTCCCGTATACCCGGTATCCATTGGTCTGCCGAGCTGGCGGCGGCAACACCCCCGTCCTCTCGTAGAACCGGATCGTGTCGGTGTCCACGCCGGTGGCGTGGCTCAACTCGCCAATTTTCATCGCAGAACACTCACATGTTGTCAGGACATGCATCGTAGCCGCTTGACCTTGGAGCTACTCCAAGGTGTGAAATAGCCCTTGTAAATGAAAGCACAAGGGGAACGGCACCTGTCGCAACGCTGTCGGCGTCTGCGCTTTGGCTCTCCTGCGCGGAGACTGGCAAAGCTGGCCCGTCTCACCACCTGACTCTTGAAGAAGAACGGATCGATCCATGAAAGCAGACACCGAAACCTCCTGCACCACGGCGTGCTGTTCAGCGAGCGCCATGAGCGCAGCGGCGACCGTTGAGCCACTCGTGACCCACTTCGGGATAGCCAACATGGATTGCCCCAGCGAGGAGGCTCAGATTCGCAAGCGCTTGGCGCAGGTCGATGGCGTCCGGGATATGGCTTTCGACTTGACCCGTCGCCGCCTTGAGGTCACACACGAACCAGCTGGACAGAACGCCATCCTGCGCGCGCTGCACGACATCGGCATGCGGGCGGTCGTGGAACCCGCGCCGCAGCAGGTCATCTACTTCATCAAGGAGATGGACTGTCCCAGCGAAGAGCGCCAGTTGCGCTCGATGCTGGAGCCACTGGCGGGCGTGCAGGCGGTGGACTTCGATCTGAAGGCCCACACGCTGACGGTGACCCATTCGCTGACCGATACAGCCCCGATTGCCAGGACCATCGAAGGCCTGGGAATGAAGCCGGTGGAAAAGACGGCGGGCAGCATGCCAATCGCTGTCGAAGCCCTCATCCCCAGCACGGCGGCGTCGCAAACCCCGGCACCGGCGACAGGGAACGGTACACGCTTCCTTATTCCGAACATGGATTGCCCTACCGAAGAGGCAACGATCCGCAAGCGCCTTGGTGCGGTCGATGGCATCGAACGGCTGGATTTCGACCTGATGGGGCGACGGCTCGATGTCCAGCACCGTCTGCCCGACCCCGCGCCGATCCTCAAGGCCCTGAACGATGTAGGCATGAAGGCCAGCATTGAGCACGCTGACGACACCGGGCCGCAGGGCCAGGCCGTGTACCTGATCGAAAAAATGGACTGCCCGACCGAGGAGGGCCTGCTGCGCAAGGCGCTCGAAGGCATGCCTGGGGTGAAGGCCCTGGATTTCAACCTGATGGGCCGCACGCTGACCGTGAGCCACGAGCTTGTCGATCTGGCTCCGGTGACCAGCGCGATCGAGCGGCTCGGCATGGCTCCAGTGCTCCAAAGCGCCTCCGACCCGGCGCCATCCGCTCCCCGTGAGTTCGGCACCGGCATCTCGCGCGGGCAATGGATTCGGATGGCGGTCTCCGGCGTGCTGGCGCTCGGCGCGGAGGCCATGGTCTTCGCGGGTGCTCCCGAGGCCTCCTGGCCCATCATTCTTGCTTGCCTCGCGGCCATCGGCCTGGGTGGGGTCGAGACCCTCAAGAAGGGCTGGATCGCGCTGAAGACGCGTTCGCTGAACATGAACCTGTTGATGACGGTCGCCGTCATCGGCGCGGCGCTGATCGGCCAGTGGCCCGAGGCGGCGGTGGTCATCTGGCTCTTCGGCATCGCCGAGATGATCGAGGCCTTGAGCCTGGATCGGGCCCGCAATGCCATCCGCAAGCTGATGGACCTGGCGCCAGAGAACGCATTGGTGCGCCAGCCCGACGGTCAATGGCGCGAGGTCAAGGCGGATACCGTGCCACTCGGAAGTGTTGTGCGGGTGCGTCCGGGCGAACGCATCGCACTGGATGGCGAAGTCGTCGCGGGACAGTCGTCGGTGAACCAGGCGCCGATCACCGGCGAAAGCATGCCGGTGGAGAAGACCGCCGGTGCCACGGTCTTCGCCGGCACCATCAACGAGCGCGGCACGCTGGAGTTCCGCGTTACCTCGCGCAAGGGCGAAACCACCCTCGACCGCATTGCACGATCGGTCCAGGAAGCGCAGGGACAACGCGCGCCCACGCAACGCTTCGTGGACAAGTTCGCCGGCATCTATACACCCGCGGTGTTTGCGCTTGCCCTTGCCGTGGCGGTCATTCCTCCGCTCGCTTTCGGGCAGCCCTGGTTCGAATGGGTCTACAAGGCGCTGGTGATGCTGGTCATTGCCTGCCCCTGCGCATTGGTGATCTCCACGCCGGTTACCGTGGTCAGCGGCCTGGCAGCTGCCGCACGCCGAGGCATCCTGGTCAAGGGCGGTCTTTACCTCGAACAAGGGCGGCACCTGAAATCGGTGGCCCTGGACAAGACCGGGACCCTGACCCATGGGCGCCCCGCACTGACCGATGTCATATCGCTGCGCGGCCTGCCGAAGGAAGAAGTTCTGCGCATTGCAGCGAGCATCGATGCTCTGTCGGAGCATCCTGTGGCCACCGCCATCGTGGCGGGCTACAACCAACCGCATGCCCAGGTGGACAAGTTCGAGGCGATCCCTGGACGCGGCGTCAAAGGCAACGTCGATGGAGATGTCTATTACGTCGGCAACCACCGGCTGATCAAAGAGCTGGGACTTTCAACACTTGAGGTCGAGACTCAGCTCGATGCGTTGGAGTACCAGGCCAAGACCGTTGTGCTCCTCGCCACGGACCAGCAAGTACTCGCCCTGCTGGCCGTGGCCGACACAGTGCGCGACACCAGCCGGCAAGCGATCGCCGAACTCAAGTCGCTGGGAATCGAACCAGTCATGTTGACTGGCGATAACGCGAAAACCGCGCAAGCCGTGGCTGCCCAGGTCGGCATCACCAGCGCCAAGGGCGAGTTGCTGCCGCAGGACAAGCTGCAGGCAATCGAAGAACTGCTCTCACGCGGGCCAGTCGGCATGGTGGGCGACGGCGTCAACGACGCACCGGCATTGGCCAAGTCGAGCATAGGCTTCGCAATGGGCGCAGCTGGCACCGACACGGCAATCGAAACGGCCGACGTCGCATTGATGCAGGACAACCTGCGCAAGCTTCCAGAGTTCATCCGGCTGTCACAGCGCGTAGCCGGCATCCTGACGGCCAACATCGTCTTTGCGCTTGGAACAAAGGCGGTGTTCATGGCCTTGGCCTTTACTGGACATGCAAGTCTGTGGCTGGCGATTCTGGCCGACATGGGTGCCAGTCTGGCGGTCGTTTTCAATGGGATGCGCTTGCTGCGGTCGTCTGAGGACATCAAGCCACATGGCCATTGATAGGGCTGTCTTGCGGATGTACCTGTTGGCCGTGACGGTGCTTGCCGCCGACGTAGCGACCAAGGCGGCCATCGTCGCGTGGATTCCCTTGTATGGCTCCCATGAAATCACGCCATGGTTCAACATCGGGCATTGGCTGAATCCAGGCGCGGCCTTCAGCTTCTTGGCGCAGGCGGGTGGGTGGCAACGCGGCTTTTTTATTGTTATTGGCGTCGCTGCTTCTGCCTTTCTCACCTGGCTCATTGCCCGCGAGAAGACTGCAACACCTGAGGCCGTGGGCTATGCAGCAATTCTCGGCGGCGCGCTCGGCAATGTTCTTGATCGAGTGCGGCATGGGGCCGTGGTGGACTGGCTCGATTTTCATTGGGGCGATTGGCACTGGCCTGCGTTCAATGCAGCCGACGTTGGCATCACCCTGGGAGCGGGGCTTCTGCTGATCGCCGCGTTTCGCGGCCGCGGCCGAAACGGCGCAGATTCCCATTCGCCAGCACGATGATCCAGATTTTCATTGACACATGCGGAGCCGTGAGCACGGCTTCGGAGAAACCGATGTCCCACTCGGCGCTACCACTGCCGCCTGCAAATGCACGCTGAACTCGTTCTCAAGACGCTAATGATGGGCGTCGTCGAAGGCATCACGGAATTCTTGCCAGTCTCCTCGACGGGGCATTTGATCCTAGCGGGCAATGCGCTCTCATTCCTTGCGAAAGAGAAGCGCGACGTCTTTGAAGTGTTCATCCAGTTCGGCGCGATGCTCGCGGTCATCTGGGAATATAGGGCTCGTCTGGCAAGCGTTGTTGTCTCAGCGCATGCCGACCAAGGCTCCCGCCGGTTTTTAGTGAACCTTGCCATTGCATTTATGCCCGCGGCAGTGCTCGGACTGCTGATTGGATCTCATGTGCAGAGGCTGCTTTTCAGTCCGGGGCCGGTGGCCGTCGCACTCGTTGTCGGTGGCATCGCGATCCTGTGGGCTGAGCGACGCCCCGTGCAAGTGAAGGCTGAGCGTGCCGAACAGATCAGCCGAATCGACGCACTGAAGATTGGTTTCGTGCAGTGCCTTGCGCTCTGGCCGGGTACTTCGCGCTCAGGCGCGACGATTATCGGCGGGCTATGGTTCGGGGCTTCGCGGCAGGCTGCGACGGAGTTTTCGTTTTTCCTCGGCATTCCAATCTTGGGGGCCGCCTCGGTATACAACCTCTTCAAGCACTGGGGCGCATTGTCGAGCGACGACATCGGCGTTTTTGCAATGGGTTTCATTGCTTCTTTCGCATTTGCGCTGCTTGCGATACGCCTTCTGATGCGTTATTTGACCGGACATGGATTTGGAGTTTTTGCGTGGTATCGCATTGCACTGGGAACGCTAATCTTGGTAGCGGTCGCCACGTAACCTTTCACTGGCGATGACGACGACCCATGTGGACGCTGTTGAAGGCCTTCTGCACAACAGGCCGTGGCGCAGGGCCATACGTGCAGCGAAAGGTGCGCGGCGTAGTTAGCCCCATCATTTTTCGCCGGCAACAGGCAAATCTTCGTTTTAGAACCTTCGCTCGCACTGCATCGTGCAACGCCCAGTGGTCCGAGTCATCGATAAAATGAGAATCAATAACATTTATACATCATGAAAATGCTTTCTCTTTGCGCCAGGCGATTCCTGGCAATAGCCGCGTTGTTCGCACTCTGGTCGGCTTCTCCCGCCTGGGCTGCCGCCCCTGCCGCCAGCGACCAGGCCAAGCAGACCTGGCAATTGCTGGACTACCTCGCGGTTGACTACGGCGGCGCGGTGAGCAACGGCCAGATTCAAAGTGCCAGCGAGTACGAGGAGATGAAGGAGTTCGCGGCAACCGCCGCACAGCAGCTTGCCGCACTGCCGAGCACTGCGGCGCTGCCCGAGTTGCAGCGGCAGGCCAAAGCGCTCGGAGACCTCATCGCCGCAAAGGCGGACGCCAAGGCCGTGGCCGACAGCGCCCATTCGCTGGCCGCAGCGCTGGTCAAAGCCTATCCGTTTCCGCTCTCGCCGACCCAGCCGCCGGATCTCGCACGCGCCAAGGTGCTGTTTGAAGCCAACTGCGCGGCATGCCACGGGGCAACCGGTGCAGGCGACGGCCCGCTCGGCGCCAAGCTCGAACCGCCGCCGATCGCCTTCACCGATCGTGATCGTGCCCGTTCGCGCAGCGTGCTCGCGCTGTACCAGGTCATTTCTCAAGGCGTGACCAGCACGTCGATGCCCAGCTTCGCCACGCTCTCCGACGAGGATCGGTGGGCATTGGCATTTTTCGCCGGCACACTGTCGCATGACGATGCCATGCGCGCACGCGGCGAACAGTCCTGGGGGCGAGACGCCAGCGCCAAGGCTGTCTTTCCCGACCTGGCTGCTGCCGCCACCTTGACCGAAGCCGCCTTGTCCGAGCGGATGCCCCCGGACGCAGCCCGCGACCTCACCGCCTATGTTCGCCGCCACCCGGAAGTCACCGCTGCCGCGAGCGGCTCGGGCGGACTGGCCTTGGCCCGCACACGCCTTCAGGAGAGCCTTGCCGCGGCGCGCGCGGGCGACCGGGCCAGCGCAACGCGCCTGGGCCTGTCGGCCTACCTGGATGGATTTGAGCCTCTGGAGCCGGCATTGCGCGCACGCAACCAGACACTTCTCACGGAAGTCGAAAACGCCATGCTGGCCTATCGCGGCGCGCTCGCCGGCGGGAAACTGGAACAAGCCGATGCCACGGCGCAGAAGCTGGACTATCTCTTTGCCCAGGTGGACGCCGAACTCGGCGCGGACAAGGCAGACCCGCTGACCACGTTCATCGCCTCCCTCACCATCCTGCTGCGCGAAGGGGTTGAAGCGCTGTTGATCGTCGTGGGCATGCTGGCCTTCCTGAAGAAGGCAGAACGGCGCGATGTGCTGGGCTATGTGCATGGCGGCTGGATGGCCGCACTGGCTTGCGGTGGCCTGACCTGGGCGGTGGCCACCTACTTCGTGAGCATCAGCGGCGCAAGCCGTGAGGTGACCGAGGGGGTTTCATCCCTGTTTGCGGCCGTTGTGCTGCTGAGCGTCGGGCTCTGGATGCACCAGAAAAGCACGGCGGGCAAGTGGCAGGCCTACCTGAAGGAAAAACTCTCCGCAGCCATGACGCGGCGTTCGGCATGGGCATTGTTCGCCTTGTCGTTCATTGCGGTCTACCGCGAAGTTTTCGAGACGGTGCTTTTCTATTCGGCCCTGGCCGGCGACGGCAACAATGGAGCCCTGCTCGGTGGATTGGTGGGCGGAGTGGCCGTTCTGGCCGTCCTCGCATGGTTCATGCTGCGCACCAGCGCCCGCATGCCGATCGGCAAATTCTTCAGTCTCAGCTCGATCCTGGTAGCGGTGCTCGCGGTCGTGCTCGCCGGCAAGGGGGTTGCCGGCCTCCAGGAGGCCGGCCGGTTGAGCGCCAGCCCGATCCATTGGCCGCGCATCGAAGTGCTTGGCATCTATCCGTCAGCGGAAACCGCCATTGCGCAAGCCGTGGTGCTTGCCGTTGCTCTGGCAGGCTTTGCCATGAACGCCGTGAAGGCGCGAAATCCCCGGCCCGCGTGAAACAAGCCGGCGTCACTGCCGAGCGTGACTCCTGGAAAAAATCGCGCTCAGCAAGAGATGACGCTATCCGGCACAGCAGGACAGCTGCTTCACGTCCTTGCTGAAGGTCTGCGCCGCGAGCTTCAGGCCCTCGACCATCGTCAGGTAGGGGAATAGCTGATCGGCCAGCTCCTGCACGGTCATCCGGTTGCGGATCGCCAGCGCCGCCGTCTGGATCAGTTCGCCCGCTTCCTGCGCGACCGCCTGCACGCCGATCAGCCGTCCGGTGCCGGCCTCGGCAACCAGCTTGATGAAGCCGCGCGTGTCGAAGTTGGCCAGCGCCCTCGGCACGTTGTCGAGCGTGAGCGTGCGGCTGTCGGTCTCGACGCCGTCGTGGCGCGCTTGCGCCTCGCTGTAGCCCACCGTCGCCACCTGCGGATCGGTGAACACCACGGCCGGCATCGCCGTCAGGTCCAGCGTCGCGTCGCCGCCGGTCATGTTGATGGCGGCGCGCGTGCCGGCCGCCGCCGCGACGTAGACGAATTGCGGCTGGTCGGTGCAGTCGCCGGCCGCGTAGATGTGCGGCGCGCTGGTACGCATGGTGTGGCTGACGAGGATGGCCCCCTGGGGATTGACCTCGATGCCCGCCGCTTCGAGGTTCAGCGTGCGGGTGTTCGGCGCGCGCCCCGTGGCAATGAGCAGCTTGTCGGCGCGCAGCTCGCCGCGATCCGTCGTCAAGATGAACTCTTCCTCTGCATGGGCGACTCGACTGGCCTGGACATGCTCCAGCACCTCGATGCCCTCGGCACGGAACGCGGCCGTGACGGCTTCGGCGACGGCGGGGTCTTCGCGAAAGAGCAGTGTGCTGCGCGCGAGGATCGTGACCTGGCTGCCCAGCCGGGCAAAGGCTTGCGCCAATTCGACTGCCACCACCGACGAACCGATCACGGCCAGCCGCGAGGGAATGGCATCGCTCGCCAGCGCCTCGGTGGAGGTCCAGTAGGGAGTGCCCTTCAAGCCAGGAATCGGCGGGAGCGCGGGGCTCGCACCAGTGGCGATGAGACAGCGGTCGAAGGCCACCGTGCGCTCACCGCCTTCCGCCAGTTGCACGGTCAGGCAGTTTTCATTCATGAAACGGGCCTCGCCATGCAGCACGGTGATAGCCGGGGTGCTCTGCAGGATGCCTTCGTACTTGGCATGGCGCAGCGCATCGACGCGGCCTTGTTGCTGGGCCAGCAGCCGCTCGCGCAGAATGGACGGCGGCGTGGGCGGCAGGCCGGCATCGAACGGGCTTTCCCGGCGCAGATGCGCAATGTGCGCGGCGCGGATCATGATTTTGGACGGCACGCAGCCGACATTGACGCAGGTGCCGCCGATGGTGCTCCGCTCGATTAGCGTCACGCGCGCGCCTCGCTCGACCGCCTTGAGTGCCGCCGCCATCGCCGCGCCGCCACTGCCGATCACGGCCACATGCAGCGCCCGCTCGCCACCACCGTGACTCGGTTCGCTGCCCAGCCAGCCCAGCGCCTTGCCCAACAAGCCCGCAGCCTTGTTCGGCGTGTCGGACACCCGTGCGCGGTAACCGAGCGCGGCCATCGCCGCGACCAGCGGACCATGGTTCATGTCCGCATCCGCCTCGACCTCGGCCCGTCGCCGCGGATAGGACACCGAGGCCGAGCGCACCCCGGGCACCTTCTCCAGCGCCTCTCTGACGTGCTCGGCGCACGACGCGCAGGTCATGCCGTCGATGTGCAAGGCGATCGCTTCGGCCATGGCGGGCAACCTCACTGCTTGACGGTGGCGGGGTAGCCCGCGTTTGCGGTGGCCTTGGCCAAGGCCCCGGCGTTGGTCTTGGCATCGTCGAAGGTCACGACGGCTTCCCGCTTTTCATAGCTGACCTCGGTCTTCTGGACCCCGGCCACCTTGAACAGGGCCATCTTGACCGTGATCGGACACGACGCGCAGGTCATATCGGGCACCGACAGTGTGACGGTCTTGGTGGCGGCCCACGCCGGAGCGCCCAGGGTAACGGCCAGGGCAATAGCGGTGGCAAGTTTCTTCACGGTGGATTCCTCTCAATAGAACAACGGCAGGACGTACGGAAAAGCGAGGGCAATCAAGACCAGCGCGACCACGATCCAGAAAATGATCTTGTAGGCCGTCCGCACGCGGGGCACGGCGCAGACCTCATCCGGCTTGCAGGCGTGAACCGGCCGGAAGATGCTGCGCCAGGCGAAAAACAGCGCCATCAGGGCCGCGCCGATGAAAATCGGCCGGTAGGGTTCCAACACGGCCAGGTTGGCGATCCAGGCGCCCGAGAAACCGAGCAAGACCAAGATGAGGGGGCCGAGGCAACAGGCCAACGCAAGAATGGCGGCGAGGCCGCCAGCGGCCAGGGCGCCACGCCCGCTCTTGGGTTCCGACATATGGTTTTCCTTCCGGGACTTCGCTTGATGCTGTAAGGTTACTTCCGTAGTCAACTACGGAGTCAAGCGTCATGGAAAGCGCCTCGGACAATCTGACCATCGGCGCCTTTGCCAAGGCGGCCACAGTCAATGTGGAGACGATCCGGTTCTATCAGCTCAAGGGCTTGTTGCCCCAGCCGGAGCGGGCCTACGGCCGCATCCGCCGCTACGGGCCGGCAGATGTGGCGCGGGTGAAGTTCGTGAAGTCAGCCCAGCGCCTGGGGTTCAGCCTGGATGAAATCGGCCAGCTTCTGAAACTTGAGGACGGCACCCATTGCAATGAGGCGGCGGAGCTGGCCTCGCTGCGGCTGGCCGATGTGCGCGCCCGCCTGGTGGACCTCACACGGATTGAGGCGGCATTGTCGAAATTGGTGGGTGAATGCGACGCGCACCATGGCAATGTGTCCTGCCCGCTGATCGCGGCATTGCACTGCTGTTGAGCGGAGAAGTTCGGCCGTTCACCTCGCGGCGAAGGGGCGGACAGGCAAGCGCGGCGCGCGAACCAGATTTAAGGTATTGAGCCGGAGGCGCGATGGGATCAAGACCGGATGGCCACAATTCGGCGCGATAGTGCCCTTTTGCACATTAATTCAATAAATGTTGTATTATCGAAATATGAAAGAGACCCAAGCCGTTTCCGCCCTCGGCGCCCTGGCCCACACCCAGCGCCTGCGGGTTTTCCGCGCCCTGGTGGTCGCCGGCCCCGAAGGGCTGACACCCAGCGCCCTCGCCGACCAGCTCGACGTGGCCCGCAATTCCCTGTCCTTCCACCTGAAGGAGCTGGCCCATGCCGGCCTGGTCACCATCGAGCAGCAGGGCCGCAACCTGATCTACCGCGCCGACTTCACCCAGATGAACGGACTGCTCGGCTACCTGACCGAGCACTGCTGCCAAGGCAGCACATGCGAGGTCAGTGATTCCTCCTCTGCCTGTACTTCCTGCTGAAAGGATCTCCCCATGAAGCGCTTTCACGTTCACCTGCACGTCGATGACCTGAACCGCAGCATCGGCTTCTATTCCCAACTGTTCGCCGCGCAGCCCGCGCGTGTCGAGGGCGACTACGCCAAGTGGATGCTCGAAGACCCGCCGGTCAACTTCGCTATCTCCACACGGGGCAACAAACCAGGCATCGACCATCTGGGCATCCAGACCGACGATGCGGAGGAATTGGCCGTGCTGAAGGCACGCGCCGAGGCGGCCGACATGGCGCTGCTCGACGAAGGCACCACCACCTGCTGCTACGCGCGCAGCGAGAAGCACTGGATCACCGATCCGCAGGGCGTGGCCTGGGAACACTTTCATACGCTGGGCAGCATCCCGGTCTTCAACGAAGCGGCGCCTGCAACGGGTTCTGCCGCAGCCTGCTGCGCCCCGGCGCGCGGCAAGCCGGTGGGCGTTGCGGTGAAGCCGGCTTCGTCCTGCTGCTGATGTGAGACATCCATGACCACCAACAAGACCTACAACGCCCTGTTCATCTGCACGGGTAACTCGGCCCGCTCCATCCTGGCCGAAGGCATCCTCAATGAATTGGGCCAGGGGCGCTTTCGCGCCTACTCGGCGGGCAGCCACCCCAAGGGCGAAGTCCACCCGCTGGCGCTTGCCACGCTGGAACGGCTGCATATGCCGATCGTCGGCTACCGCAGCAAGAACTGGGACGAGTTCGCGGCGCCCGGTGCACCGGAGCTGGATTTCATCTTCACGGTGTGCGACAACGCCGCCGGCGAGGTCTGCCCCGTATGGCCTGGGCGCCCGATGTCAGCGCATTGGGGTGTGCCTGATCCTGCAGCCGTTGAAGGCACCGACGAGCAGAAGCGCAAGGCGTTCACGGATGCGGCGCTGACCTTGCGCCGGCGCATTGAGCTGTTCCTGTCGCTGCCATTGCAGCGGCTCGATGCCATGTCGCTGCAGCACGAGCTGCGCAGCATTGGTACGAAGTGAGGTCTGCGCGATGAGTGTTGGAACCCAAACGGCCGGCCGCGTGCCGGCCACCTCCACCATGAGCGTCTTCGAGCGCTACCTGAGCGTGTGGGTGCTGCTGTGCATCGTCGCCGGCATCGCGCTGGGCCAGTTCGCACCCAACGTATTTCAGGCCATTGGCCGCATGGAGATCGCCCAGGTTAATCTGCCGGTCGGTCTGCTGATCTGGATCATGATCGTGCCGATGCTGCTGAAGGTGGACTTCGGTGCGCTGGGCCAGGTCAAGCAGCACTGGCGCGGCATCGGCGTGACGCTGTTCGTCAACTGGGCGGTCAAACCGTTCTCGATGGCGCTGCTGGCCTGGATCTTCGTCCGCCAGGTCTTCGCTCAGTGGCTGCCGGCCGACCAGCTCGACAGCTACGTTGCCGGCCTCATCCTGCTGGCCGCCGCGCCCTGCACGGCGATGGTGTTCGTCTGGAGCCGGCTGACCGGGGGCGATCCGGTATTCACGCTGTCGCAGGTGGCGCTGAACGACACCATCATGGTGTTTGCCTTCGCGCCCATTGTCGGCCTGCTGCTGGGCCTGTCGTCCATCACGGTGCCGTGGGCCACGCTGCTGGTATCGGTCGGCCTGTACATCGTGATTCCGGTCATCCTGGCCCAGCTCTGGCGCCGTGCTCTGCTGAACAAGGGCCAAGCCGCCTTCGACCGGGCGCTGGAGCGCATCGGCCCGCTGTCGATCGCGGCGCTGCTGCTCACGCTGGTGCTGCTGTTCGCCTTCCAGGGCGAGGCCATCATCCGCCAGCCGCTGGTCATCGCCATGCTGGCGGTGCCGATCCTGATTCAGGTGTTCTTCAACTCCGGCCTGGCCTATTGGCTCAGCCGCAAGGCCGGCGAGCAGCACAGCATCGCTTGCCCCTCGGCGTTGATCGGCGCCTCCAACTTCTTCGAGCTGGCTGTAGCGGCCGCCATCAGCCTGTTCGGCTTCCAGTCCGGCGCGGCGCTGGCCACCGTGGTCGGCGTGCTGATCGAGGTGCCGGTGATGCTGCTGGTCGTTCGGATCGTCAACCAAAGCAAGGGCTGGTATGAGTGCGGCCCGAACCCTGCCCGCAGATAAGCAAGGCATTTCCCATGAGCAGTATCACGATATATCACAACCCCGTCTGCGGCACGTCGCGCAACGTGCTGGCCCTGATCCGCAACAGCGGCGAGGAACCCACGGTCATCGAATACCTGAAGACACCGCCCGACCGCGAAACCCTGCAACGCCTGATCACGGACATGGGCGTGCCGGTGCGCGCGGTATTGCGCGAGAAGGGCACGCCCTACGCGGAACTCGGCCTCGATGACCCGAAGTGGAGCGATGCGCAGTTGATCGACTGCATGCTCCAGCATCCCATTCTGATCAACCGCCCTATCGTGGTGACGCCGCTGGGCACGCGGCTGTGCCGGCCTTCGGAGGCCGTGCTGGACATCCTGCCGCAATCACAGCGCGGCGCGTTCAACAAGGAAGACGGCGAAGCGGTCGTGGACGCGGAAGGCCGCCGTGTCTGAATCCAGAATCGACCTACCCAATATCGACACCGCGCTATTCCAACTGCCCGATACCCAACGGCTGCTGACACCCGAGCGCGCCACGCACGCGCCGCGCTTCCTATTGCTCTATGGCTCGCTACGCGAGCGCTCGTTCAGTCGCTTGGCCGCTGAGGAAGCGGCTCGCATCCTGCGCGCGCTCGGCGGTGAGACGCGCATGTTCAATCCCTCGGGCCTGCCACTGGTGGACGATGCACCCGCCGACCATCCCAAGGTCAAGGAACTGCACGAGCTGGCCCAGTGGGCCGAAGGCATGGTGTGGAGTTCGCCCGAGCGCCATGGGGCCATGACGGGGTTGATGAAGACGCAGATCGACTGGATTCCGCTGTCGGCCGGCGCAGTGCGCCCGACGCAGGGCAAGACGCTGGCGGTGATGCAGGTCTCGGGCGGCTCGCAGTCCTTCAACGCCGTCAACCAGATGCGCGTGCTGGGCCGCTGGATGCGGATGCTGACCATCCCCAACCAGTCCTCGGTCGCCAAGGCGTACCAGGAGTTCGACGAGGCCGGGCGCATGAAGCCCTCGGCCTACTATGACCGCATCGCGGACGTGATGGAGGAGCTGATGAAGTTCACCCTGCTCACGCGCGATGCGGCGCCGTACCTCGTGGACCGCTACAGCGAGCGCAAGGAAAGTGCGGAAGCACTGAGCCGGCGCGTCCAGCAGACGGCTATCTGAACACTCCCCCTAAAAAACAAGCACTTCACTCACCAATCCGTCGTGACGCTAATCTGATGCGCCATCGCAGCGACAGAAACGGATCGGAGAACAGAATGGGAATTTCCAGCAGCAAGGTCTACAAGCAGGCCGATGAGGCCGCTGCGTTTGCGCATATCAGGGAGCTCGCAGAAAAGGAACCCGTCGATGACGAGACGGCTTCGGAATTGTGGCTTGAGGCAGAAGCCATCGTGGACACCTACATCGAGGCCGCTGAGTCGCGGTCCATAGAGGACTTGCCCTCCAGGCAGGAACTGGGCGAGTCCTGCTTTTGGCTGTTGTTCCAGACGAAAGTTTTGCGGGAGGACGAGCATTACCGGCTGATCGTCGAACTGCTGTCGCCACAGCTCGGGCTGTCCCTGTTCGATTTGCTGCCCCGCGTCCGAAAGCTCCGCGAAGCGGCCCTTGACGCACTGGAGGCCATGGTCAAGAAGCCATCAATGGATCGTCCGACAGCGCCGCAAGCGTGCGAGGACGACCTTTTCTGATGGGAAGCTGGTGGCACCTCCGAGCCGAAATTCTCGTATCAGCGATACGAGAATTCATCGGCTGCGGAAGATCGAGCGTCAGCACCGAACGTCCGCGCCATCTGGCGCAGCACAGTCGGCAGTTCGGCCTGGTCGCCGTCCTCCAGAACACCGTTGATGACTTCGAGCGCGAGCGCCGGGTCGCTGCGGTACAGCTCGGCCATCGCTTCGTCATGGGGTCTGCTTTTCATCAGCCCACCAGCGCTTCCAGTTCCTCGAACGCCAGGCGCGGCAAGCGCCGGCCTTCCTTGGCCACGTTGACCTGCAGGGCGGCCCGCGCCACGTCCAGCACCTCCCGCGCCAGGGCATAACCGCCCTTGGCCTGCATCCAGCCCAGCACATCCGCCAGATGCCAGATCGACGCGCTGCCCTCATGCACCGGCGCCGGGAAGCTACCCGGATGGGCCAGCATCAGCTTGCGCATATTCTGCCGCGACACGCCCACGATGTCGGCCACATCGGTCAGCCCAACCAGATCAGGCGCCACTTCGATCAGCCGGGCCGAGGGTGCGGCACGGCGCACATCGGCCAGCGCGCTGCGCACTGCCTCATCTGCATCCACCGCCTCGCGGGTAAATTCCAGCGCCAGCCGCCCCGGCTGCCCGATGCCGACCAGGGCATCGTCGCAGCCGGCTTCACCCAGGCGCTCGACCAGTGTCTGCGAATCGCGGTCGTCATCGGTGAGCTGGTATTTGAGGGTAAAGGTGTATTCCATCGCGCTATTCCTGGGTGCCATCGTCATCCGCCTCGCGCTGCTGGCGGTCCATGGTGCAGTTGTCCACGGCGCGCCGTAAGGCGCGGGCATGGTTGCCGGGGTTCTTCGGCGTGCTCCATACACTGGTAATGCAGAACTCGCCGCAACGGCATTCCTCATCGTTGTACGGGCAGTACATCCGCCCCCAGGCATGGCTACCGCCGACTTCGACACGCCAGCCTTGCCCTTCGGCGTGTCGCAGCGCATCCTCGACCTCTTTCTTCGGGTGAGAGGAACGGGCCATCAGCGACCTCCAGTATGGGGATGATGCGCAAGGTTGTCAAGTGACAACCTTGCTGCAAGGCTTGGTGACCCACGCTCGAATTGTCGCGACAGCGTCGCGACAATTCGGCGGGCCTGATTTCCGACACGAAAGGCTGGCAACGCCGCGCCTGCCGCAGCCGACGGCATCTTGCCGTTCATGCGGACGCCTGCTCGGTGCGTTGCGCCCCGGTGATCGTCTTGCGCCGGTTCGCCACCAGCTCGGCGGCCTGCCGCACCGGATCGTCCTCCGTGTGGACGTACCGCATGAACATCGCCACGGTCTTGTGCGCCGTCAGCGCCATGCCCACCTTCACCGGAATCCCCGAGTTGGCGATGTCAGTGGCCGAACGGTGGCGGATGCCATGCGTGCCCACGTGCGTAGCGCCCGCCGCCTTCAGGATGCGGCACCAGGCACCGTAATACTCGCCCTCGGTGAGATGCTTGGCCGGGTCGTTCGGCGACGGCAGCACGTAGGGGCAGCCGTCCCGGCGCGGCGCGGTGGACAGCAGCCGGTAGGCTTCCTCGCTCAAGGGCTTGGACATGCCACCTGTCTTGCTATCGGGCCAGACCACGCGGCGGTTGTCCAGATCCACCCATGCCCATTCCAGCGAGATGATCTCGGAGCGCCGCCCGGCAAACTCGAATTGCAGGCGGATCGCCAGCGGGATGACGTAGTTCTCCAGCCCTTCGGCCTCGATACCGTCAAGGTGCCGGAACAGCTTGCCCATGTCCTCGTCGCTGATGAGGTGGGTGGCCTTGCCGTCGGGGTACACCGGGACGTGGCGGCATGGGTTGGTGCCGTCCGGCCGATAACCCCAGACCTCGGCCAGGTTGAACATCTTGCGCATGACGCTGAAAGCGCGGTTCGCCTCGGCGGGCTTGTGCGCCATCTTCTTCATCGCCCCGGCCACGTCCGGGCGCTTCACGTCCTGAACCTTGATGCGGCCCAGGAAGGGGACGATGCAGCGGTCGATGACGCCCTGGTAGCCCCGGCGGGTGCTGGGCTTGTTGCGTTGCTTGGAGTGATCCTCCATGAACTTCACGCACAGTTCCGTGACCGTGGGCGCCTTGCGCGCCGCCGCCTTGTCGGCGGCCGGGTCGCCGCCCCGGCGTACCTGGGCCAGCCATTCCTGGGCCAGCGAGCGGGCCTGCTCGACGGTCAGTTCGCCATACAGGCCCAAAGCGGGTTTGCGGCGCTCGCCGGCGTTCGTGCGGTACTGGAGCATGAACACCTTGCGGCCCGCTGGTGTAATCTTGCACAGGAAGCCGGGCACCAGCGTGTCCCGCAGTTCGACGGCCTGCGCCTGGGGTTGTGCCGCATCCACTGCGGACTTGGTGAGCTTGATTTTTGCCACGATGACTCCTCGGAAAGACCCGGTTTCCAGGGGCCACATGGGAGCCACGAGGCAGGAAGCCGGATCAGGTTTCAGAAAGCACCGGCATATGATGAACGCGCCTAAGTTATTGATAAACCTGCTGTATCTGGCTTCGGCGTAGTCCAGCGAATTACGGTACTGAAGTCAGTGTGAAATGAAAAATGGCCCCCACGCTACCCTTGCTGCGTAAGGTCCGCTGCCCCCCGAGGGGGCTGCTTTTCATCTTGGGGCGGCCCGGCGATGAAAAAGGCCCGCAGCTTTCGCTGCGGGCCTTGTCTTCCGGGCCAAAGCCGTCAGGCCTTGGGAAGCGTCACGCCCACCTGCCCCTGGTACTTGCCGCCACGGTCCCGGTAGCTGACCTCGCAGACATCGTCGGGATCGCTCTCGAAGAACAGCACCTGGGCACAGCCCTCGCCGGCATAGATGCGGGCGGGCAGCGGCGTGGTGTTGGAGAACTCCAGCGTCACATAGCCTTCCCATTCGGGCTCGAAGGGGGTGACGTTGACGATGATGCCGCAGCGCGCGTAGGTGCTCTTGCCCAGGCAGATGGTCAGCACGTTGCGCGGGATGCGGAAGTACTCGACCGTGCGCGCCAGCGCGAAGCTGTTGGGCGGGATGATGCAGCTGTCACCCTCGAAATCGACGAAGCTTTTCTCATCGAAGTTCTTGGGGTCCACCACGGTGCTGTGGATGTTGGTGAACACCTTGAATTCGGGTGCGCAGCGGATGTCGTAGCCATAGCTGCTGGTGCCGTAGCTGATGATCTTGCGGCCATCGACGTTGCGAACCTGGGCCGGCTCGAAAGGCTCGATCATGCCGTGATCCTCGGCCATGCGACGGATCCACTTGTCGCTCTTGATGCTCATGGCAATTCCTCGTTCCCTAGCTGCACTTGTCAGGCGCCAGCACCCGGCAGGGCACTGGCGCAAAGGCGCTATTTTGCTTGAGAAACGACGGTGCGCTCGATCAGGCGGTCATCGCCCAGGATGATCATGGCGAACAGCAGCTCGTCCAGGCTCTCGGCCTGGCGGGTCTTGCGCTCGAGCAGCGGCGTGCAGGCCGGGTTGATGACCACGAAGTCGGCCTCGCAGCCCGGCTGCAGGTTGCCCACCTGGCCCGCCAGGCCCAGGGCGCGCGCCGCGCCCGCCGTGTGCTGCCACCACAGGTTGCCGGGCGACAGGCTCAGGCCCTGCTTGGTCTGGCCCTCACGGCCCGCCACATAGGCGGCCTGCATGGTGCGGAAGGGGCTGAAGCTCATGCCGCCGCCCACGTCGCTGGCCAGGCCGTAGAGGAACTGCGCGGCATCGGCCCGCGCAAAGTCGAAGAAGCCGCTGCCCAGGAACAGGTTGCTGGTGGGGCTGACGGCCGCAGCGGTGCTGCGTTCACGCATCAGTGCGCGGTCTTCGTCGTCCAGGTGGATGCAGTGCGCGTAGACGGCGCGCTCGCGCATCAGGCCGAAGTCGTCGTAGACCGACAGGTAGCTGCGCGCCTTCGGAAAGAGCTCGGCCACCCAGCGCACTTCGTCCAGGTTCTCGGCCACATGGGACTGGATCCAGACATCGGCGTAGCGTGCGGCGAGTTCGCCCGCGCCGCGCAGCTGCTCGTGCGTGCTGGTGGGGGCAAAGCGCGGCGTGATGGCGTAGCCCAGGCGGTCCACGCCATGCCAGCGCTGGATCAGGTTTTCGGTGTCGATCAGGCTTTGCTCGGTCTGGTCGCGCACGCCGTCGGGGCTGTGGCGGTCCTGCAGCACCTTGCCCGTGATCATGCGCATGCCGCGCGCCTGCGACGCGCCCATGAGCGCATCGACCGACCCGGGGTGCGAGGTGGCAAAGGCCAGCGCCGTGGTCACGCCGTTGCGCTGCAGCTCGTCCAGGAAGAACTCGGCCACGCTGTCGGCATGGGCGCGTTCGCAAAAGGCAGACTCGTGCGGAAAGGTGTATTTCTCCAGCCAGGGCAGCAGGCCGGCGGCAGGCGCGCCGATCACATCGGTCTGCGGATAGTGAATGTGCAGGTCGATGAAGCCTGGCGCCAGGATGCGGTCCGGCAGATGGGTGACTTCGGCGCCCGGCTGTCCGGTGAACTGCGCCTGCAGCGCCTGCCAGCTGCCGGCGGCGACGACGCGCTGCTGCCCCCTGTCATCCGGGGCGACGGCCAGCAGGCCGTCTTCGTCGTAGAGCGCCTGGCCATCGTCGGCAAAACGCAGCAATGAGGAACGGTAGATTTGCATGCCGCCAAGCTTAGCGGGCGGACAGGCAGATGCCATATCCGCAGCGCTATAGGCGCCATCGGCAGGCGCCATCCTAGGGTTTACGCCAGGACCGGACGCCCCGCAGGCCGCATCACCCGCAGGCCGCATCACTTGGGCAGGGTGGCCTGCACGCCTTCCACCAGCCAGTTCATCTGCAGGATCTGCGCATCATCCAGCTGCTTGCCGGCTGGAATGCGCACCTGGCCCTGGTTGTCGCGCACCGGCTGGTCGCCGGCCTTGAAGGGCTGCAGACGGCCCTGGGCCATGTCCTTTTGGCGCTGCAGCACTTCCTCGCGCACGGCGGTCGGCAGCTTGGGGCCGAAGCCCTCCACGCGGATCATGCCCTCACGCACGCCGCCCCAGGTGTCCTGGCTCTTCCAGCTGCCGTCCAGCACGGCGCGGGCGCGCGCAGTGTAGTAGTCGCCCCACTGGTGGGTGACGGCCAGCAACTGGGCGTCGGGCCCGTCCTTGCGCATGTCGGAGTGGTAGGCAATCGCCATGCGGCCGCGCTCCTGGGCGGCCTGCATCACGGCGGTGGATGCGACCTGGAAGGACACCACGTCCACGCCGCCGTTGAACAGCGCCATGGCCGCATCGCGCTCGCGCGGCGGGTCGAACCAGGTATCCAGCCAGACCACCTTGACCGTGGCCTTGGGATTGACCGAACGCATGCCCAGCGTGAAGGCGTTGATGCCCTGCAGCACCTCGGGAATCGGAAAGCCGACCACGAAGCCGGCCACGCCCGTCTTGCTGGCACGGCCTGCGGCAATACCCGACAGATAGCGGCCCTCGTAGTAGCGCGCATTCGAGGTGGCCACGTTGTCGGCGCGCTTGAAGCCCGTGACCGACTCGAACTTCACCTGCGGGAAGTCACGCGCCACGCGCATCACGGACTCGGTGTAGCCGAAGCTGGTGGTGAAGATCAGCTGGTTGCCCAAGGCGGCCAGGTCGCGCAGCACGCGCTCGGCATCGGGGCCCTCGGGCACGCTGTCCACCGCACGGGTCTGCACGCGCGGGCCCAGCGCCGCCTGCAATGCGCGCCGGCCCTCGTCGTGCTGGCGCGTCCAGCCGGCGTCGAGCACGGGCGTCAGATAGACGAAGGCAGCCTTGAGGGGCGCGGAACCTGCGGGGGATGAAGGGGCGGGATGGCCTTGGGACAAGGCCGTGGATACAAGACTTGCGGCCGCGACTGCGGCTGCGAGGTTTTTGTACATGGTGTTCCTCTACATGGCCCGGAAATGAAAACGCACCTGCCGTGGGCAGCGGCCGGTGCGGGGCGCGATTATAGGCAGCGGCCCTGAGGGCTGCCTGGGCCTGCGCTTATGGCCTCCATAAGGGACGGCAGATACCGTCCACTAAGATCGTCGGCAAATTCCAACCCCAAGCAACCACCAAGGAGCACAAGACCATGCCGATGTTCGTCGATACCTCGCCCCCGGGGCAGTGCCTTTTTTGCCGCCTCGTGGCGGGCGAGATTCCGTCCGCCAAGGTGTTCGAGGACGAGCAGACCATCGCCTTCATGGACATCGGCCAGGTCAATCCCGGCCATGTGCTGGTGGCCAGCAAGCGCCATGCCGTGACCCTGCTGGACCTCACGCCCGACGAGGCCGGTGCCGTGATGCGCACGGCCCAGCGCGTGGCGCAGGCCGTGCAGGCGGCGTTCGACCCCGAAGGCATCAGCCTGTTCCAGGCCAACGGCGCGGCGGGCGGGCAGACCGTCTTCCACTTCCACCTGCATGTGCTGCCGCGCCACGAGGGGGACGGCGTGGGCCTGGGCTGGCCGCGCAAGGAGCCCGGCATGCAGGCGCTGCAGGACTATGCCGAGCGCCTCAGGCAGGCGCTGGCCTGAACGGACTCAGGCCAGGGCGGCGTAGCGGGCGAACACGGCCTCCAGCTGGCGCATCCAGTGGGCGCGCTGCTGGGGTGTGACGAAGCTGGCGTCAAAACTGTTGACCGCCAGTTGCCAGGCCTGCTGCGAGTTCATGCCGGTGGCGGCGAACAGCTGCAGGTAGTTCTCGTTCACATAGCCGCCGAAGTACGCCGGATCATCGGAGTTGACCGTGACCTTGAGCCCTGCCTCCAAGAGCTGGGGCAGGTTGTGCTGGGCCAGGTCGGACACCACGCACAGCTTGAGGTTGGACAGCGGGCACACGGTCAGCGGCACGCCGTCGCGGACCAGGCGCTGCATCAGGGCCTCGTCGCGCGCGGCCTGCACGCCGTGGTCTATGCGCTCGGAATGCAGCACGTCCAGCGCACCCCAGATATAGGCGGGAGGTCCCTCCTCGCCCGCATGCGCGACCAGGTGCAGGCCCAGCTCGCGGCAGCGCGCGAACACGCGGGCGAACTTCTCGGGCGGGTTGCCGACCTCGCTGCTGTCCAGCCCTACGCCGATGAAGCGGTCGCGCAGCGGCAGCGCGGCCTCCAGCGTGGCGAAGGCGTCCTCTTCGCTGAGGTGGCGCAGAAAGCTCAGGATCAGCGCGGACGAGATGCCCTGCTCTATCTCCGCATCGCGGCAGGCGCGGTACAGGCCGTTGATCACGGTCTCCATGCCCACGCCGCGCTGGGTGTGGGTCTGGGGGTCGAAGAAGATCTCGGCATGGACCACGTTGTCCTGCGCGGCGCGCGTCAGGTAGGCGCGGCCCATGTCGTAGAAATCCTGCTCGTACAGCAGCACGCTGGCGCCGGCGTAGTAGATGTCCAGAAAGCTTTGCAGGTCGGTGAAGGCATAGGCGCGGCGCAGGTCTTCCACGCTGGCGTAGGGCAGCTTCACGCCGTTGCGCTGGGCCAGGGCGAAGATCAGCTCGGGCTCCAGCGAGCCTTCGATGTGCATGTGCAACTCGGCCTTGGGCATGGCCTGGAGCAATTGGGGCAGATGCGCGGCATCCACGGCGGGTACGGTGTGCATCAGCAGACTCCGAAGGTGATGCCGCTGGCCCGGAGGTAGCGGCGGTAGGCGGACGACATGCGGTCGGCCGCAGAGTGCATTTCGGCGCGCGGGTCCAGCGGCAGGCACTTGGGCTGCTGCGACTCCAGCACGGGCTGGTCCTGGCAGAAGATGGTGTGCTGGAATTCCTGCAGCTGTGCGTCGGGCGAATCGAAGTCTGCCACGGCCAGCCGGAACCAGACGCGGCTGGTCTCGGGCGTGACGGGGCAGATGAACAGGGCGATGGACTCGCGCCAGCCGGCACGGGTGGTGCCGGACTCGGGCAGCTTGGTCAGCACGGCGGCATAGGGCGCCGTGACTTCGTAGGTGTACTCGACCTCGGCCGCGCTGGTGGAGTGCAGGTTGGACTGGGGCTGCACGGCCTTGCAGCCCGTGGCCAGCACGCCCGTGGGCGTGGTCTCCACGGCATAGGCTTCGATGGCCGTGGCGTCGCGGCTGCCCAGCCAGCCTTCGTGGACAAAGCCGAAGTGCGACATGTCCAGGAAGTTCTCGATGATGCGCGGCGCGCTGGCGGCCACATCGTAGGGACCGCAGTTGAGCTTGCGCAGGTGCGCGTCCGCCTCGGCTTCAAAGGCTGGAAGTGCCGCCAGGGCCGGAGCCGCCGAGAGCTCCTCGCCCGTGGCCAGCCGCACCCAGACCAGGCCGTAGGCTTCCTGTGCCTCGAAGGCCTTCACGCATTGCGAGGGCGGGGGCGTGAAGCTGGGCAGGGCCGGCACCTTGACGCACTGGCCGCTGTCGGCGAACTGCCAGCCGTGGTAGGGGCATTCAAGGTGGCCGTTTTCGACACGGCCCATGGACAGGCGTGCGCCACGATGCGGGCAGCGGTCCACGAAGACGCGGACCAGGCCTTGCGGATCGCGCCACAGCACCAGGGGCTGGTCCAGCAGTTGCACGCCCAGCGGCGCATCGACAACTTCGTGGGCCTGGGCCACGGGATGCCAGAGGGAGTTTTCGATCATGGGGGGAATCTCTTGCTGTCTGTCTGTGCCGCGGCGGCGGGCAGGCCGCGGCTGGGAGCGAGCATAAACCCACTCGATGCGCAGCACAGGTACGGCACAAGTACGGTAAAGGTGCGGCACCTGTTCAGCACCTGTGCGGCGCATGAACGCCAAGGCCGCCCGAAGGCGGCCCTGGCGGCAGCATGCAACCCGGCCTGCGCCGGGTTGCATGGCGTCTGTCTTACTTGCTGTCCTGGCCCGGCACCTTGCCTTCCACGCCCTTGACGTAGAAGTTGATGCCCGTGAGGAACTTGTCCTCGGCCACGGCGTCGGCGGCCAGCAGTTCCTTGCCGTCCTGGCCTGCGATCGGGCCCTTCCAGATGTGGAAGGTGCCGTCCTTCAGGCCCTTCTTGACCTCTTCGATCTTCGCCTTGGCTTCGGCGGGCACGTCATCGGCCAGCGAGACGATGTCGATCGCGCCTTCCTTCACGCCCCACCAGGTCTGCTGGCTGCTCCACTTGCCATCCAGCATCTCGCGCACGGTCTTGGTGTAGTAGGGCGTCCAGTTGATGATGGCCGAGCCCAGGTGGGCCTTGGGGCCGTAGGCCGTCATGTCGGAGTCCCAGCCGAAGGCGCGCTTGCCCTTTTCCTCGGCCGTCTTGAGCACGGCGGCGGAGTCGGTGTTCTGGAACAGGATGTCGGCGCCGCCGTTGATCAGCGAAGTCGCAGCCTCGGTTTCCTTCGGGGGTGCGAACCACTCGTTGACCCAGACCACCTTGGTCTTGATCTTGGGGTTCATGGACTGCGCGCCCAGCGTGAAGCTGTTGATGTTGCGCAGCACTTCGGGAATCGGCACGGAGCCGACCACGCCCAGCACGTTGGACTTGGTCATGGAGCCCGCGATGATGCCGGCCAGGTAGGCGCCTTCGTAGGTGCGGCTGTCGTAGGTGCTGACGTTGGCGGCGGTCTTGTAGCCGGTGGCGTGCTCGAACTTCACATCGGGGAAGTCGGGAGCGATCTTCTGGATGGGTTCCATGTAGCCGAAGGTGGTGCCGAAGACCAGCTTGTTGCCGTTGGCGGCCATGTCGCGCAGCACGCGCTCGGCGTCGGCGCCCTCGGGCACGCTCTCCACATAGGAGGTCTTGATCTTGTCGCCGAATTCCTTCTCCAGCGCCAGGCGGCCCTGGTCGTGGGCAAAGGTGTATCCGCCGTCACCGACGGGGCCCACGTAGGCGAAGGCGATCTTCAAAGGCTCGGTTGCAGCGGCAGCAGGGGCCTCGGCAACGGGAGCGGGCGCAGGCGCGGCCTCCTCCTTCTTGCCACAGCCGGCCAGCGCGGCGGCGGCCACGGCCGACAGCGCTGCCACCTTGATCAGGGAGCGTTTGTGAAGATCAGTCATCGAAGTTTCCTCAAGTGGTCCTGCGGCAGGCAGGAAGAAGGCGGTGTCCGCAGGGGCGCAGACCCGCCGCGATGGGTCCCGAGAATAAAGCAAGAATGGCGCCAGCCGGCTGCGCCAGAGCCACCAAGCATGCGGGAAAACCACATTTTGGGGGCTTTGCACAATCGTGGTGCATAGGGCGGACCCGTCTGGCGGATCGCGGCAGAAAAAAGGGCCCCGAAGGGCCCTTGGTGCATGGACTGCCGTCGGATCACTTGGCGCCCGGCACCTTGCCTTCGACGCCGTTGACGAAAAAGTTGATGCTGGTCATGAAGCCCAGATCGCCGACCTGGCCTGCCGTCAGCACTTCCTTGCCGGTGTTGTCCTTGATGGGGCCGGTCCAGACGGCGAAGCTGCCGTCCTTCAAGCCGTCGCGTGCCTTGGCGACCTTGTCCTTGATGTCCTGGGGCACGTCGTCGGCGATCTTCACGAGGTCGATGGCGCCTTCCTTCACGCCCCACCAGAACGAGCCGCCCTGCCACTTGCCGTCCAGCGTGTCCTGGGTGACCTTGCTGTAGTAGGGCGTCCAGTCGATCACGGCCGAGCCCAGGTGGGCCTTGGGCGCGAAGGCGCTCATGTCGCCGTCCTTGCCGAAGGCGCGCGCACCGCGTTCCTCGGCCGTCTTGAGCACGGCCGGGGAGTTGGTGTTCTGGTAGAGCACGTCCACGCCGCCGTTGATCAGCGAGGTGGCGGCCTCGGACTCCTTGGGCGGGGCGAACCATTCGTTCACCCAGACCACCTTGGCCTTGATCGAGGGATCGACGCTTTGCGCACCCAGCACGAAGCTGTTGATGTTGCGCACCACTTCAGGAATCGGCACCGAGGCCACGACGCCGACGGTCTTGGTCTTGGTCATGCCGCCAGCCACGATGCCGGCCAGGTAGGCGCCCTCGAAGGTCTTGGTGTCGTAGGTGGCCACGTTGTCGGCGTTCTTGTAGCCGGTGGCGTGCTCGAACTTCACGTCCTTGAGGTCGGCCGCGACCTTCTGCACGAACTCCTGGTAGCCGAAGCTGGTCGCGAAGATCAGCTTGTTGCCCTGGCCGGCCATGTCGCGCATCACGCGCTCGGCATCAGCGCTCTCGGGCACGCTTTCGACGAAGGAGGTTTCCACCTTGTCGCCGAACTTCTCCTGGATGGCCTTGCGGCCCAGCTCGTGCTGGAAGGTCCAGCCGCCGTCGCCGATGGGGCTGACGTACATGAAGCCGATCTTGAGCTTCTCAGCCGGCGCCTGGGCGGCAGGCGCGGCAGCGGGAGCGGGCGCTGCGGCCTCTTCCTTCTTGCCGCAGGCGGTCAGGGCCGCCACAGAGATGGCCGACAGGCCGATCATCTTCACAAGCGTGCTTTTCAGGCCAGGTTTCAGGGTGCGTTCGCGCAAAGCGGGCATGCGTTTGTCCTTTTGTGGTTCTGGAGGGAGAGGGAAAAAATGAAAGCGTCAGGAGCCCGGGTAGAAGGGCTTGCCCAGCGAGGCCGGCATGTTGGCACGGATCCAGGCCGGATTGCGCGAGATCAGCACCAGCACGACGATGGTCGCCAGGTAGGGCAGCATGGACAGCAGCTGGCTGGCCACCTGCACGCCCGTGGCCTGCAGGTGAAACTGCAGCATGGTCACGCCGCCGAACAGGTAGGCGCCCAGCAGCACGCGCGCAGGGCGCCAGGTGGCAAAGGTGGTCAGCGCCAGCGCGATCCAGCCCCGGCCCGACACCATGCCCTCCACCCACAGCGGCGTGTAGACGGTGGAGATGTAGGCACCGGCCAGCCCGCACATGGCGCCGCCGAAGACCACGGCCGCCAGGCGGATGCGGCGCACCGGGTAGCCCAGCGCATGGGCCGACTGGGGCGACTCACCCACGGCGCGCAGCACCAGGCCGGCCCGCGTGCGGTAGAGGAACCAGACCAAGGCCGCCGCAATGGCCACTGCCCCATAGACCAGCGGATGCAGGCGAAACAGCGCCGTGCCGACCACGGGCAGGTCGGACAGCCAGGGCACGGCGAACTTGGGCAGCTCGGGCAGGCGCGCCTGCACATAGCCCAGGCCCAGGAAGGCCGAGAAGCCCGTGCCGAACAGCGACAGGGCCAGCCCCGTCGCGTACTGGTTGGTGTTCAGCCAGATCACCAGCACGCCGAAGATGGCGGCCAGCAGCGCGCCCGCACCCATGCCGGCCAGAAAGCCCACGGTGGTGCTGCCCGTGTGGACCACGGCGGCAAAGCCCGCGATGGCGGCGCACAGCATCATGCCCTCGGCACCCAGGTTGACGATGCCGGCCTTTTCATTGATCAGCAGGCCCAGCGCGGCCAGCGCCAGCACGGTGCCGGCGCTGAGCGTGGAGCCCAGCAGCAGTGCATAGGATTCCATCAGCGGGCCTCCTTGACGGCAGGCGCCGCTGCGGGCGGAACCACGGGCGTGCGGGACACCCAGCGCACGCGGTAGGCCACCAGCGTGTCGCAGGCCAGCAGCGTGAACAGCAGCAGGCCCTGGAACACGCCGGTCAGCGCCTTGGGCAGGCCCAGGCGCGACTGGGCGAGCTCGCCCCCGATATAGAACATGCTCATGAGAATCGCTGAAAAGATCATGCCCACGGGATGCAGGCGGCCGACGAAGGCCACGATGATGGCGGCGAAGCCGTAGCCAGCCGGGACATAGGGCGTGAGCTGGCCCAGCGGGCCGGCCACTTCCAGCGCACCGGCCAGGCCGGCGGCGGCGCCCGAGATCAGCAGCGCCGTCCACAGCGCGCGGCGCGAGGAAAAGCCCGCGTAGCGCGCGGCAGCCGGGGCCAGGCCACCGACCTGCAGCGCAAAGCCGGCACGGGTACGGAACAGGAAGACCCACAGCATGGCCGCCGCAGCCAGCGCCAGCAGCAGGCCGATATTGGTGCGCATGCCCTGCATGAGCTTGGGGATCTGCGTGACGCGCTCGAAGGTCTTGGTCTGCGGGAAGTTGTAGCCCATGGGGTCCTTCCACGGCCCGTAGACCAGAAAGCCCAGCACCAGGGTGGCCACGTAGACCAGCATCAGGCTGACCAGGATTTCATTGGCATTGAAGCGGTCGCGCAGCAGGGCCACGATGCCTGCCCAGACCATGCCGCCGAGCATGCCGGCCACCAGGATGGCGGGCACGATCCACGGCCCCGTGGTCTTGTCCGCCAGCAGCGCCACGCCGCCTGCGGCCACGGCGCCGATTACGAACTGGCCTTCGGCACCGATGTTCCAGACATTGGAGCGAAAGCACACGGCCAGCCCCAGCGCGATCAGCAGCAGCGGCGTGGCCTTGACGGCCAGCTCGCCCAGCGCATAGGTGGACTTGACGGGGTCCCAGAAGAAGGCCTGCAGGCCGCGCACCGGGTCCTTGCCCAGCATCACGAACAGGCACACGCCGATCAGCACCGTGATGGCCAGCGCCAGCACGGGCGAACCGTAGGTCCACAGCTTCGAGGCCTGGGGGCGTTGCTCAAGCTTGAACATGGGCGCCTCCCCTGGCGGCATTCTGGGAGGCGTTCGGGGCGGCAGCACCGTCCCACAGGCCGCTCATCCACTCGCCGATCTGCTGCACGGTGGCATCGGCCCGCGCCACCGAGGGCGACAGCCGGCCCTTGGCCACCACATGCAGGCGGTCACATATTTCGAACAATTCGTCCAACTCCTCGCTGAGCACCAGCACGGCGCAGCCCTCGTCACGCAATTGCAGGATGGCGCCGCGGATCTGCGCGGCCGCCCCCACGTCCACCCCCCAGGTAGGCTGGGAGATGATGAGCAGCTTGGGCCTGGCATCGATCTCGCGGCCCACGATGAATTTCTGCAGGTTGCCGCCCGACAGCGACTGCGCCGCCGCGTTGGGGCCACCGGCCTTGACGTTGAAGCGCGCGATGATGGCGCGCGCCTGCTCCTGCAACTGGCCCATGCGGATCCAGCCGCCCGCGCCCAGCGCGGTCTTGCGGGTCAGCAGCAGGTTGTGCGCCAGGCCCATGCTGGGGACGGCGCCACGGCCAAGGCGTTCCTCCGGCACGAAGTGCAGGCCCAGCGCACGGCGCCGGCCGGGCCCCAGGCGCCCCGCCTCCCGGCCGGCAATCTGCACCATTTCGGGCGCTGCGCGCGTGTCCTCGCCGGACAGGGCGTACAGCAATTCCTTCTGGCCATTGCCCGAGACACCGGCGATGCCCACGACTTCGCCCGCGCGCACATCGAGCTGGATGCCATGCAGGTCCACGCCGAAGGGCTCCGAGCGCGGCAGCGCCAGGCCCTGCACGCGCAGCACGCTGGCGCCGACCTGGGATTCGCGGTGCGTGAGCTCGGGCGGCTCCGAGCCGATCATCAGCCGCGACAGCGAGGCATTGCTCTCCACGGCCGGGTTGCACACGCCCGTCACCTGCCCGCCGCGCAGCACGGTACAGGCCGTGCACAGCGAACGGATCTCGTGCAGCTTGTGGCTGATGTAGAGGATGGAGCAGCCCTCGGACGCCAGGCGGCGCAGCACCACGAAGAGCTTTTCCACCGCCTGCGGCGTGAGCACCGAGGTGGGCTCGTCAAGAATGAGCACGCGCGGGTGCGTGAGCAGGGCGCGGATGATTTCCACGCGCTGCATCTCGCCCACGCTCAGCGTGTGCACGGGGCGGTGGGGATCGACCTCCAGCCCGTAGTCATGCGCCGTGGACTCGATGCGCTTCACCACCTCGGCCAGCGGCAGGCTCTTGTCCAGGCCCAGCCAGACGTTCTCGGCCACGGACAGCGTGTCGAACAGGCTGAAATGCTGGAACACCATGGCGATGCCCAGCTGGCGCGCCTCCTGCGGGTTGCGGATGTGGACCGGCTTGCCATCGACCTCGATGCGGCCCTCGTCAGGCTTGACGGCGCCGTAGATGATCTTCATCAGCGTGGACTTGCCGGCACCGTTCTCACCCAGGATGGCATGCACTTCGCCGGCGCCCACGGTCAGCGAAATACCGTTGTTGGCCACCACCGCCGGATAGCGCTTGGTGATGCCTGTCAGCTGCAGCCGGGGCGGCGCGGCGGCTGGCAGGGGGACTGTATCGGGGGGATTCATGGCTGGGATTGTCTTTCAATTTCTGCAACAAACTGGAACACAAGTCCTTGAAACCGCCTCGGCGGCCCTCATATCGACCACCACTTTGATCACCCAAAAGGCGGTTCCTGCCGCCATCGCCTAGCGGGCACGGGACATCAGGGCCACATGCCGCACGGCGTCGCGCAGCCAGCGCGTGGAGGCGCCCATGTGCGTGCGGGCGTGCCACAGCTGGTAGTACACCAGCGGCGCAAACTCCACCGGGCAGGGCAAGATCACCAGGGGCAGGCGCTGGCTGAAGCGCTCGCAGAACAGCCGCCCCGTGGTCAGCACCAGCAGGCTGGTGGCCACGATGTCGGGAATCAGGCTGAAATGCGCGCAGCGCGCCGCCACCTGGCGCTGCAGGCCCATGCGGGACAGCTGGTCGTCGATCACGCCGCGCGCGCCCGGGTAGGTGGGCGTGGGCGCGATGTGCTCGGCCTCCAGCCACTGGGCCACGTCCCAGCCGCGGCGCACGGCCGGGTGCTGGGGGCTGACCAGGCAGACCACCTCGTCCTCGAACAGGCTGGCCATGTGCAGGCCCTGCGGCGGCTCGGGCCAGTTGCCGATCACCACGTCCACATCGCCCTGGGCCAGCTGCACCTCGTAGTGCGCGTCGCCGTTGAGCGCCAGGATGTCCACGGGGCAGCCGGGCGCCTCGGTCTTGAGATGGGCCACCAGGCGCGGCAGGAACAGCGGGTCCAGGTAGTCGCTGGCGGCGATGCGGAAGGTGCGCGTGGAGGTACGGGGATCGAAATGGCGCGCATCGCTGAACAGGCCCTCGGCCGCGCGCAGGATGTCGGCGGCCGGCTGCACCATGCGCAGCCCGGCCTCGGTGGGCTGCATGTGCGCGCCCGAGCGCACCAGCAGCGAATCGCCGGCCAGGTCGCGCAGGCGCTTGAGCGCAGCGGACACCGCCGGCTGGTGCATGCCCAGGCGCAATGCGGCACGCGAGACGCTGCGCTCGGTCAGCACCGTGTGCAGCACCCGTATCAGGTGCAGATCAATCTTGTCGAACAGGGCCTGGTCGCGCATGTAGCGAAGCAATCAGCGAAAAAAAGAGCGGTCGCGCCGGGGACGCGCCGCAGGTCATGGGGAGCCCGCAGCGTAACCCAGCCGTGACCCCCGCCAGCTAGATACAAGCACCAAGAATGCCCTGGGCAGGGGCGGTTAAACACTTGTGCACGCAGCACATGCAATATGCGAGCCAGTCGCCGGCAAACCATTGTCCAAACCTATACAGACTTGCTGACTGTTAGCGTGATTCAATGAAATCGCTTCAAAAGGAAGTGGATTGCAGGAGACAAGACGATGAAACAGCCAACCCCTTTTTCGGGCATCGTGGCCGCAGCCACGCTCGCCAGTGTGCTGACCGCCTGCGGCGGCAGCGGTGACTCAGGCCTGGGTGTCATCGAGATACGCAGCCTGTCCAACCGGGCCGACATGATCAGCGACGGCAATGCCTATATTGAAATTGTGCTGCCCAAGGGCAGCCCGCCCGGTGCCCTGAAGGTGGCGCTCAATGGCACGGATGTCACCGCCCGGTTCGCCCAGCGCGCCAATGGCCGGATTCTGGGCCGGGTCGAGGGATTGAAGGCGGGCGCCAACACTCTCACCGCCACGGCGGCCGGCAGCGCGAGGGCACGGCTGGACATCACCAACCATGGCCGGGGCGATCCCATCTTCGCCGGGCCGCAGACCGCGCCGTGGATCTGCGCCACGCGCAATGGCGCGCAAGCCACCGTTTCCGTGCCGGGCACGGCACTTTCGGCGACCGTGACCACGCGCGTCAGCGGTCTCGATACCGATCCGGTGGATGTCCAGTGCAATACCAGGACCCAGTACACCTACTACTACATGCCCAAGGCCAGGCAAGGCAGCGCCTGCACGATGGGTCCGGCAGGCGCCACGCCCTGCCATGTGGCCTACGACCCATCGCAGCGCCCGGCCGACAGCGAGATCGCCGACTTCACCAACGACCGCGGAGATACGGTCAAGCACCTGCTGCGCATGGAAACTGGCGTCATGGGCCGCGGCACCTTCCAGATCCTGGCCTACCATGACCCCGCGCAGGCCTGGACGCCCTGGGAGCCGCAAAAGGGATGGAACGGCAAGGTGCTGTGGCGATTCGGCGCAGCCGCTTCCGGCAATCGCTTCCAGGAGCCGGCGGTCAACCTCCTCGACCAGTTCAGCGGCAGCCTGCCGTTCGACCCCAACGCGCTCGCGGCAGGACACATGGTCGTGAAAGCCATGCTGACCAACCACCTGCACAACAACAACGAGTTGCTGGCCGCCGAGAACATGATGCGCATCAAGGAGCATCTGATCGAGAACTACGGCGAAGTGCGCTACACCATGGGCGACGGCGACTCGGGTGGCTCCATGATGCAGACAGTGATCGCCTCCGCCATGCCGGGTCTGCTGCAGGGCATACAGACGGGGCTGAGCTATCCCGATGCGGTGTCCACCTGGATGGAAACACGCGACTGCGGCCTGCTGTCCAGCTACTACAGGACCGCCGCAGGACAGGCACTGAGCGACACCGCGAAGGCCGCCATCAATGGCCATCCGGCCAGCTACTGCGACAAATGGGTAGGGAGCTTCATCGCCCCCCAGAACCCCCGGCTGCCCGACAACTGCGGCGTGGGCTTTCCCGCCTCCATCGTCTACGACCCGCGCACACGCGGCCAGGGCGTGCGCTGCTCGATCCACGACATGCTGGTCCCGGTGTTCGGGACGTTCAAGGACACCGACGGCCACACCAAGCCGCAGCTGCCGTATGACAACACGGGCCTGCAGTACGGACTCAAGGCGCTGCAGTCGGGCGCCATCGACGCGGAGGCTTTCGTGCAGCTCAACGAAGGCATCGGCAGCTACACCAACGACATGGACTGGACCGGCGGCACTGCGTCCCGGCCGGCAGCCCGCGAGCGGGCCGTGGCCAGCCTGTTGCCCAGGCTCTACAGCAGTGGCCTCACCAGCAACGGCAGGAACCTGTCCCAGGTGGCCATCATTGACCTGCGGCCCGAGGGCGGCAGCGACATCCACATGACCTGGCGCAGCCTGCAGCAACGCGCACGGCTGGATGCCGCCAACGGCCACCATGACAACCATGTGATCCGCGCCAGCAAGGGTATGGTCCCGCTGCTGATCGCCCCGGCCATGCGACGCGAGGCCTTTGTCATGATGGACCGCTGGCTGACCGCCGTGGAGCGCGACACCACCGGCGCTGCGCTGGCACAGAAAGTGGTGCGCAACAGGCCTTCGGATGCCAGGGATGGATGCATCGCCGCAACGGGAGCCGCCCCTTCGGATCTCGACAAAGTCCTGGCCCTGGACGACCCAGCCTGTCCCCTCAAGCCGACCCTGTCGCCACGCCAGGTGGCTGGAGGTCCGCTCGCGGAGGACATCTACCAGTGCCAGCTCAAGCCCCTTTCGTTCACCAGCCCGGAGTACGCCGGCATCACCTTCAGCCCGGCCCAGCAAAAGCGCCTTGCCGCAGTGTTTGTGGCGGGAGTGTGCGACTGGAGCCAGGCTGGAACGGGCCAGAGCCAGGAGGCGGCCTTCCTGACCGATTTCAGTGCCGGCCCGGCGGGCACCAAGGCCGGGCCTGCGCCGGTCTCGCGCAACGATTGAGTTGCACCCTGCGCGAAGTCCCGCAGGGGTCCGGGGGCCGGTGATCAGGGTTTGCAGCGTGCCAATTCATGCAATGAAGCAGCAGACTTTCATTGAAGATTCGCATCAAGCACCATGCCCCCGCCCACGATCAACGCCGTCCTCAAGTCCGCGCCCTTTGCGCCCCACCTGAGCAGGGCCCACCTGCTCAGGTTGCGGCGGGAGGTGCTGTTGCGGCACATACCGGCCGGCACCCCGCTTTGCCACAAGACGCACCAGGCCGGCCACTGGGCCGGCGTCGTCCAGGGAGCGGTCAAGATCCATGCGCTGTCGCCTACCGGGCGCAGCACCACGCTGGCCACCTTTACCCCGGGTTGCTGGTTCGGCGAGGGCACACTGCTCAAGCACGAATGCTGGCCGTTCGACGCGACGGCGATCGAGGATACGCTGGTGGCACTGATGCCGGCCAGCACCTTTCACTGGCTGCTGGAGCGCAGCCTCGGCTTCAACCGCTTCCTGCTGGACCAGCTCAATGCGCGCCTGGGCCAGTTCATCGGCCGCTGCGAGCATGCGCGGCTGCACCATTCCAGCCGCCATGTGGCGCACTGCATCTCGGAGCTGACCGATTCGAGGCTGTATCCGGACACCGGCAACCGGCACCTGGGCATGTCGCAGGAGGAGTTGGCCAGCCTGGCCGGCGTGTCGCGCCAGATCGTCAATCGCACCCTGGGGGAGCTGGAGGACATCGGAGCGGTCCGCGTCTCCTATGGCGCATTGACCCTGATCGATCCCGAGGGACTGCGGCGCTTCAGCGAATCCTTCGAGTGAGGCACGGCCCCGGCGCTCAGGCGGCCTCCAGCACCTCGACGCGGTTGCGGCCCTTGCGCTTGGCCGCATAGCAGGCCATGTCGGCCGAGCGCAGCGCGCTGCTGACCGTGTGCTGGCGGGCATCGAGCACCACCATGCCGACGCTCACACCCATCAGGTAGCGCTGGCCCTCGTGCGCGCCTTCCCAGTCCTGCACGGCCATGCACAGGCTTTGCGCCAGCAGCATGCCCTGCTCCGCCGAGGTGCCCGCCAGCAGCACGGCGAATTCATCACCGCCCAGGCGCGCCACCCAGCCCAGCGGCCGGACCACGCTGTCGATCAGCCGGGCCATGTGGCACAGCACCTCGTCGCCGGCCGCATGGCCTCCCTGCTGGTTGACGTGGGCGAAGTGGTCCAGGTCCAGGAACAGGATCACGCCATGCTGCGGCAGGCCGACGGTCTCCTCCACCGCCTCTTCCTCCGCCTCTTGCGCCTCCTCTACCGTGGCAACGGCGGTGTTGTCGCTCTGCAGCAGGGCGGATTCACCCCGCTGCAGCGCCTCGGCCGGCAGGCGCTGGGCGGCACTGCATTCCTGCAGCCATTCATGCAGGCGCATGGCAAAGGCCTCGCGATTGGGCAGCAGGGTCAGCGGATCGTGCATGGCCTTCCAGCCCGGCTGCTCGCGCACCAGTCGCTGCATGGTCACGTCCTCGACCACCCAGACCAGGGTGGGGTCTGCCGGCACCACGGCGCGCGGCTCCAGGCCGCGCTGCAGGCGCTGCAGGCTCTGGCCGTGCAGGCGCACCCAGATGGGGCGGCCGTCCTTGCGGACAAAGCACTGCTCGCTGTCGAACTGGCCGTACATGTCCAGGTCCTTGCGCACGCGCTCCAGCAATTGGATGTGCGCCGCGTCGGAGGCGCACAGCTGGCGTATCGCCTGCCCCTGCAGCTCGCGCGGCGGATAGCCGAGCATGCGCGCGGCCTGCAGGCCCACCAGCTCCAGATGCGCCGACCGCGTGACCACCAGGCCCACGGGCGCGTAGTCCATCAGCGTCTGCAGCTGCAGTTGCAGCCGGCCGACCTCGTGCGCCTGCTCCTGCCCCATCTGCCCCAGGCGATGCAGGGCCTGCCACAGCGTGGAGGCTTCGCCCCAGGCATGGGTCCAGGGCATGCGCCAGCCGCCTTCCTCTGCATGGCCCGGCTCGGGTTCGGGCGCGGGATCGGGCTCCTCGGCCATGAGTCTTCCCTGGCTCGCCAGCCATTGGCGTGCAGTGCGGTGCAGGGCCGCCATGGGTTCGGTGACCAGGATCAGCAGCAGGACCAGCAGGCCAGCGACACCGGCCACGGCGGCCAGCAGCCACCACAGCACGCGCGGCGCCAGGCTGGGCGCGATGGCTTCCTCGGGGGTGATCCTGACCACCAGCCACTGCGGCAGCGGCATGCCTGCCGTCGTCACCAGGTAGCCTGCGCGCCGCTGGGTGTCGGGGCCCACCTGCACTGCGCCGGCCGCGGGGTCCTGCAGCCAGTCCGCGCCCAGCCCGGGCTCGGCCTCGGCGCGCGCCGACCAGCGCGAGGGGTCGGAATGGGCCAGGATCTGCCCGTCGCGCTGCATGACCAGCAGGCGCCCGCCGGAGCGCGAGGGATCGATGCTGGGCGGCAGCAGGGCCTGGGCGGACATGCGCACGCCGGCCGACAGCACGCCGCTGACCGTGCCGTTGCCGGTGCGCAGCGGCACGGCGTACAGCAACTCCATCATTCCGGGATCAGCGCCCTTGCGCACCATGGTGGAGACCACGGGCCGGCCATCGGCCAGGCTGCGCCGCATCACGTCGCGCACGCCTTCGTCCAGATCGGCCAGGGGCTCGGAACGGCCGCCGCGCAGGCTGAGCTGCAACTGGCCACGCGCGTCGGCCAGTTGCAGGGTGTCGAACAGACGCACGGATGCGTCTCCGCGCAGCATCTCGCCCATCAGCCGGCTCGGGTCGCTGCCCTGATCGGCAATGCCCTGGGCCAGCACCCACAGCAGGCGCTGCTGCTGCTCCAGCCGAGCGGCCAGCATGCGCGCCACGGTATCGACCTCGTCGGCCTGCCGGGCCATGGCGCGCTCCAGCGTCTGCTGGCGCATGTTGTGCGAGACCCACCAGGCACTGCCAAGGCCCGCCAGCAGCACGGCCGCAGCGGCCAGCGCCAGCACCGTGCAGCGCATGGCGCCCCAGCCTGGGGCCGCGCGCGGCCGCGAGGGTGAACCCGACAGCTGCGGAGCATCCTGGGATGCCAGCAGTGCCTGGAAAAAGGGAGATCGGCGGGCGTCCAGTGACATGACGCCATCAATATATGCAGGCCCGAAAGCCGTCCCACTGGGTGGAACCCGCGAACCAGTGGTTACCCCGCCCCGCAAGGCCCGGCGCTTGCAGGCCGGCACCCGTCAGCGGCGTGGGAATCAGCCTACGGCGAGCACTTCGAGGGCCGCAGGCTTGGGCAGATCGATGACATTGCCCCGGCCCGCGATGAGCCCGTGCTCACGCAACTGGCGCAGCACGCGCGAGAAGGTCTCGGGTGCAATGCCGAGCTGGGCGGCGATGAGCCGCTTGCGCAGGTGCAGCGTCACGCGCAGGCCGCCAGCTTCGTGCGGCATGGCATGGCGCAGCAGCCACTGGGCGCAGCGCGCCTCGGCGTCCTTGGACAGGCGGCTCACCGCCAGCTCGGTCTGCGCGCAGTAGGCCTGGGCCATGTCCTGCAGCAGTTGCTGGGCGGGCGACGGCAGCTGCGATACGGCCTTCAGGAAGTCGGTCTGGGGCAGTTGCTGCACGCGGACATCGCTGTCGGCCAGCATGTCCAGGCTGCTGCCGCGCCGCTGCAGCACAAAGGCCGCGTCCAGCCAGGCAGGCCCCTCCACGACACCCAGCTGGTGGCGCATCTGCCCACCCTGGCCTATGCCCAGGAGCACGCGACCGCGCTCCAGATACATCACCGTATCCGGCGACTGCCGACGCAGCCTGAGCCAGGTACCCGCGGCCAACACCTGGGCGGAACCCGGCGCGAAGGCGAAAGCTTGCAAGGAAGACAGGGCGAACATGCATGCAACTTTGCCGGCTTTGCTCCCGCCGCGTTTTGAGCCATGTCAATCCGCCGCCAGCACACCGGTCCGCAGGCGGCATACTTGTCACAAGCATGTCACCAGTGAAACGTAATGTATCCAACTGAAAAGTTGAGCCCATGATCGATCCCCAGATGCTCGCCAGCCTGCCCGCTGCCGCGGCCGTGCTCTCCGCCGCCGTGCGGTCCGGCGCAGGCCCCGTGGCGCAGCTCATGCGCGCGGGCGGCCTGTACTGCGTCTTCCAGCCGCTGGCCGACTTGCGCAGCGGCAGCATCTATGCGCATGAGGCGCTGATCCGCGGCCCCCGGGGCATGCCGTTGCACACGCCCGACGCCCTGCTCAAGGGCGCTGCGGCCGAGGGCATTCTTCGGGAATTCGAGCTGCTGGCGGTCTGCGTGGCGCTGCAGGACTGGGGCCGGCAGAGTGCGCCGGGCCGGCTGTTCGTCAACCTCAGCGCCCAGGCGCTGGTGCAGGCCGTGGGGGTCTGCGGCCCCGGCATGGTCGGGGACACGGTGCGCAGCTTCGGCGTGCAGGCCCGCTCCCTGGTGGTGGAGATCACCGAACACGACCATGTGACCGACATGCCCGCCGTCTGCGCCGCCGTGAAGGCCGTGCATGCCACGGGCGCGCGCCTGGCGCTGGATGACTTTGGCGACGGCCGCTCCAGCCTGCGCCTGTGGTCCGAGGCCAAGCCCGACTTCGTCAAGATCGACAAATACTTCATCCACCAGATCGAGCAGCGCCCGGCCACGCTGCAGCTGCTGCAGGCCATCAAGGGCATTGCCGAGGTCTTCGGCACCACGCTGATCGCCGAAGGCATAGAGACCGAGGATGAGCTGCGCACCCTGCGCGACCTGGGCATTCCGTATGGCCAGGGCTGGCTGCTGGGCCGCCCTGCCGAAACCGCCCAGCCCCAGATCAGCACGCAGGCGCGCAGCGTGGCGCAGGACCCGCGCGTGGCCGTGATGCCCCACCAGGGACACAGCGCGCGCCCGGGGGTGCTGCGCAATCTGATGGTGATGCAGGCGCCCTGCGTGGTACCCACGGCCAGCAACGACGAGGTGGCCGAGCTGTTCCAGGCCGGCCAGCAGCTGCATGCCATTGCCGTCGTGGAGGCCGGCCGGCCGCTGGCGCTCATCAACCGCCAGCAGTTCATGAACCACTACGCCACGCTGTACTTCCGCGAAGTGCACGGGCGCAAGCCCTGCCTGGCCTTTGCCAACGTGCAGCCGCGCATCGTGGAGCTCGATTGCGATGTGGACCAGCTCGTGGGCATCCTGACCTCGCAGGACCAGCGCTACCTGAGCGACGGCTTCATCGTCACCGACAACGGCCGCTATGTGGGCCTGGGCACGGGCGAGCAGCTGGTGCGCCGCGTGACCGAGGCCCGCATCGAAGCCGCGCGCCATGCCAACCCGCTGACCTTCCTGCCCGGCAACATCCCCATCAGCCTGCACATGCAGCGACTGCTGGACAGCGGCGCCGGCTTCGTGGCCTGCTACGCCGACCTCAACCACTTCAAGCCCTTCAACGACCACTACGGCTACTGGCGCGGCGACCAGATGATCCGCCTGGTGGCGCGGCTGGCCGTGGCGCACTGCGATGCGCGGCGCGACTTCGTGGGCCATGTGGGCGGGGACGACTTCATGCTGCTGCTGCAAAGCGAAGACTGGCAGCGGCGCTGCGAGGACATCGTCGGCGCCTTCGCAGGCGAGGCGCGCCAGCTGTTCGACGACCAGGCGCGCGAGGCCGGAGGCATCTGGGCCGAGGACCGCCACGGCATCCGGCGATTCTTTGCCTGCACCACGCTGTCCATCGGCGTGGTGCGCGTCACGCCGGGCAGCGTGCTGGCGCCCGAGGACATTGCCAACCTGGCGGCCCTGGCCAAGCAGCAGGCCAAGGCGCAAAGCCTGCCGGGGCGCGGCGCCATCGCGCTGCACACGCCGCGCGATGAAGCGCGGCGCCCGGCCCTGCACGGCACCGCAGCAGCCTGGCCTGCCTGAAACAGAAAGCCCGCAGGCTCTTGCGAGGCTGCGGGCTGGTGGCTGGTGGCTGGCCGCCGAACGCTGACAGCAAACGCCGACAGCGTCTGGGCGCGGCCCAGCGATCAATTCACCGATGCACCAGACTCGTACCAGCGCTTGACCATGCTGCGCTCGTCATCGTTCAGGGCACCCGGATTGCCAAAGGGCATCTTGCGCAGTTGCACCACCTGCTGGTAGATCTGCTGGGCGTGGGCCTTGACCTGCTCGGGCGAGTCCAGGCGCACATTCTTTTGCTGCAGGGCGGCACCGTGGCAGACCACGCAATGCTGCTGCAAGAAGGGCGCCATCTGGGCGTAGCCCACGGCGCCGTCGGCGGCGGGAGCAGGAGCAGCGGCCGCAACGGGCGCCGCCGTCGCAGCGGGCTCGGCACCAGCAGGCGCCTGCACGGCGGCGGGAGCCGGTGCGGGGGCGGCGGCAGGCGCAGACACAGGGGCGGCGGCAGGCGCCGGTGCAGGCTTGAGCCAGACGGCCGTGCCGATCAGCACCAGCACGCCGACCAAAGCGTAGGGCCAGGGATGGGCATTGCGGCCCAGCTTGAAGCCGTGGCGCATCACGAAGAACTGGCGGATGGCAGCGCCCGCGAACATCATCAGGATCAGCACCAGCCAGTTCAGCTCATGGCTGTACAGCCAGCCGTAATGGTTGGACAGCATGGCGAACAGCACCGGCAGCGTGAAGTACGTGTTGTGCACGCTGCGCTGCTTGCCGCGCTTGCCGTGGATGGGGTCCACGGGCTGGCCTTCCTTCAGGGCCTTCACCACCGTGCGCTGGCCGGGAATGATCCAGAAGAACACGTTGGCGCTCATCGAGGTCGCCAGCATGGCGCCCATCAGCAGGAAGGCGGCCTGGCCCGGGAAGATGTGGCAGGCCAGGAAGGCCGCAATGCACACCAGCACCAGCACCATGGCGCCCACCGTGGCATCGCCGTTCTTCTTCTGGCCGAAGACGCGGCAGATGCCGTCGTACAGCAGCCAGAACACGACCAGGAAGGCCAGGGCCGAGGCAATGGCCGCAGCCGAGCCCATGGCGTTGGGATCGGCCGGGTTGACGAGGTAGATCTTGGCGTTCCACAGATACGACACCGTCAGCAGCGCAAAGCCGCTGAGCCAGGTGGTGTAGCTTTCCCAGTAGAACCAGTGCAGGTGGTCCGGCAGCTTGGGCGGGGAGACATTGAACTTGACGGGGTGGTAGAACCCACCGCCGTGCACGGCCCAGAGTTCGCCGCTGACGCCCTGCTTCTTGAGGTCGTCATCGACAGGCGGCGTCAGGCTGCTGTCGAGGAAGACGAAATAGAAGGAGGAACCGACCCAGGCGATGGCCGTAATGACGTGGAGCCACCGCAACAGCAGGTTGGCCCAGTCGAGAATGTAGCTTTCCATAGCTCTCAACCTTGGCAGCGTGGGGGCCGCCGGTGTTCAACCTGCTCACCACTGCGGGCGCTCTGAGCAGAAGAAAAAGGCCGCGCACCCGGTAGATATACCGCCGGTGCACCGCTGCGACCATTTCGTAGACACAAAGTGTATGCAATTTTTCGATAGCCAGCCGGTTTGCGCGACATCAATTCACTAGAGATTTCCCTGATTCTGCGCGGGCGCGGCACTGCGCCGCTGCAGCAGCTGCGCTGCCACGGCCACCGCGATCACCTCAGGCTCCTTGCCCTTGATGCCGGGCACGCCGATGGGGCAGGTCACATGGTCCAGCTCCGCATCGCTGAAGCCGCGCTCGCGCAGCCTGCGCCGGAAGGTGGCCCATTTGGTGGCGCTGCCGATCAGGCCCACATAGGGCAGGTCGCCGTGCTGGCGCTGGCGGCTCAGGCATTGGGCGACCACCTCCAGGTCCTCGGCATGGCTGAAGCTCATGATCAGCACCTGGGAGCCGGTGGGCAGGTCGGCCACGGCGGACTGCACGGGATCGGAGTATTCACACTGCACGAACTCGTGCTCCTCCTCGGGGAAGACCGAATCGCGGCTGTCCACCCACATCACGCGGTAGGGAAGATTGCACAGCAGGCGCACCAGCGCATGGCCGACGTGGCCTGCGCCAAACAGCGCCACGCAGTCGCGCGGCGGCTGCAGCCGCTCGCGCAGCATGTCCATGCGGCCCTGGGGCACCAGCACGAACCTCAGCATCACCACGCCGCCGCAGCACTGGCCCAGGCTGGGACCCAGCGGATAGCGGTGCTGGTGCTCGGCAAGGGCGGGACCGGCCTGCCCAGGCTGTCCCGGCAATCCGGCCTGAAGCGCAGCGTCGCGCAGCAAGCTGCGCGCGCGGTCGATGGCGTCGAACTCCAGGTGCCCGCCGCCAATGGTGCCGGCCACGCCGTCGGCAAACACGGCCATCCAGGCGCCGCGCTCGCGCGGCACCGAGCCGCGTGACTCCATCACCTCGACCCAGCACAGCGGCCCCTGCGCAAGGCCTTGCTCGACTTTCTTGAACGTGTCACTCCACATGGGCGCACCTGACAGCCCGTCGTGGCGCCTGCGGGCTTCGTTGGAATTTGTTGCGGGATTTTCCGCTGCGGCACTTGAGTTTTGCGCTCCGACTGCCGGTGCCGCAGCGTTTCAGGATACGCTCGCAATCATGCCCGATTCCCCCGATTCCTCTCAGCACAGTTCCGTGCAAAAGCCACGTTCCGGCCGTCCCTGGCTGTGGGCGGGACTGATGGCCGCCATTGCCTCCCTGGTCACGGCCTGCAAGTCGCCACCCGGCCCCGGCCCGCGCCCCGACGAGGCCACCTCCAGCGCACAGCTGCAGTACCGCAAGGTGGCGGCCAACCATCTTTATGCGCGCAATGCCGAGCGCATCTACAAGGGCCAGTTGCCGCCCATGCTCTACGCGATCGGCGTGCTGCAGGTGCAGATCGACCGCAACGGCCAGGTCCAGCGCCTGCACTGGATGCGCGCGCCCAGCCATGCCCCCGAAGTGGTGAGCGAGATCGAGCGCCTGGTGCGCGCCGCCGCGCCCTTCCCCGCCCCGGCCGGCGCCGCCCGCATCACCTATACCGATACCTGGCTCTGGGACAAGTCCGGCCGCTTCCAGCTCGACACGCTGACCGAAGGCCAGCTCTGAGCCTCAGGCCGCCAAAGGCTGGCTCAGGCCGGTTCAGGCAGATTCACGCGGCTGGCCGTCGGCAAAGCTCCTGGCGCTTCTGAGCAGGCAGGTCACGGCATACAGCACCAGGTCGTCCGGTGCGTCATCGTTCACGCGGTCGATGACCTCGATGGCATAGCCCAGGTCCTGCGACAACTGCGGCAGCACGCCTGCCGCGCGGTCGCCGGCCTGCAGGCTGGCCACCGCCTGGTCAGCGCTGGCGTGGTAGCCGCGCAGCAAATCACGCGCGGCACACACCATGGCCGAGTCGGCGCGCTCTGCATGCAGCTCCAGCACGCCCAGGGCCGCGCCCATGTGGCACAGCGCATCGACCGCCAGCACCTCCTGGTGCTGTGGTGAGTATCTTCGGTGGCTGCGGCCCGGTGGGTTGACTGTCTTCATGGCTCCCCTTGCGCGGGACCGTGCTGGTCCCGAAGCAACAATACCTTTCAGGTCCCTTGCAGTCAATACCTTTCCGGTCCATGATTGCCGGCGATGAAACAGACCGATCCTCAGTACAAGCTGCGCCTGCCGCAGGAACTCAAGGACCTCGTCGAGGAGGCAGCCAAGCGCACCGGCCGTTCCATGAACGCCGAAGTCGTGGCCCGGCTGCAGACCACGTTCGAGGCACCTCTGCTCGGCCGCCTGTCGGCCGCGACGGACCCTGCGCTGGAATGCGAGGAGCCCGTGAGCATCTACGACATCAAGATGAGCGCCGAAGCCGTGGAGCGCATCGAAAAGCGCCTCGAACGCATAGAGCAGGCCGTGCTCCCGCCCGCTGCGCCGGGCAGCGCCAATGAAGACGGCGCCGCTGGCACCGACTGAGACGACCGCACAAAGAAAAACCGGCCCGCAGGCCGGTTTCGTTCAAAGGCCCCTCAGGGCCTGGATCACTCGACCACCTTGGTGATCTTCGAGCCCTGCAGCGACACGCCGGCTTCCAGGCCCGCATTGGTCAGCACATAGCTGGTCACGGGGCCCTGGGCGGTCGTGGTGTCCACGCTGCCATTGGCGCCTACCTTGCCTGCAGCCACCGTGGCATCGGCGCCCACGGACCAGCCCTCGCTGGCCAGGAACTTGTCGAGCGCTTCCTGGGTGTTGAACACATAGATCACAGCCTTGGACTGGCCACCGGCCTGCCAGCCCACCGAGGCGCCGGTCGTGCTGTAGTAGCCCTTGTTCTGGCCGCCGACGCGCAGCACGCCGCGGCCATGCTCGACACCGATGACGAAGCTGCCGCCGATCACCGAGGGGAAGATCAGCACGCCCTTGGAGCGGGCCACCATTTCCTTGGAGCCTGGCGCCGTCTGGTACAGCCGCTCCAGCGCAGCGTTGGCGCGTGCATTGACGGTGGTGGCATCAGCGCGCGGCGCGGACTGGGTTTCCGGCTTGGTGGTGGTGCAGCCGACCATGGCAATGCTGCCGGCCGCCAGTGCAGTGGCCATCACGACGGTACGCAAAGAAAACTGACGCATGGGAAAACCTGCCTTTCTTGATTGGACGTTTTGGGGAGACCCCATCGGTTCATTGGATTGATCACCTTGCCTCCCGGTCCCGGGCACCCCTTCCAGTGCTCGCAAACCGTTTCTGAGACAGGCTGGGGATGATGCTAGGCCGCTTTGCGGTACTTGTGATGAGACATGTCACAAGTTGCGCCATAGGACTACAGGCCCGCAGGAAATGTCTGAAAATCCCGTGCCGGGCTGCCACAGCCGACACCGAAAGCGCGCTGATGCCAGAATGCACCCACAGCAACACCCGGCCCACCGGGCCTATCCACACCGAGGGAGTTCATGAAGTTCTGGAGCCACTTTCACCATCCCCAGGCAGCCATGGTGCTGCTGCGCGTCACGCTCGCGGTCCTGTTGCTTTTTCACGGCTGGGCCAAGCTGCGCTACGGCATAGGCAGCATCGAGCGCATGGTGGAGTCCACGGGCGCACCGGGCTGGCTGGCCTATGCGGTCTATCTGGGTGAGGTGGTGGCGCCGCTGCTGCTGCTGGTCGGCCTGTGGGTGGTGCCTGCGGCGCTGGTGATTGCGATCAACATGGTCGTGGCCTTTGCGCTGGTGCACACGGGCCAGGTGATGCAGCTGCACAGCTCGGGAGGCTGGGCGCTGGAGCTGCAGGCCTTCTTCTTCATCACGGCCCTGGTCGTGGCCATGGGGCACGCCAAGGGCAAGTAGCCCGCCCTCTTGCTCAAGCAGCAAAAGCAACGGCCCGCAATGCGGGCCGTTCTTCGTTTCAGGGCTCACTCCAGGCCATCCCCCGACAGCCTGCCTGCAACAGGACTCAGGAGCCCCGGTACGTGGAATAGCTCCAGGGGCTGACCAGCAGGGGCACGTGGTAGTGCTGGTCGGCATGGGCCACGCCGAAGTCCAGGCTCACCTTGTTGAGGAAGTTGGGCTCGGGCAGTTGCACGCCACGGGCCTTGAAGTAGGCCGCCACGTCGAAGGTCAGGCGGTAGGTGCCGGTCCTGAGGCTGTTGTTGTCGAACAGCGGCGCATCGGTGCGGCCGTCGTGGTTGAGCACCAGGCTCTTGATCAGCGTGGCCTGGTCGCCATCGATGGAATACAGCGCGACAGCCATGCCGGCTGCGGGGCAGCCATTCATGGTGTCGAGGACGTGGGTGCTCAGGCCCATGGAAATCTCCTGTGCGGCGGGAGCTGGCCCGCCCGGTTGTCATTGGTTGGTCAATGCACGGAGCGCGGCGCGCGACAGCACTCGCGGCCCTGCCCGGCATGCTCAAAGTGTATACAGTTTTTGTACGCCCTTGAAGGGCGTTGCACGGCCGACACCTAGGCAGATACCCGCACTTTCGGTGCCCGGGCCGGCGCGCGGGAAGGCTGCCGACGCCATGCTTCTACACTGTGGTCCGCCGCCGCCCTGGCCGCAGGACCCTCCGGCCGGCGCACACAGGGCGGCACAGGACTCGCGCTCTTTTTCCACTGTTCCACTGTTTCATCTGCCAAGGAGATACCGATGCAACTTCGCTCCCCCTTGCTTGCAACCAGCCTGGCGCTGGCCATTGCCAGCCTGGCCGCCTGCAGCAGCACGCAGCCGCCCGCGGCTTCGGCGGCGCCAGCCCCCGTGGCCGCAGCGCCTGCCCCGGCAACGGCGCCCATCACGCAGAGCAACGCGGCCCAGGCCGCCAGCGCCGCCTATGACTTCGACATGGATGTGTTCCATCCCGTCGTGGGCAGGAGCGGCATGGTGGCCAGCGAGCAGGAGCTGGCCTCGCGCATCGGCCTGCAGATCCTGAAGTCCGGCGGCAATGCGGTGGACGCCGCCGTGGCCATGGGCTTTGCGCTGGCCGTGGCCCTGCCCAACGCAGGCAACATCGGCGGCGGCGGCTTCATGGTGGTGCATGACGCCAAGAGCGGCAAGAACATTGCGCTGGACTTCCGTGAGGTCGCGCCCTCCAAGGCCACGCGCGACATGTACGTGGGTGCGGATGGCAAGGTCATCGATGGCAAATCGCTCTACACCCACTACGCCGTGGGCGTGCCCGGCACCGTGGCCGGCATGGAGCATGCATTGAAGAAATGGGGATCGCTGCCTTTGTCCACGTTGATTGCGCCGGCCGCAAAGCTGGCCGACAAGGGCTTCCCCGTCAGCGAGACCCTGGCCCAGATCCTGCAGCAGGAAAAGAAGAACATGGGCCAGTGGCCCGCCACCCAGGCCATCTTCTGGCGCAACGGCGAGCCCCTCAAGCGCGGCGACCGCCTGGTGCAAAAGGACCTGGCGCAGTCGCTGCGCCTGATCGGCCAGCAGGGCTCCAAGGTGTTCTACGAAGGCTCCATCGCCCGCAAGATCGCGGCCGAGATGGCGCCGCATGCAGGCGCCCTCTCGCTGCAGGACCTCAAGAGCTACAAGGTCGCCGAGCGCGAGCCACTGCGCGGCACCTACCGCGGCTACGAGATCGTGACCATGCCGCCTCCGTCCTCCGGCGGCGCCCACCTGATCCAGATCCTCAACATGATGGAACGCTGGCCCATGAACCAGTGGGGCGTCAACAGCGCGCAGAGCATCCACTACATGGCGGAAAGCATGAAGCTGGCCTATGCCGACCGTGCCGAATACCTGGGTGATCCCGACTTCGTGACCGTGCCGCTCAAGGGCCTGACCTCCAAGCGCTATGCCGAGGCACTGGCCGCCGGCATCGACCCCTACCAGGCGCGCGCCGGCAAGGACATCCGGCCCGGCAAGCCCCAGCCCTACGAGAGCGACCAGACCACGCACTACTCGGTGGTGGACAAGGCGGGCAACGCCGTGGCCGTGACCTATACGCTGAACACCAACTTCGGCAGCGGCATCGTGGCCAAGGGCACGGGCATCCTGCTCAACAACGAGATGGACGATTTCTCGGCCAAGCCCGGAGTGGCCAACGCGTATGGACTGGTCGGCGGCGATGCCAACGCGGTGGCCGCAGGCAAGCGCCCGCTGTCGTCGATGACGCCGACCATGGTGCTCAAGGGCGGCAAGCCCGTGCTGGTCACCGGCAGCCCCGGCGGCGCACGCATCATCACCACCGTGCTGCAGACCGTGGTCAACACCATCGACTTCGGCATGAACCCGGCCGAGGCCGCCGCCACGCCGCGCTTTCACCACCAGTGGACGCCCGATGAGCTGCGCGTGGAAAAGGGCATCAGCCCCGACACCGTGGCCCTGCTCAAGTCGCGCGGCCACAACGTTGCCGTGAAGGCGTCGATGGGCCGCACCCAGACCATCGAGCTGCGCGACGGCATGCTCTACGGCGCCTCCGACCCGCGCAACCCCGACGGGCAGACACTGGGATATTGAAGCAAGAAAAAGCCGCGCCCGTTGCCGAGCGCGGCTTTTCACAACAGGGCGGCGCAAGGCCGCCCTCCCACCAATCGTTGTCTCAAAGGCCGGCCATCAGTCCTGGACCTTCTGGCCCACTTCGAAGTTGGCCTGGATCTCCAGCGCACGCACCATGCCCGAGTGATCCCAGTTCGCGCCGCCGTGGGCCACGCAGCTGTTGAACAGCTCCTGGGCCTGGGCGGTGTTGGGCAGGGACACGCCGAGCTGGCGCGCGCTGCTCAGGGCCAGGTTCAGGTCCTTCTGGTGCAGCGAGATGCGGAAGCCCGGGTCGAACGTGCGCTTGATCATGCGCTCGGCATGTACTTCCAGGATCTTGGACGAGGCAAAGCCGCCCAGCAGCGCCTCGCGCACGCGGGCCGGGTCGGCACCGGCGCGCGACGCGAACAGCAGGGCCTCGGCCACGGCCTCGATGTTCAGCGCCACGATGATCTGGTTGGCCACCTTGGCGGTCTGGCCGTCGCCGTTGCCGCCCACCAGGGTGATGTTCTTGCCCAGGCGCTCGAACAGCGGCTTGACGCGCGCGAACACGTCCTCGGGGCCGCCGACCATGATGGACAGCGTGGCGTTCTTGGCGCCCACCTCGCCGCCGGAGACCGGCGCATCCAGGTACTGGGCGCCGATGGCCTCGATGCGGCGAGCGAAGTCCTTGGTGGCCACGGGCGAGATGGAGCTCATGTCCACCACCACCTTGCCGCTGCTGCCCTTGAGGCCGGCGGCCACGCCGTCCTCGCCGAACAGCACCTTCTCGACATCGGGCGTGTCGGGCAGCATCAGGAAGATGATGTCGGCCCGCTCGGCCACGCCGCGCGCGGTGGTGCACTGGGTGGCGCTGCTCTCGGCGATCTGCGCGGGGATCTTGCCCAGGGTGTTCACGAACAGCTGGTGGCCTGCCGTGAGCAGGTGGCCCGCCATGGGCGCGCCCATGATGCCCAGGCCCACGAAACCAAGCTTGAGAGAGGATGCATTCATGCTGTGTACTCCTTGTCGTTTTTGGGAAATTCGGTAAATCCGAAGATGTTCTACGGCCGCTCAGGCGGCGACTGCGGCGTGGGCCTCGATCCAGCCCAGGCCCGATTCGGTATCGCGCGCAGGCTTGTACTCGCAGCCCACCCAGCCCTGGTAGCCGATGCGGTCCAGGTGCGCGAACAGGAAGGGGTAGTTGATCTCGCCCGTGCCCGGCTCGTTGCGGCCCGGGTTGTCGGCCAGTTGCACATGGCCGATGCGCGCCAGATGCTTTTGCAGCGTGGCCGCCAGTTCGCCCTCGGTGCGCTGCGCGTGGTAGATGTCGTACTGCACGAAGGCGTTGGGCGCACCCACCTCGTCGAGGATGGACAGGGCCTCGTCCGTGCGGTTCAGATAGAAGCCGGGAATGTCGAAGGGGTTGATGGGCTCGATCAGCAGGCGCAGATTGGCCGCGCTCAGCGCCGATGCGGCAAAGCGCAGGTTGTCCACGAAGGTGCGGCGCAGCAGCGCGGCATCGGCACCGGCAGGCGCCTTGCCGGCCAGGCAGTTGAGCTGGGGCACGCCCAATGCATGGCCATAGGTCACGGCCTTGGCCACGCCGGCGCGGAACTCGTCCACGCGGTCGGGGTGGCAGGCAATGCCGCGCTCGCCCGCATCCCAGTCGCCGGCCGGCAGGTTGTGCAGCACGATCTGCAGGCCGTGGGCGTCCACGCGCTCCTTGATCTCTTCGACCGTATGAGCGTAGGGAAACAGGAATTCCACGGCCTCGAAGCCGGCGCGCGCCGCGCGCTCGAAGCGGTCGAGGAAGGGCACCTCGGTGAACAGCATGCTGAGGTTGGCAGCAAAACGGGGCATGTCAGAAGTCTCCGGTAGTCGTTTGGTGGGTGGGTGGCGGCAGGGCGCGCAAGGCGCCCCGCCGATAGAAAAAGCAGTGCAGTGCAATGCCGTGCGATGTGCCGTGGCGGGCCGGTCAATCCAGCAGTGCGAGCGCGCTGGGCACGTCGGCAGGCGCTGCGGCCAGATCTTCGAACTCGATCACGTTGTCGATCTCGGCGCCCATGGAGATGTTGGTCACGCGCTCCAGGATGACCTCGACGACGACCGGCGTGCAGTGCTCTGCCATCCAGGCCTCGGCCTGCTGCATGGCGGGCGCGAAGTCCTCGGGACGGTGCACGCGGATGGCCTTGCAGCCCAGGCCCTCGACCACTTTGACGTGGTCCACGCCATAGCCTTTGGACTCTTCCTTGTCGTCGACATTGATGTTGTCGAAGGCCAGTTGCACGCAGTAGTCGATGGAGAAGGCGCGCTGCGCCTGGCGGATCAGGCCCAGGTAGCTGTTGTTGACCAGCACATGGATGTAGGGCAGCTTGAACTGCGCACCCACGGCCAGTTCCTCGATCATGAACTGGAAGTCATAGTCGCCCGACAGCGCCACGATCTTGCGGGCCGGGTCGGCCACGCGCACGCCCAGGGCGGCCGGCACGGTCCAGCCCAGCGGGCCGGCCTGGCCGCAGTTGATCCAGTTGCGCGGCTTGTAGACATGCAGGAACTGCGCACCGGCAATCTGCGACAGGCCGATGGTGGAGACGTAGCAGGTGTCCTTGTCCAGGCTGCGGTTCATGCACTGGTAGACACGCTGCGGCTTCATGGGCACGTTGTCGAAATTGGTCTTGCGCAGGTACTCCACATTGTTCTTGCGGGCCTGGCATTCGGCCACCCAGCCGCTGCGGTCCTTCAGGCGGCCAGCCGCCTTCCACTCGCGCGCCACCTCGACGAAGAGCTTGAGCGCAGCGCCCGCGTCCGAGACGATGCCGTAGTCGGGCGCGAACACGCGGCCGATCTGCGTGGGCTCGATGTCCACGTGCACGAACTTGCGGCCCTTGGTGTAGACCTCGACCGAGCCCGTGTGGCGGTTGGCCCAGCGGTTGCCAATGCCCAGCACGAAGTCGGAGGCCAGCATGGTGGCATTGCCGTAGCGGTGGCTGGTCTGCAGGCCGCACATGCCGGCCATCAGGCGGTGGTCATCGGGAATGGTGCCCCAGCCCATCAGGGTGGGAATCACGGGCACGTCCAGCAGTTCGGCGAACTCCACCAGCAGCTCGGAGGCATCGGCATTGATCACGCCGCCGCCCGAGACCAGCAGCGGACGCTCGGACTCGTTGAGCATGGCGATGGCTTTTTCCACCTGCTTGCGCGTGGCAGCCGGCTTGTAGACAGGCAGGGGCTCGTAGGTGTCGATGTCGAACTCGATCTCGGCCAGCTGCACGTCGATGGGCAGGTCGATCAGCACGGGGCCGGGGCGGCCCGAGCGCATCAGGTGGAAGGCCTGCTGGAAGGCGCGCGGCACCTGGGCCGGCTCCAGCACCGTGGTGGCCCACTTGGTCACGGTCTTGGCGATGGAGGCAATGTCCACGGCCTGGAAATCTTCCTTGTGCAGACGCGAGCGCGGCGCCTGGCCCGTGATGCAGAGAATCGGTATCGAATCCGCGCTGGCCGAGTACAGGCCCGTGATCATGTCCGTGCCGGCCGGGCCGCTGGTGCCGATGCACACGCCGATGTTGCCGGCCACGGCGCGGGTGTAGCCCTCGGCCATGTGGCTTGCGCCTTCGACGTGGCGCGCCAGGATATGGCCGATGCCGCCATGGTCCTTGAGCGCTGCGTACAGCGGGTTGATGGCGGCACCGGGAACGCCGAATGCGACGGTCACGCCTTCTTTTTCCAGCACGCGGACTGCGGCTTCGATTGCTTTCATTTTTGCCATGGGAGGTCTCCTTCAAATTGGAGTCAACTCTAGGCAGACAGGCCGATTGGCGGAACGCCTGCGCAGACCATAAAATTTATTCCGTACAGGAATAACTACCAATGAAAAAGGAGACAGCACCATGGACAGACTCGATGCCATGCACATGTTCGTGCGCGTGGTGGAGACCAGCAGCTTCACCAAGGTCGCGCACGAATTCGCCACCACGCAGCCCACGGTCACCAAGCAGATCGCAGCCATGGAAGCGCGCCTGAAGGTGCGCCTGCTCAACCGCAACACGCGCGGCGTGAGCCTGACCGAAGCGGGCGCGCTGTACTACGAGAAATGCAAGGCCATCGTCAACGACGTGGCCGAGGCGGACAAGGTGGTCCAGGTGCGCCAGACCCAGGTGCAGGGCCAGCTGCGCATTGGCAGCTCGGTGGCCTTTGGCCGGCGCGTGCTGATACCGCTGGCGCTGGAATTCATGGCGCACAACCCCCAGGTGCAGGTCGACCTGAGCTTCGAGGACCGCTACACCGACCTGGTGGCCAACGGCATCGACGTGGCCCTGCGCCTGGGCAAGCTGGCCGACTCCAGCCTGGGCGCACGCACGCTGGGCGTGAACCCCTGGGTGCTGGTGGCCTCGCCCACCTACCTGCGCAAGCGCGGCACGCCGCGCCGCCCCTCCGACCTCAAGGAACATGCCACGCTGATCTACAGCAGCGTGCAGGGCAACGACATCTGGCGCCTGCGCAACGCCAGCGGAGAGCCGGTCTCGGTGGCGGTCACGGGCCGGCTGCGCTCCAACAACCTCTCGGCCCTGCTGGCGGCCTCACGCTCGCACATGGGCATCGCCGCCCTGCCCCGCTACGTGGCCCATGACTCCCTGGAAGCCGGCCGCGTGGTCGAAGTCCTCAAGACCTGCCGCCTGCCCGAGCAGGAAATCCACGCCGTCTACCCCTCACCGCGCCTGGTGCCGCAGAAGGTGCAGTCCTTCATTGCCTTCCTGCAGGGGCGGTTCGATGCCGAATGGTGGGAGACGCTGCCGCGCGGGGCGTGAGGCCAGGCGCTGCGCATTGGCAATGCAATGTATGTACATTGAGAAGAATGCCGCCCGAACGGCATGTCTGATTTCCGTCTTGCGAGGTGCCCGCCATGTCCAAAGAAGTGCAAATGACATTTCGTGTCGAGCCCGAACTGCGCTCAGAGTTTGCCGACGCTGCCTTGCTGGAAAACCGCCCCGCAGCACAGGTGCTGCGCGAGTTGATGCGCGCCTATGTCAACCAGTCGCGTGAGCGCGTCAGCGGCCCTGTGAACGCCGCCAGTTCCGCAACGGAGAAACGTCGGCGCGAAGCAGCCGTCAACTTCGCCCGCGCGTCCATCGGACTGGAAGGCTTCACGCCTTCCGAAGCTGCTGAGACCGGCGCACGCCAATTTATCCGGGGTGATATCCAGCTTGCCGATTTCGTCCAGGTGAAGGTCAATGCGCGATGAGGTCCCGCCTGCATCCGCGAGCACGTTGACTGCAGCGCAGCGTCAGCAACTCGAAGCCGATCACACATTCAAACGGCTTGTCGAGCTGGAGCTGGAGCCTGTGCGCGGCAGCTTCGACGCTGCCCACCTGAAGGCAGTCCACCATCGCATCTTCCAGGACTTGCCGGACGCCGGCTTCCACGAGGTCACGCCTGGCGAATTCAGAACACAGGTGCCCCATGGCCAGGACTGGATGAAGCAGCGCGGCCTATCGACCATGGGAGGCACTTTCCATGTCGTCTATTCACGCATGGACGACGCGGCCATGGCCAGACTCGACAAGGCCCTCGAAGAAGCCAGCCCCGACGAGCTGCGCGGCCTGAAGACCACGGAATTCACGGCACGGCTTGCCAGGATGTACATCGAGTTGGACTACGCCCATCCATTCAGCGATGGCAACAGCCGAACGCTTCGCACCTTCACCAGGCAGCTCGCCAGGGAAGCTGGATATGAGGTCGATTGGGCACGATTCGGACACAGTGAGACCGGGCGTGATCTTCTCTATATCGCACGCGACCGCAGCGTGAACGAGCTGGCGAAGCCGCACGTGCAGCACGAAAATACCATGCGAAAAATCCTGCGCACGCAGGACCGGCTGAAAGTCCATCCCGCCCTGCCCGACTTGCTGCGCGACGCAGTACGTCCGAGCCGCGCAGTGGCCTTTGAGCAACTGAACGAGCGGGAAGCGTTGAGCGAGCATCCCGAGCTGGAAGCGGCATACAAGACCGTGCATGCAGCAGCGACCCGCCTGGCCTCGCAGATGCCGGGCCATCCCGAGGCGCAGAAAGTCGGCATTCAGTCAGTCATGAACCATGTTCAGAACTGCCTGAATGCCGGGGAGACCGTCGACTTCGGCCATAGCCAGAAAAGGTAAAAGCGAACGCCAACGCCCCTAATGGCTACGGCCCGGATCTTCTCAAAGAACCAGAATCGCCCGGAAGTCATTCACGTTGGTATGCGTGGGCCCGGTCACCACCAGATCCCCCAACGCATCAAAGAACCCATACGCATCATTGCGATCCAGGTACTCGGCAATCCGCATGCCCTGGGCCTGTGCCCGCGCCAACGTATCCGGTGACACGCGCGCCCCCGCGTTGTCCTCCACACCATCGATGCCATCGGTATCGGCCGCCAGCGCCCAGACCTTGTCCTGCCCCTGCAGGGCCTGGGCCAGGCCCATGCAGAACTCGCCCGCGCGCCCGCCGCGCCCCTTGGGCGTGCCGGCCGGGCGCTGCCGGATCGTGACCGTGGTCTCGCCGCCGGACAGGATCACGCAGGGCTTTGCAAACGGCTGGCCGTGGCGGGACACGGCGCGCGCCAGGGCGGCGTGGACCTTGGCGACTTCGCGCGATTCGCCCTCGATCTCGTCGGACAGCACGTGGGTGCGCAGGCCTGCGGCCTCGGCCACGCGTGCGGCTGCCTCCAGCGAGTGCTGGGGCGTGGCGATCATGTGGACCTCGTGGCCCGCAAAGCGCGCGTCGCCGGGCTTGGGTGTTTCCAGCTCGCCCGCCTCCAGCGCGCGGCGCACGGATTCGGGCACGTCGATGCGGTAGCGCGCGAGGATGGCCAGCGCGTCGGCGCAGCTGCTGGCATCGGGCACGGTGGGGCCGCTGGCGATGATGGAGGGGTCGTCGCCCGGCACGTCGCTGATGGTCAGCGTGACAACGCGCGCAGGTGCGCAGGCCGCGCCCAGGCGCCCGCCCTTGATGCGCGACAGGTGCTTGCGCACGCAGTTCATCTCGCCGATGGCGGCTCCGCTTTCCAGCAGCGCGCGGTTGATGCGCTGCTTTTCCTCCAGGTCGATGCCTTCGGCCGGCAGGGTCAGCAGGGCCGAGCCGCCGCCCGAGATCAGGCACAGCACGAGGTCGTCCTCGGTCAGCCCTTCGGTCAGCGCGAGGATGCGCTCGGCGGCGGCCAGGCCTGCCGCGTCGGGCACGGGGTGGGCGGCCTCGACCACCTCGATGCGCTGCGCCAGCCCTTCGGGGCGCGGCGGGATGTGGTGGTAGCGCGTGACCACGAGGCCGGACAGCGGCGCGTCCGCTGGCCACAGCGCCTCCAGCGCCTGGGCCATGGAGCCGCCGGCCTTGCCCGCGCCCAGCACCAGGGTGCGGCCCTTGGGAGGCTTTGGCAGGCATTGGGCCATGCTGTACAGGGGCTGCGCATCCTTGACCGCAGCGCGGTAGAGGTCGAGCAGAAAGGCTTGGGGATCGGTGAGGTGCAGGTCCGTGGTGCTGGTCATGGTGTGTTGTCTCCGCCGGGCATTATGGAATTTCCTGCACCGGCGGTGGCATGCGGTCAAGTCACAACTGATTCGCCCGGCCTCGTTCCTCGCGCCAACTCAACTCAATCCAGGGCCACCTTGGCATCCTTCACCAGCCTGGCAAAGCGGTCGGTGTCGTCGCGGATCTGGCGCGCCATCTGCTCGGGCGATCCGCCGATGGGCTCGGCGCCTATCTCTTCCATCTTCCTGCGGAACTGCGGGGACTCGATGATGCGGTTCATGTCCGCGCCCAGCCGCGCCAGTACCTCGCGGGGCGTGGCGGCCGGTGCCAGCACGCCGAACCAGGTGCCCATGTCGAAGCCCTTGAGGCCGGCCTCGTCCAGCGTGGGCACATCGGGCAGGGCCACCGAGCGCCTGGCCGTGGTCACGGCCAGCGCGCGCAGCTTGCCGGCCTTGATGTGGGGCAGCACAGGCGTGACGGTATCGAAGGACATGGCAATCTGCCCGCCCAGCAGATCCGTGGTCAGCGGCCCGCTGCCCTTGTAGGGCACGTGCAGCAGCTCCACGCCGCCCATGGACTCGAACTGCGCGCCGATCAGGTGCTGGCCCGTGCCCGCGCCATTGGAACCATAGGCCAGCTTGCCGGGCTGGGCGCGGGCCTGGGCCAGCAGCTCCTGCACGGTTTTGGCGGGCACCTGCGGATTGACCACCAGCACATTGGGGACCACGGCCACCACGGTGATGGGCGCCAGGTCCTTCTGGAAGTCATAGCCCAGCCTGCGGTAGACGCTGGTGGCAATGGTGTGGTGCACGGCGCCCATGAGCAGGGTGTAGCCGTCAGGTTTCGCCTTGGCCACATGGTCGGCGCCCAGGGTGGCGCCCGCGCCGGGGCGGTTTTCCACGACCACGGGCTGGCCCAGACTTTTGGACAGCTCCTGGCCCAGCGCACGTGCCAGCACATCGGTGGTGCCGCCTGCGGGAAACGGCACGATGAGGTTGACGGGACGCGCCGGCCAGGTCTGGGCCCAGGCCGAAGACATGGCGGCTGCAATGGTGGCGGCGGCCAGCGCGCACGCTGCGGCAACCCTGGTGATGCGGTTCATGGTTTGTCTCCTGTCTGTTCTTTTGTGGGTTATCGGACCATGCAGCGCACGCTCAGGCAGGCACGGGCTCGGCCTGGACCTCGGCGGTCTGCGCGCGCAGCCGTGCGCAGACCGCGTCGGTGACCTGGCGCGTGGTGGCCTTGCCGCCCAGGTCGCGCGTGTGCAGCGCGGCATCGGCCGTCACCTGCTCCACGGCCTGCATCAGCCGCTGCGCGGCGCTGTGCTCGCCCAGGTGCTCCAGCAGCATCACGCAGCTCCAGAAGGTGCCCACGGGGTTGGCCAGGCCCTGGCCCATGATGTCGAAGGCCGATCCGTGGATGGGCTCGAACATGCTGGGATAGCGGCGCTCCGGGTCGATGTTGCCCGTGGGCGCAATGCCCAGGCTGCCGGCCAGCGCGGCCGCCAGGTCGCTGAGGATGTCGGCATGCAGGTTGGTGGCGACCAGGGTGTCCAGCGAGGCCGGGCGGTTGACCATGCGCGCCGTGGCCGCGTCCACCAGCTCCTTGTCCCAGCGCACGTCGGGGAACTCGGCGGCCACCTGCACCGCAATCTCGTCCCACATCACCATGGCGTGGCGCTGGGCGTTGGACTTGGTGATCACCGTCAGCAGCTTGCGCGGCCGCGACTGCGCCAGGCGGAAGGCGAAGCGCATGATGCGCTCCACGCCCGCACGGGTCATCATGCTCACGTCGGTGGCCACCTCGATGGGATGGCCCTGGTGGGCGCGGCCGCCCACGCCCGCGTATTCGCCTTCGGAGTTCTCGCGCACGATGACCCAGTCCAGGTCCTCGCGTGCGCAGCGCTTGAGCGGCGCATCGATGCCGGGCAGGATGCGCGTGGGCCGCACATTGGCGTACTGATCGAACCCCTGGCAGATCTTCAGGCGCAGGCCCCACAGCGTGACATGGTCGGGAATGTGCGGGTCGCCGGCCGAGCCGAACAGGATGGCGTCCTGGCCGCGCAGCGCGTCCAGCCCGTCGGCCGGCATCATCTCGCCGTGCGCGCGGTACCAGTCGCCGCCCCAGCCGAAACTGGTGAAGGCAAAGCCCAGGCCGGGCTGGGTTTCGGCCAGCGCCTGCAGCACCTCCTGCCCTGCGGGCACCACTTCCTTGCCGATGCCATCGCCGGGAATGCAGGCGATGCGGTATGTCTTTGTCATGAGGGCTCCTTGGATTGCGGTGGATGAAGCGCCATGCGGATCCATGGCCTTGTCCGTGAATCTATCGATGGAACAACGCCGCGCGCGCCTCTAGAGTGATGGCATCGTTCACTTTGATTTAACAATGAGCACACCCGTCTCAGCGCCATCGGAGATGGCCTTCTTCTGCCTGCTGGCCCGCAGCGCCAGCCTGTCGGCCACGGCCCGCGAGCTGGGCATCACCACGCCGGCGGCCAGCAAGCGCCTGTCCCAGATGGAGGCGCGGCTGGGCGTGCAACTGGTCAGCCGCACGACGCGGCGCCTGGGCCTGACCGATGAGGGCCAGACCTACCTGGCCCATGCGCGGCGCATCCTGGACGACATTGCCGCCATGGAGCAGGCCGTGGCCGGCATGCCCGGGCAGCCGCAGGGCCTGCTGCGCATCAATGCCACGCTGGGATTCGGGCGCAGCCATATCGCGCCCCTGATCGCCAGCTTCGTGCGCAAGCACCCGCAGATCCAGGTGCAGCTGCAGCTGTCGGCCTCGCCGCCGCCCCTGGTCGATGACAGCTTCGACCTGTGCATACGCTTTGGCGAGCCGCCGGACGCGCGCGTCATCGCGCGGCGCCTGGCGCCCAACCGGCGGCTGCTGTGCGCGTCTGCCGCCTACCTGGCACGGCGCGGCACGCCGGCCACCCCGCGCGAGCTGATGCAGCACGACTGCATCGACATCCGTCAGGGCGACGACACCCACGGCGTCTGGCGTTTCACCCACAACGGCCCCGGCCGCAAGACCGAGGCCATCCGCCTGCGCGACAGCCTGAGCACCAACGATGGCGAGATCGCCGTGGGCTGGGCCCTGGCCGGCCTGGGCATCGTCATGCGCGCCGAATGGGATGTCGCCCGCTACCTGCGCAGCGGCCGCCTGGTGCAGGTGCTGGCCGACCATGCCACGGCGCCGGCCGACATCCATGTGGTCTATCCGCAGCGGCATGCGGCAACCCAGCGCGTGCAGCGCTTTGTCGAGCACCTGGCACGGCACTTCGATACGGCCGCGCCCGGTTTCTGAAAAGGCATGCCGTATGCGGGGAAACGCCAATAAGCAGTAGACAGAAACTGTATACAACTCTTGTGACCAGCCGCTATGATGGCTGAATGGAGACTTCCACCACCAGTTTCATTGTCGAGAGCCTGACCCGGGCCATCGTCGAACACCGTCTTCTGCCCGGCACCAAGCTGGCCGAGCAGAAATTGGCAGACCATTTCGGCGTCTCGCGCACCCTGGTGCGCCAGGCGCTGTTCCAGCTGTCGCAAAACCGCCTGATCCGGCTCGAACCCGCGCGCGGGGCCTTCGTGGCCACGCCCTCGGTGGACGAGGCGCGCCAGGTCTTCGCCGTGCGCCGCATGCTCGAAGCCGAGATGGTGCGCGCCTTCATCGCCCAGAGCACGCCGGCCAAGATCCGCGCGCTGCGGCAGCACGTGGCGGCCGAGAAAAAGGCCATGGACGGCAACGACGTCGGCCAGCGTACCGAGCTGCTGGGCGACTTCCACGTGCGCATGGCCGAGCTCATGGGCAACGAGGTGCTGGCCCAGTTGCTGGGCGAACTGATCTCGCGCTGCGCGCTGATCACGCTGATGTACCAGTCCAGCACGGCCGCCGAGCATTCCCATGACGAGCATGCCGAAATCGTCACGGCCCTGGCCGGCGGCGACGCCGACCATGCCGTGCAGCTCATGCAGCAGCACCTGGACCACGTGGAAGCCGGCCTGACCTTCGACCGCGACATGCCGACCAGCGATCTTTCGATGGCCCTTTCCTCCGTATCCGCATGACCTACGACGCCACTGCCCCCTATCCCCGCGACCTGATCGGCTACGGTCGCACGCCCCCCCACGCCCGCTGGCCAGGCCAGGCCCGCGTGGCCGTGCAGTTCGTCCTCAACTATGAAGAGGGCGGCGAGAACTGCGTGCTGCACGGCGATGCCGCCAGCGAGCAGTTCCTGTCCGAAATGTTCAACCCGGCCGCCTACCCCGAGCGCCACATGAGCATGGAAGGCATCTATGAATACGGCTCGCGCGCAGGCGTCTGGCGCATCCTGCGCGAGTTCGAGAAGCGCGGCCTGCCGCTGACCGTGTTCGGCGTGGCCACGGCCCTGCAAAAGCACCGTGAGCTGGCCCAGGCCTTCGACGAGCTGGGCCATGAAGTGGCCTGCCACGGCCTCAAGTGGATCCACTATCAGAACATTCCCGCCGAGGTCGAGCGCGCCCACATGCAGCAGTGCATGGAGATCTTCGGCGAGCTGTACGGCCACGATGGCGACCACGGCCTCGGCTGGTACACGGGCCGCGACAGCCCCAACACCCACCGCCTGGTGGCCGACGACGGCCGCTTCGCCTACGACAGCGACTACTACGGCGACGACCTGCCCTTCTGGATGAAGGTCGGCAAGAGCGACGGCAGCACCCGCAGCCAGCTCATCGTGCCCTACACGCTGGACTGCAACGACATGCGCTTCGCCCTGCCCCAGGGCTACTCGCACGCCGACCCGTTCTTCCAATACCTGAAGGACACGTTCGACGCCCTCTACGCCGAGGGCGATCCGGCCGGCGATGACTCCCCCAAGATGATGAGCATTGGCATGCACTGCCGCCTGCTGGGCCGCCCCGGCCGCATCACGGCACTGCAGCGCTTTCTGGACCACATTCAGCGGCATGACAAGGTCTGGGTCTGCCGCCGCATCGACCTCGCGCGCCACTGGGCGCACCACCATCCCGACAAGGAATAACGCAGCATGGCTCTGACGCTGGAACAACTCAACGCCGCCGACCTGGCCACCGCCGCCAGTCTGCTCGACGGCCTCTACGAACACTCGCCCTGGATTGCCGAGGCCGCGCTGGCCCAGCGCCCCTTCCGCTCGCTGGCACAGATCAAGTACGCCATGGCCCAGGTGCTGGACAAGGCGCCGGTGCAGGCCAAGCTCGACCTGATCCGCGCCCACCCGGAGCTGGCCGGCAAGGCCATGGAGACCAATACGCTCACGGCCGAATCCACCAACGAGCAGAACAAGGCCGGCCTGACGCGCTGCACGCCCGAGGAGCTGGAGCACATCCGCAAGCTCAATGCCGAGTACGGCAAGCGCTTCGGCTTTCCCTTCATCCTGGCCGTGCGCGGTCCGCGCGGCGCGGGTCTGGCCAAGGCCGAGATCATCGAGACCTTCGAGCGCCGCCTGCACAACCACCCCGACTTCGAGCTGGGCGAGGCGCTGCGCAACATCCACCGCATTGCCGAGATCCGCCTGAACGACAAGTTCGGCTACACGCCCGAGCTGGGCAACGATGTCTGGGACTGGCAGGAAAAGCTGGCCCAGCACAGCGACCCCGGCTATGCCGAAAAGGGCCAGCTCACCGTCACCTACCTGACCGATGCCCACCGCGCCTGCGCCCAGCGCATCAGCCACTGGATGCGCGACTGCGGCTTCGACGAGGTCGAGATCGACGCCGTGGGCAACGTCGTGGGCCGCTACAAGGCGGCCACCGACGATGCCAAGACCCTGCTGACCGGCAGCCACTACGACACCGTGCGCAACGGCGGCAAGTACGACGGCCGCCTGGGCATCTTCGTGCCCATGGCCTGCGTGCGCGAGCTGCACCGCCAGGGCAAGCGCCTGCCGTTCCACATCGAGGTCGTGGGCTTTTCCGAAGAGGAAGGCCAGCGCTACAAGGCCACCTTCCTGGGTTCGGGCGCACTGATCGGCGACTTCAGGCAGGAATGGCTGGAGCAAAAGGATGCCGACGGCATCACCCTGCGCGAGGCCATGCAGCACGCCGGCCTGTGCATTGACGACATTCCGAAGCTGCAGCGCGATCCGGCCCGCTACCTGGGCTTCATCGAAGTGCACATCGAACAGGGCCCGGTGCTCAACGAGCTGGACATCCCGCTAGGCATCGTCACCTCCATCAACGGCAGCGCGCGCTACATCTGCGAGATGATCGGCATGGCCAGCCACGCCGGCACCACGCCCATGGACCGCCGCCGCGATGCCGCCTGCGGCGTGGCCGAGCTGGCGCTGTACATCGAAAAGCGCGCCGCGCGCGACGGCACCTCGGTGGCCACCATGGGCCAGCTCAATGTGCCCAGCGGCTCGGTCAACGTGGTTCCCGGCCGCTGCCAGTTCAGCCTGGACCTGCGCGCGCCCACCAACGAGCAGCGCGACGCCATGGTGGCCGACATCCTGGCCGAGATCGAGGCCATCGCCCAGCGCCGTGGCCTGCGCTACAGCACCGAGCTGGCCATGAAGGCCGCCGCCGCTCCCAGCGCCCCCGAATGGCAGCAGCGCTGGGAAGCCGCCGTGGACGCCCTGGGCGTGCCCCTGTACCGCATGCCCAGCGGCGCCGGCCACGACGCCATGAAGCTGCACGAAATCATGCCCCAGGCCATGCTGTTCGTGCGCGGCCTGAACGCCGGCATCAGCCACAACCCGCTGGAAAGCTCCACCGCCGACGACATGCAACTGTCCGTCGATGCCTTCTCCCACGTACTGAACCAGCTGGCCCAAGAGCAGCAATGACCGACATGAACCAAGACAAGCAAGCCACCTACGCCGCCCTGGACGCCTGGATCGACCAGCATTTCGATGAAGAGGTGCAATTCCTGCAGGCCCTGGTCCAGGTTCCGACCGACACCCCGCCGGGCAACAACGCCCCCCACGCCGAGCGCACGGCCGAGCTGCTCAAGACCCTGGGCTACGAGGCCGAGAAGCACACCGTGCCCGAGGCCGACGTCAAGGCCTACGGCATGGAGTCCATCACCAACCTGATCGTGCGCCGCCCCTACGGCAGCGCAGGTGACGCCGGCGGCGGCCTGACCATCGCGCTGAACGCCCACGGCGACGTGGTGCCGCCCGGTGAAGGCTGGACCCAGGACCCCTATGGCGCCGCCATCGAGGACGGCAAGCTCTACGGCCGCGCCGCCGCCGTGAGCAAGAGCGACTTCGCCACCTTCACCTACGCCGTGCGTGCGCTTGAAGCCGTGGCCCGGCCCTCCAAGGGCGCGGTGGAACTGCACTTCACCTATGACGAGGAATTCGGCGGCATCCTGGGCCCCGGCTGGCTGCTGGCCAACAACCTCACCAAGCCCGACCTGATGGTCGCGGCCGGCTTCAGCTACGAAGTCGTCACCGCCCACAACGGCTGCCTGCAGATGGAAGTGACCGTGCAGGGCAAGATGGCCCACGCCGCCGTGCCCCACACGGGCGTGGACGCGCTGCAGGCCGCCGTGGTGCTGATGAATGCGCTGTACGCCGAGAACACCAAGTACCAGCAGGTGACCTCCAAGGTGCCGGGCATCAAGCACCCCTACCTGAACATCGGCCGCATCGAAGGCGGCACCAACACCAACGTGGTGCCCGGCAAGGTCGTGCTCAAGATCGACCGCCGCATGATCCCCGAGGAGAACCCGGCCGAGGTCGAGGCCAGCATCCGCGCTGTCATCGCCCAGGCCATTGCCGACTTCAATGCCAAGGGCGGCTACACGGGCGAGGATGCCGTGCGCGTGGACATCAAGCGCCTGCTGCTGGCCAATGCCATGACGCCGCTGGCGGGCAACAAGCCCCTGGTGGACGCCATCCAGGCCCATGGCGAAGCCGTGTTCGGCGAAAAGCCTCCGGCCGTGGGCACGCCGCTGTACACCGACGTGCGCCTGTACGTGGAGCGCGGCATTCCCGGCGTGATCTACGGCGCCGGCCCGCGCACCGTGCTGGAGTCCCATGCCAAGCGCGCCGACGAGCGCCTGGTGCTGGAGGACCTGCGCCGCGCCACCAAGGTCATTGCGCGCATGCTGTGCGACCTGACGGCCTGACCGCCTGACGGCCCGCATCAAGGCATGACACCCAAGCCCGGCGCCGCCGGGCTTTTTTGCGCCCGGGCACCGCATCGGGGCACATGCACCGCCGCAGCCCATGCCGTGCGCCAGAGCCGCGCACGAGCCACGCACGAACCGCGCCCAAGCCGCGCGGCAGCGGCCACCAGGCACCAGCACGGTGCCTGGTGCTTGCCAAGCGGCTGGCATCCATCTTGCAATGCACCATGGCACTCCCGCCCTGGCAGGCGACGCGCACCAAAACGGGTTGGCGCGACTGCCGCAACAGGGTTTACCGGGAGCAGAAATTTCCCATGATCTGTATACACTTTTTGTATGGATGTTGGCGCCGAACCCTGCCACGCCGGCGTCCGTTCCCATAAATCCCGAGGAGACAAATCCCCATGCAATCTTCCGTTCATCCCGTCGATGAGATGCTGCCCGCAGGCAAGCTCACGGCGCTGGGCCTGCAGCACGTTCTCGTGATGTATGCGGGCGCCGTGGCCGTGCCCCTGATCGTCGGCCGCGCACTCAACCTGCCGCCCGAGCAGGTGGCCCACCTGATCTCGGCCGACCTGTTTTGCTGCGGCCTGATCACGCTGATCCAGGCCATGGGAGCCACCCAGTGGTTCGGCATCAAGCTGCCCGTGATGATGGGCGTGACCTTCGCCAGCGTGGCGCCCATGGTGTCCATGGCGCAGAGCACGGGCGGCTCGGCGGGGGCGGGGCTGATCTTCGGCTCGGTGATCGGGGCGGGGATCGTGTCCATCCTCATCGCCCCGCTGATCAGCCGCATGCTGCGCTTTTTCCCGCCCGTGGTGACCGGCACCATCATTGCCGTCATCGGCATCAGCCTGATGCGCGTGGGCGTGAACTGGATCTTCGGCAACCCCGTCGGCCCCACCGCTCCCAGCGTGCCCAACCCCGAGCACCTGAAATGGCTGGCCGACGCCCAGGCCACGGCCGGCGCGCCGGGCTCCTCGCTGCCGCCCGTGCCCAAGGGCTTCGCGGTGGTGCCCACCATTCCCAACCCCAAGTACGGCGACCTGACCGGCGTGGGCATCTCGGCCATCGTGCTGCTGTCCATTCTGCTGATCGCGCGCTTTGCCAAGGGCTTCCTGGCCAACGTCTCGGTGCTCATGGGCATCCTGATCGGCGGCGTGCTGTCCGTGGCCATGGGCCTGATGGACTTCAGCAAGGTCGCCAAGGCCGAATGGTTCACGATGGTGCTGCCCTTCGAGATCGCCACGCCGGTGTTCGACCCCATCCTCATCCTCACCATGAGTCTGGTGATGGTGGTGGTGATGATCGAGTCCACCGGCATGTTCCTGGCCCTGGGCGACATGACCGATCGCAAGATCAGCCAGGACGAGCTGACGCGCGGCCTGCGCACCGACGGCCTGGGCACGCTGATCGGTGGCATCTTCAACACCTTCCCCTACACCAGCTTCTCGCAGAACGTGGGCCTGGTCGCCGTCACCGGCGTCAAGAGCCGCTGGGTCTGCGTCGCCGGCGGCGTGATCCTGATCGTGCTGGGCGTGCTGCCCAAGATGGGCGCCCTGGTCGAGTCCCTGCCCACCGTGGTGCTGGGCGGCGCGGGCCTGGTGATGTTCGGCATGGTGGCCTCCACCGGCATCCGCATCCTGAGCAACGTGGATTTCCAGACCAATCGCAACAACGCCATGATCGTTGCCGTGTCCATCGGCGTGGGCATGATTCCGCTGGTAGCGCCGAATTTCCGCCAATGGATGCCCCACGGCATTCATCCGTTGATCGAATCCGGTATCCTGCTGGCCTCGATTACCGCGGTGGCATTGAACATTTTCTTCAACGGAGCCAGCAGCGATACCTCTGCTGCCGTCCGGGCCGCACGCCAGGCAGACGCCCACTGATGAAACAGTGCCCGCCCTGGCGGGCACGCCCAACAATCGCCCGGCCTACCCGCCGGGCTGTGCGCCCCCTGCCGTCCATAGGCGCCAGGGGGCTTGTTGTCGAAATCCCTGAGGCAAAACTGTCCTGACCCTCATAGGCTGTAGCTATCCGGTAAGCTCCGAGAGCATTTGCAGAGAATTCCTGTATGACCCAAAACCTGTCCAACGCCGAACAAGCCCTGCGCGACGCAGCCCGCGAATACCATCGCAGCCCCAACAAGGGCAAGATCTCCGTCACGCCCACCAAGCCCTTGTCCAACCAGCGCGACCTGTCGCTGGCCTATTCGCCCGGCGTGGCCTACCCCTGCCTGGACATCCAGGCCGACCCCTCGCTGGCCGCCGAATACACGGCGCGCGGCAACCTGGTCGGCGTCATCACCAACGGCACGGCCGTGCTGGGCCTGGGTGACATCGGCCCGCTGGCCGGCAAGCCGGTGATGGAAGGCAAGGGCTGCCTGTTCAAGAAGTTCGCCGGCGTCGACGTGTTCGACATCGAACTGGCCGAGCGCGATCCGGACAAGCTGATCGACATCATCGCCTCGCTCGAACCCACGCTGGGCGGCATCAACCTCGAGGACATCAAGGCGCCCGAGTGCTTCTACATCGAGCAGGAGCTGTCCAAGCGCATGAACATCCCCGTGTTCCATGACGACCAGCACGGCACGGCCATCATCTCCAGCGCCGCCCTGCTCAACGGCCTGGAGCTGGTGGACAAGCAGATCGGCAACGTCAAGATCGCCGTCTCCGGTGCCGGCGCCGCCGCCATCGCCTGCGTGAACGTGATGGTGGGCCTGGGCGTCAAGCGCGAAAACGTCTTCATGTGCGACTCCAAGGGCGTGATCTACGAAGGCCGCCCCGGTGGCCTGGACGCCTCCAAGGCCCAGTACGCGCAAAAGACGGACGCCCGCACCCTGGCCGATGCCGTCAAGGATGCCGACGTCTTCCTGGGCTGCTCGGCTCCCGGCGTGCTCACTGCCGACATGGTCAAGACCATGGCCGACAAGCCCATCATCCTGGCCCTGGCCAACCCCGAACCCGAGATCCGCCCCGAGCTGGCCAAGGCCGTGCGCCCGGACTGCATCATGGCCACGGGCCGGTCGGACTACCCCAACCAGGTCAACAACGTCCTGTGCTTCCCCTACATCTTCCGTGGCGCGCTGGACTGCGGCGCCACCAAGATCACCGAAGCCATGAAGCTGGCCTGCGTGCGCGAAATCGCCGCACTGGCCAAGCAGGACGTCAGCGATGAAGTCGCCGCCGCCTACCAGGGCAAGGAGCTGAAGTTCGGCCCCGACTACCTGATCCCCACGCCCTTCGACACCCGCCTGATCCTGCGCATCGCGCCGGCCGTGGCCAAGGCTGCCGAAGAGTCCGGCGTCGCCACCCGCCCCATCGCCGACTACGACGCCTACCGCGAGAGCCTGACCCGCTTCGTCTACCAGACCAGCATGTTCATGCGTCCGGTGTTCGCCGCTGCCAAGGCCAACCAGCAGCGCGTGGCCTATGCCGAAGGCGAAGACGAGCGCGTGCTGCGCGCCGCCCAGGTGGCTGTCGATGACGGCCTGGCCAAGCCCATCCTGATCGGCCGCCCCGCCGTGATCGAGGCCCGCATCGCCAAGGCCGGCCTGCGCCTGGTGCTGGGCAAGGACGTTGAGATCTGCAACCCCGAGGACGATCCGCGCTTCCGCCAGTACTGGGAAACCTACCACCGCCTGATGGGCCGCAACGGCGTCACGCCCGAGACCGCCAAGGCCGCCGTGCGCCGCTCCAACACGCTGATCGCCGCGCTCATGGTCCACCTGGGCGATGCCGACGCCATGCTCTGCGGCCTGGTCGGCAAGTTCGACAGCCACCTGGCCCATGTGCGCGACGTGCTCGGCCTCAAGCAAGGCGCTGGCGAGTTCGCCACCGTCAACGCCGTGATGCTGGACAGCGGCACGCTGTTCATCGCCGACACCTACATCAACGAGGCGCCCAACGCCACCGAGCTGGCCGACATCGCCCGCCTGGCGGCCGAGGAAGTGGCCCGCTTCGGCCTGCCGCCCAAGGTGGCCTTCCTGTCGCACAGCAACTACGGCTCGTCCAGCCGCCCCTCGGCGCTGAAGATGCGCGCTGCGCGCGACCTGTTCGCCGCCGCCAACCCCGACGTGGAATGCGATGGCGAAATGCACGGCGACTCCGCCCTGTCCGAAGCCATCCGCGACCGCGCCCTGCTCGAGTCCTCGCTGCACGGCGAGGCCAACGTGCTGATCTGCCCCAACCTCGACGCCGCGAACATCCTGTTCAACGTGCTCAAGACCACGGGCGGCCACGGCACGACCATCGGCCCCATCCTGCTGGGCGGCGCCGCGGCAGCACACGTGCTGACCCCCTCCGCCACCGTGCGCCGCGTGGTCAACATGACGGCCCTGGCCGCAGCCCAGGCCATCGCTGCCCGCGGCTGATCCGCGCCGCACCCAAAAAAGGCGCCCCTTCACAGGGGCGCCTTTTTTACGCCCCCGGCCCCGGCAGGAGCGGCATAAGCCCGGCTAGAATACGCAGCTTCGGAGGTTTGGGTGAGTGGTTTAAACCAGCAGTCTTGAAAACTGCCGACGGGCAACCGTCCGTGAGTTCGAATCTCACAGCCTCCGCCAATATCCAGTGTAAGTTATTGATTTATAACGGAATTTCAAAAAATCAACATATCGTTATACGCTTGGTTATACGGAATTGTTTGCATAAAATATAAGCAATCACTCCTTGGCTACCCTGCACTCAAAGCCCTGAACACAACCGGTCAGGGCTTTTTTGTTGCCTGAAGCTCGCCGAACATGCCCTTGAGCACCAGCACATATTCCATCACCTGCAGCGCCGTGTCGATGGCCCAAGTCGAAACTTCAGCCTGATCTAGGTTTGAGGGCTTCCACAGCCCATCGCACCAACAGCAGCTGATTTCCCACTTGGTCGCACTGATGCGCTCAAACACTGGTGGCTGCAGCTGCGCCGCTTTCCAGCGCTTGGCGATGTCCAACTGCAGCTGAGCTGGCAACACGCCTTCGCCTTGCAGCAGCAAGCGTAGCCTAAGTCCAGCTCCCCAGCCTTCTTGCCTTAACTGCACCATGGTCAAGTTGGGCCATGCGGGTGCCGCACCAAATGCACGGGGCAACTGAATCGTCAGCATGGGTTGTCCCTGGCGCAGGTGCACGGCCAAGGACAGCGGCAAAGGCTCTTTGACTCCCTGCACTTGCAGTTTGACCGCTGTAGCGTTGGTTAATTGCACTTGCAAAGTGCGCTTCACGCATCGCCACCACGCCAGTCGAAATTCGGGCACATCGCCCAAAGCTTGAAACAGCCGCTCATGCCAAGCAATACGCCTGGCTAAAGCCTTGGCACTCAGGTTCATAGCCTCAGCCATTTCTTGCATAGCCAACATGACGTGACCATGCGCAGGAGCCTGCCCCAACACACGTTTGGCAAACATCAGCACCCAGGGCACATCACAGCGCACGCTGTCCAAGTGCCACAGCAAAGCGTTGATCGTTTCTGGTGCCTGATGCGGTGCACCGTGCACAACCGCTTGCGCATCTGCCGAATCCCGCCACTGCAACCAACGGGCTGCATCCGCGATGCCCTGGCTTTGCAAGAATGCGACCAGGCTGCGCAAACGCTGCACGGCCTTGAGTACGGCTGCTTGTTGGGTGATTTCACCTTGCCACAACAAAAGGGCCAGTTCGGCATCGTCATCAGACCCGTATTGCTGCAGCAGTGCCACCAGCCGTGCAAAGCTGCCCAAGCCCAACTGAGGCACGGCACACCGTGCAAATGCCTGCCATGCAGCGGTGCGCTGGCTGATTGGCTCAACCGACTGCAACGCCGCATCGGCCAGTTCCAGCACCATGGCCGATTGCGGCTCCATGCATGGCCTTGCTGCATGTACATAGCGCCCAGCTTCGGCACAGCCATTTAAGCAGCACGGCCACTGCCCACTGAATTCATGCGGAACAGGCGTTGAGATATCCAGTGCAGGCAATGTCATCACCGCCGCCAACAAACGTCGGTAGCGGTACCACCTCAAGTGATAAGGGTGCATGGTCAAACTTTCAAAACAGGCACGCCGCTACGGCACCTGGGTGCAGCTTCCAAAGCCAAGCACCAGGCGCACAACGTGCACAAAGGGAAATCAGAAGAAAGAGAGCGAGAAACTGAAACTCAAGCCAGCGCGATGGTCGTGCCACGGCGGCTGCGCAAACCAACTTGCACCACCTTGTCCAAGGTGGCTTTTTCTGACCAGCGGGCGTTGGTGTTGCGCAGCTTTTTGCTACCCCAATGCTCCAGCAAGGCATTCCAGGGAGTGAGCGGCACACCGTCCATCAAGGGGTCGAGCACCAGCAAGGAATGTGGCTTGCCATCGGCATACATCACACCCACTGCCAGCACCCAATGGCTGTAGCTGGGCGAAGTGACCCTGCCTCGTTTCCACG
>NZ_MYFL01000004.1:586428-738478 GCF_002193035.1 Delftia sp. K82 | reverse complement strand
GGTCATTATCAAATTTCTTCGATTTTCTCAACACCAGCGATCTGCATCGCTTCTCTTCAGCAGAGCCTTGCATTGTAGCACGTTTTTTCGTGCTGTCTACAAGACTTTTCTGACTCATCGCTGTCTGCAAGGCAGTGTGGCGACGAGGGATCGAACTATAGCATGGGTTTTTACCGATGGCGTGAAATTCGTGAACTTCCTTGCAGACCAGTGAAGAAGCCACCGCCCCGCCCTCTGAAACCCGCCCGGAGCCTGCCCTGCGGGCAGGCTCCGGGCGGGGAGGCCTTGCTGCCTGCACCAGGAATCGGGCCCGCATAGATAATGCGCGCACGATGGCATTGATTACTTTGATAGACGCCCAACTGGCGTTCGGGCATGTGGCGCTTCTCGACCACGCCCAGTTTTCCCTGGAGAGCGGCGAACGTGTGGGCCTGATCGGTCGAAACGGCGCAGGGAAGTCCTCTTTGTTGAAGATTCTTGGCGGACTGGCCAAGGCCGATGACGGCCAGGTCCAGACGCAGTCCGGTGTCCGCATTACTTATGTGGCGCAGGAGCCGGTGCTTGTGCCCGAGCAGACGATCTTCGAGTCGGCGTCCGCCGGCATTGCCGAAGTGATCGCCGTGCGCGAGCGCTATCTGGCGGGTGGCGAGGGCGAGGATCTCGATGCGCTGCAGTCCCAGATCGAGGCCTATGACGCCTGGAATTGGGAGCAGCGCGTGGAAGAGACGCTGCAGCGGCTGCACCTGGATCCCGACGCCCTGGTGGGCACGTTGTCCGGGGGGATGAAGAAGCGCGTTGCGCTTTCCCAGGCGCTGGTGGCCCGTCCTGACGTGCTGCTGCTGGACGAGCCGACCAACCACCTGGACCTGGATGCCATCGAGTGGCTGGAGGAGCTGCTGCTGAACTTCAAGGGCAGCGTGGTGACCATTACCCACGACCGCTCCTTCCTGGACCGCGTCTCCACGCGCATCGTGGAGCTGGATCGTGGAACGCTGCGCTCCTATCCCGGCAATTTCGTTCAATACCAGCAAACCAAGGAAGATCAGCTGGCCCAGGAGGCCGTGGTCAACGCCAAGGCCGACAAGCTGCTGGCCCAGGAGGAGGTGTGGATCCGCAAGGGCGTGGAGGCGCGCCGCACGCGCAGCCAGAGCCGCATCGGCCGATTGGAGCAGTTGCGGGCCAACCGCGCTGCCCGCCGTGATGTGCTGGGCGGGGTGAAGATGGACATTGCCTCGGGCCGGGGCGATGGCTACCAGGGCAAGATCGTGGCCGAGCTGACCGATGTGGCCAAGTCCTTTGGCGACAAGCAGATCGTCTCGCATTTCAGCGCCACCATTCTGCGCGGTGACAAGGTGGGACTGATCGGGCCCAACGGTGCCGGCAAGACGACGCTGCTCAAGATGATCCTGGGCGAACTGGCGCCTGACAGCGGCAACGTGCGGCTGGGTGCGAATCTGCAGGTGGCTTACTTCGACCAGATGCGGCACCAGATCAATATGGATGCCACGCTGGAGGATTTCATCAGCCCCGGCAGCGAGTGGATAGAGATCGGCAACCAGAAAAAGCACGTGAAGAGCTATCTGTCGGACTTCCTGTTCTCTCCGGCACGCGCTCACTCTCCTGTGCGTTCACTGTCCGGCGGCGAGCGCAACCGCCTGCTGCTGGCGCGCCTGTTTGCCCGCCCCGCGAATGTGCTGGTTCTGGACGAGCCGACCAACGACCTCGATATCGAGACGCTGGAGATGCTGGAAGACCTGCTGCAGAACTACGACGGCACGGTGTTCCTGGTCAGCCATGACCGCAGTTTCCTGGACAACGTGGTCACCAGCACCATTGCCTGGGAAGGGCCGGGCAAGTGGCGCGAATACGAAGGCGGCGTTCAGGACTGGCTGGACCAGTCGCGCCGCAGCCAGGATCTGGCCGAGGCTGCACAGCCCAAGCCTGCCAAGGAAGAGGCCAAGCCGACGGCGGTGCGCAGCGACAGCAAGCCCAAGCGCAAGCTCAGCTACAAGGAGCAGCGCGAGCTCGATCAGTTGCCCGAGACCATTGCATCGCTGGAGGCGGAGCAGAAATCCATTCGCGAGGCCCTCGCCGACGGCTCGCTGTATGCCAACGACAACTCCCGCGCCGTTCAGTTGCACCAGCGCGATGGCGAGATCGATGAGCAGCTGATGGAGGCACTGGAGCGCTGGAGCGCCTTGTCCGAGTAAGCACCGTTTCGAACTGACAAAAAAAAGAGCGCCATGCGCTCTTTTTTTCATGGAGGCTGCCAGAGCCGGCCGTTGCGCTCAGATGCGGTGGTGCACCTGGTCCGAACCTATGCGCAGTTTGCCCAGCAAGGCGGCGGCGATCTGGTTGAGGGGCAGCACTTCGTCGGCAGCGCCGTGGGCGATGGCCTCGCGCGGCATGCCGAAGACGATGCAGCTGGCCTCGTCCTGCACGAGGTTGTAGCTGCCTGCATCGCGCATTTCGCGCATGGCGACCGCACCATCGGCGCCCATGCCGGTGAGCATGATGCCGTAGGCGTTGCGGCCCGCGCAGGCGGCCACCGACTTGAACAGCACTTCGACCGAAGGCTTGTGGCGATTCACCGGCGGGCTGTCATCGACCACGGCGACATAGTTGGCGCCGCTGCGCTGCACGGAGAAATGCTTGCCACCCGGGGCGATATAGGCATGACCGGGCAGCAGGCGCTCGCCGTGCTGCGCTTCCTTCACAGTCATCTGGCACAGGCTGTTGAGCCGGGCCGCGAAGCTGGTGGTGAAGCCCGGCGGCATGTGCTGGGTGATGACGATGGCCGGGCAGTCGGCCGGAAGATGGGTGAGCACTTCGCGGATGGCCTCGGTGCCGCCCGTGGAGGCGCCGATGGCAACCAGCTTCTCCGTGGAAAGCCGCCCCAGCAGCGACGTCGGTGCAGCCTGGCGCGGCACGGCCGAACCTGCAGAGGAAGCGACCGGCGCTGCCGCGCTGCCTGCGGCAGAGGCTGCACTGCGAGGAGCGACCGGCAGACGCCGTACCTGGGCCACGGCAGCAACGCGGATCTTGTCCACGATCTGCGCGGCCAGTTCCTGCAGGCCGTTGGAGACACCCACGCGCGGCTTGGCCACGAAGTCGATGGCGCCCAGCTCCAGTGCGCGCATGGTGACCTCGGCGCCGCGTTCGGTCAGCGTGGAGATCATGACCACCGGCATGGGACGCAGGCGCATGAGCCGGCCCAGGAAGTCGATGCCATCCATGCGGGGCATTTCCACGTCGAGCGTGATCACGTCGGGATTCATCTCGCGAATCATTTCGCGTGCGATCAGCGGGTCATTGGCCGAGCCGATGCATTCCATGTCGTGCTGGCGATTGATGATCTCGGACAGCAGACTGCGCACCAGCGCAGAGTCGTCCACCACGATCACCCTGATTTTCCTGTCCATTCCTTTGAACCTTCCTCAAAACAGGTCGACCGAGCCGCCTGCCGTATTGCGTGCCACGACGGCTGCATTGCCGCGTGTGAATTCCTGCTGTACCAGCTCCTCCGGATGGGCATGTGCCAGGCGCTTGACCATGGCCTTGCCGCTGGCGGGGAAGAACACCACCTTGCGAGGGTAGATGTCCAGCACATCCTCCGAGACGATGGGGATGCGTTCGGTCTGCAGGTACTGCGTGACGAAGGCGGTATTGCGTTCGCCCACGTTCATGGTGGTGAAGTTGTGCATCACCTGCCCGCCGCCGAAGATCTTGGCCTGCAGCGACTCGCGCCGGGCACCGAGCTTGAGCATTTCGTTGATCAGCAACTCCATGGCGTACGAGCCGTAGCGGCCCGATGCATCGGCAGAGTCGCCGTCGGGCAGCATGAAATGGTTCATGCCGCCCACGCGCATGGTGCGGTCCCAGATGCAGGCCGAGATGCAAGAGCCCAGCACGGTGACCAGGATCACGTCCTCGTTGGAGACAAAGTATTCGCCGGGCAGGACCTTGACGGCGTTGTGCTGGAAATGCGGGTCGTAATAGAAGAACGAAGCCTCGCCAGGGTAGCGCTGCTGGCGCTTGAGCTGCTCCAGCGAGGAACGCGGCACCGGATCGCCCGGCGCCGGATAGTCTGCAGCGGTATAGCTGTTGATGCGCGGCATGCGGCGACGCTCCGAGGGCGCCGGTGGCGGTGCGAAGGCAGGGCGGTCTCCGATCATGGGAGCACCCCCTGGCGTGCGACAGGACCTGCGTCAGCGGCGCTCATAGACGGTCTTCCCCTTGAGCGTGAACAGATCGCGCGATTCACTGAAGTTCTCGGCATGCCCGACGAACAACAGGCCACCGGGCTTCATCACGCGGTGGATGCGCTCCAGCACGCGGCGCTGCGTGGCCGCGTCGAAGTAGATCATCACGTTGCGGCAGAAGACCACGTCGAAGGGGTCGCGGAACGGCCAGTCGTCACGGATCAGGTTGACGTTGAGAAACTCCACCAGACGGCGCAGTTCGGGCTTGACGCGCACCAGGCCCGCATTGCCGGCCTTGCCCCGCAGGAAAAAGCGGTGCAGGCGCTCGGCGCTCATGCCCTTGATGCTTTCGGCGCGGTAGACGCCGGCCGATGCCGTGTCCAGCACACGCGAGTCGATGTCGCTGGCCTGCAGCTGAAAGCTGGGCGTGGCACCCAGCGCTTCCAGCGCCGTCATGACGATGGAGTAAGGCTCTTCCCCGGTCGAGGCCGCATTGCACCAGACCTTCCAGGCCGTGCCGGCCGGCTTGCTGCGCAGATGCTGGGCAAAGATCTCGAAATGGTGCTGCTCGCGAAAGAATGCCGTGAGATTGGTGGTCAGCGCGTTCACGAACTCCTGCCACTCCACGCCGTCGGACTGCGACTCCAGCCAGTCCAGGTAGGTGGAGAAGCTGTCGTAGCCCGTCTCGCGCAGGCGCCGCGACAGGCGGCTGTAGACCATGGCGTGCTTGCCATCGTGCAGGCTGATGCCGGCCCGCTGGTAGATCAGCGCCTGTACGCGGGCAAAGTCCCGCGACGACCATTCGAATTCGCGCCCCTGGGCCAGGGGCCCGTTGGCTGCTCCGTCGTCGTCGGCGGAGCGCGCGGCCAGTGCCGCATTGGATGAGCCGGATCGCATGAGGGCGCTCAGTGCAAGAACGGGTCTCAGTCGACCGAGGCGACCAGGCCCATGTCCACGTTGTTCATGAGCTTTTCGATGTCCAGCAGGATGAGCATGCGCTCGCCCACGGAACCCAGGCCCAGAATGCAGCCGCTGTCGATGGCGCTTTCGATGTCCGGCGCGGGGCGCACGGCTTCGGGAGCCAGTTCCATCACGTCGCTGACCGAGTCCACCACGATGCCCACCACGCGGTTGCGCAGGTTCAGGATGATGACGACGGTGAAGCTGTTGTATTCCACCTGGGAGCAGTTGAACTTCAGCCGCATGTCCACGATGGGCACGATGGTGCCGCGCAGATTGACCACGCCCTTGATGAATTCCGGCGCATTGGCGATGCGGGTCGGCGGCTCGTAGCCGCGGATTTCCTGCACCTTCAGGATGTCGATGCCGTATTCCTCCTGGTCCAGGCGGAAGGTCAGGTACTCGCGCGCGCCGGTGGCGACGCCTTCTGCGGTCTTAGCGATCACGCTCATTGCTCAGCTCCTCAACTGTCGGGCCCGCGCCGTGGTGGCGAAGGCCATGGTTTCTTGGCGGCGCGCAGGCACTGCCTGCGGCGCCGTCGATTGTGGTCAGGTATCCCTGTCCCGTTCAGTGGCGTGCACGACGCACCAGCGCGCCGGTGTCCAGAATCAGCGCCACCGTGCCATCGCCCAGGATGGTGGCGCCCGAAACGTTGGGCACCTTGCGGTAGTTCGATTCAAGGTTCTTGACCACCACCTGGTGCTGGCCCAGCAGCTCGTCGACCAGCAAGGCCACGCGGCTGCCGTCGGACTCGACCACCACCATGATGTTGCTGGACTGGCTGGTGTCGCTGCGCGGCACGCGGAAGGTCTTTTCCAGCGCGAACACGGGCATGTACTCGTCGCGCACCTTGACCAGCTGCGTGCCGTTGGCCACGGTGTTCACGTCTTCGGCCTTGACCAGGAAGGACTCGACCACCGAGGACAGCGGCAGGATGTAGACCTCGTCGCTGACGCCGACCGACATGCCATCCATGATGGCCAGGGTCAGTGGCAGGCGAACGGCCACGCGCATGCCCTTGCCCTGGGTGGACTCGATCTCGACCGAGCCGCCCAACGCCGCGATATTGCGCTTGACCACGTCCATGCCCACGCCGCGCCCGGACACGTCGGTGACCACGTCGGCCGTGGAGAAGCCCGGCGCGAAGATCAGCTGCCAGACCTCCTGATCGGGCATGTTGTCCGAGACATCCATGCCGCGCTCGCGGGCCTTCTGGAGAATCCGCTCGCGGTTCATGCCGCGCCCATCGTCGCGCACCTCGATGACGATGGAGCCGCCCTGATGGGAGGCTGCCAGCGTCAGCGTGCCGTGCTCGGACTTGCCGGCCGCCAGGCGGTCCTCGGGCATTTCGATGCCGTGGTCCACGCTGTTGCGCACCAGATGGGTCAGCGGGTCGGTGATCTTTTCGACCAGTCCCTTGTCCAGCTCCGTGGCCTCGCCCAGCGTGATCAGGTCGATCTTCTTGCCCAGCTTGCCGGCCAGGTCGCGCAGCATGCGCGGGAAACGGCTGAACACGGTGGACATGGGAATCATGCGGATGGACATCACCGACTCCTGCAGATCGCGCGTATTGCGATCCAGGTCGGCCAGGCCTGCCAGCAGTTGCTGGTAGGCGGATGCGTCCAGTCCGTGGCTGTTTTGCGCCAGCATGGCCTGGGTGATGACCAGCTCGCCCACCAGGTTGATGAGCTGGTCGACCTTGGACACCGACACGCGGATGCTGGTGGACTCCATCTGCGCCTGCTGCGTCTGGGCCGCCGTCTTGGCAGCGGGCTTGGCCACGGCGCCGGCCGGCTGGATGGCCAGCGCGCCATCGGCATGGGGCATGCCGGGTGCACCGTTGAAGAAGCCATAGGCCTCATCGGCAGGCGGAATGGCGGCCGAGGCCAGGGCGGCGTCGGGGTCGTGCGCATGCTCTTCAGCGGCCGGGGCTTGCGCCGCCACCGCTGCGGGTGCTGCCTCGGCAGAGGCTCCGGCCGCCGTGATGCGGACCTGCTCCTTGGCCACGTGGAAGGCGAACAGATCGAGCAGGTCGTCGTCGGTGGACGAGGTCTGCACGTCAAAGAGGCGGCTTTGCGGCTGATCGCAGGCCAGGTCCTCGATGCGTCCCAGACCGGGAATGTCGCGGAACAGCTCCTTGATGGCCTCGGCCATCTCCAGGCGCTCCAGCGGACCGATCAGGATATGCAGCGAACGTCCGCCGCTGCTGGGTGCCGTGCCGACGGCGCCGCCTGAGACAGGTGCTGCAGCAACCGGGGCCGGAGCCTGCGCTGGCGCAGCCACAGGGGCTGGAGCTGGGGTCGGTGCGGGAGCCGGCGCTGCCGCTGCAGGTACGGCGCTGCGGCCTTCCGCCAGCGTCTCGATGCGTGCCACCAGATCCGTGGTGGACAGGGCCTCGCCCTCGTTGCCGGCCTGGTGGCGTGCCAGCAGGCTGCGGCTGGCATCAGCCGACTCCAGCAACACATCGACCATTTCCGGAATCGGTGTGATCTCGTGCCGGCGCAGCCGGTCGAGCAGCGACTCCATGCGGTGCGTCAGCTCGGTCACGTCGGCAAAGCCGAAGGTGGCTGCCCCGCCCTTGATCGAGTGCGCGCATCGGAAGATGCCGTTGAGTTCCTCGTCATTGGCCGCTGACAGATCCAGATTCAGCAGCATCTGCTCCATCTGGTCGAGGTTCTCGGCCGCTTCTTCGAAGAAGATTTGATAGAACTGGCTCAGGTCGAAGTCTGCGCCCGCTCCTGCCCCATCCTGGTGTAGATCCGCCATCTTTGGTCCTGCTGTTTCCTGTTGCCCGTACTTATCGGCTCAACGCATTACTTTCTGAATGACTTCGATCAAACGGTTTGGATCGAAGGGCTTGACCAGCCAGCCCGTGGCGCCCGCGGCGCGTCCGGCCTGCTTCATCTGATCGCTGGATTCGGTGGTGAGAATGAGAATCGGCGTGTTCTGGAACTTGGGGTCTTCGCGCAGCTTGCGGGTCAGGCCGATGCCATCCAGACGCGGCATGTTCTGGTCGGCCAGCACCAGGTCGACTTGTTCGAGCTGTGCCTTCTCGAGCGCATCCACGCCGTCAACCGCCTCCACAACGCGAAATCCCGCCCCTGCGAGGGTGAACGCCACCATCTTTCGCATCGAGGGGGAATCATCAACAGCCAGAATCGATCGCATGTATAGCTCCAACAGACGGGCAATAAAAGGTAGAAGAGTGCATGGTCAGCGGTCAGAACAGCTCGACCGAGCCAGCATCCATCTCGCTTTGCGTGACGGGATTGGGCCGGTCGGGTATCGCCGGCAGGCCCAGGGAATCGTCCTCCCCCTCGTCCACGCCCATGGTGGCTGCGGCCAACTGGAACGCGCAGCCTTGCAAAATCTTCGTAATATGGGCGATCAACTGGGAGGACATGTCGTGAAACTGCAACTCGGTCACCGCCAACCGAAGCGTGGACCGCGCGGCGTCCAGCTCGGGCAAGGCGCCTAGCGCCTCACCGGCCAGCTGGCCGTGGGTCTCGTCGAAACGGTCCAGCAGGTTCTGCGTTGCATGATTGAGAAGGCCTTCCAGGCGCTGCAGATCGCGCATCGCCACCAGCAAGGCATCCTGCAGGTCTGCGGCCACCATGACGGGCATGGGGACGGCAGGCTCGCCCGAAGGCTTGTGCATTGACTGCATTGTTACTCCACCACCAGCGTTTCAGCCCAATGTTCGCCACGCTCTGCAGCATGGCCAGCCCTTGTCAATCGTCCCCAGGAATGCAGCGCATCCCTTGATATACACGACCACTTGCATTTATGTTCCAAAATGTATCTCATGATAGCGCCCCCGGGGATGCCAGACCACCGCACAAGCCCTTGCGCATATTGCACATCGAGGATTCGGCGGCCGACCAGGCGCTGGCGCGGCTGAGCCTGCTGCGCGGCGGACTGGTCTGCGAGATTGTCGCGGTCGACCTGCTCGATGATGCCGCAGCCGCGCTGCAGAGCCAGGCATTCGACCTCATCCTGGCCGACTACCACCTGCCCGGCTTCACGGCGCTGGACGCCTGGGAGCTGGTGCGCAGCCAGCCCGGGCATCCGCCCTTTGTGCTGCTGTCCGGCGCCATCGGCGAGTCGGCCGCCGTGGACGTGATGCGCGAGGGCATCAGCGACTACCTGCTCAAGGACCACATCACGCGCCTGCCCCATGTGGTCTCGCATGCGCTGGAAGTGCACGAGGCCCGCCTGGCACGCCGCCGCGCGGCGGCCGAGCTGGCGGCGTCCGAGCGCCGCCTGGCCGATCTGACCGAGCATCTGCAGACCTCCACCGAACGTGAACGCGCCAGCATTGCCCGCGAGATCCACGATGACATCGGCGGCTCGCTGACCTCGGTGAAGTTCGATGTGGCCTGGATTGCGCGCAATGCGCCCGAGGGCGGACTGCGCGAGCATGCGCTGGCCGCGCTGGAAATGCTGGAGCATGCGCTGGGTGCAAGCCAGCGCATCATGATGAACCTGCGCCCGCCCGTGCTGGACCAGGGACTGGTGGCCGCCGTGCAGTGGCTGGCCGAGAATTTCGAGCGCCGCACGGGCGTGCCCACCCGGGTGCGCAGCAGCCGCGAGAGCATGGACATCGCGCCCGACATTCAGGTCGTGGCCTACCGCACGGCCCAGGAGGCGCTGACCAACGTCGGCAAATATGCCCAGGCGCGCCATGTGGACATCGATCTCTCGGACCGCGAAGGCTTTCTCACGCTGGAGGTGACGGACGACGGCGTGGGCCTGGCCGAAGGCGCGCGCGACAAGCCCGAATCCTTCGGTTTGCGCGGTCTGGGCGAGCGTGCGCGCACCGTTCAGGGCTGGCTGGATGTCAGCAGTCAAGCCGGGCGAGGAACCTCGGTCATCGTCTCCATTCCGCTGGACGATGGCGGCACTTGCCCTAATATCCCGGGCAATGAATGCTGAACGCCATGGCGGCGTGACCCTTTTTCCAGGAGGCCGACTTTGATCCACGTGGTGCTGTGCGACGACCATGCGGTGCTGCGCCGGGGCATCCGTGACACCCTGGCCGAGGCAGTGGACATCAGCGTCACCGCCGAAGCAGGCAGCTATGCCGAACTGCGCGAACAGCTGCGCACCGCCACCTGCGACGTGCTGCTGCTGGACATCAACATGCCCGGCCGCAGTGGCCTGGAAGCCCTGGCCAGCGTGCGCGAAACCCATCCGCTGATCAAGGTGCTCATGGTCTCCATGTACCCCGAGGATCAGTACGCGCTGCGCTGCCTGAAGGCGGGCGCGCAGGGCTACGCCAACAAGGCAGGCGACCCGGTGCTGCTGATCGAGGCGGTGCGTACCGTGGCCACGGGGCGCAAGTACCTGACGTCCGAAGTGGCCCAGATGCTGGCCGACAGCCTGGCCCAGCCCGCACCCCAGGTGCCGCATGAAAGCCTGTCCGAGCGCGAGCTGCAGACGCTGATCAAGATCGCGGCCGGGCAGCGGCTGACCGACATCGCCACCGAGCTGATGCTCAGCCCCAAGACCGTCAGCGTCTACCGGGCGCGCGTGCTGGAAAAACTGCAGATGAGCAGCAATGCCGAACTCACGGCCTACGCCATCCACAACCAGCTGATCTGAGGCTTTTGCGGCCGACAGGCCTGTAAATCTGTTGTTTTTCACAACTGCTTACATTGAAGTGCCAAATACCGCAATGCCGCGCTGCAGCAAGGCGACCAGGGGCTGCTCGAGCAGCGGCAGCGTGGCCATCAATCCCGTCAGGCCCACGGTGAGCGTGACCGGAAAACCCACGGCATAGATGTTCATCTGCGGTGCCACGCGCGAAATGATGCCCAGCACCAGGTTCACGAACAGCAGCATGGCGACCATGGGCAGGGCGATCCAGAAGGCACTGGCGAAGACCGCCGCCCCCATCTCGTGCAGCCGCATCTGGTTGATGGCCTGCAGGAAGCTGCCGTCCACAGGAAACGCCTCGTAACTCTTGAGCACGGCCATCAGCACCAGCAGGTGCCCGTTGATGACGATGAACAGCAGCGTGGAAATCTGGACCATGAAGCGCGCCACCGCGCTGAGTTGGGCATTCGTGGTCGGATCGAAGAAGCTGGCGAAGTTCAGGCCCATCTGCAGGCCGACCACCTCGCCCGCCACCTCCACGGCGGCAAACACCAGGCGCACCGCAAAGCCCACGGCCAGCCCCACGCCGACCTGCTGTATCAGCGTGCCCAGCGCCTGTGGCGAGTTGATGCCGATCACGGGCTGGTCGCCCAGCACGGGCTGCGCGCACACCGCGACCAGAAAGGCCAGGCCGATCTTCAGCCGCATGGGAATGACGCGCTGCGAGAACACGGGGGCCACGGAGAACATGGCCAGCACGCGCAGAAACGGCCAGAGAACGGGCGACAGCCACGCCACCAGTTGGGCTTCGCTGAAGGTGATCACAGTGGCGTTTCCAGTGCGCGGCGAAGGGCTCAGCCCACCGCCTGCGGAATGGTCTCGATGGTGCGGCGGATGAAGTCCACCAGCGTGCTCAGCATCCACGGGCCCGCAATGGCAAACACCAGCACGGCGGAGATGAGCTTGGGCACGAAGGCCAGCGTGGCCTCATGCACCTGGGTCACCGCCTGGAAGACGCTGACGGCCAGGCCCACGGCCAGCACCACGCCCAGCACGGGCATGGAGATCATGAGCAGCAAGGTCAGTGCCTCGCGGCCGAAGGTGAGCACGTATTGGGAGGTCATGGAAGGATTTCCAAAGAAAGAGCGGGGCTAGACGGCGAAGCTGGCGGCCAGCGAGCCTATGAGCAGGTTCCAGCCATCGGCCAGCACGAAGAGCATGAGCTTGAACGGCAGGGCCACCAGCACGGGCGACAGCATCATCATGCCCAGGGACATCAGGATCGAGGACACGACCATGTCGATGACCAGGAAGGGGATGAAGATCATGAAGCCGATCTGGAACGCGGTCTTCAGCTCGCTGGTCACGAAGGCGGGCACCAGCACGCGCAGCGGTGCGGTCTCGCTGGTGACGCCTGCATCGAGCTTGGCCAGCCGCGCGAACAGCGCAAAGTCCGACTGGCGCGTCTGCTTGAGCATGAAGTCGCGCATGGGCGCCTCGGCCTTCTCAATGGCCTGCTCGAAGGTCACGGCATTCGTGGTGTAGGGCACGTAGGCCTCCTGGTACACGCGGTCCAGGGTGGGGCCCATGACGAACAGCGTCAGGAACAGCGACAGGCCGATGATCACCTGGTTGGGCGGCGCCGACTGCGTGCCCAGCGCCTGGCGCATCAGCGACAGCACGATGACGATGCGGGTGAAGCCCGTCATCATCAGCAGGATGGCCGGCAGGAAGGACAGCGCCGTGAAGAACAGCAGGGTCTGGATGGGCACCGAAAAGCTGGTGCCACCGCTGCCCTGGCCGATGACCAGCGGAAGGCTGGCGGGCGCGCCCTGTGCCCAGGAGGCCAGGGGTGTGGCGCAGCACAGCGCCAGCGCTGCGGCGCCAGCGGCCTGGCTCAGCGTGCGCGCCGGGCGCTTGCAGGAATATTCAGACATTCGCACCGTCCGCAGGCAGGCTGCGCGCTTGCGCCATCGCAGCCGAAAAATCAGCAGGGGCCGGGGCCTGCAGCACATGCAGGCACTGGATGCTTTGCGCCGTGACGCCCAGCACCAGACGCACGGTCTGCGCGCCCTCGCCCACTTCCACCGTCACCACCCGCTGCTGCGGGCCCACGCCCACGGCGCCCAGCACCCGCGACTGCAGGCCGGCGGCACCGCGCAGCGCAGCCGTGCGCTGCTGGAAGCGGCGCAGCAGCCAGGGCAGAGCGGCCATGGCCGTGACCAGAGCCACCACCGTGAGCAGGGTCGGCCACAGCGGGCCCATGCCAGCGCTCTCAGCCACGGCTGACCCGGCGCAGGCGCTCGGACGGCGTGACCACGTCGGTCAGGCGGATACCGAACTTGTCGTTGACCACCACCACCTCGCCCTGGGCGATCAGGTAGCCGTTGACCAGCACGTCCATGGGCTCGCCGGCCAGTGCGTCGAGTTCGACCACCGAGCCCTGGGCCAGTTGCAGGATGTACTTGATCGGCACCTTGGTGCGGCCCAGCTCCACCGACAGCTGCACCGGGATGTCCAGCACCATGTTGATGTCGTTGACCGGCACATCGGCGCCACCGGCGTAGGGACGCACGGGCTCGCCCGTCAGCGGGCCGCCCTGCTCCTCTTCCAGCTTGGCGTCGCGCTCGCGCTGCTCGTCCAATGCCTCTGCCCAGCCCGAGAACGGATCATCGCCAGCGGGCTTTTGCGTATCTTCAGTTGCCATTGTTTTCTCCCATCCAGCCAGCGTCGGCGCCACGCAGGCAGTTCTCGACGCGGATTGCGTACTTGTCGTTGTGAGTGCCGTACTGGCACTCGAAAATCGGAACGCCGCCAATGGAGGCGCGGATCAGCGGCTCGCGGTCGAGTTCGATGAAATCGCCGGGGCGCATGGCCAGCAGCTGCTCCACCGTGGCGTCGGCACGTGCCAGTTCGGCCACCAGGGTCACCTCGGCGGCCTGGATCTCGCGCTTGAGCACCTTGACCCAGCGGCGGTCCACTTCGATGGAGTCGCCCTGTGTCGAGGAATACAGCACATCACGGATGGGCTCCAGCGTTGCATAGGGCATGCAGATGTGGATGGAGCCCGAGATGTCGCCGATCTCCAGCTGAAAGGCCGTGGACACGACGATTTCGCTGGGCGTGGCGATGTTGGCGAACTGCGGCTGCATCTCCGACCGCTGGTAGCCCAGCTCCAGCGGATAGATGCCGTGCCAGGCCTTCTTGTATTCCTCGCAGATCACGTTGACCAGGCGGTTGATCACGCGCTGCTCGGTGTGCGAGAAGTCACGGCCTTCGATACGCGTCTGCAGCCGGCCCGTGCCACCGTACAGCGTATCGATGACACCGAACACCAGCGAGGGGTCGCAGACCACCAGGCCGCTGCCGCGCAGCGGACGGATGGCGACGATGTTGAAGTTGGTGGGCACCACCAGCTCGCGCAGGAAGGCGCTGTAGCGCTGCACCGACACCGTGCCCACGGACACTTCGGGGCTGCGGCGGATGAAGTTGAACAGGCCGATGCGGAAGTTGCGGGCAAAGCGCTCGTTGACGATTTCCATCGTCGGCATGCGCCCGCGCACGATGCGCTCCTGGCTGGAGATGTCGTACTGGCGGATGATGCCCGCCTCGACCTCCTCGGTCGTGGATTTCTGGCTCTCGCCGGTCACGCCCTCCAAAAGGGCATCGACTTCTTCCTGGGAGAGAAACGAATCGCTCATGGCGCCTGGCCTCCCCGGTTACTGGATGATGAAGCTGGAGAAGAGCACGCGGCGCACCGGGTTCTTGCCAGCGGAGGAGCGGCGGCGCTCGCCGTCTTCGTCCTCGGCATCCTCGTCGCGGCTGCGCTTCTTGGCCTTGGCCTGGTTGCCGTAGCCCAGCGGGGCCGACACTTCGTTGAGCACGTCGGCGGCCAGGCGCTCCTTGCCTTCGCGCTCCAGCAGCTCCTCGGCCGTGCGCTGGGACACCAGCATCAGGATGCCGTTGCGGATGCTGGGCAGGTATTGCTTGACCGTGGTGGCCGTCTTCTCGTCGGCCAGCTCCAGCGTGATGCCGATCTGCACGAAGCGGTCGCCGCCCGTATCGGACAGATTGACCACCAGGTTGTCCAGCGGCAGGAAGGTGGGCACGGTAACGGCCGCCTTGCTGGCGCTGCCCTCTTCCTCATCGCCGCTGCTGTGGCGCTTGGACAGCAGGATGAAGGCAGCGGCCGCGCCTATGGCCAGGACGGCAATGATGACGATCAGCACGATCAGCTTCTTGCCCTTGGCCGGGGCGGGAGCTGCATTGTTGGCGGCATTGGGTGTGGCAGACACTGGAATTCCTCTGGGTGAGCGGGACCGCCACGCGCTCGCGCTTCATGCGCGGCGCCATGACGCAGCAGGCCCATGGCAGGAATTATTCGGCGATTGGACCCCGGACCATGGCCTGAATAAGCGCATGAAACCCCGGTTTCTCGCTGGCTTGATGGCCCTCAAACGCCACAGGCCGGGCAGCTTGTCGCCACCCGGCCTGTTGTGAAAACCCTGAAACGGCGCATGCGCCGCCCCGCAAGAAGCGCAGGAAGAATCAGACGAACAGATCCACCCCGCCCGCTGCCGCACGGCCACCGCCGGCCTGTGCGGCGCCATTGCCGCCCGTGACACCGGCGGCATCGACCATGGCGCTCACGCGGCCCTGGCGCGCCTGGGCGTCGGCCCCCTGTCTTGCCGAATCGCCGCTGCCGGACTGGCCGCCCGCATCCACGCTGACGCCGGCCAGTTGCAGGCCCTGGGCCTGCAGCAGCTCGCGCAGCTGGTCGGCACCATTGCCCAGCCAGTCACGCGCCTGGGCTTCGCTGGCGCCAAAGCGCACATGGGCCTCGTTGCCCTGCAGGCTGACCTGCACCTGGATGGCCCGGCCCTCATGCTCCACGGACAGCGAGGCGTTCTGGTTCTTGTTGTGGACCCAGAAGGCCACCTGCTCGGACACCTGCTGCTCGCGCTCGGTGGAATTGCCCGGCTGGGCCTGGGCGTCGGGCTGGGCAAAGGCCGCGCCATTTTGGCCGGCCGCCTGCTGGCCCAGGGATTGGCCGGCATGGGCCGCGCCCACGGCAGCCGCAACGCCGTGCAGTCCGTTCGCCGCCGACTCCGTGGAGGCGGTGCCGCCCTCCCGGGCTCGCTCGAACAGGCCGCGCCATTCTTCGGGCCGCACTGCGGCCATGCCGTTGAGCGCAATGCCCGACGCCAGGGCCGCGTCCTGCCGCACACCGCCCGCCAGGGCCTGGGGCGTGTGTTCATGCGTGGCCTGGGCGGTGGTTGCCGTGCGTGCGGCGGCGGCCGTCAGTGCCGCATCGGACTGCACGGCGGCCAGCACATCGGCGGCCTGGGCCTGTGCCTGGATGCTGCGCGCAGCGCCATCGGTCAGGGCTCCGGCTGCATTCGGGTCCGCAGCGGCAGCCAGGGCCGCAGCGTTGGCGCTGGCCGTGGCCAGCGCCGTGCCTGCGGCATCACCAGCTGCGGACTGCGGTGCCAGGAAGGCCGCGTGCGCCACGGCGCCCTGCTCCTGGCGCAGGGCCATCATGGCGGCGCTGCCCCGGCCGGACAGCCAGTCGCCCGCCACGCCTTGCAGCATGTCACGGTCGCCCTTGCCATCCAGATGGGCGGTCTGCCCGACCAGGCTGAGCCAGGGCGCCTGGCCGTTGGCAGCCAGCGCCATGGCATCGGCCTGCGCCGAGGTGGTCATATCGGTCGGCTCCGCCTGCGGTTGCAGCGGCAGTTGCGGCTGCTGCAGCAGGCCCTGCGCCAGGCCGGGATCGGCCAGCAGGTCTGCGGCATCCTTCAGGCCGTCCTTGGCTGCGCCCTTGAGGCTGGACAGCGCGGAAAGAGCGGCACTGCCGTCCTCGCCCAAGGCCTGGCCCAGGGCGCCCGAGGCCAGCGCCGGCAATCCGCCAATGCCGTCCATCGCCGCCAGCAACGAAGAAAAGCCTGCGGCCTGGTCGTTGGAGGGCGGCTGCGTGCCGCGCGCTGAGCGAACGCCTTCCATGGCGCGCTGCATGGCGCTGCGCGCATCGGCGCGCTGTTCGATCTGGTTGGTGGACATGCGTCAAGCCTCCTGGAATGTCAGCCCGAAGCTGCGACGGAAAAACTGGATGGCCGCACGTTCGTCGGTCTCCTTTTGCTCGCGGCGCATCTGGCTCAGCGCCAGATCGCGGCGGCGCACCTCGACGACCTTGCGCAGGCTGCTGACCCGCAGCTCGCAGGCCATCAAGGCCTTTTGCGCGGCCTCCAGGCGGATCGCCAGGTCGGCCAGCACCCGCGTCTGCAGGCCGATGGCGTGCTGCAGGCGGTCCATGAACTGGTACTGGTGGAACATGACCTCGGGCTGCACGGACTGGTTTTCCTGCGCGCCCCAGCGCGTCTGCATTTCCTGCACATAGTGCTGCAGCTGCTCCATTTGCGTCTGCGCGGCCTGCTGCGAGCGCAGGCGCTCCTGCACCGCCTGGCGCGCCTCGTCACGCTTGCGCGACGCGGCATCGATGGCCACCATCAAGGCATTCAAGGACGACATACCGGGGTTTCCTCCCTGTGTTCGTTATCGCGTTGGTCGCGTTTTGGCAGTTCCGCGTCGCCGCGTCACTGCCCACCGAGTGCGGCAGCCATGCCCGAGATGCTCTCGTCCATGGAAGCCGACTCGAACATGCTTTGCTGCAGAAAGGCCGCCATGGCCGGCTGCAGGCGTATCGCCTCATCCATCTGCGGGTCCGAGCCCGACATGTAGGCGCCGACCTGGACCAGGTCCCGCCCCTTCTGGTAGCGCGAATAGACAGCGCGAAAGCGCCGTGCCAGCTCGAAGTGCTCGCGCGAGACCACGTTGTGCATCACGCGCGAGGCCGATTGCTCGATATCGATGGCCGGGTAGTGGCCCGACTCGGCCAGCGCCCGCGACAGCACGACGTGGCCGTCCAGAATGGCGCGCGCCGCGTCGGCAATAGGGTCCTGCTGGTCATCGCCTTCGGACAGCACGGTGTAGAAGGCGGTGATCGAGCCCACGCCGTTGAGGCCGTTGCCGCTGCGCTCGACCAGGGCCGGCAGCTTGGCAAAGCACGACGGCGGATAGCCCTTGGTGGCCGGCGGCTCGCCAATGGCCAGGGCGATCTCGCGCTGGGCCATGGCATAGCGGGTGAGCGAGTCCATGAGCAGCAGCACATGCTGGCCCTTGTCGCGGAAATGTTCGGCAATGGCCGTGGCATAGGCGGCGCCCTGCATGCGCAGCAGCGGCGGCGCATCGGCTGGCGCGGCCACGACCACGGCGCGGCTGCGGTCCTGGGCGCCGAGGATGTCCTCGACGAATTCCTTGACCTCGCGGCCGCGTTCGCCGATCAGGCCGACCACGATCACGTCCGCCTGGGTGTAGCGCGCCATCATGCCCAGCAGCACGGACTTGCCCACGCCCGAGCCCGCGAACAGGCCCAGCCGCTGGCCCCGGCCCACGGTGAGCAGGGCGTTGAGCGAGCGCACGCCGGTGTCCAGCGTCTCGCGCACCGGGTCGCGGTCCATGGCGTTGATGGGGTTGCGGTCCAGCAGATCGGCGCTCACGTCGGCCAGCGGGCCGCCATGGTCCAGGGGCTGGCCCTGCGAATCCACGACACGGCCCAGCAGGCCGCTGCCAATGGGCAGGCGCAGCACGCCGGCCGCCAGGGACACGGGCGGCTCGACACCGTCGCCAAAGCGCAGCGGTGCGACAAAGGGTTCGGCCGGCGTCACGATGGCGCCGCTGGACAGGCCCTGGATGTCGCCCGCAGGCATGAGAAACGCACGCTCGCCGGCAAAGCCGACAACCTCGGCCAGCACCGGGTCCTGGCCCTGCTGGCGTATCCAGCACTGCGAGCCCACGGGCACCTGCAGGCCCGTGGCCTCCAGCACCAGGCCGGTCAGGCGCGTGAGCGTGCCGTGGGTTTCAAGGGGAATGTCGCCCTGCAGGCGGGCGCGGGCATTGGACAGCAGTTGCTGCCAGGGCTTGGCGGCAGGCTCGGGGGTCAGTTTGGCGGCGTCGGCCAGCGGGGCGTCAACCGGCATCGCGTTCTCCGTCATACCAGGTGGAGACCAGGCCCAGCGCGGCCACGGCGCGGCGCCAGCGCTTGTCCATGCCGGCATCGACCTGGGCGCCGCCCGATTCCACGCGCACATCGCCCTGGGCGACGGAGGCGTCACTGATCCACTGCACCTTGGACTGGGCGCCATGCTCGGCGCGCAGCGCCTCGTCCAGCACGGCGAAGTCGACGGGGTTCAGGCGCACGGTGGCGGCGCGGCCGTCGGCGGCCAGCATGTCCAGCGCCTCGCGCACCACGGGCAACAGGGCCTGGGGCTGGCTGCGCAGCTCCTGGCGGACCACCTGGCGCGCAATGTCGCAGGCCAGGTTGAGCAGTTCCTGCGCTGCATCCGTCTGCAGCTGCTTGAAGCCGGCATCCAGGCCGGACAGCAGCGCGTCCACGCGCTGCGCCGTCTCGCGGCCCGTGCCGGAGACGTAGTCATCCATGTGTTGCTGCCACTGCTGCCGGGCTTCCTGGCGGCCCTGCTCCAGGCCCTCGGCATGGCCTTCGGCGCGTGCCTGCTCCAGCAGGGCATGCAGTTGTTCCTCATCCACTGCGGGGGCGGTGGAGGCCGGGGCGCCCGGCGTGTCGGCTTCGACATCCAGCACCATGGAGTCGGCCTCCAGCCGGGGCGCATCGGAGCGGCCGGGCAGCGACAGGCTGTGAAAGCCCGACGCGGAGGCAGGCGCGCGCGCCATGCCCGCGCCGCCATGCGCAGCCTGGGCACCGGATGCGGCGGGCGCACCCTGGATGTCCGGCAGGCCCGCGAGGCTGGGCAGGCTTTTCAGGCCGCCCATGTGGTCCACGGCGCCGAAGCGCCACTGCACCACCTGGCGCTCGTCGATCTCCTCGGAAGGGATGAAGCGCGAGTTCATGCCGTTAGACATAGCTGTCTTCCGCACCGCTGCCGATGGTGATCTGGCCTTCTTCGGCCAGGCGACGCACCACCTTCAGGATTTCCTTTTGCTGCGCTTCCACTTCGGACAGGCGCATCGGGCCGCGGCCTTCCAGGTCCTCGCGCAGCGACTCGGCGGCACGCATGGACATGTTGGCCAGGATCTTGTCGCGCACTTCCATCGAACCGCCCTTGAGCGCGATGATCAGCGTCTCGGACACCACCTCGCGCAGCACCAGCTGCACCGAGCGGTCGTCCAGCTTGACCAGGTCGTCGAACACGAACATCTTGTCCATGATCTTCTGGGCCAGGTCCGGGTCGTAGTTGCGGATGGTGTCCAGCACGGCCACGTCGGCATTGCCGCCGAGGTTGTTGATCATCTCGGCCGCCGTCTTGACGCCGCCCAGCGAGGTCTTGCGGATCTTGTCGCCGCCGGCCAGCACCTGGAACAGCACCTCGTTGAGGTCCTTGAGCGCGGTCGGCTGAATGCCTTCCAGCGTGGCCACGCGCAGCATGACTTCGCTGCGGAAACGCTCGGGCAGCTGCATCAGGACGGCAGCGGCCTGCTCGTGCTCCAGGTGCACGAGGATGGCGGCCACGATCTGCGGATGCTCGCCGCGCAGCAGTTCGGCCACGGACAGCGGGTCCATCCACTTGAGGCTTTCGATGCCGGAGACATCGCCGCCCTGCAGGATGCGGTCGATCAGCAGCGCCGCCTTGTCGTCGCCCAGGGCGCGCTTGAGCACCGAGCGCACATAGCCGCTGGCGTCGTCCACCAGCAGGCTTTGCGCGGCCGCGTCATCGGCAAAGCGGTTGATGACGAAGTCCACCTTCTCGCGCGAGACACCGCGCATGTGCGCAATGGTCTCGCCGAGCTTTTGCACTTCCTTCGGGGTGAGGTGCTTGAACACCTCGGCCGCTTCCTCCTCGCCCAGGGAGACCAGCAAGATGGCGGCGTCGTTCAGGCCTCGTTCGTCCATATCTCAGCAATCCGTGTTTTGAGAGGCTCAGGTGGCCTCGCCGTTGATCCAGGTCTTGACGATGTTGGCCACCGCGATCGGGTTCTGCTTGGCCAGTTGGCGCGCCTGCTCCAGGCGCACTTGCTCCTGCGTGGGCGAAAGATCGACAGCGGGTGCAGCCAGCGCCGGACGGTCCAGCTGCTCGCCCTCGATGGCATTGAGCTGTCCGCCCACGGCCACCGTCTTGCGGCCCTTGAGCATGGGTCGCACCAGGCCCAGCAGCAAGATGGCGCCGAACAGGGCCAGGCCGATGGGCACGCCCAGGCTGCGGGCCATGGCCAGCACTTCGGGCTGGCGCCACAGCGGCACATCGGCGGGCACTTCGTCCTGCACAAAGGGCGTGCTGACCAGGTTGACCGAGTCGCCGCGCTCGGCGCTGTAGCCCACGGTCTCGCGCACCAGGGTCAGCAGTTGCGCCTGCTGCGCTGCCGTCAGGCCGCGTGCGGCGGCAGCGACGGTGGCTGCATCGGTTGCCGCACCGGCAGCGGCCGGCGCAGGGGCAGCCACCAGGGGCGCATTGATGACCACGGCGGCCGTCAGGCGCTTGATGCTGCCCGTGCTGCCGCGTGTGTGGCGCACGGTCTTGTCCACTTCGTAATTGGTGATGGACTCGCGCTTGCTGGCAGCGCGGGCGGCGTTCTGGCCGTCGGCCGCCTGGGGCGCGGGATTGGCGCCGTTGACGGGCGCGGAAGCGTTCTGGGGCGGCTGGTTGCTGGTGGCGCCGGGAATGCCCGTGGGCTGGGGCGGCTTTTGCTCGCCCGTGCTCTCCACCACCTGCTGGCTGCGCACCACGCCCGCGTCGGAGGACTGGTTGGGGCGGTGCTGCTCCGAAGTCGATTCGGTCTGGCTGAAATCCATCTCGGCCGAGACCTGCGCCTTCACATTGTTCTTGCCGACCACGGGCTCCAGGATCTCCAGGATGCGGCGCACGTACTGCTGCTCGATCTGCTGGGTGTAGTTCAGCTGCTGCATGTCCACGGCGTTGGCGTTGCCGTCGGGCGACTGCGACAGCAGCTTGCCCGAGTCGTCCAGGATGCTCACGGCCGTGGGCGCCATCTCGGGCACGCTGGAGGCCACCAGGTGCACGATGCCCGCGATCTGCGTGCGGTCTAGCACGCGGCCCGGGTACAGGCTCAGCAGCACCGAGGCCGAGGGCTTTTGCTGCTCGCGGAAAAAGCCGTTCTGATTGGGCAGGGCCAGGTGCACGCGTGCGCTTTGCACGGCGGCCAGGGCCTGGATGGAGCGTGTCAGCTCGCCTTCAAGGCCGCGCTGGAAATTGAGGCGTTCCTGGAACTGGGTGATGCCGAACTTGCTGTTCTCCATCAGCTCGAAACCCGTCACCGAACCCTTGGGCAGGCCCTGGGTGGCCAGCTTCAGGCGTACATCGTGCACACGGTCGGACGGGATGAGGATGGCACCGCCGCCTTCCGTGTAGCGGTAAGGCACGTTCATCTGCGACAGCTGGGCGACGATGGCGCCGCCATCCTTGTCGCTCAGGTTGGAGAACAGCACCTTGTAGTCCGGCTGACGGTAGAACATGGCCGCCGCACCCAGGGCGACGACCAGCAGCACGGCGATCGCGCCCCAACGCAGGCGCGCGCCACGGTCCATGGCCGTCCAGCGCTGCTGCAAGGCAGGCTGGGGCACGGGAGTGGCTTGAGGGACAGGGATTTCAGCGACAGCAGACATCTTGGTTCCAGGTGTTCGAGCCCTGCACACACAGGACCCTAGCGTGCTGTCGATTATTCGAAGTCCGCCGCTTCACATTCGCCCGATAAGCGCGCCGTTTGGCCGTCTATTTGCCGCGATGCGAAAACCCTGCCGCCCTACGATCTCGTCATCTTGCTAACTCCGATGGAATGTGTCATGGACCTTCGCATCCCCAGTACCACCTCTCCCCTGTACGGCACCCAGCTCCCCAAAGGCGTGGGCGCAGGCGACGCATCGACCAAAGTGGCGGCTGGCGGCTTCAGCCAGGCCCTTCAAGGCGCGCTGCAGTCCGTCAGTTCAGCCCAGAACAACTCCAGCCAGCTGCAGCGTGAGGTGCAGTTGGAGAACCCGGCCGTCAGCCTCGAAGAAACCATGATCGCCATGCAAAAGGCGCAGATCGGCTTCCAGGCCACGATGCAGGTGCGCAACCGGCTCGTGCAGGCCTATACCGACGTGATGAACATGCAGGTGTGAGGACGTCCGGCCCCGGCCGGACCCTCTTTGCCTCTCAGATCGCAGACCGCAAACCGCAGACCGAACGGGATTTGCGCGCGCCATTGCGCTTGCATTGCCATTGCATGGCAGCGTCATTTCCGCGCATTTCGGATCTTGCCGTCTTCAGGGTCCTTGCTTCGTTTTCCCCGGATCTGGCCTCTGGCCGTCCCTCATTCCTGGCCGCCCTTCCTGCGCACGGCCATCCAGCATCCCCCCGCCTCCTCCTCTTTGACCAAGCGCAGCCTCATCCCGCGCATGGATGGGCACGCCCGAGCTCCAGCCATGCCTGCGCCCGCTGCGCAGATTCATTCAGCCGAATCCCAGCCCGGAAAAGACAAAACCCTCGGGCACGGATGCCGGAGGGTTGAGCAGCGGGAAGAAAGAGGAGAGAGAAGAGAGAGAAAAAAGGGACGCGGCTTCAGCTGGCCGAGTGGTAGATGCGCGCCTTGCCCGGTCCGGCATGGGGATGTCCATACAGGTCGCGTCCATACGTGGCCTGGTCCGAAGTCTGGGGAATCAGCGCCGCCGCCTGGCTCTGGGCCACCACGGCCATGCGTGCCAGCTGGTCGCGCTGCATGGCCATCTGCTCGCCCAGCGCCTGGGCGCGTTCGCGCAGCTCCTGCGTCCAGTCGGCCGCGCTGAAGCGCCGGGCCAGTTCGGAGAACGCCGCCATGGCATCGCGCAGCCGGGTGCTGGACTGCTCCAGCGCGACCGCATCCTTCGATTGCAGCGAGGCGGACACCATCCGGACCACCGCGTCCAGGGAATCGAGCATCTCGCTGAGAGTCATGGGACAGGCCTTGCTGAAAAAAGAAAGCGCGTGCTCGCGCCGGAAGGAAAAAACCGAGAAAGAACCGAACCCGCGCTCAGACGCGCGAGTGCGAGAGGAATTCTTCGGAGTTGGCCAACAGCTTGTCGGCCACGGCGTCGGCGTTCACGCGGAAGGTGCCGTTGGCAATGGCTTCGCGGATTTCCTTGACGCGGTTGGCATCGAAATCGGCCGTGGCGCGACCAGATTGGTCCAGTGCGCGGGCCGAGGTCGAGAACGACACGGGAACACCGGCCGCCTTGGCAGGCTGGGCCTGGGCGGAGGATTCCTCGGTGGCAATGGTGCTGGCTGTCTTGGGCTGCTTGGCGGCAGCCTGGGAGGCAGCGGCGGGCAGTTCCGGTTTTTGACCTATCTTCATCTTGATTCTCCAATCGCCCTGGCGGCGTGAGGCGCTGTGCCTAGCTTTCGACTGCCTGGAACAAAACTTGAGGTTTTTTTACTGGACCAGCACCACGCCCTCGGGATTCACTACCCCGGAGATGAGCCGGCCATTATCCATGCGAACCCGCACGGTCTGGCCTTCGCCGGCGGCCGACATGGCCTTGCCCGACGATGTGACGGAAAAACCACCACCGTTGACCAGCACACGTACTTCGGCACCCACCGCGAACAGCGCCGGCGTGCGCAGCATGTTCTGGCGCAGCGCCTGGCCTGCGGCCAGCGGGCGGGAAGCCACCAAACCCACCCAGTCCTGCTGGTTGGCGTAGACGGCGGCCGATTCCTCGGCCCAGTCCACTTCGGCCTGGACGGCATCGTCGGCCGACAGCGGGCGGCCCGAAGGCACGCCGTTTTGCAGCACCCAGGCCGGCCCCCAGGCCTTGACCGTGATGGGCAGGAACACATTCCAGGCCACGGCGCCCTGCAGGCAGCGCAGACCCAGGCGGGTACGGCCCCACAGGCGCGAGCCTGCGGGCAAATAGGGTTCGACCTTGGCGCAGGCGGCCAGGCGCAGGCGGGGATCGAGCTGGCCCATCTGCACTTCCATGCGCAGGGGCAAGGCGCCCGCGCCGGCCATGCCTTGCTGCAGGGCCTCGTCGGCAAAGCGCTGGCCGATCTGGCTGAGCTGGGCTGCACCGTCAGGAGCGTTTTGCGCGAAGGCAGGGCCTGCCAGCGACGCTCCAGCGGCAAGCGCAGCGCATGCGGCGGCGCGAGCGAGGGCTCGGACGGCGGATGGCGAATGGGCGGTGCTGAAGTTCGGCATGGCTGTGGCTCCTGACTTGCTCCGGCCTCCCGTCAGGATGGGTGGGACACCTGGAGCGATGCCAGCAAATATAGGACGAGCGCTCTTTTCCGAAGCGCCGAACTGCGCAGGCAAACGCGCTTTCTTCGCGCTTTAGCGTTCGGGCCCGATTTCCATAATCGACGCATGCCGCAGTCCGTGGGCTGCCGCCATTTCGTCAACCGATCACCGCAAATCCCAGAGGGCGAGGCCGACATGCTCGACAAGATGACTGAACGACTGGACTTCCAGAGCAAGGCGCTGGTGCTGCGCGCCGAGCGCCAGCGTGCAATCGCCAGCAACATCGCCAATGCCGACACCCCGGGCTATGTGGCACGCGACTTCAATTTCCGCGAGGCGCTGACGGCCGTTACCTCCGGCCCCTCGCCCATGACGCTGGCCAGCGTCAGCCAGGGCGGCCACATTCCGCTGCCTGCTGCCGCCTCGGGGCAGAGCGCGCAAAGCCATCTCGGCTACTCGGTGCAGGCCCAGACCAACATGGACAACAACACCGTGGACCTGGACCGCGAACGCGCCAACTTCGTCGACAACGCCGTGCGCTACGAAGCCACGCTGCGCTTTCTGAACGGCCAGGCCAAGACCATGCTGTCGGCCATCCAGGGCCAGTAAGCCGGCGCCACAGACCACAGGAGCTTTCCCATGTCCATGTTCTCCATCTTCAGCATCTCCGGCAGTGCCGTCAGCGCCCAATCGCAGCGCCTGAACGTCGTGGCCTCGAATCTGGCCAACGTCGATGCCGTGGCCGGCCCCGACGGCAAGGCCTACCAGGCGCGCCAGGTGGTCTTCCAGACCGTGGCCATGGGCGAGGAAGGCTCCTCTGGCGTGCGCGTCAGCGCCATCAGCCAGGACAACACGCCCGGCCGCCGCATCCACGACCCCCAGCACCCGCTGGCCGATGCCGAAGGCTATGTGACGCACTCCAACGTCAGCGCCGTGGACGAGATGGTCAACATGATCTCGGCCTCGCGCTCCTACCAGAACAACGTCGAGGTCATGAACACGACCAAGTCGCTGCTGCTCAAAACCCTGCAGATGGGCCAGTGAGCCCCGTCCGCACCACTTTCCAGGAGCCACTCCCATGATCTATGGCGCAGGCAGCGTCGCCAGCACGGCCGACATCAACAACAAGTCCGCCACGAGCAATTCGACCACCGACCCCGCGGCGGCGCAGGACCGTTTCCTGAAGCTGCTGGTCGCGCAGTTGAACAACCAGGATCCCATGAATCCCATGGACAACGCGCAGATGACCTCGCAGATGGCGCAGATCAACACCGTCACCGGCATCCAGCAGTTGAACAAGACCATGGAAAGCATGGCCGGCCAGTTCACCGCCATGCAGGTGCTGCAGGGCACGCAGATGATCGGCCGCACCGTGCTGACCGAAGGCAACACCCTGGGCGTGGGCAAGGAAAAGTCCTATACGGCTGCCTTCGACCTCGAAGGCCCGGCCGCCGACGTGAAGGTGCAGATCACCACCGCCAGCGGCGAGCTGGTGGACACCGTCGAGCTGGGCAGCGGCACCGCTGGCCGCAACTACTTCACCTGGGACGGCAGCAAGTACACGGGCGATGCCAGCCAGCTGCGCTACACGGTGCAGGCCACGAATGCCGACACGGTCGTGGCCTCGACCACGCTGTCGCCCCATGCGGTGCTCGCCACAGGCACCACCGACGGCAAGCTGACGCTGGAGCTGGACGACGGCACCAACGTCGCCTACGCCTCCGTCAAGGCCGTGTACTGACCCCCGCACCATCCACCCAAATACATCGCAGGAGCACACCATGGGATTCCAACAAGGCCTCTCGGGTCTGAACGCCGCCAGCAAGAACCTGGACGTGATCGGCCACAACATCGCCAACGCCAACACCACGGGCTTCAAGTCCTCGCGCGCCGAGTTCGCCGAGGCCGTGGCCAGCGCCGTGGGTTCGGCCAGCGGCCAGAACAGCGGCATCGGCGTCAATGTGGCCGCCGTGACCCAGCAGTTCCGCCAGGGCCCGATCACCACCACGGGCAACAACCTGGACGTGGCCATCAACGGCAACGGCTTCTTCGTCGTGCGCCAGCCCGACGGCAGCACGGCCTATACGCGCGCCGGCAACTTCGGCCTGGACAAGCAGGGCAACCTCAAGACCGTGCAGGGCGACAACGTCATGGGCTACCCCGTGGACGCCACCACGGGCAAGGTGCTGGCCGGCGGCCAGCCCGTGCCCATGGTCTTTCCTTCGGGCCAGCCGATCGCTGCCAAGACCACGACCAAGATCGACGTGTCGCTGAACCTCGATGCGCGCGCCACGCCCGCAGCCGGCAACTCCACCGCCACGCCGCCCGTGCCCGCCACGCCGCGCGCCACCTATGGCACCTCGATCAACGTCTATGACAGCCAGGGCGTGCCCACGCCGGTGCAGATGTACTTCGAGAAGGACGCAGCATCCAACACCTGGAAGGTCTATGACGGCCTGGACGATCCGACGGCATCGCCCCCGAAGGTCGCCACCCTGCTGACCACGCTGGTGTTCGATGCCTCCGGCAAGATCACCAGCGGCAGCCCTGTGACTGGCGTGCAGATCAAGAGCAGCAACCCCAACGCGCCCACGCCCGGCACCATCAACGGCACGGCGGGCGTGACGCTGGACTTCTCCAACGTCTCGCAGTTCGGCTCCAAGTTCGCGGTCAGCAGCCTCAAGCAGGACGGCTACACCGCAGGCGCGCTCACCGGCATCAATGTCGGCAACGATGGCTCCATCGTGGCCACCTACTCCAACGGCGTGACGCGCACCGAGGGCCAGCTGGCCCTGGCCGCCTTCACCAACACCCAGGGCCTGGGCGCCGTGGGCGACAACAAGTGGGTGGAGACCTCGGATTCGGGCCCGGCGCTGAACGGCACGGCCGAGTCGGGCACCTTCGGCTCGCTGCGCTCGGGAGCGCTGGAAGACTCCAACGTGGACCTGACCGCCGAGCTGGTGAACATGATGACCGCGCAGCGCGCCTACCAGGCCAATGCCCAGACCATCAAGACCCAGGACCAGGTCTTCTCGACCCTGGTGAACCTGCGCTGATAGCCAAGAACTGAGTCAGGAGAGCCGGCATGGACCGCATCATCTACACCTCCATGACGGGCGCCAACGCAGCGGCGCAGCGTCAGTCCGTGCTGGCCCACAACCTGGCCAATGCCGGCACCAATGGCTTTCGGGCCGAAATGTCCACCTTCCGCTCCGTGCCCCTGCAGGGCAGCGGCGCGGGCACGCGCGTGTTCGCGCTGGAGGCGACCTCCGGCTACGTGGACACGCCCGGACCCACCCAGCGCACGGGCCGCGCACTGGACGCCATGGCCATGGGCCGCGCCTGGTTCGCCGTTCAGGGCCTGGATGGCCAGGAGGCCTACACGCGCAACGGCGTGTTCGAGGTTTCCCCCGAGGGTCAGCTGGTCAACAGCAACGGCCAGGCCGTGCTGTCCGACGGCGGCGGCCCCATCGACATTCCCCCCGAGTCCACGATCACGCTGGGCTCGGACGGCACGCTGACCGCCAAGACCGGCAACCAGCTGCCCGTGGCCGTGGGCCGCGTCAAGCTGGCCACGCCGCCCGAGGACGCCGCGCTGGTGCGCGGCAATGACGGCCTGTTCCGCACGGGCGACGGCGATCCGCTGCCCAACGACGAGAACGCACGCCTGCTGTCCGGCGCCATCGAAGGCTCGAACGTGAACTCGGTGGAGACCATGGTCGGCATGATTGCCGCCGCCCGCCAGTTCGAGACCCAGATGCGCCTGCTGCAGACGGCAGAAACCAATGACAAGACGGCCAGCCAACTCTTGAGCATGAACGGCTGAAAGCACTGAAAAGGAAAACGCCATGATCAATTCACTGTTCATCTCCAAGACCGGCATGGAAGCCCAGCAGACCCAGCTGGACGTGATTTCCCATAACCTGGCCAACGTCTCGACCACGGGCTACAAGCGCGCCAGCGCGGTGTTCGAGGATCTGATCTACCAGAACCTGCGCCAGTCCGGCTCGCAGACGACCGAGCAGAACCAGCTGCCCACGGGCCTGCACCTGGGCCTGGGTGTGCGCACGGTGGCCACCTCGCGCAATTTCCTGCAGGGCGCCCTGCAGCAGTCCAACAATGCGCTGGACGTGGCCATCGACGGCAACGGCTTCTTCCAGGTCAACATGCCCGACGGCACCACGGCCTATACCCGTGACGGCTCCTTCCAGGTGGATGCGCAGGGCCAGCTGGTGACGGCCAGCGGCATGCCCATCGCCAACGGTGTGACCATTCCCCAGGGCGCGACCAAGGTGTCGATCAGCCCCGAGGGCGTGGTCAGCGTGACCATGGCCGGACAGGCCGCGCCCCAGCAGGTGGGCAATATCGCGATGAGCCAGTTCATCAATCCGGCCGGCCTGGAGCCGCGTGGCCAGAACCTGTTCACCGAGACCGCTTCCTCGGGCCAGCCCCAGCAGGGCCAGCCCGGCGTCAACGGCATGGGCATGATCAAGCAGGGCTACCTGGAAGGCTCGAACGTGAACGTGGTGCAGGAACTGGTGACCATGATCCAGACCCAGCGCGCCTATGAAATGAATTCCAAGGCCATCACGACTTCGGACCAGATGCTGGCCAAGCTCGCGCAGCTGTAATCGATCTCTCCCCCTGAGCGGCTTCGCCGCTTCCCCCTCTCTCGCTGCGCGGGAGGGGGACGACACCCTCGGTGCGGGGCGGCCCTTCCTCGGTGTCCCTGGGCTGGGACATGCCAGTTCTCGAGGGTGGGGTCTGCATGCGCAGCCATGAACCATTGAACCCGGGAACATCGCCATGACCCAACGAACCTTCTCCCTTTCCGCGACGGGCACATGCCTGGCGCTGGCGGCAGTCCTGTCGGGCTGCACGACGCTCAATGACCCGCCGCCCGTGGACATGCCGTCCACGGCACCACCGGTGCTGATGCCGGCCGCGCCCGTGGCGGGCAGCCCTACGGGCAGCCTGTTCAATGCCGCCAGCTACCGTCCCGGTTTCGAGAACCGGCGCGCGCGCCTGGTGGGGGACATGGTGACGGTGCAAATCGTGGAGCGCGTGACGGCCAGCCAGAAGTCGGATTCGGGTCTGAAGCGCTCCAACAAGACCACGGCGGGGATTTCTGCGCTGCCGCTGTTCTCGGGCAATGCGCTGGCCAATCTCAAGGACCGCTCGAACATCGGTTTCAACAACAACAACGACTACACGGGCTCGGGCTCGACGTCGAGCGACAACACGTTCACGGGCGCCATCAGCACGACGGTGGTCGATGTGCTGCCCAACGGCCATCTGGTGATCGCCGGAGAAAAGCAGATCGGCGTGAACCACAACGTGGATGTGCTGCGCTTCACGGGCACGGTGGACCCGCGCACGATGCAGCCCGGCAGCCTGGTCGCATCGACCCAGGTGGCCAATGTGCGCGTGGAATCGCGCAGCCGCGGACAGGCCGGGGAAGCGCAGTCAATTGGCTGGTTGTCCCGGTTCTTTTTGAACGTTATGCCGTTCTGATTCTCCGGAGAATGGACAGCATGAAAGTACTGTCCATGCTCCTGACATTGCGCCAAGCGCAGCGCCCCTTCTGGGTTGCCGCCGCCCTCGGCGCCAGCATGCTGACCCTGCCGGCGCATGCAACACGCATCAAAGAGGTCGCTGCCATCCAGGGCGTGCGCAGCAACCAGTTGACCGGCTACGGTCTGGTGGTCGGCCTCGACGGCACGGGCGACCAGACCACCCAGATGCCCTACACCAAGCAGGCGCTGGCCAATTACCTGGAGCAGATGGGCATCTCGCTGCCCGCCACAGGCAATTCGGGCCAGCTGCAGCTCAAGAACGTGGCGGCCGTGATCGTCACCGCCGAACTGCCGGCCTTTGCCCAGCCGGGCCAGGCCATCGACGTGGTGGTCTCCTCCGTGGGCAATGCCAAGTCGCTCAAGGGCGGCACCCTGGTGGCCACGCCGCTGCGCGGCGCCGATGGCGAGATCTATGCGCTGGCCCAGGGCAACCTCGTGGTCGGCGGCGCCGGCGCCTCGGCCGGCGGCTCCAAGGTACAGATCAACCACCTGAGCGCCGGCCGCGTGCCGCAGGGCGCCCAGGTCGAGCGCGCCGTACCCACCCCGATCAATGAAGGCGACAGCATCACGCTGGGCCTGAACGCCACCGATTTCCAGACCGCCGACAAGGTGGTGCGCGCCATCAACCAGCGCATGGGTCAGGGCGTGGCACAGGCGCTGGACGGGCGCACCGTGCGCGTGTCCGCGCCCCAGGACCCGGGATCGCGCGTGCGCATGATCGCCGAGATCCAGGAGATGCCGATCGAGACCTCCAAGCCCTCGGCCAAGGTCGTGATCAATGCACGCACGGGCTCCATCGTGCTCAACCAGGCCGTGACCCTGGGCCCCTGCGCCATCGCGCATGGCAACCTGGCCATCACCATCAGCACCACGCCGGTGATCAGCCAGCCCGGCGCCTTCTCGCAGGGCCAGACCGTGGTGGCCCAGAAGTCCGACATCCAGATCAAGCAGGAGCCCGGCAACATCATCAACATGCCTGGCTCCCCGCAACTGACAGACGTGGTGCGCGCACTCAACACGCTGGGCGCCACGCCCCAGGACCTGCTGGCCATCCTGCAGGCCATCAAGGCAGCAGGCGCCCTCAACGCCGAACTGGAGGTGATATGAGCATCGCACTTCCCAATGGATCGCAGACTGCGGCCAGCAATGCGCTGGCGGCGGATGCGCGGTCCCTGAACGCACTCAAATTCGCGGCCGGCGAGAACAGTCCGCAGGCCGCGAAGGAAACCGCCAAGCAGCTGGAATCGCTGTTCATGCGCGAGATGATCAAGAGCATGCGCGAGGCCACCATGAAGTCCGGCCTGCTCGACAGCGCACAGGGCAACCTGAGCACCGACATGCTGGACCAGCAGCTGTCGGTGGCCATGTCGGGCCAGCCCGGCGGCCTGTCGGATGCCATCACGCGACAGCTGGCCCGCACCATGGGCTCGGAAGCCGCCGAGGATGCCGAGATCTCCGTGCCCTCCACACTGAGCATGAGCCGCATCGCCTGGCGCAGCACGGCCGGCAGCGCCAATGGCACCACAGCTGCCTGGAGCGGCAGCCGCAGCAGCGCGGCCCAGTCCGTCAACGCCTACGCGCCCGCGCCCAAGGGCCGTGACAACTTCGTCGCCCACCATGGCGACGCCGCTGCACGCGTGGCGCAGGAAAGCGGCATTCCGGCCGCCTTCATGCTGGGCCAGGCCGGACACGAGACCGGCTGGGGCAAGAGCGAAATCAAGAATGCCAATGGCAGCAATGCCCACAACCTGTTCGGCATCAAGGCCGGCAAGGGCTGGACGGGCAAGGTCGCCGAGGTCACGACCACCGAATACATCGACGGCGTGGCGCGCAAGGTCACGGCCAAGTTCCGCGCCTACGACTCCTACGAGGAATCCTTCCGCGACTACGCGCGCCTGATCACCAGCAATCCGCGCTACGAGAAAGCCATGGGCAAGACCGACTCGGCCCTGGCCTATGCGACCGAGCTGCAGAAAGCCGGCTACGCCACCGATCCCGAATACGCCAGCAAGCTCAGCCGCGCCATCCAGAGCGCCGTGCAGAGCGCGGCACGTGCCCAAGCCTAACCAGAGAACACGTCATGAGCCTTTTGAACGTCGGGTCCCGCGCCCTGATGGCGAACCAGATCGCCCTGCAGACCACAGGCCACAACATCGCCAACGTCAACACGGCCGGATATTCGCGCCAGAGCGTGGCCTTCCAGACCTCGCCGGGCCAGAACATGGGCAGCGGCTACATCGGCAATGGCGTGGATGTGAACACCATCCTGCGCAACTTCAATGACCTGCTCAACCGCCAGGCAGCCACGGCCAGCGCCGTGTCGGCGGCCGACTCGGCACGTGCCACCTCGCTGGCGCAGATGCAGGAAGTGTTCGGCGGCGGCAAGACTGGCCTGGGCGCGGCGATCACCGACATGATGAATTCGTTCGGCGACGTGGCCGGTGCGCCCACCGACCCGTCGGCGCGCCAGGTGGTGCTCACGCGCATGAACGAGCTGGCGGCGCGCTTTCGCTCGGCATCGGCCCAGCTGGACGAGCTGGACTACAGCGCCAAGCAGCAGATGGGCAACGATGTGACCGTGGTCAACAGCCTGGCCGGCCAGGTGGCCACACTCAATGCGCAGATCAGCCGCTCCATCGCCTCGGGCCAGACGCCCAACGACCTGCTGGACCAGCGCGACCAGCTGGTGCGCAACATCAACAAATACGTGCAGACCAGCCAGATCCCTGCGGACGACGGCAGCATCAGCCTGTTCGTGGGCGGCAGCCAGCCGCTGGTGCTGGGACCCAATTCCGCCCAGCTCACGCTCAAGGAAGCCACCGAGTTCCCGGGCAGCGGCAAGATGGCCCTGTACTTCCAGCAGCCCGGCGGCCAGAACGTGGAACTGACGCCCTCCATGCTGGGTGGCGGCGAGATCGCAGGCCTGCTGCAGTTCCAGGGCAGCGACCTGACCGAGGGCCGCAACCTGCTGGGCCGCATGGCACTGGCCATTGGCGACTCGCTGAACGAGCAAAACAACCTGGGCCTGACGCTGTCGGGACAAAGCGGCAGCAATCTGTTCAAGCTGTCCATGGTCAGCAACGGCTCGACCACGGGCGCGCAGTGGACAGGCGCCACCACGCCGACGACCACGGTGGTCGACTCCAGCCAGCTCAAGGCATCCGACTACCAGATCGTCTTCGGCAGCACGGCGCCGGCAGGCAAGGTCATCCGCCTGTCGGACGGCAAGGTCACGGACTTCACCGACATGACCGACCTGAGCTCCAAGGAGATCGACGGCCTGCGCTTCGACCTCAAGGCCGAAGGCGTGTCGGGCAACACCGTGCTGTTCCGCCCCATGGCGGCGGGCGCCCACGACATTCAGGCCGCCGTGCACTCGCCCAATGACCTTGCCGTGGCCAACCCCGTGGCGGCCAGCATCAAGTCGCTGGGCGATGCGACCCTGCAAATGGGCGGCATCCAGGTCAGTGCCGGCTTCAACCTGGCAGGCTTTGCCGGCGCCGAGGTGTCGTTCAGCAAGAACGCCACCGGGCAGCTGGAATACACCATCACCCCGGCACCCGCAGGCGGCATTCCCGCCACCGGTCTCTACACCTCCGGCCAGCCGATACAGCTGGCACCGGGCCTGCAGGTCAAGATCACCGGCACGCCCGCCATCAACGGAACCACCAGCGACAAGGTCACGCTGGGCAAGGCCACCGACCCACAGTACGGCACGGCCTATCAGCGCGATGCGGGCAATGCCAGCTCCTTCCTGGCCCTGCGCGACAGCAAGCTCTTCGATGGCTCGACCACGCTGAGCGACGGTTTTTCCACCGCCATGGCCCAGGTCGGAACGCGCACGCAGAGCGCGCAGTACGCGGCCAAGCTGTCCGAGACCATTGCCAAGAACCTGGAGGCGGACCGCACGGCCGTCTCGGGCGTGAACCTCGACGAAGAGGCCGCCAAGCTGCTGCAGTACCAGCAGTCCTACCAGGCCTCGGCCAAGATGCTGCAGGTCGCGCAAAGCATTTTCGACAGCGTTCTGCAGACCGTAGGCCGCTGATCACAGGACAGGAGTATTCCACCATGAGCATCTCCCGCATTGGCACGGCCAACATGTACGAAAGCACCATCAACAACCTGAACTCGCGCAACACGAGTCTGGTGGACCTGATGGAAAAGACCACCTCCGGCAAGCGCGTGGTGCGCGCCAGCGACGACCCCGTGGCCGCCGCACAGGCCGAACGCGCACTCACGCGCATCTCCCGCTCGGAAAACGACCAGCGCGTGCTGGGCCTGCAGCGCGATGTGATCGCCCAGGGCGAATCCAAGCTGGGTACGGCCCAGGACGCGCTCAAGGACTTCCGCGACAAGATCCTGGCGGCAGGCAACGGTTCCTATGACCAAAAGGCCCGTGATGCGCTGGTGCAGGAACTCCAAAGCCTGCGCGACCAGGTCCTGAGCTACGCCAATGCCAAGGACTCCAATGGCATGCCTCTCTTCCGGGGACTGGGCAGCAAGGAAGACCCCCTGACCAGCGCCACGCCTGGCGCGAGCTCCCAGCTGCAGGCAGGCCAGAGCACAGGCGGCGAGAACGGGCTGCCGATCGCGCTGGACGGGTTCTCGACCTGGATGAACGTGCCTACGGGCAACGGCGTGTTTTCCGTCTCGCGCCAGTCGGTGGCCGGCAGTTCCGCCTACGCGAGCCTGGGTACCGTAACGGATCCCAGTCAACTGACCAGTGACACCTACACCATTGCCTTCGTCAAGGACCCGGTCACCAACGCCGTCACCTATAGCATCGACGCCTTCAATCCCCTGCCCGCCCCCGGGGGCACCACAACCAACAAGGTTCCCGCCGGTACGGCCTTCCCCGCCGACGGCAAACTCACCGTGGACGGCATGTCCGTCGGCATTTCGGGCAACCCGGCCACCGGCGACACCTTCAAGCTGGCGCCCAGCCAGCGCACCGACCTGTTCAGCGTGCTCGACGGCGTGATTTCCGCAGTCAAGAACGGCGGCACGGACCCTGGCGGCCTGCAGCAAGGGCTGGCACGCGGCCTCAATGAACTCGATGCCGGCATGAGCCGCGTCCAGGCCATGCGCAGCTTCGCCGGCGACCAGCTCAACCGCGCCGACCGCCTTGAAGACGACATGAAGAACCAGGCGGACCAGCAGGAAGCGGCGCGTTCGCGGGCCGAAGACATCGATATGATCAAGGCCCTCTCCGATGTGGACATGCAGAAGGTGGGCATGCAGGCTGCCTTGCAGTCCTATGCCTCGATCCAGAAACTGTCACTGTTCAACTTCATCAACTGATAGCCACCCGCGCATGCATCCATGGTCCAGTCCGTCCTGAGCTCTCTGACCCTCGGCTATAGGCCGCTCTGGAACCAGGCCCGCCGTCTGGCGGGCGTGCAGCTTTATCTTCACGAGGAACCCGGCGTCCAGGCCGACGTGGCCCACCTGCTGCGCATACTGCGCGAGACCTGGGGCACGCAGTCGCCGCCGGTACTTCTGTCGCCCCAGTCGCGCCAGGTGCTGTGCGACCTGCTGGAAAACGCCTCCAAGGGCAGCCCCTGGATCGAGGTGCGCGGCGACTGGCTGCAGGACTCCGCCATCTACGACCTGGTGCGCCAGGCCCATGCGCGCGGCCTGATGCTGGTGTGGCGCGGGCCGCTGTCCGATGTGCCCGACGCCCAGGCCGCCCACTGGTTTGCCAGCAGCCTGCTGCACCTGCCGCCCGAAGGCGCCTCAGGCATGCAAAACCAGACAGCGCTTGCGCTGCAACAGGCCGCGCAGGCAGCCCAGGCACCGACCAAGCTGCAGGCCCTGAAGCAGGCCGCCAGGCCCGCACCCACCCTGCCGCCCCTGCAACTGCTGGGCGGCCAGATGTACGAGGGGCTGGACAGCCTGGCCCTGACCGATCTGTGCCTGGACAGCTTCCATGCGGGCGCCATCGCCGGCTGGCCCGTGGCCGATACGCTGCATGCCCAGCGCCATCACGCCGCCCTGCCCAGCCGCGACACCGTGCTCGCACTGATGCGCGCCGTCGATGCCGAGCAATCGATCGAGGCCTTCGAGCAGATCCTGGGCGAGGACCCCATCCTGGCCTATCGCTTCATGCTCTACACCAACTCCGCAGCCCTGGGCCTGCGGGGCAATGTGGACTCGCTGCGCCGCGGCCTGGTGATGCTGGGATACGGCACGCTGCAGCGCTGGCTGTCCGACCAGCTGCCCCACGCCTGCACCGAGCCCAGCCTGGTGCCCGTGCGCACCGCCATCCGGCTGCGCGCCAGCCTGACCGAGCGACTGATCGAGGCCGGCATCAGCCACGACCTGCAGCGCGAGGTCTATCTGCTGGGCCTGCTCTCGCAGCTGGACCAGCTGCTGGGCGAACCCCTGCCCACCGCGCTGCGCCGCATTCCCGTGTCCGAGCGCGTCTTCGACGCCGCAGTGACGCGCACCGGCCCCTACGCGCCGGCCCTGCTCATGGCCATTGCGCTGGAGTCCGACGATCCCGCACCGATTCGCCAGCTGCGCGAAGAACACGCCTTCGAGATCGAGGACGTGAACCGCATTCTGCTGCGCATGCTCAGCGAACTGCAGGTGCAGCCCGCGCCTGCGGCCTGATCAGTCCACAGCGGCCGGGTGGGAAGCCTCAGCCGCCGCTGGCATCCGCAGATTCCGCCAATAAAAAAACCGCCTGAACATCAGGCGGTTTTTTTTGTGTCCGGCAGGAAGGCTGCGGATGCAGCTCCTGCCGATCTGCCCTGCTCAATGCATGGCGTGGGGCTGGCCGTCGAACATGTGCTCGAACTGTGCCAGCCAGGGCTCGGCCAGCGTGCGGATCTGGGCATCGTTGCGCAGGATGCGCTGCATGATGCGGGCCTTCTCCTTGCGCTGATCGGGCGCCAGCGGCTCGTCATGCGACTTGAGCCGCAGCTGTTCGATCAGCACGGCACAAGTGCCCTCGTAGCGCGTCACCCCCTCCCAATCCTTGTTCTGTGCGGCCTGCAGCATCTTGGCGCTGCTGTCTTCTATGGCACGGTAAAAGTCAATCAATGTCAGCTCCATTTCTAGGTCCCGGCAACGGCTGGCGTGTTGGCGATGTCGCGCCAACCATGGGCAATCGGAGCCAGCACATCCTGCGCGCTTTGCAGCAGCGCCGTGTCGTTGCGCAGATTGGCCAGCGTCAGCTGGGTGATGCTGTAGTCGTAGACGGAAATCAGGTTCTGGGCCAGCTCGCCACCTTCATCGGGATTGACAGAGGCCTTCAGGCCTTCTTCCAGAATGCGCACGGCCTTGCCGATCTGCACACCCTTCTCACCGATGTCGCCACGCTGCATGGCTCCCTTGGCCGCGTTCAGCGCTTTTTCGAGCGCATCGAACAGCAGCTGGATCAGCTGGTGGGGCGATGCGCCGTCCACGGAGGACTGGACGCCGACCTGGGCGTAGGCACTTGCAGCACGGCGGTTGAGCGATGTGTACATGTTCGTTTCCTTGATGTCTTGTTCTTCGGCTGCAATGCCTGAAAATTTAGAGGCACCGGGCATTGGTTACAGAAAACACGACCGCCGCTCCGCATTGCTCCTATTTATTTATTCCACTGGGAAACCTGCTGGTTCATGTAGGCACTGAGCGCCGAATAGCCGCTCATCTTCTTGTCCAGCGACGCGTACTGCTCACGCAGGCGCTTTTCCAGCGAATCGGCCTGGTCGTTGATCCGGTCCTGGGACTTGCCGTTGCTCTTCTTGAGCTCCTGCAGGCTCTTGCTCTTGGTGTCGAAGGTGCCATCGAATTCCAGCGCCTTGCGCGTGAAATCCTTCATGCGCGCGGCCAGGCCTTGCGTATTGGGCTGCCCGTCCGTACCCACCGCGGCAAACATCTTGCTCATGGACTCGGGATCCTTCAGCGCTGCGTCCAGCTTGGTCTTGTCGCTGGCCGTCGTACCGTAGGCCAGCTTGCCGCCCTTCTGGATCTGAATGCCCATGTCCGACAGGCGCTTGAGCGTGTCCGCCCCGCCATCGACCGAGCCCGAGACCACGCTGCGCAGGCTGTTGGTCATGCCCACCGTGGTGGAATCACCCTGCAGCAGCCCCGCCACCTTGCTTTCGGCGTCGTATTTGGTCGAACTGGACAACGCGTCGTTGAGCGCGTTGTAGGCATCCATGAAGGCCTGGATCTTCTTCTTCATGCCCTCGGTGTCCGAAGACACCGTCACCGTCACCGGAGTTGCTGGAGCTGTCTCCTGGTTCACTGTGATGTTGAGACCCGGCAGAGTCTGCTTGAATTCGTTGGTGGTCGATTGCACCTTGATGCCGTTGACTGTCACCTCGGCATTCTGGGCGTACTGCGCCACGGAGCCCGAGGTGGCCGCGCCATTGAACGCCAGAGCAGAAAGGCTGGAATCGCCACTGGCACCCACAGTGAAGCCCGCATCCGCACCGGTGCTGCGCGAGCGCAGGACAAGGCGTTCGCCCTGGGCATCCTTGAGCACTGAAGCCACCACGCCGGCGCCCTTGCTGTTGATGGCCTGGACCACGTCCTCCAGCTTGGCGCCTGCTGCGATATCGATATCCAGCGGTGTTCCAGGGTTGCTGAACTGGCTTCCGTCCGTGTTCCAGGTTCCCATGGTGATGGTGAGCTTACCCGCGCCGAACTGCGTGTCCTTCGGCATGATGCCGGTGGCCACCGATTGGCTGCGCGCCAGCTTGTCCACCGAGATTACCGAAGAACCCGGCAGCGCATTGGCGTCCGTGACCGAAACCGCCACGGCCGTACTGGTCGTGGCAGCATTGGTCAGGCGCCACGTATCGGCATTGGCCAGCGAAGTGGCCGCGTCCTGAAGCGTGGACATCAGGGACTTGATCTGCCCGAACGTGGATATCTTGGAATCCAGGACAGACGCTTTTTGCTGAAGCGGAACCAGTGACTGCCTTTGCAGGGCCACCAGTTTGGCGATCATCGTCTCGTCCAGGCCGCTGCCGCTGATGCCAGCTGAACTCAAGGTGGCCATGACCATCCCTTTCTAAGTGCAGAACACCTCCGCGCCATAGCGCAGAGCGCGTCCTTGCGAACACGCACACCAAATGCCCGAGAGCATTCCCCGGTATCTTATCGACCGGTTTTTCTGGAACCTGAGGCTTTTTTTGGCTACGCCCCGCGCAGCCAGGCTCAAAAGCCCCGCGGGCTCCCTCTTACTGGATCAGCTTGAGCACCGACTGGGGCAGCTGGTTGGCCTGGGCCACCATGGCTGTGCCGGCCTGCTGCAGGATCTGCGTGCGGCTCAGGTTCGCGGTTTCAGCGGCGAAGTCGGCATCCATGATGCGCGAGCGTGCGGCCGAAGTGTTCTCGGCAGCCACCTGCAAATTGGAGATAACGGCTTCAAAGCGGTTCTGGGCTGCACCGAAGGTGGCGCGTGTGTTGTTGACCTGGTCCAGCGCCGTATCGATGGCCGCCATGGACAGGCGTGCATCAGGGGCCGAGCTGCCTGCGCCGAGCAGCGAGCCCAATGCTCCGCCCAATGTCGGCGGCGTGCCCGCAGTGATGTCCAGACCGCCAGGCGCAGCACCTGTCAGGTTCACGGCCATGATCGTGATCTGGTTGTCGGCGCCGGTATTGGCTCCGACCTGGAACACGGTGGGATTGTTGTTGTCCAGCAGTTGGCGGCCGTTGAAGCTCGTGCTGCCGACAATACGGGCGATTTCCTGTGCCAGTTGCTGGAACTCCTTGTCCAGCGAGCCACGGTCCGTCGTGCCGTTGGTGTCGTTGGCGGCCTGCACGGCCAGCTCACGCATGCGCTGCAGGTTGTCGCTGAGCTTGCCCAGCGCGCCTTCGGCCGTCTGCGCCATGGAAATGCCGTCATTGGCATTGCGCATGGCCACATTCATGCCGCGCACCTGGGCGTTCATGCGCTCGGCAATGGCCAGGCCCGCCGCGTCGTCCTTTGCACTGTTGACACGCAGACCCGAGGACAGGCGCTGCATGGTCGTGCTCAGCGACGACTGGGATGTGCTGAGATTGCGCTGGGCGTTAAGCGAAACAAGATTGGTGTTGATGATGGATGCCATGGGGCAGCTCCTCGTTAGGCATGAACAATGGCCAACCGTTCGACGACCCCAAGCCGCCAGAACGCCAGAAAGCACGCCAGGACTTCCAGCTCTGCCTATCTGATGCCAACGATTGTGCGGAAAAGCCCCTGCGCCAAAGCGCCGATAAAGCCCATGATCCGGCGCCAATTCACCCTTCGAACACCCTCTTTGCTCACGCTTTCGGCCAAAAAAAAACCCCAGGCAGATGCCTGGGGTTTGGAGAATTCCGGCCGCCTCCTGCTTGGGAAGGCAGCCAGACTCGTACTACGATCAGCGCAGCAGGGCCAGAACGCCCTGGGGCAGCTGGTTGGCCTGGGCCACCATCGCCGTGCCGGCTTGCTGCAGGATCTGCGAGCGGCTCAGGTTGGCGGTTTCCGAAGCGAAGTCGGCATCCATGATGCGGCTACGGGCCGAAGCGGTGTTCTCGGAAGCCACTTGCAGGTTCGAGACCACGGCCTCGAAGCGGTTCTGCGTGGCGCCCAGCACAGCGCGCTCGGAGTTGACCGTGTCCAGAGCCGTGTCCAGGTTGGAGATCACGGTGGCCAGGGCGGTAGCGTCCAGAGCCGTGGTGGCGTTGGAGCCGATCGAGGCGCTGGTGATGGCCGTGATGTCGGTGTTCGTGCCCAAGTTGCTCGTGGTGACCGTGATCGAGTCGTTGGCCGAGGTGTTCGCGCCGACCTGGAAGTTGATGGCGCCGGAGTCGGTGCTCAGAATCTTCTTGCCGTTGAAATCAGCGCCCTTGATCACGCGGTCGATTTCCTTGCCCAGCTCGACGAATTCCTTGTTCAGCGAAACCTGGTCCTTGGCGCCGTTGGTGCCGTTACGGGCCTGCACAGCCAGTTCACGCATACGCTGCAGAGCGTCGGTCACCTTGGACAGGGCGCCTTCAGCGGTCTGGGCCATCGACACGCCGTCGTTGGCGTTGCGCACTGCCACGTTCATGCCGCGGACCTGGGCATTCATGCGTTCTGCGATGGCCAGGCCAGCGGCGTCATCCTTGGCGCTGTTGACGCGCAGGCCGGAGGACAGGCGCTGCATGGTGGTGGACAGCGAGCTTTGCGAAGTAGCCAGGTTGCGCTGGGCGTTCAGCGATTGCACGTTGGTGTTGATAGACATGGCCATGGTGACAACTCCTAGTAAAGTCAGTTACGTCGCCGCCACGGTGCCCTCGCTTATCGCAAGGCGGGCGGCGGCGGCCCAATCCGACCATCGGCCGCTTTCACATCGAATTACGCGGCTTTTGGTGGGCTCAGGACTTTTTGTCCCTCTGCTGAGTTGGTTTTCGGAGCTGCCCCGGCGAACTTTAGGGGGACTTCACAAGATTTTTTGCACCGCGCGGCATGGCCCATCCGCGCGGTGCCTGATTCGCTGTTACAAAACGGGCGCCACGGGAGCGGCCAGACCCAGATCCTCATAGGAGACACGCAGATCCACAGGCTCCTGCCCCTGGCACCAGCGGGCCCAGGCCTGGCGCATCCCCATCGCCACCGAGCGCGCCACGATGTCCGCCTGTTGCGGCTCCAGGTCCTGCAGGCGTGCGCGCAGCCCCTGGCGTATCTGCTGCAGCTGCGGCAAATGTGCCTGCCAGAACGTAGCCTGGTCCAGCAATTGCGCCAGGTCCCGCGCTGCAAAGCCCTGGTCCAGGCCCACACGAGCCATCACTTCGGCCGACTGCCGCCCCGCCAGCAGCTCCCCCATCAGCGTCAGCGTGGGCACGCCCATCCACAGTGCGTGGTTGGTTACCACTCCGCCGGTGAAGGGCAGAGTATCCAGGCAGATATCTATGTCATGGTGGGCCTGCAGATAGTGCTCGAATCCCATCTGCTCCACAAAATCGACGCGCTGCGCGGCTACGCCCTCCTCGGCCAGCCATTCGCGCAGGTGCTGCGGAGGACCGGAACGGGGACAGGCCGCGATCTTCAGCCGCGCCGTGGGCAGCGTGCGCAGTACCTCACCCCAGACAGAAACCACCTTGCGGTTGATCTTGGACAGGCGGTTGAAGGAGCCAAACGTCAAATGCCCGTTGCGCAGCGCCGGCAGTGGCGCCACGGCCTCCTGGTGGATACCTCCGTCGAAGACGTAGGCCAGCGGAACACGCATCAGCCGCTCCGTCAGCTGGGTCTTGAGCAGTTCATCTTCCAGGATCAGGTCGCTGAGCACAATGTAGTCCATGCTCTCCAGGCCTGTACTGCCGGGGTTGCCTATCCAGGTCATCTGCAGCGGCGCGGGCTTGGCGGCAAACAGATCCAGCCGGTGCCCGCGCGTGTGGCCGCTCAGATCGATCAGGATATCGATGCCGTCGGCCCGCACCAGGTTCGACAGCGACTGCACATTCATATCCCGGATACCGCGCCACAGCTGGAACAGGCCCTGGAACTCCTTGGTGACTTCGTCGTGGATCTCGTTGTTGCAATAGGCAACGCACACCAGATCGCTGTGCCGGGACAGCTCGCGCATCACCGGCAGGAAGAACTTGGCGGCCGCATGGGCGCGAAGATCGCCGGACACAAAGCCCAGGCGCAATGTCTTTCCGGGGTCGCGGGCATTGTCATGCCCGGTCCCTTGCTGCCCCGCGGAGTGGCACCGCATGAGCGCGCCATATTCGCGGTTGGCCCGGCCCACCGAGGCTGCACTGGCCTCAGGAGAATGGATCATGGCGAACAGGCGCGCGCTGTAGGCGGGCTCGTAGTCCGAGTGCAGCCTCACCAGTTCATCCAGCTGTTGCATGTGGCGCGCGGCGTCACCGCAGCGGTCCCAGTAGGCGGCACGCTGGAACATCAGATCCCGGTCACCTGGCAAGCGCTCCAGCGCGGCCGTCAGCGCCTGGTCGAGCCGGGGCAGATCACGGGTTTCAAGCAGCACGTGGCAACGGATGATCTGTGCGCGAGCGCTATCAGGCTGAATGCGCAGCGCTTCTTCAAGCAGTTCCAACGCTTGATCCCACTTCTTCTGGGCGAACAGCGTGAAGGCCGTTTCGCAGAGAAGCACCGCATTGTCGGGACGCAATTGCAGCGCCTTGCGCAAGCAGGTTTCGGCTTCTCCCAGTCGGCCGCCGGCACACAGCAGCAACGCCAGATGCAGCAGCAGTTCCAGGCTGCCGGGATCGAGCTGCAGCGCCATGCGATAGGCCGTTTCCGCCTGCAGCTCCCAGCCAGCCTCGCCCAGCACATGGGCGCTGGCCAGGCACAAACGCAGGTCCTCGGGCCGCTGCTGCATGAGCAGCACCAGGAACTGCGCACATTCCTGCAGCCGTCCGGTCTTCTGCAGCGCAGCGGTCAGCCGCGACAGCGTGTCCACATCCTCGGGATCGAGCAGCAGCGCGTTCACATAGCAGGGCAGGCTGTCCTCGGTACGGTCCTGGGCACAAAGTGCATCGCCCAGATGCGAGAAAGCCTGGGTCCAATGCGGCCGCAGCGCCAAAGCCGCGCGCATCGCACGCTCGGCCTCGGCCGCGTGGCCTGCCTGCAGGCAGATACCACCCAGGTTGAACTGCACCTCGGCATCGCGCGGCAGCAGAACGGCTGCCTGGCGCGCTGCCTGCAGGGCCGCCTCGATGCGGCCGTTCGCATGATCGGCTGCCGCCTTGAGCTTCCAGACCAGGCCGCTCTTGGGGTACTGGCGCACCAGCGACCCCGCCAGCTGACTGACCTCGGCATGCTCGCGCTGGGCGAACAGCTGCATCAGCAGCCGCAGCTGCGCATCGGGCACCCGGCCCCGGCCATCGCCGGCAGCAGGCGCCATCTCCGGCTCAGCCGGCCCCAGCGGCCAACGCGCGGCCTGCTCCTCCAGAAACGCTGCGGCCTGGGCGCCCTGCACCAGAGCCACATCCTTTTCCAGCTGCTCCAGCGCAATCTCCTGCATGCCGTTGGCCCGTGCCACGTTGATCAGCGAGATGGCCATGTCCAGCAGCCCCTCACGGATCAGCATGTGGATGTACAGGCGCCAGTAGCCAAAATCCGCAGGCCGCACGCCGATGGCCGCCTCCAGATAGGGCAGCGCCTCTGCGCTGCACAGCTGGTGCAGACCCAGCAGCTGGGCCATGCCGTGCAGGGCTTCGGCATGGGCGGGCTCCTGCTCCAGCACCCTTTCATAGGCTTGGCGAGCCTGCTCGAACTGCCACTGGTCATGCAACTGGCGGGCTTGCTGCAAATGCTCGGTCGTATTCATCTTGGTCATCAAGGTTGCGGGCAAGCGCCCCACCACAGGCCCGGCCCCAAGCCGACACCCGCAAAAATACCGCCATCGTGCAGGCAAGCCAGCAAACACGGCCCCTGGATAAGCGGGAGCAAACCGCATTTCTTCCACTTTTACCAGGCGGCTCGGCTACTGCCTGCTACAAAACAGGAAGCGCGCCAAGGAGCCATATGCCATCATCCCCCGGGTCCGCCAAGACAGCATCGCCCCGCACAGCATCGGAACAGGACTCGCTTTCGCCTACAGTTTCACCCTTCCGGCGCAGAGGCGCTCTGCGAAAATTCATCGAAGCGTCTGCCCTCATAGACGGGCGCGTAGCCCTTTTTCAGGAACCCATCCCATGCCCTCCATTGACCAATTCATCGAAAGCTTTCTGACCGCCGTGGACTTCCAGGAGGCAGTCGAAGTGACCCCCGAAACCGAGCTCAGGAGCCTGCCCGAGTGGGACTCCCTGGCTGCGCTGGGCGTGATCGTCATGTTCGATGTCGAATTCGGCAAGACCATCACCGGGGACGACCTCAAGAACTGCTCGACGATCACCGACCTCTACAAGCTGCTGGGATAACCACCATGGCGCTGTCCACTCTGCACAACGTCCGCTTTGCGGGCATGTCCAGTTGCGTTCCCAAGCGGGTGATCTCCAATCTGGAGGATTGCCCACCATCGCAACGCTCCGAGCGTGAAAGGCTGGTGCGCAACATCGGTATAAAGACGCGGCGCATCTGCCCGGAATGGCAGTGCTTTTCGGACCTGGCCTTTGCTGCCACAGAAAAGTTGCTGGCCGAACTGCAGTGGCAGCGCAACGAAATCGATGCTCTGATCGTCGTTACACAGTCTCCCGACTATCTGATTCCATCCACCGCAATCATTCTTCAGGACAGGCTGGGATTGCCACACGGAACGATTGCTTTTGATGTGAATCTGGGCTGTTCGGGTTATCCGTTCGGACTACACCTCCTGGGCAGCATGATTGCAGCAGGTGGAGTGAAGAAGGGATTGCTGCTGGTGGGCGATAAATCGGCTAACATCAATGATCCACTCTTCTCAGATGCAGGAACCGCGACAGCGCTAGAGTTCTCGGCCGATGCATCTCCCATGCACTTTGACCTCAATAGTGACGGCAGCGGCTACAAGGCCATCATGAAGCCTATTGGGGGGCATAGGGAACCGTACGCAATACATCATGGCATTCCAACCCGCGATGAACATGGAATTCTCCATTGGCCCAATGATTTATCTCTGGATGGACCAGCAGTTCTGAGCTTCTCGACACAAAGAGTGCCACCTGCCATACAGCAAATCCTCGAATACGCCAAGCTTGAAAAGAATAATATTGATTATTATATTTTCCACCAAGCGAATAGAATGATAAATGAGACCATCAGGAAAAAGCTGGGACTTACTATCGAGCAAACTCCAAGCACTTTGCATGATTTTGGCAACACCAGCAGTGCGACTTTACCGATAACAATTACGGCGCGACTTCGCGATACACTTGCGCAAGACCGGCACAAAATACTTCTCTCGGGATTTGGAATTGGCCTTTCATGGGGAGCCTGCATCATGGATATCGATGGCGCTTGTCTTCCTGAGTTGATCGAAGAATAACCCTCATGAACCACGAGACTTTCACTCCCTTTCACCTGCATGACCGCCGCATCATCGTGACGGGCGCAACTTCTGGACTGGGCCTTGCTACGGCCTTAGCTTGCGCACGCATGGGTGCCCAGGTGCTGGGGATAGGGCGAAATCCAGAGCGTCTGGCCAGCAGCCTGCAGCAGTTGAAATCCATGTCGGATAAGCCCCATGAAATGCTGCAGGCGGACCTCACCCTGGAAAGGGATCGTGAAAGACTGGTCGCACATATTGGAGGCCCGGTGCATGGAGTGGTGCACAGCGCCGGAATCTCTCGCCTGAGTCCCGTACGCATGATATCGGAGCAGCACCTCAGAGAAGTCCAAGCCATCAATGTCGATGCCCCAATGCTTCTAACGCAGGCTCTACTCAAACGGAACCTCATAAGCGCAGATGGTTCATTGGTTTTTCTCTCATCAATTGCGGCTCATATAGGGGTTCCAGGAGTAGCGGCATACTCAGGCACAAAGGCTGCACTAATAGCAATGGTGCGCTGCTTGGCCATGGAGGTTGTCAAGCGACGAATACGGGCAAATTGCTTGTCTCCAGCATTAGTTGAGACACCACTACTGGAGGCGACAGCAACCGTAGTAGGCTCCATGGAAAAAGAGCGAGGTAACTATCCTCTCGGATTCGGGAAACCAGAGGATGTTGCCAATGCCGCAGTTTTTCTATTATCGGATGCCAGCCGCTGGATAACTGGCACTACCTTGGTCATGGATGGCGGACTGACCGTCAGTTGACGTGGCTTGCTTTTGCTTTTTAAGGAGAGGGCTGCGCGCGAGCCCTGACACCCGGATCTGCGGCGATGCCGCACCCCCTCCGAAGAATATGACAATACCTCTTGATTGCTGAAATGAGCCTTTACGCCCATCTGATCGAATCTTTTGCCCGCTCCGGGGAGCCAGAGTCTCCCGCTCTGTTGAACGACCGACCCTTGGTGGTGTTCGGTCCCCAGTCGTTGCTGGGGAACATGCATCTGAGGTACTTGCTGGACCAGGGAGCATCCATCATCCTCGGCGTGGACGACTACACCAGCAAGGAATCCGTGGAAGGAATCCCCATCGTCAAATCCGCCCAGCTTATCGAGCGGGCAGGAAGCTTTCCGGCCAATACCCTGATGGTGGACTTCAGCCTCAGCCTGTTTGCCAACGGCTTTTGCCGGCATCTGGCCCGCCACGCCGGGCTTGAGCTGAGGGATGTATTCCAGGTACTGGCCTGCTTCAACTCCGTGGCGGTCTACGAAAAAATCAGGGACTACCGGAGCAACACCCTGGCGCGCGCCGACGACTGGCTGAAGCTGGCACAACGCCTGGGGGACAATCACAGCCGGGAAACGCTTTATGGCGTGCTGCTGCAGCGCCTCGAATATGATCGGCGCTGGATGAACGACATTCGCATAAGTCCCAGGGATGAGTATTTCGGACTGGCGGGCGAGAGCAACACCTTCACCCTGGGCAACAGGGAGCACTTCGTGGACTGCGGCGCACACCGTGGCACGATACTGCACAAGCTGTTCGGCGTCACAGGCTGGAACTATGCCAGCCTGCATGCCTTTGAACCGGATGCCGAGAATTTCCAGGCCCTGCAGCAACTGGCACCCTGGAAGCTTGAGAAATTCCACACCCACAACTATGCCGTCTCGGACCAGACCCAGACCCTGCGCTTTCACCAGACAGGCACCATGGGTAGCCATATTTCAGATCAGGGCGATGTCAGCATACGTTGCGTGACCGTGGACGACTGGGTGGAGCGCGCCACCTTCATGAAATTCGATGTGGAAGGCTTCGAAGCGCGCGCGCTGCAGGGCTCAAAGAGACTGCTGGCCGAAAACCGGCCGCGCCTTGCCGTGGCGTCCTACCATTACGCCACCGACTTGCTGGATATTGCCCAGACCATCGATGAGCTGGCCCCGGGTTATACCTTCTTCTTGCGCCATCATGCCGGCTATTTCTACGACACCATGCTGTATGCGACACCGCGCGGCGATTGGTTGCCAGGCACCGATGCAGCCTAGCAAGAGAGGGGAGGAGGGTGCAAACCTTGCCTCAAAGTGCCTCTTGCTGGCTCCTGACGCCTCAAGTACTGGCTGCATTTTTCTTGAAGATTCCATGCCCACTCAATCCATCCCACTGGCGGCCTACCGTGACCCGAGTCAACATGCTTTCGAGCAGGGCCAGCTGTTTCAAAAAAGCTGGCTGTTTGCTGGCCTGCTTTTCGAATTCCAGGGGCTCACCCACCGTGGCCTGAGCCTGGGCGGTACAAGTCTACTGCTGCAATGCGATGCCCAGGGCAAGCCACATGCTTTTCTGAATGTGTGCGCCCATCGCCATGCCCGGCTGTGCGAGCCCGGACTGCACAAGGGTGCCGTGCGCTGCCCTTACCATGGCTGGGTTTACGACAGGCAAGGTGTCCCTGTGGGAATACCTGCCAAACAAGCATTTCCCCAAGTGGTTGCCGAGCCCGAGAAATTCAAGCTGACCGAGTTTGCCTGCGAAGCCGTGGGCCAGTTCATTTTTGTACGGCTTTCCCCTCAAGGTCCCAGCCTGCGGGACTATCTGGGCAGTCAGTATGATTTTCTGGAACGCGCCAGTGAAGGTATGGACTCCGTGCTCGATGAATTCCAGGAGGACGTTGAGGCGAACTGGAAAGTCGTGATCGAAAACTCCCTTGAGGGCTATCACGTGCCGGCCGTACACAACCGCACGTTCGCCCAGGTCGATGGCATGAGCCGGCAAGAAGAAGCGCCCCTCTTCTTTCTGAATGACCGCCTGCACAGCCATCTTGAGCACGCTGCCAATGCTGAGTGGGTGGCACGCTTTTCACGCATGGAGCCCAGGATTGGTCAGTGGCCTTGGCGCTTCGAGCACTATACCCATCATCTGATTTTTCCAAATCTCACAGTCACCTCTTTCATGGGATACAGCTTCCACGTACAACGTTTCGATCCCCTTGCCGTGGATCGCACGCGCGTGCATTCACGAACCGTGGGCGTGTCTTTGAAGAAAGGCACCGAAATGGGCGCGAAGATGATGGAACGCATCCATGCCGATGGCCACGCCTTTACGCGTAAAGTATTTGCAGAGGACGGTGATATCTGTCGCAAGGTGCAGGCGGGAATCAGCCAGGCCACACGCCCCGCCGTTCTGGGAGAAGGCATTGAAGATCGCGTCAAGCATTTTCACAATGCCTACGTCAGCCAGACCGAATCAGGGCGCCTGCCCGAGTCCATTCCGATTTGCAGCCATTGAGGCATCGCCCTACCATGAAGGCAGTGATTTTAGCGGGGGGCCTGGGCACACGCCTGAGCGAAGAAACGACGACACGGCCCAAGCCCATGGTGGAAGTGGGTGGAAAGCCGATTCTCTGGCATATCATGAAAATATATTCCTACCACGGAATCAATGATTTCATCATATGCTGCGGATACAAGGGGTATCAGATCAAGGAGTATTTCGCCAACTACTTCCTGCACATGTCTGATGTCACCTTTGACATGCGAAACAACGAAATGCAGGTGCACCAGCAACGGGTGGAGCCCTGGCGCGTGACCCTGGTGGACACGGGCGACCACACCATGACCGGGGGCCGTCTGCTGCGTGTCGCTGCCCATTTGCGAGACGAAGAGGCGTTTTGCATGACCTATGGCGATGGCGTCGGGGACATCGACATCGCCGCGTCCATCGCTTTCCACCGCCGGCACGGCAAGGTGGCGACCATGACGGCCACCTATCCTCCCGGGCGGTTTGGTGCCGTCGCCATTCAGGCTTCCCGGGTCACACAATTCAAGGAAAAGCCCAAGGGAGACGGCGGCTTGATCAACGGCGGCTTTTTCGTACTGTCGCCCCGCGTGCTGGACCTGCTGGACAATGATCAAACGGTGTGGGAACAGGCACCCTTGACGCAATTGGCAGAGCAAGGGGATCTGATGGCATTCGAGCACGAAGGCTTCTGGCAACCCATGGACACCCTGCGTGACAAGCAGAAGCTGGAAGAATTGTGGGAACACGGGCAGGCTCCGTGGAAGATCTGGGAATAGCGCTCAATGGCCCCCTCTTCAAGTTTCTGGCATGGCAAACGTGTGTTTCTGACAGGGCACACGGGCTTCAAGGGCAGCTGGCTCGGCCTCTGGCTGCACCACCTCGGCGCGATGGTCCACGGCTATGCCCTAGCGCCAGACACACAGCCCAACCTGTTCACACGAGCGGGCATCGCCCGCAGGCTGACGGATACCCGGGGCGACATCCGGAACTATGGAACACTGAGCTCGGCCCTGGAAAATTTCCAGCCCGACATCGTCATCCACATGGCAGCGCAGGCCTTGGTTCGGCCGTCCTACGACGACCCGGTGCAAACCTATTCCACCAACGTCATGGGGACCGTGCACCTGCTGGAAGCCGTCCGCAAGATCGACTGCGTCCGGGCCGTGGTCAACGTGACCTCCGACAAGTGCTACGAGAACCAGGAATGGGACTGGGGCTACCGGGAAAACGACCCCCTGGGAGGCCGCGACCCCTACAGCAACAGCAAGAGCTGTGCCGAGCTGGTTACCCATGCCTTCCGCCAATCGTTCTATGAACAGCGCGGCATAGGCCTGGCCACGGCCAGGGCAGGCAATGTCATCGGCGGTGGTGACTGGTCTGCCGACAGGCTATTGCCCGATATTTTGCGTTCGCTGGAAAAAGGCCGGCCCCCGCTCATCCGCTCCCCGGGAGCCATACGCCCATGGCAACATGTGCTGGAGCCTTTATCGGGGTATCTCTGCCTTGCGCAAAAGCTGTACGAAGAAGGCGCCGCCTTCTCCCAGGCATGGAATTTCGGCCCACTGGACGAAGGGGCCAGGAACGTGCGCTGGATCACGGAAAAGCTGATGGCACTCTGGGGCGAAGACATCGACTGGAGCTGCGATGCGGTGACAGGCCCCCATGAAGCCAATGTGCTGAAACTCGATATTTCCAAATCCGTCCAGCACCTGCAATGGCAGCCGCGCTGGCAGCTCGACCAGGCGCTGGCCAAGACGGTTGAATGGCATCGCGCCTGGGTCAGCGGCGCCAACGCCTGCGATCTGGTGATGTCCCAGATCGAATCCTATACCTCGGAATGATATGAACTCATCGACCTCCTCGCCGCAGGCGTCCTGCCGGACGCCCGAGGAAATCCGGCAAGACATTCTGGAACTGGTCCAGGAATACTCCAGTCTGGTTCATGCGCACCAACCCTTTCTTGCGGGACTGTCTCCCGTGCCCGTTTCTGGCAAGGTCATTGGCACCCTGGAGCTGCAGAACATGGTGTCGGCCAGCCTGGATGGCTGGCTGACCACGGGACGGTTCAATGCGGAATTTGAAAGCCGCATGGCCAGCTACCTGGGCGTCAAGCACTTTCTGACCGTCAATTCCGGATCCTCAGCCAACCTGGTCGCCTTCTCCTCCCTGACGTCCCCTAAGCTGGGCTCCAGGGCCATACAGCCCGGCGATGAAGTCATTACCGTCGCCGCTGGATTCCCCACCACGGTCAACCCCATTCTTCAGTTCGGCGCAGTACCTGTCTTCGTCGATGTGGACATCCCCACCTACAACATTGATGCCACCGTCATAGAAGCGGCCATTTCACCCAAGACCAAGGCCATCATGATTGCCCATACGCTGGGCAACACCTTCGACCTCGAAGCCGTGGTGGCGATATGCAAAAAGCATGGCCTCTGGCTTGTCGAAGACTGCTGCGATGCGCTTGGTAGCACCTACGACGGCAAGCTGGTGGGAACGTTTGGCGACATCGCCACCCTGAGCTTTTATCCGGCACACCACATCACCATGGGCGAAGGCGGTGCCGTCTTCACCAATAATCCCAAGCTCAAGCGGGCCGCAGAGTCCTTTAGGGATTGGGGCCGGGACTGTTACTGCCCTCCCGGCCATGACAACACCTGCAACAAGCGTTTTTGCCGCCAAATGGGCGAGCTTCCCGAGGGATACGACCACAAGTACATTTATAGCCATCTGGGCTACAACCTGAAGATCACCGACATGCAGGCAGCATGCGGCTTGGCACAGATGGACAGGTTGCCGGGTTTCATCGCTGCCAGAAAGCAGAACTTCCAGCAGCTCACGAAGCGCCTGAAGCATCTAGAGGAATTTCTCATTCTTCCCGAGCCAACGCCCCGCTCGGACCCCTCCTGGTTCGGCTTTCCCATCACCTTGAAAGAAAATACGGGATTCAGCCGCCTCGATCTGCTGAACCATCTTGAGCAGCACCGCATCGGCACACGGCTGCTGTTTGCTGGCAACCTGCTCAAGCAGCCGTACATGGAGGGCCGCACCTATCGCGTCAGCGGTGGCCTGGCAAATACCGATCGCATCATGCACCAGACTTTCTGGATCGGTGTCTATCCAGGACTTGGCACAAACCATCTGGAGTACATTGCCAGCCGCTTCGATGCATTTTTCAGAACAACGAAGCCGGCCTAGCCCATGCGGATCCTCATCACAGGTGCCAGCGGCTTTCTGGGCCAGCATGTGTGCTCGGCGCTTTTGCAGAAAGGCCATACGCTCACCGTGGCCCTGCGCACCGAAATACTTCCTGAACCCTTGCGGCAACTGCAGGCACGGTATCCCCTGTCGCTGCATATGGTGCTCTATGGGCAGCACCTGGACCTGGAAGGACAGGATGGCATCATCCATATGGCCACCCAGTATGGCCGGTCGGCCTGCTCGCGCACTTCGGACATCATCGCGTCCAATGTGCTCTTGCCAGTACGACTGCTGGAGGACGCCATTGCCCAGGGCCTGCAGTTTTTCATCAATACCGATACCTACTACGCCAAGGCTGGCCCGGGACACCTGCTGCAGAACTACATCCGCAGCAAGGCCCATTTCCGGGAATGGGCCGACGTCATGGCAGGGACTCGCATACGGCTCATCCACATGCGTCTGGAGCATCTCTACGGCCCCGGTGATGCCATGGAGAAGTTCTGCACTGCCCTGACACGCAACTGCCTGAACCATCTTCCCCGGATTGCCTTGACCTGCGGCCAGCAGATGCGGGACTTTCTCTTTGTCGAGGATGCCGCGCAGGCCTATGCCTGCCTGCTAAAGGGCCTACCAGAGCTTGCCAGGGGTTGCCACAGCGTGGAGGTGGGTACAGGCCAGGCGATTGCCCTCAGGGATTTCTGCCGAGAGCTCCATGCCGCGACGGGCTCCACCAGCGTTCTGGGTTTTGGCGATATTGCGCTTGCCCAGGGAGAAATAGGCTTCTCGGCCGCCCGGCCGGGGCTGCTGCAGACACTGGGCTGGCACAGCACCACCCGCCTGCAGGATGGCATTGCGGCGCTGATTGCCGACGTGCGCAGCCGCACGTAGCAGACCCCACCACTCACACCACTTGCAGGGTATTGCGGGGATAGGTGCGCCGATCCAGATTTTCCTTGATCAAGATCACACCCAGTTGTTCATTGATGCTTCGCTCAGACTGCGCATCATCCTGCACATGGCTGCGAATCCTGGACAACAGGGCATGCATCTCCTCATTACCGTAAGCAGCATATGCTTCCTGAAAAATATCCCACTCTTCTTCAAGGATGGGCTGACGGGTCCTGACCCTGTCCCATTGGTTGCTGAGCATGCAAACAGCCAACGAATGAATCTTGAGATGAACAAGTTTCTCATTGGAAAAAATCAGGTCTCTGATACTCAAAATTTCACGCCAAGATCCCATTCCATATTTCTGGAGATGCTGAAAACACTGTAGCATGATGATCGTCACGGACTTTAGCCCCCCTGCAGAATAAGGCAAAATATTGTCCATTCTGTATTTCGTCACCGGCTTCTTCTTTAGATACTTGCAAGGAATATCGTGAAAGGCCTGGAGCACGCAAAATGAAAAAGAATGAGGCGAATGCAAGTAATCAATCTCATTGACCGCTCTGAATTTTTCCTTCCGAAACACACAGGAGCCCAGATAAACAAAGTAGTAGCCCCAGCCTAGCGCATGGACGGCCTGCAGCAAGGATGAAAAATAAATCTCATCCTCGGGATAATTGCCGTGTGTAATAACACATCGACGACTCAAATCTGGTGTCCATGAGTCGCGAGCCACCAAGAAAATTTCGGGGGATTCCTGTCTGATGTGGCCCAATATGAACGACAACGCGCCTTGCTCCAGAGCATCGTCATCGCCCAGTGTCCAGAGATAGCCCCCCCGGCCAAAGTGCTTTGCAGCCAGAATGCTTTCCTCCATGGGAACGCTGTGCGGACGGCGTACATAGGAGATAAACGGATAGGCAGCACACATATCTTCCATGAGAAGACAGGTGACATCGTCCAAGCCATTGTCCACAACAACCACTTCAAATTCCGCCTGCAGCTCTGGCTCCAACCGTGCCTGCTCAATAATGGAATCCAGCATTCCCCTCAGGTACCGAGCTCTATGATAAGTCGGTATGACAATAGAAAGCAAAGGATCTTGTAAAACGGACATCATTCAGCCCCAACAAAAGCGTTTGGCAGGATTTCCCATAACGGTAATGCCTGCCGGTATTTTCCCGAACACCACACTGCCTGCAGCCACCACGACTCCATCGCCTATGACGGCCTTGGCCGTGATGATGCTGCCAGGGTGAATTTGCACACCTTCACCGATCCTGGCATTTCCAGCCACCATACAATGTGCGCCTATCGATGTCCAATCTCCCACACGTACATCATGGGCAATTGCAGTGAAATTACTGACCGTCACGAAATGCCCCAACCGAGCATTTGGCGACAGGGTGGCGTGGGGCGCCAGAATACACCCAGGCGCTATGGATGAATGGGCAGACGGCGCAGCCAGCTCATGAACAAGGCGGATGAACTGGCCACCCTGGCGCAATATATTTTCGGTGTATTTTTTTCGCTGTACCGGATCGCCCAGTGCGCAGACAAAAAGATCGTCTGACTGCACCTCGTAAGTGAGCGGATCGCCGACAACCCCATGGTTCATTGCGTATCTGGTGCGCGTTTGCTCGGATGCAGGTGCTGGATAGGGCAATGATTCATAGCACGCAGAAAATTCATTGAGAATTTCTTTTCGGCTATCGAGAAAACCGGCAATCATCCACTCACGCTGATAGCCATAACTTTCTATGGCCAGTGTCAAGACTTCCCTACCAAATCCACCGGCTCCGATGATGAACAATCTTTTCATTATTTATATACGTTGATACAGAGCCGACTCCAAGTTCGGCTTCCAAACTCGCTCCCATGGCAGCTGCGGGGCAGAACCAGGTGCTCCATATGCTGTCAGGCCCTGCTTGCCTGGACGGCCGCAGATACAGCCAGCTTCAAACGCCCGCGCTGCATCGCCTCCATCCCCAGAAAAAATGGCAGGCCGACCAGCGTGCTGGCCAAACGGTCCGCATGGGGTGTCTCCAATGCCTGGCAATGGGGCAGCAAGGCCTGCATATGCTGCAGCAGCGGCTGGTACCAGCGCCGCGTGGTGATATGCATCTGCTGGCAGGTCTGTTCAAGTGCCCTGCGCGTGCCATCGTCAGGAAGTTGGGCGCACAGCAGCGAGGGCGCAACCAATGCGCCTCCCGCACCCAGACGCTGCCAGACCAGAGAATGTCCACTGGCTTCATCGAGTTCCTCCATCAGGCACGCATGCAGCCTGCGCCTTTCCAGGGCATGCTCCTCCCACACCTGCAGCGACGCCAGGCCGATGGCAGCATGGTATTCGCTCATCTTGGCATTGGTCCCCACTCTGGCCAGCGAGCCCAGGGGCATGCCGGCCTTTGGGTCCAGGTTGATGCCGAAATTCGAGAGCTGGCGTACTCGCGCGGCCAAGCCAGGCCGGGTGGAGACAACCAAGCCGCCCTCGCCCGCCGGCAGGCTCTTGGTGGTGTGCAGACTGAAGACCAGGGTGCCCTCGGCGCCCTGCAGCCACTGGCTGCCATAGGCCGCAGCTGCGTCTATGACCACGGGAAGTCCGGTGTCCTGCTCGAATTGCTGCCAGGCTTTCATGTCGTGGGGCATACCGAAGGTGGCCACCGGCAGCACGGCGTCCACAGGCGTCACAGCGCAGGCGGCCCGCGCAATGTCGGGAGTGAGCATCCAGTCATCGGGGTCCACGTCAGCCAGTACGGGCAGATGACCGGCACGCACCACGGCTGTGGCCGTAGCGACGAAGGTAAAGGCCGGCAGCAAGATGCGCGACCCCGGCGCCAGCTCCAGCGCCTGCAGCACCAGCTCCAGGCCCTGCGTGGCGTTGGAGACCGTGGTCAGATCGTCCACCGGCAGGGCAAAACGCTGCGCGAATTCCGACTCCAGCTCCCGGACCAGGGGGCCATAGTTCGAATAGTGCCGCGCCGCATGCATGCGCTCCAGCCAAGGCATCAGCACCTGGGGCGAGGGCATATCGGGCACCAGCAGGGGCACCCACTCTGACGAGGAGCAAGAGTCGCTCATGTCTGCGCTTCCGCTTTTGCTAGCAAGGCCTCCAGGTCAGTATCGACCGTGAGGATGTGCTGATCGCCGCGCAGCCAGTTGAGCCACATGAGGCGATAGGATGTCTCCAACTCCCGGGTCCGGGCAGGATAGTCCATGAGTATGCCGCCCGCCAGCTGCGCGCGCGCTGTCAGGCGCTGCTGCTGAAGGCGCTCGGGGTCGGCCATCAGATCGAGTGCAGCCTGCACATAGCCTTCAAAGTCATTGGCGATCACACCGCCAAAGCCCAGGCCCTGCAGCGTGCGCGCCGTCGCCGCATCCACGCCACGCTCCGCATCCAACGCCACAATAGGCAGCCCCATCCACAACGCATGCAAGGTCGTCGTCCCCCCGGAAATGGGCGAGGTATCCAACGCCACGTCGGCGATATGCCCTAGCTCCATGAAACCATCCAGCGGCTGCTGGTGCAGCACGGACACGCGGTCCAGCGGCATGCCGGCTGCTTCCACGCGCGGCTGCATGTGGGCTTGCGCGGCATCGGGGTCCTGTTCCTTGACCATGATGATGAGTCGGGCGTCCTGGCACTCGTGCAGGATGCGAGCCCAAACCGCCAGCATCTCGTCGGTGATCTTGGCGGAGTTGTTCAGGGAGATCAGTGTGGGATAGCCGTTGCGCAGCATGGGCGGCTCTTCGCAAAGGGGAGAGTACTCCGGCGGTGCATAGCTGGCCATGCAGCCCAGGTAAAACAATTTTTCAGAGTAACAAGGCGCATGACTAGGCGGCGCCATGCCGCCATCCACCAACCGGTAATCCATGGCCTTCATCCCCAGCGTATGCATATAGCCCAGCCAGGTCACCTGCACGGGTGCGGCGCGGCGGGCGAAGACTTCCAGGCGGTGGCCCAGGGTGAAGCCTGACAGGTCCACCAGCACATCGATGCCGTCGGCGCGGATCTGTTCGTAGAGCTGATCGTCGGTCTGCTCGACCGCATCGTGCCAGTGCGGCACCAGGGCGCGCAGCTTCTCGGTCATCTTGTCGGGGCGGCCGCTGGAGTAGACGTGGATCTCGACGTTGTCCGGGTTGTGGTGCTCCAGCACGGGCCGCATGAAGAAGGCAACCGAGTGCTGGCGGAAGTCGGCCGTGACATAGCCGACCTTGAGCTTTTTGCGCGGGTTGCGATCGCGCGGCGGAAAGGGCTTGGCGTTGCGGGTCAGCGGGTCGGCGAAGCGCCGGCCCCAGTCGCGCGCCACTTCCAGGGATTTGAGCGGGTCGCTGCTGGTGTGCGAGTGGATGTAGGCCCGCGTCATCCAGTGCGTGTTCTCGTTCTTGGCATGGCGGCAGGCGTCGTCGATCAGGTCGCAGGCCTCCTGCCTGCGGCCCGTGCTGAACAGGGCCAGCGCCAGCAGGCGCTGGGCGTTGGGCATGCGGGGCTCTATCTCCAAGGCCATCTGCAACGCTTCCATGGCCTGTGGCCAGATGCTCATGCGCACGTAGACAAAGCCGATGTGCAGCCAGACCTTGGAGTTGCGCGGGTCCCGGGCCACCAGTTGCGCCAGATCCGACAGTGCCTCCAGGAACTGCGCGCGATCGACCATGGAGCGGATGCGGGTCAGCTCGCTGTCGATGCTGGGCGGCTGCGCAGCGGCAGCAAAGGCGTTGGCAAGAGGTGAAGATGGCATGGCGATGCAGCAGAGGAAGTATCAGGCCGGCCCGCGGTCGGCCCGCGGTCCGCACGCTTGTGCGCGCGGTGACACAAAGAATAAAACTATGCCGACTATCCTCGCATGCGCGCCGCGCGATCCGCTATTAAGCGCCCGCCTTGCAAGACTCAAACAGGCACCGATTTGCCGGCCTTTTTGGGCTTTTGGCGCGCAGCGGCGCGTTTACACCTGCATCTCAGGGCTCTCAAGTATTGATGCCTGCGGTCGATAGCTTGACAAGCCATGGGTTCGTCGATGGCCGCCACCCCGCCACGGCCCAGTGTCAAAACAAGCGCGCATTTCCAAGCCAGTTCCGACTTTTCCATCGGGACACCTCTGACAGAATCCACTCCCATGCTTGTCATCATCGGATACATCGTCGCCTTCGGTTGCATCTTCGGCACCTATGTGCTGCACGGGGGCAACGTCCAGGTCATTCTCAAGGCCCTGCCCTTCGAGATGGTGACCATCGGCGGCGGCGCCATCGGCGCCTTCATCGTGTGCAACCAGCCCAAGGTGCTCAAGGCCACGGCCAAGGCCATCCCTGGCGTGATGAAGAGTTCGCGCTACACCAAGGCCCGCTTCATGGAGCTGATGGCCCTGCTGTACGAGATTCTGCAAAAGGCCCGCAAGGAGGGCCTGATGTCCATCGAAAGCGATGTGGAGGCACCCAACGAGTCGCCCATCTTCACCAAGTACCCCGAGCTGCTGGCCGACCACCATGTGGTGGAGTTCCTGACCGACTACCTGCGCATGATGGTGTCGGGCAACCTCAACTCCCACGAGATCGAGTCGCTGATGGACAGCGAGATCGAGGCGCATCACGCCGAAGCGCATGCCCCGGTCAATGCGTTGACCCGCCTGGCCGGCGCCCTGCCCGCCTTCGGGATCATTGCGGCCGTGCTGGGTGTGGTGAACACCATGGGCTCGGTGGGCCAGCCGCCTTCCGTGCTGGGCGGCATGATCGCCTCGGCCCTGGTCGGCACCTTCCTGGGCATTTTGCTGGCCTATGCGCTGGTGGAACCCATGGCCGGCCTGGTGGAGCAACGCGCCCAGGATGCTGCCAAGGAACTGGAGTGCATCAAGACCACCTTGCTGGCCAGCATGCAGGGCTACAACCCCGCCACGGCCATCGAGTTCGGCCGCAAGGTGCTGTTCTCCACCGAACGTCCCGGGTTCCTTGAACTGGAAACCCACGTCAAGGGCAAGAAGTAATCCTGCGTCCAGCAGCGTCAAGCCATGGCAGAGAAAAAGTTACAGCCGATCATCATCAAGCGCGTCAAGAAGACGGCGCATGCACCCCACGGCGGTGCCTGGAAGATCGCCTATGCCGACTTCGTGACCGCGATGATGGCCTTCTTCCTGCTGATGTGGCTGCTGGGCTCCACGGCCAAGGGCGAGCTGCAGGGCATTGCGGCGTATTTTTCCTCGCCGCTGAAGGTGGCGATGGCCGGCGGCGACGGTGCGGGCAACAGCTCCAGCGTGATTCCCGGCGGCGGCAACGACCTGGCCAAGGTGCACGGCCAGGTGCGGCGCTCGGAGGCGGCGGACAGCTCCAACCGGCGCACCAGCGTCGATGCAGGCCGCGCTGACCAGGCCCAGGTGGATTCCAACCGCATCAAGGCGCTCAAGGCCAAGGTGGACGCGATGATCACCAGCAATGCGCGCCTGAACGAATTCCGCTCGCAGATCCGCACCGACGTGACGCCCGACGGCCTGCAGATCCAGATCGTGGACGAGCAAAACCGCCCCATGTTCGACAGTGGCAGCGCCATGGTCAAACCCTACATGCGCGACATCCTGCGCGAAGTGGGCGCGGCCTTGGCGGGCGCGGAAAACCGCATCAGCCTGTCCGGCCATACCGATGCCGCCCCTTACGGCAATGCCGACCGCGGCTACAGCAACTGGGAGCCGTCCTCCGACCGTGCCAACGCGTCGCGCCGCGAGCTGGTGGCGGCCGGCATGCCGCTGAACCAGCTGGCCCGCATCACCGGCCTGGCCAGCAGCGACCTGCTGCTGCCCGATGATCCGCGCGCCCCGCAGAACCGGCGCATCACTATCACCGTGCTCACGCAGGAGGCTGAAAAGCGCCTGCTGGGCCACCGCGGACCTGTGACACGCAACGCCTTGCCGCCCTCATTGGCGGGCGGCAATGGCGGCACGGCGAATGCGGCCACCACCGAATCCGCAACCGGCGAGACCGCTGCGCAGCCCGCCGCCACCTCGCCTGCAGCTGCCCCGTCTGCGCCCGCGTCACCTGATCGTGTAACAAATTAAGGTTTGCGCCCGATGCTGCCGAAAAGCAGGAAAATTCCCACATTGCGCCAAGAAGGTTTCATATTGTTACCATCGCGGCGGATTCTTACCAGTACCGAGCACCTACCGACCGAAAGGGCCTCACGTGGCTAATGCCCTGCGTTTTTTGATCGTTGACGACTTCTCCACCATGCGGCGCATCGTGCGCAATCTGCTCAAGGAGAGCGGCTTTCCCGAAGCCGATGAAGCCGAAGACGGCGTCGTGGCACTGCACAAGCTGCGCAACAGCAAGTTTGATTTCGTGGTGACGGACATCAACATGCCCAACATGAACGGCTTCCAGCTGCTCACCGAAATCAAGCAGGACGACAAACTCAAGCACCTTCCCGTGCTGATGGTGACGGCCGAGGCACGCAAGGAGGACATCGTGGCAGCGGCCCAGGGCGGCGCGGCAGGCTACATCGTCAAGCCCTTCACCAAGGCCACGCTGGAAGAGAAAGTCAACCTGATCCTCAAAAAGCTGGGCCTGTAGGGCACGCGCCATGAGCAACCCGGATGTCCCCGACAGCGTCCACTACAAGGTGGGCGTTCTCACGCGCCAGCTGCATGACTCGCTCAACGAGCTGGGCTATGCGGACCGATTGCGCGGCAGCATGGGAGAGCTGCCGGACGCGCAAAGCCGCCTTTCCTACATTGCGCGGCTGACCGGAGAAGCCGCCGAGAAGGTTCTGAACCGCGTCGAATTGGCCAAGGTCCAGCAGGACCGGCTGGCCGAGCGTGTACGCGCCATGCGGGCACAGATGGTCGAGGACCCCGTGGCGGCCGTGGCCAAGGGCCGGGTGATGAACTTCCTGGAGGAAGTCGAGCAGGGCACGCAGCAGGCCGACGAGCACCTCACCGAGATCATGATGTCCCAGGACTTCCACGATCTCACGGGCCAGGTCATTGCCCGCGTGGTCTCGCTGGCCGCCGATCTGGAGGACCAGCTGGTGCAGTTGCTCATCCAGACCTCGCCCAACCCGCAGCAGACGGCGCTGGAGCCCCTGGAAAAGCCCAAGGAGCACCTCGCCGGCCCCGTGGTCGATCCCGAGAAGACGCCCGATGTGGTGACTTCGCAGTCCCAGGTGGACGATCTCCTGGCCAGCCTGGGATTCTGATCAACCCGGGGGGCGCCCGGCGCCTCCCCTCTCATTGCAGGGCAGCCTCTTTCGCTTGGGCGCAAGGGGCTGACTGCCATCTTCGCGGCGCCCTTGCACCATGCGGCTGCCGTTCCTCCCCTTGTGCAGACAGCACATAAGCGCCGCTTGAGCCCCGCTTATCGGGGCTTCGCCTGCCTGGCTTGTTCCGACAATGACGCAAATCCTTCCGTCATTGCGCCATGGACTCCAGCCAAGACAAAAGCCTTCCCGCCACCGAACGCAAACTGCAGAAAACGCGTTCTGACGGCCAGGGTGCGCGCTCTCGGGACCTGTCGCACCTGGCCATCCTGGGCACGGGCGCGCTGATGATGCTGATGGGCGCCGAGCCCCTGATCCAGCACCTGCGCATGGCACTGGCCCAGCAGCTGGCCTTCGACGCGCACACGGCCAAGACGCCGGCCCTGATGATGGAGCGCATGCTGTCCATGGGCAGCCTGGGCCTGAAGATTTCCCTGGTCGTTGCCGCCGTGACCACGGGTGCGGCCCTGGTGTCGGGCATGCTGGCCGGCGGCTGGATCCTGAGCCTCAAGCCCATCCAACCGCAGTTCAACCGCCTCAATCCGCTGTCGGGCCTGACCAACCTGTTTTCCAAGCAGCAGATGGTGACCGTGGTGAAGATGGTGGTGATGACGGCCATCCTCTCCTTCGTGGCCTGGAAGTTCCTGAGCGGCCATCTCGCCGAGATCGCCGCCATCTCCTCCCAGCCCTCGGCCATGGCGCTGTCCATGACGGGGCAATGGCTGGCCAGCGGCGTCGCCCTGCTGCTGCTGGTGGTGTTCCTGATGGCCGTGATCGACGTGCCGCTGCAGGCCTACCTGTTCAAGTCGCGCCTGAAGATGAGCCACGAGGAAGTCAAGCAGGAGCACAAGGAATCCGACGGCAACCCGCAGATCAAGAGCAAGATCCGCCAGAAGCAGCGCGAGATCGCCGACCGCGCCAGCGTCAACGCCGTGCCGCGCGCCGACTTCGTGGTCACCAACCCCACGCACTACGCCGTGGCCCTGCGCTACGACGAAAAGACCATGGCCGCCCCGCAGGTCATCTCCAAGGGCACGGACCTGGTGGCGCTGAAGATCCGCGAAGTCGCGGGCGCCCACAAGATCCCGGTGCTCGAATCCCCCATGCTGGCGCGCGCCCTGTACGCGCACGCCGATCTGGACCAGGCCATTCCCGCCGCGCTGTACACGGCCGTGGCCCAGGTCCTGGCCTATGTCTACCGCCTGAAGGCCGCGCTGCGCGGCGAAGGCCCCATGCCTGGCGATCTCGGCGAACCCGTCGTGCCCGCCGAACTCGATCCGCACCAGGGCCGCCGCGCGCCAGGCGCCGCCGCGACCACTGAAGGTACTGCTCCATGACGACGAATCCGCTCCAATCCCTGCAATCGATGTGGTCGAGCGAGAACGCCAAGTTCGCTCAGGGCCTGATGGCGCCGCTGCTGGTGGTGGCCATCCTGGCGCTGATGGTGCTGCCCATTCCGCCGTGGCTGCTGGACACATTCTTCACGCTGAACATCGCCGTGGCGCTGATGGTGATGATGGTGGCGGCCTACATGATCCGGCCGCTGGACTTCGCGGCCTTCCCGTCGGTGCTGCTGCTGACCACGCTGATGCGCCTGTCGCTGAACGTGGCCTCCACCCGCGTGGTGCTGCTGGAGGGCCACACCGGCCCCGGCGCGGCCGGCGCGGTGATCGAGGCCTTCGGCCACTTCCTGATCGGCGGCAACTTCGCCGTCGGCCTGATCGTGTTCGCCATCCTGGTGGTGATCAACTTCGTGGTGATCACCAAGGGTGCTGAGCGTATCGCCGAAGTCTCGGCCCGCTTCACCCTGGACGCCATGCCCGGCAAGCAGATGGCCGTGGACGCCGACCTGAACGCCGGCCTGATCGACGAAAAGGAAGCCAAGCGCCGCCGCGCCGAGGTGCAGGAAGAGGCCAACTTCTTCGGCTCCATGGACGGTGCCAGCAAGTTCGTGCGCGGCGACGCGGTCGCCGGCATTCTGATCCTGGTGATCAACATCATCGGCGGCTTCGCCATCGGCATGATCCAGCACGGCCTGTCGGCCGGCCAGGCCGCCGACAGCTACATCCTGCTGGCTGTGGGCGATGCGCTGGTCGCGCAGATCCCCGGCCTGCTGATCTCGGTGGCCGCGGCCATGGTGATCTCGCGCGTGGGCAAGGAAACCGACATGGGCCAGCAGATCGCGCAGCAGCTGTTCATGTCGCCCAAGGTGCTGGGCATCACGGCAGGCGTGCTGGGCCTGCTGGGCGTCATTCCGGGCATGCCCCACGTCGTGTTCCTGTGCACGGGCGCGCTGCTGGGCTGGCTGGCCTGGATGCTCTCGCGCCGCCAGCAGGAACGCGCCTCCCAGCAGACCCAGGCGCCCGCACCCGTGGCCGCGCCCAGCGACGGCGAAGCCACCTGGGACGACCTGCAGCCGGTGGACCTGCTCGGCCTGGAACTGGGCTACCGCCTGATCACCCTGGTGGACAAGGGCCGCCAGGGCGACCTGCTGACCCGCATCAAGGGCGTGCGCCGCAAGTTCGCCCAGGAAGTGGGCTTTCTGCCCCCGGCCGTGCATGTGCGCGACAACCTGGAGCTCAAGCCCAGCGCCTACCGCATCACCCTGCGCGGCGTGATGGTGGGCGAGGGTGAGGCCTTCCCCGGCATGTTCCTGGCCATCAATCCGGGCGGCATCAGCACCCCGCTGATCGGCACCCAGACCACCGACCCGGCCTTCGGCCTGCCCGCCCACTGGATCGACGAACGCCAAAAGGAAGCGGCACAAATGGCAGGCTTTACCGTGGTTGATTCGGAAACCGTGATGGCCACCCATTTGTCACACTTGATGCAAGTGCATGCCGCCAAGCTGATCAGCCGTACCGAGACGCAGCAGTTGGTGGAGCATGTGGCCAAACTGGCTCCCAAGCTGATCGAAGAAGTCATTCCGAAAATGGTGTCCATCACGACGTTCCAGAAAGTGCTCCAGCTGCTGCTGGAAGACTCGGTGCACGTGCGTGACATCCGCACCATCATCGAGACGCTGGCCGAGCACTCCTCGACCACGCAGGACCCTGTCGAGCTGGCCCGCCGCGTGCGCATTGCGCTGTCGCCGTCCATCGTCCAGCAGATCTACGGCCCGACCCGTGAGCTGAACGTCATCGCCATCGAGCCCGGACTCGAACGCCTGCTGGTGCAGGCCCTGTCCAACCCCGGCTCCCCCTCACTGGATCCCGGCGTGGCCGAGATCCTCACCCAGAAGGCGGCCGACATGGCCAACCAGCAAGAAGAGCTGGGCCTGCCTGCCTGCCTGCTGGTTCCCGATTCCATCCGCAATTCCATTGCCCGCCTGGTGCGTCGCGTGGCGCCGCGTCTGCAGGTTCTCGCCCACAGCGAGATCCCCGAAACGCACACCATCCGCATCGGCTCGATTCTTAAAGGTGCATCCGCATGAACATCAAACGCTTCTACGCCCCCACCTCCCGCGAGGCCCTGGCCAAGGCGCGCATGGCTTTCGGAGCGGGCACCCTGATCCTGTCCAACCGCAACACGCCCGATGGCGTCGAGGTCATGGCCACGGCCGAGGACACGCTGGAGCACAGCAAGGCCGCTGCCAGCAGCACGCCGCTGCAGCAGGCCATCGAGCGCCGCTCTGCAGAGGAAACCACGGGCCTGCGCCCGCAGGTGCAGGCCAAGCTGATCCAGGCGCAGACCCAGCCGCGCACGGCGCAGCCGGCACTGCAGGCCGCTCAGGCGGCTCCATCGCGTGCTTCCCAGGCAACGTCGTCGGCGATTGCGCAGGCCATCTCGCAGGCAGCCTCGCTGTCGGCAGACGGTGCCGAGCCGGCCGGCCTGCGCCAAAGCGTGCAGGAAGACACCGAACAGCTGGCCATGAGCACCCTGTCCTTCCAGGACTATGTGCGCGAACGCATGCTGCGCCGCCGCCACGAGGCCGGCGTTGACGAGCCGCTGCCCAGCTTTGCCCAGCGCCGCAGCCTGGGCGACGCCCTGCGCGAAGCACCGGCCGCCGCGCCCACGGCTGCACAGCAGCCGTTCAAGGCACAGCCCGCGCCTTCCGTGGCCCGCCACAACCCGCTGCGCGCCAGCGCCGAAGCCCCGCTGCGCGAGACCCTGCGCAGCGAGCCCGCACCGACCATGGCCTCCCAGGCACTGCGCGATGAGCTGCAGTCCGTGCGCGACCTGATCGAAGAGCGATTCAACACCCTGACCTGGCTGGGCCAGACGCGCCAGAACCCCATCCACGCCAACCTCACGCACAAGCTGATCCGTGCGGGCTACTCCCCCGTGCTGGCCCGCGCCCTGGTCGAGCACATGCCCCAGGACCTGTCCGCCGGCGACGCCGTGCGCTGGCTGATGCAGGTGCTGGAACGCAATCTGCGCACCGACGCCGACCAGGCCCCGTTGTACGAGCAAGGCGGCGTCTTCGCCCTGGTGGGCTCCACCGGCGTGGGCAAGACCACGACCACGGCCAAGCTGGCTGCCCTGTGCGCAGCCAAGTACGGCGCCGCCAGCGTCGGCCTGATCACCCTGGACACCTACCGCGTCGGCGCCCACGACCAGTTGCGCTCCTACGGCCGCATGCTGGGCGTGGTGGCCCACCTGGCCCATGACCGCGCCGCGCTGCAGGACCTGCTGGGCCTGCTGGCCAACAAGCAGCTGGTGCTGATCGACACCACGGGCGTGGCCCCGCGCGATCCGCGCAAGGACGAGATCCTCGACCTGCTGGACCTGCCCGGCATCCAGAAACTGCTGGCCGTGAACGCGGCCGGCCAGGGCGATGCGCTGGACGATGTGATGCAGGCCTTCAAGGCGCGCGGCTCCAGCCAGGCCATCCTCACCAAGGTGGACGAGGCCGTGAAGCTGGGCCCGTCGGTGGACACGCTGATCCGCCACCAGATGCAGCTGCGCGGCGTGACCAACGGCCAGCGCGTGCCCGAAGACTGGGAACGCGCCGATGCGCAGCAACTGGTCTCCGCCTCCATGCGCGCCGCCACCCGCTCGGCCTTCGATCCCAAGGCGCTGGACCTGGACTTCTTTTTCACCCCGTCCAGCCCCAGCACGGAAGGCGAGATCCACCATGCTTGAAACCTTCCCCCAGTTGCACCAGGGCCTGGGCCTGCACGGCCAGCCCGGCGCCGCCGCTCCCATGGGCCTGCGTGTGCTGGCCATGCTGCGCGACACGGCCAACGACCCGCAGGGCCAGGCCGAACAATCCCTGCTGTGGCCGGTCTGTGCCAGCCTGCAGCGCCTGGGCCTGCCCGTTCTGGTGCTGGACGCCAGCCAGGGTGAGTCCCCGGATGCACCGGGCCTGGCGCAGCTGCTGCAGCAAAGCGCCTGGCAGGCCCGTACCGGCCTGCACCCCGATCCCCGCCACAGCTCGGTGGCCGTGCTGCCCGCCCGCCAGGGCCTGGATCTGCTGCCCCTGCAGGCACGGCAAGCCGGCATGACGCCCATGCAATGGCTGCAGCGTCACGTGCGCGGCTACGCCATCGTCATGCTGTATGCCAATGCCGACACGCTGGCCAGCAACCTGGCCGGCCAGGCCGTGCACCCGCTGATGGTGCTGCCCGAACAAGGCACCCGCGTGCTGGGCTGCTACCGCCAGCTCAAGCAGTTGGCGGTGCATGCCGGCCTGCGCTGCCTGCTGGCGCCGCTGCTGCCCAGCGCTGATGACCTGGGCGTGACCAGCTACGATTGGCGCCGTGGACAGACCGGCGCCCGCAGCCAGGCCGAGGATGCGCAACAGCTGCAATCCCAGATCGACGCGCTGATGCGCTGCGCGCAACGCCACCTGGGCCATGCGCCGGGACTGCTGCCCGTGCGCCTGCACCATGCACCGGACTTGCAGCGCCTGGCGCTGCAACTGCTCAACCATGCGGGCAGCGTGTTGCCACATGGCGGCCAGGATCTGGCCGCCGGCTTCGCGCCGCTGCCCGCATCCCATGCCTGGAGCCACTGACTGCCATGTACACCGCCAAAGGCCAACTCGACCGCGATGCACTGATCCGTCGGCATGTACCTCTGGTACGCCGGATCGCGCTGCACATGATCGCCAAGCTGCCTCCCAATGTGGAGCTTGATGATCTGATACAGGTCGGAATGATCGGCCTGGCCGAAGCCCTGTCCCGCTTCGAGAGCGAGCAGGGCGTGCAATTCGAGACCTTCGCCAGCCAGCGCATCCGTGGCGCCATGCTCGATGAGCTGCGCGAAGGCGACTGGATGAGCCGCAGCTCGCGCAAGAGCCAAAAGGACATCGAGCACGCGCTGCACCGCCTGGAGCAGCGCCTGGGGCGCACGCCGCTGGAATCCGAGATCGCCGACGAACTGGGCATGGACCTGGACGACTACCAGTCGCTGCTGGGCAAGGTGCGCGGCACGCAGCTGGTGTATCTGGAGGACATGTCGGGCGGCGACGAGGGCGAGGACTTCCTCGAGCGCCACGTGGCCGACAGCGGCGCCGATCCCTTTGCGCTGCTGCGCGACCACCGCCTGCGCGTGGCCCTGGTCGAAGCCATCAAGGCCCTGCCCGAGCGCGAGCAGTACATCATGGGCATGTACTACGAGCACGACATGAACCTCAAGGAAATCGCCGCCGTGCTCGGCGTGACCGAATCGCGCGTGTGCCAGCTGCACAGCCAGGCGATTGCGCGCTTGCGTACGAAGATGCGGGCGCATTGACTGGGAGCACCCCCTGAGGCGCTTGCGCGCCTTCCCCCTCTCTACCCGCTGCGCGGGGGAGGGGGACGACACCCTCGCGGCGGGGCGGCCCTTGCTCGGTGTCCCTCGCTTTGGGCCTCGCCGGTTTTTGGCGCCGTGCGCCTGGTCTGATCTGGATTTGCGGGGCGATGCCGATCTTCTCCGCCGTCTCCCTTCCCTGCCCCATTCCCTTTTCTATGCGCTGCCGCGCATGGCCTGGACTTCGCGTTCGAAGATGCGCCAGAAGGCGGGTTCCTGCGTGGTGGCGAAGTTGATGCGCATGCAGGTGCTGGGCTGGCGGCCGGCGTGGAACATGGCGCCGGGGGCGATGAAGTAACCGGCGTCCAGCAGGCGCTGGGCCAGGGTTTCGGTGTCCACGCCGGTGTCCACCCAGCCGAACATGCCGGCCGGCTCGGCCGCGAAGCGCGCGCCGGCCTGCTGGGCCAGTGCCACGCTGCGCATGCGGGCCTGGGCCAGGTGCTGGCGCAGGCGCTCGGCATGGCGGCGCAGCTGGCCCTGGTCCATGCAGTGGGCCAGGGCGCGTTCCATCAGCGAGGGGGTGGTGAGCGTGGACAGCAGCTTGGTGTCCACCAGGCGCTCCACCAGGGCGGGCGGGGGCGCCAGGTAGCCCACGCGCCAGTTGGGCGCCAGCAGTTTGGCGAAGCCGCTCACATAGATGCTGTGGCTGAGGCGGTCCAGCACGGTCATGCGCGCGGCGTGGTCGGGCGCGATCTCGCCATAGGTATCGTCCTCCACCACGTAGAAGCCGAATCGCCGCGCCAGCTGCAGCACCTCGTGGGCGCTGGCCGGTGACAGGCTGTAGCCGGTGGGGTTGTGCAGCACGCTCACGCTGACGTAGAGCTTGGGTGCGCAGCTTTCGCAGTAGCGCTGCATCACGGCCAGGTCCGGCCCGTCGGGGCCGCGCGGCACGGGCAGCACGCGCATGCCCAGCGATGCCAGGCGCGCGAATTCCACGGCCCAGCCGGGCTCCTCCACCATCACCGGGTCGCCCGGCTGCAGCAGGGCGCGGCTGACCACGTCCAGCCCATGTGTGGCACCCATGGTGGTGATGATGTGCTGCGGCGCCGCCGCAATGCCCAGGCGCGCCAGGCGCCGCGACAGCGCCTCGCGCAGGCCGATGTCGCCCAGCGGGTCGCCGTAGCCCACGCAGGAGTCGTGCAGGGACTTGCCCGAGCAGGCCTTGCGCATGGCCGCCGCCAGGAAGCCGGCCTCCAGCCACTCGGCCGGCAGCACGCCCGCCCCGGGCTGCGGCCTGCCGCCCACGCTCTGGTGGAACATGCCGCGCACCAGCATGGAGGCATTGATGCGCGTGCCCTTGGGCACGCCAGGGGCCTCCTCGGCGGGGACGGCACGGGCCTGTTCGGGCTGCAGCAGCGGCGCATCCTGCACGAAGTCGCGTACGAAGAAGCCGCTTTGCGGCCGCGCCTCGACCAGGCCCTGGGCCTGCAGCAGGTCATAGGCGGCCACCACCGTATGCGTGCTCACGCCCTGCTGGCGCGCGCATTCGCGCACCGAAGGCAGGCGTGCGCCCGCAGGCAGCAGGCGCATGCGGATGCGCTCGCCCAGGCGCTCGGCCAGCTGGGTGCTCAGGGTCTGCGGCGCCAGCCGCGAGAGAGGAACGGTCATACGGAAACGGGTGTGAACGGCTGCGAACTGCTGCGAAGGGGTCACCAGAAAGTCACTGTATCGGGATAGGCACCAATACAGAACATGCAATTGAGGGTCCAACTGTATTGGTACTGTACAGGTCTTGCACCTATATTTCATGCATTCGTGCTGCGGAGAAGGCCTGCCGTGCCCTCCTCCCCAACAGCCCCTGCCGCCTGTATGGAGACCTTCGGGGCCACCGCCTCATGCCACCGTCCGAACTCACCGCCTTGCTGCTGCTCGCCGCTTCCATGAGCTTCAGCCCCGGTCCCAACACCACGCTGTCCACGGCCCTGGCCGCCAACCACGGCCTGCGCCCGGCGCTGCGCTTCGTCCTGGCCGTGCCCGTGGGCTGGTGCGTGCTGCTGGTGCTGAGCACGGCCGGCGTGGGCGCGGCCATTGTCGCGGCGCCGCTGCTGCTGTGGCTGGTCAAGGCCGCCGGCATCGGCTACCTGCTGTGGATGGCCTGGCGCCTGAGCCGCAGCGCGCAGATGGCTTCGCTGCAATCGCCGCAGCAGCTGCAGGTGGGCTTCTGGCAGGGCGTGGGACTGCAATTCGTGAACATCAAGGCCTGGCTGCTGGCCCTGGCCATCGTGGCCGGCTGGCTGGCCGGGCGCGACGACCTGACCGAGCGCCTGACCGTGGTGCTGCCCGTCATGGCCGCCTATGCCTTTTTCAGCAATCTGCTGTATGCCTGCGTGGGCGCACTGCTGCGCCACTGGCTGGCCCAGGGACGCAGGCTGCTGTGGTTCAACCGTGCCATGGCGACCATGCTGGCGCTGACGGCGATGTGGATGGTGGCCGCATGAGGGTCCTCCACCCACGCCCAGGCAAAGGCCGTACTGGCCTGCCCAGCTATTGAAGGGAGGATGCGCAGACCCTTCACGTCCGCGACAAAATACCCTCATTGCCGGCGCAAGAGCGAGCGCACTATCCGCACTCCGCTCTTCACATGCGGCCGGCCCGTGCCCCACGACGGCATGGCAATCCATACCAGCCCGCCCGCATGGCGGGCACCGCAAAGACCTGGAACTGCTTTTTTTATGACGACCTGGACGCTGGCAGACCGTGCTGCCAAGATGAACCCCTCCGCCATCCGCGAAATCCTCAAGCTCACCGACCGTCCCGGCATCATCAGCATGGCGGGCGGCCTGCCCTCGCCGCTGGCCTTCCCGCTGGACGAGTTCACCCAGGCCTGCCAGACCGTGATGCAGCGCGATGGCGCCTCGGCCCTGCAGTACGCCACCAGCGAGGGCTTCGCCCCCCTGCGCCAGGCCGTGGCCGACTTCCTGCCCTGGGAAGTGGACCCCGACCAGGTGCTGATCACCACGGGCTCGCAGCAGGCGCTGGACCTGATCGGCAAGGTCTTCCTGGACCGTGGCAGCCGCATGCTGGTCGAAAAGCCCACCTACCTGGGCGCGCTGCAGGCCTTTGCACCGCAGGAACCGATTCCCGTGGGCGTGGACAGCGATGACGACGGCATCCTCGTCGAGGACTTCGCCGCCAAGGCCGGCACCGGCGCCGACAAGGCACGCCTGGCCTACGTGCTGCCCAACTTCCAGAACCCCACCGGCCGCACCATGGCCGAGGCACGCCGCCAGGCCCTGGTGGACAAGGCGCGCGAACTCAACATCCCGCTGATCGAGGACAACCCCTACGGCGACCTGTGGTTCGAGCAGGCCCCCGCCCTGCCGCTGGCCGCGCGCAACCCCGAAGGCGTGATCTACCTGGGCTCGTTTTCCAAGGTGCTGGCCCCGGGCCTGCGCATCGGCTTCCTGGTGGCGCCCAAGTCCGTCTACAACAAGCTGCTGCAGGCCAAGCAGGCGGCCGACCTGCACACGCCGGGCTTCAACCAGCGCGTGGTCTCCGAGGTCATCAAGGACGGCTTCCTGGACCGCCATGTGCCCACCATCCGCGCCATGTACAAGCGCCAGCGCGACGCCATGCTGGCCGCGCTGGAACGCGAAATGGCCGGCCTGGACGTGCAGTGGACCCGTCCCGTGGGCGGCATGTTCCTGTGGGTTCGCCTGCCCAAGGGCATGGATGCGCAAAAGCTGCTGCCCGCCGCCGTCGAACGCGGCACGGCCTTCGTGCCCGGCGCGCCGTTCTATGCGGACGAGCCCCAGGCCAACACGCTGCGCCTGTCCTACGTGACGGTGTCGGCCGAGCAGATCGACAAGGGCATCGCCGCCCTGGCCGACGCCATCCGCTCGCAGCTGTCGGCCTGATACGCACAGCCCCGGCTGTTCCCTGAAAGCCGGCTTTGCGCCGGCTTTCTTCATCCTGCATTGCCCATCGCACCCCTGCCCCTTGCCATGACCTCCACCGCCGCTCCCCGCCAGCGCCCCTTCATGACCGTGGATGTGTTCACGGCACGGCCCTACCTGGGCAATCCGCTGGCCGTCGTGCTCGACGCCACCGGATTGACCGATGCGCAGATGCAGTCCTTCGCGGCCTGGACCAATCTGTCCGAGACCACCTTCGTGCTGCCTCCCACCGAGGCGGGCCGCGCCGCAGGCGCCGACTACCGCGTGCGCATCTTCACGCCGGGCGGCGAGCTGCCCTTTGCCGGCCATCCCACGCTGGGCAGCTGCCATGCCTGGCTGGCGCAGGGCGGCGTGCCGCAGCAGGCCCAGCGCATCGTGCAGGAATGCGCCAAGGGGCTGATCGGCATCGAGCGCCAGGACGGGCGCCTGGCCTTTCAGGCACCGTCCACCGACATCAGCGACGTGGAGCCCGGCCTGCTGGATGACGTGGCGGCCGCGCTGGGCGCAGAACGCGGCCAGATCCTGCGTGCGGCCTGGCTGGACAACGGCCCGCGCTGGATGGGCGTGCTCTTCGAACACCCCGACCAGGTGCTGTCGCTGGAGCCCGACCATGCAAGGCTCAAGGCGCTGAACACCAAGGTGGGCGCCTGCGCGTTGTACGAAAGCGCGCAAGATGCACCGGCACTGATCGGCCGCAGCAGCCGCGAGGCCCGCGCCTTTGCCACGGGCCAGCGCCCGGCCGGGGCCGATGCGGATGCCGCCCCCAGCCTGGAAGTGCGCGGCTTCGCCAGCCCCGTCGGCGTCACTGAAGACCCCGTCACCGGCAGCCTCAACGCCAGTCTGGCCCTGTGGCTGCGCGGCGAAGGCCTGCTGCATGCGCCCTACATCGCCAGCCAGGGCTGCTGCGTGGGGCGCGACGGTCGCGTGCATGTCAGCGAGGACGCGCAGGGCGCGCTGTGGATAGGCGGCCATGTCGTGGAATGCGTGAGCGGCCAGGTGCTGTTGTAGGGCCTGCCGGGTTTCCGGAATCTGTCGCCAAGGCGGCAGCCAGTCGCCCGCAGGACAAACGCCAGCGCCAGCGCTGGCCACAATCCGCGCCATGGGAACCCTCTATCTTGTGCGCCATGGCCAGGCCTCGTTTGGTGCCGAAGACTACGACCAGCTCAGCGAGCGCGGCACGGCGCAGTCGCAAAGGCTGGGTGCCTACTGGCGCGAACGCGGCCTGCGCTTCGACGCGGTCTACACGGGCACGCTGCGCCGCCATGCGCAGACGCTGGCCGGCATCGCCGACGGCCTGGGCAGCCTGCCTGCCGAGCAGCACCGCACCCAGGCGCTTGCAGGCCTCGATGAATACGACAGCGGCGCGCTGCTGCAGGCCATCCATCCGGCGCCCCTGCCCAAGCCCGACACACCCGAGCTGTACCGCCACCACTTCCGCATGCTGTGCGATGCCCTGGCCCAGTGGATGGCCGGCACCATCAGCCCCAAAGGCATGCCCAGCTGGGATGATTTCTCGGGCGGCGTGCGCCAGGTGCTGGAGCGCGTGCGCCACGAGCATGCCGACGAAAACGTGCTGCTGGTCAGCAGCGGCGGCCCCATCTCCACGGCCGTGGGCCATGTGCTTGGCACCTCGCCCGAGGTCACCATTGCGCTGAACATGCGCATCCGCAACAGCGCCGTGACCGAGTTCACCACCAGCCCCAAGCGCCTGATGCTGCAGACCTTCAACACGCTCAACCACCTGGACACGGACGAGCACCGCAGCTGGATCACGCACGCCTGATACGGCACCGGCAAGGCTGTCACACAGCTATCGCGCCAAGGCATAGCAGCCAGAACACGGGCGCTCTGGGCCGGCCTGCGCTTTTGCGCCAAACTCGCCGGCCAGGAGACAAAAGACCCATGAACAAACGCCGTTTCACGCGCAGCGCCCTGGCCTGCGCGGCCCTGCTGATGGCCGCCTTCACCAGCCAGGCCCAGCCCCTGTCGAACAAGCCCATCCGCATCGTCGTGCCCTTTGGCGCAGGCGGCGTGGCCGACGTCACCTCGCGCGTCGTCGCGCAAAAACTGGCCTCGCAGCTGGGCCAGCCCGTCATCATCGACAACAAGCCCAGCGCAGGCGGCATCGTCGCGGCCGACACCGTGGCCAAGTCCGCGCCCGACGGGCACACGCTGTTCCTCATGTCCAACGGCAGTGCCGTCACCGTGGGGCTGTTCAACCAGCTGCCCTTCGACATGGTCAAGGACTTCACGCCGATATCCACCCTGGGCTACTTCGACATCGGCGTGCTCACCGCAAGCGACTCGCGCTTCAAGAACCTGGGCGAGCTGGTGGCCTGGGCCAAGGCCAACCCCGGCAAGCTCAACATCGGCAGCATCGCCATCGGCAGCACCCAGCACCTGGCAGCCGAACTGTTCAAGACCACCGCCGGCATCGACGCCCAGATCGTGCCCTTCAACGGCACCCCTGCCGTGGTCACGGCCCTGCGCGGCAAGCAGATCGACGCGGCCGTGGAAATCCTCACGCCCATCATGGGCCAGATCAACTCCAAGGCCGTCAACCTGCTGGCCATCACCGGCGACAAGCGCTCGGCCCTGCTGCCCGGCGTGCCCACGGCCCAGGAGTCAGGCGTCAAGGGCTTCGTCGCCTCCTCCTGGAACGCCCTGGCCGCCCCCGCCAAGACGCCCCCGGAAATCATCGCCCGCCTGAACAAGGAAATCGCCGCCGCCGTGAACTCTCCCGAAGTCACGCAGAAACTGCGCGAGATGAACGTCCAGGCCCAGTCCAGCACGCCCGAGCAGACCGCGCAATTGCTGCAATCGGAAATCAAGCGCTGGGGCGACGTGATCGTCCAGGCCAAGATCCCCAAGCAATAAAGGAATAGGCCGAGCGAAGCAAAGGCCCGAGCAAACTCCCCGTATGTCAGCGCCTGCGTCGTGGCGGCTGCGGGGTTGCAAGCCTGCCGAAGGACAGGCTTGCTTCGTGATCTGACTCGCCGTGATGTTTGAACGTAGCGCGCAGCGCGAAGAGAGTTTCACGGCGAACCCCGCAGCCGCCACGACGCAGGTGGCCCCGCAGCGCAGCGAAGGGGTCGCGGACATTCGGGCGCATTTCTTTGCCTACTTTCTTGCTGCGCGGCAAGAAAGTAGGTCGGCCGCCGGGCCGAATCCCGGCCTCGCAAAACCACCACCCGGCAGGGTCCAAAAACGCCCCCGCAACAAACCTACAACGGCTCCGGCGCCCGCCCCACAGTATCCGCAGGCAGCGCAACCATCTCGGACAACAACCGCACCAGCCCCCGAGCCGAAGCCTCCACCATCAAAGCCCCCCGCTCGGCCGTAGCCCCCGCAGCATTCCCCACCGCCCCGCAAACGTTGTAGTCCTCGATGGCCCAGCCCATCTTGGCGCTTCGCCCATTGCCCAGCAAGGCATGCCGCTGCGCCCGATCCTCCGAAGTGGAATGAAAGTCCCGCGCATGCTCCATGCGCACGGTCTCCGGCGCCAGGTGCAGCATCATCGACGTCTCCACCTCCCCGCCATGGATGCCGAAGCGGTGCTCATGCGCGCTGAACTGCGCATTGGCCGCATCGTCCACCAGGCCGAACCAGCTGCTGCTGTAGACCAGCAGGCCATGGCGCATGCGCAGCTCGCGCGCCACGATGTCCATCACGCTGACCTGTCCGCCATGACCGTTGAGCAGCAGCAGCCGGCGCACGCCGGCCCGCGCCACGCAGGCGCCCAGCTCGGTCCACAGCGCGATCACCGTGGCGGGCGACAGCGTCAGCGTGCCGGCAAAGGATTGGTGCTCCACGCTGAAGCCGATGTTCTGCGGCGGAAGGAACAGCGCGGGCAGCTCGGGCGGCAGCAGCGGCAGGGCCGCATCGATCACGCCCTGCAGCAGGCGGGCGTCGACGGACATCGGCAGGTGCGGGCCGTGCTGCTCCACGGCGGCCACGGGCAGCACGGCGATGGTTTCGGCAGCCAGGCCGCTGGCCTGGGCCTGCGCAAAGTCGCGTGCAGAGGCCTCGGCCCACCAGCGGGAAGGCCAGGCGCCGGGGGATATCTGTTCGGGCGGGGAGTCTTGCATGGCCCGATATTAGGGCCATCCATGGGCTGCAGGAGCCCTCCTCACTCGGCCTTGAAGTTGGATTCCTTGACGATGCGTTTCCAGCGCTCGTTGTCCGACTCGATCAGCCGCGCGAACTCCTCGGGCGTTCCCCGGCGCGGCACATAGCTGTAGCTGCGCAGCTTGGCCAGCACGTCGGGCACCTGCATGACCTTGTCCATCTGCTGCGCGAGCTGGGCCACGATGTCGCGGGGCGTGCCCTTGGGCGCCAGCAGGCCCGACCAGGAACTGAAGCCCATGCCGTCCACGCCGGCCTCCTTGATGGTGGGCACCTGGGGAAAGACTTCGGCGCGCTGGGGCAGCAGCACGGCCAGGGCCTTGACCTTGCCCGTGCGGATCATCTCCACCGAGGTGAAGGAGTCGAACGAGAAATCCACCTCGCCCGCCACCACGGCCTGCATCTGCGGCGCCGTGCCCTTGTACTGGGCGTTGACGATGCCCGGCGCGCCAATCACCTTCTTGAACTGCTCGGTGATCAGCGAAATCATGCTGCTGCCCGAGGACACGCTCAACGGCTTGCCCTGTTTGGCCATGGCGACCAGCTCCTGCAGGCTGTTCACGGGCAGGTCCTTGCGTGCGATGAGGACGAAGCCCACGTCGCACAGATGGCTGATGGGCTCGAAGCTGGACAGCGCCTCGTAGCTGGTCTTGTAGAGCACGGGGCTCAGGGTCTGCGCGCCGGCCGTGTTCATCAGCAGGGTGTAGCCATCGGGCGCGGCGCGCGCGGCCAGTTCCGTGCCGATGACGCCGTTGGCGCCGCCCTTGTTGTCCACCACGAAGGACTGGCCGGTCAGCTCCCCGAGCTTTTGCATGGCCAGCCGCGCCACCACGTCGGTGGTGCCACCGGCGGGAAAGGGCACGATCACGCGCACGGACTTGTCGGGATAGGCGGCTGCTGCGCGCGCGTGCTGCGGCAGTCCCCAGGCTGCGGCCGCTGCCGCGCCAGCGGCCAGGAAGTGGCGGCGAGATGTCTCCTGCATGGCTTGTCTCCTTGTGTTGCTCTATCCCGGATGGGTGGCCGGTCCATGATGGGCAACGGACATATCGCCTGTCCAATACCAAGCGCCTATGCAACGATATCTTTTGCCAATCGTCCTGCAGCCGGCCACAGGCGATCTCTCTGGACGGCCCGCTACCATCGCAGCCTGCAGCCGGGGGAACCAAAGACCATGCCCCTGGCTCCCACAGTCCGCCATGCCGCACCAACCACCTCTTCGCCACACTGCCCCCCAGCACCTCGCCTTCTGGCTCCTCGCCTTTTTCCTTGCCGCCGCCAGCCTGCTTGCCACCCCTGCCGGCGCGCAGCTGCGCCTGAAGACCGGCACCGGGGCGGCCGCGGCCGTGGACACGCCACGCGTGCGGGCCGAGCTCGTGGCCCAGGCACCCGAAGGCGTTCAGCCCGGTCAGACGCTGTGGCTGGGCCTGCTGATCACCCACCAGCCCGAATGGCATACCTATTGGAAGAACGCCGGTGATTCCGGCCTGGCCACCGAGCTGAACTGGCAGCTGCCTGCAGGCCTGACGGCTGGCGAGATCCAGTGGCCCGTGCCCGAGGCGCTGCGCGTGGGCCCCCTGCTCAACTACGGCTATGAGGGCCAGGTGCTGCTGCCCGTGCCCGTGCAGGTGGCCGCCGACTTCAAGCCGCCCGCGTCCGGCATGCTGGACCTGCGCCTGCATGCGAATTGGCTGGTCTGCCGCGTGGAGTGCATTCCCGAGGAAGGCGATTTCCAGCTGCAGCTGCCCCTGCAGGGCAGCACGGCAGGCCAGGGACAAGCCTTCACCCAGGCCTGGGCGCTCAAGCCCCAGGCACTGTCTGCGCCAGCCCAGGCCAAGGTGGTGCCGGCCAGCCAGCCAGCAGCAGAAGGCAGGACGCCCGACGAGCGCGTGCAGCTGCGCATCGAGGGCCTGCCGGAATCCCTGCAGGGCCGCACGCTGGACTTCTATCCCGAATCTTCCGACACCTTCCACCACGCGGCAGAACTGGGCAAGGACTGGCAGCAGCATTGGGACGGCGCAGCCTGGGTGGCCGAGCTGCCCCTGTCCGACATGCGCGGCGAGACCCCGGCCAAGCTGCCCGTGGTTCTGGCCCTGCCACCCGCCGAGCGCGCCGCAGCGCTGGAGCAGGGCCAGCCCGTGGCCTGGCGCGCCGAGGCCCCGGTCGAGGGCCGCTGGACGGCTGCCGCCATGGCCAGCGTTTCCCCCGCACTGGCCGCTGCCCTGGCGGCCAACCAGGCCGCTGCGCCGACCACCAGCGCCACCAGCCTGTGGATGGCCCTGCTCGGTGGTCTGGTGGGTGGACTGATCCTGAACCTCATGCCATGCGTCTTCCCGGTGCTGGCCATCAAGATCCTGGGCTTTGCACGCCATGGACAGGACCGCCGCGCCCAGCGCCTGGGCGGGCTGGCCTATACGGCGGGCGTGGTCCTGTCCTTCCTGGCCCTGGGTGGCCTGCTGCTGGCCCTGCGCGCGGCGGGTGAGCAGCTGGGCTGGGGCTTTCAACTGCAGTCGCCGGCCATCGTGGCCTTGCTGGCAGCCCTGTTCACGCTGCTGGGCCTGAACCTGGCAGGCCTGTTCGAGTTCGGCTCCATGCTGCCCGGCCGCTGGGCTGCGGCCCATGCGCGCCATCCGGTGGCCGATGCCTTTCTGTCCGGCGTGCTGGCCGTGGCCATTGCCTCGCCCTGCACGGCGCCGTTCATGGGCGCCTCGCTGGGCTTTGCCATCGACATGCCGGCCCTGCAGGCGCTGACGGTGTTTGCCGCCCTGGGCCTGGGCATGGCCCTGCCCTATCTGCTGGCCAGCTTCGTTCCCGCCGTGGTGCGCTGGCTGCCGCGCCCGGGCGCCTGGATGGATACCTTCCGCCGCGCCATGGCCTTCCCCATGTTTGCCACCGTGGTCTGGCTGGTCTGGGTGCTGGGGCACCAGAGCGGCATCGACGCCGCCACCGCGCTGCTGGCCCTGCTGCTGGCCTTCAGCGCCCTGGTCTGGACGCTGACGCTCAAGGGCCGCACGCGCGCCGTGCTGGCCACGCTGGCCGTGGTGCTGGCAGGCGCGCTGCTGGCCACCACCGCGCCCCTGATCACCACGCCTGCCCAGGCCGAGGGCACGGGCACGGCGTCCGCTGCAGGCGAGCGCTGGCAGCCCTGGTCGGCCGCCCGCGTGGCCGAGCTGCAGGCGGCGGGCAAGCCCGTGTTCGTGGACTACACGGCCGCCTGGTGCGTGACCTGCCAGGTCAACAAGCGCACCACGCTCAACCATGAGGAGGTGCTCGCCGCCTTCGACCAGCACGGCGTGACCCTGCTGCGCGCCGACTGGACGCGGCGCGACCCAGCCATCACCGCTGCGCTGCAGCAACTGGGCCGCAGCGGCGTGCCCGTCTATGTGCTGCATGCGCCGGGCAAGCCCCCGGTGGTGCTCAGCGAGCTGCTATCGAAGAGCGAGGTACTTGGGGCGTTGGCCGCGCTTTGACGGCACGCCCTCCTGGGACAAACCCCGATTTTGGGTAGGTCCCAGGCCTACATTTGTTGCAGCGCACGCCGTCCTAGACTGGATGCATCCGGGGAATACCGCAATCCGAACGCTAGGCGCCGCGGCTGCCGCCCGACTCCGGAGACCCGCCCGCGCGGCAACTGCCCGCCCTGCACGACACAGGAGGTGGGCCATGCATGCACTGATCACCCATTCGCACCCTTCGGGGGTGCACCATCGTTCACGCGGCAAGGGTTTGCTGCTGGCGCTGGGGCTTGCCAGCCTGGCCGTGGCGGGGATCGTCCTGCCCTTTGTCTGGGACCTGCTGGGCTTCGTCAACGGATTGCCCAAGATGGGATGGCTGCAGTCCATCCTGGCCGTCTCGCCGGTGTTCAGCTGGCTGATGATGTTCGCCTGGGGCCTGGCCGTTCCCGTGGCGCTGATCTACGCGCTCTACCACCCGCAGACCCACCCCTGGGGCAACGCCGCCATGGTGGCGGGCGCCATGCTGGTGGCCATCACCTGGTACGTGCACATGCCCGCCGCATCGCAGTGCACGGCGATGTACCCGCAGACCGGCATGGCCTGCTCGGTGCTGCAATGGGGCTTCAGCATGAGCCTGGGCGTGGCAACGGCGGCCTATGTGTTCCTGGTCTTCATGATTGCGCTGTCCTCGCTGGGGCTGCTGGCCGAATGCGTTGCGCGCAATGAGCCGCCCAGGCCCTGAATCCGCAGGGTTTTGGGCAAGGGTCCCGGCCGCCGATTTTTTGCCGCCGGGCCGCCCCAAGGCAAAAAGCGGCCCCCTCGGGGGGACAGCGGACCTTGCGCAGCAAAGGGAGCGTGGGGGCTTCTTTTATAATGGCGGCTGGGTGTCCAGACCGCATGGGGCGGCAGGACAGGTGTTGATAGCGCAGGTCGGGCCGCCTGCGCACCGGGGCCGCAAGGCCCCTTTGCTGCTTTGCACATGAACACCTACACGACCCCGCGGCCGTCCGGCCCGCGCACGCCCCTTTTCCTGTCTTTCGCCGATCGCGTCGGCGCCTTCCTGTCCCGCTGGTCCCATGCCGAGGCCGCGGGCGGCATCGTGCTGCTGCTGGCAGCGGCCGCCGCCCTGGTCTGGGCGAACTCCGGCTGGGCCGGTTCCTATGAGGCGCTGTGGCACACGCCGCTGAGCCTGGGCCTGGGCCCGTGGCAGCTGTCGCAATCCCTGCATTTCTGGGTCAATGACGCGCTGATGAGCGTGTTCTTCCTCGTGGTCGGCATGGAGATACGTCGCGAGATGCATTCCGGCGCACTGGCCCAGCCGCGCCAGGCGCTGCTGCCCGTGATGGCCGCGCTGGGCGGCGTGGTGGCGCCGGCCCTGATCTTCCTGGCCTTCAATGCCGCGCCGCCGCTGCGCAACGGCTGGGCCGTGCCCACGGCCACCGACATCGCCTTTGCCATGGGCGTGCTGGCCCTGCTGGGCCGGGGCCTGCCGCCCGCGCTGCGCGTGTTCCTGCTGGCGCTGGCCATCATCGACGACCTGGTGGCCGTGCTCATCATTGCGCTGTTCTATTCGGGCGGGCTGCAATGGAGCCAGCTGCTGGTGGCCGCCGCCGGCCTGGCCGGCGTGTTCCTGCTGCAGTCGCTGGGCGTTCGCCGCGCCTGGGCCTATGTGCTGCCGGGCGCCGTGCTCTGGTGGGGCATCTGGCAGACCGGCGCCCATCCCACGCTGGCCGGCGTGGTGCTGGGCCTCGTGACGCCCGTGCACGCACTGGCAGGCCGCGAAAGCGCCGCGCCCGTGGAGCGTGTGCAGGCGGACCTGCATCCCTGGGTGGCCTTTGGCGTGATGCCGCTGTTTGCGCTGGCCAATGCCGGCGTGCCGCTGCAGGGGGCAGGCGGCGCAGGTGCCGATGTGGCGGGCACGTCGGCCGTGATGTGGGGCGTGGCCCTGGCCCTGGTACTGGGCAAGCCGCTGGGCGTTCTGCTCAGCTGCTGGCTGGCCGTGCGCCTGCGGATGTGCGCGCTGCCGCCAGGCATGGGCTGGGGCGACGCGCTGCTGGCAGGCCTGCTGGCAGGCATTGGCTTCACCATGGCCATCTTCATCGCCACGCTGGCCTTTGACAGCGAGGCCCTGCTCAATGCCGCCAAGCTGGGCGTGCTGATGGCGTCGGCCACGGCTGCAGTGCTGGGCCTGGCCTGGGGCCTGGTGCTGCGCCGCCGCCATGCTGCGGCCGCGACAGCGCAGCCGGCCTGATCCGCATGCGCTGCGTACACTGCGGCGCATGAGTGATACAGCCACAGACTCCCGCCTGCGTGACATCCTCGTGCAGTGCCGCACCCTGGCCGTGGTCGGCCTGTCGCCGCAGCCCGACCGGCCCAGCCACCAGGCGTCGCAGTACATGCAGCGCCACGGCTACCGCATCGTTCCCGTGAACCCCGTGGTGGCACGCGAAGGCGGACGCATCCTGGGCGAGCCCGTCCATGCCAGCCTGGCCGACGCTGCGGCCGCGCTGGCCGCACAGGGCCTGCGCATCGACATGGTCGATTGCTTCCGAAAGAGCGAGGACATCCCGCCGCTGGCCGCCGAGGCGATTGCCATCGGCGCGCGCTGCCTGTGGCTGCAACTGGGCGTGGTCAACGATGCCGCCCTGGAGCCGGCCCGTGCCGCAGGCCTGTGGACCGTGCAGGACCGCTGCGTGAAGATCGAGCACCAGCGCCTGCTGGCCGATGTCCCAGCCGCTGCCCGGTAGCTCAGGAATTGCCCATGAAAAAGGCCGCAGCCCCTGAAAGGCTGCGGCCTGCAATTGGCGTGGACCAAGGCCCGGTCAGTCCGGTGCAGGTTACCTGCCTCCGTCCGGGTGTCTGCTTCAGCCCACATCCAGCATCATGCACGGTCTTTGTGACAGCCCTGTGATGCACATCACGGTCCGGCTCACTGCACAAGAAGCCGGATCCGCCCTCTCTTTCCGAAAATCCCCCGATTCCCCCCAAGCGCCGGGACGGCTTCAGCCGCGCCGCGTGAACAGGCGCATGTAGCGCGAAGGCAGGTCCTGCATGCGCATCATGATGGGCAGGTCGGCCGTGTTGAAGTCGCTGTCCCAGGCCGGTGCGCCCAGCACCTTGGCCCCCGTGCGCAGATAGCCCTGGATCAGCGCGGGCGGCTCCACGCTCATGCCGCTGGTGCTGACGGATGCCAGCTCCTCGGGCAGGGCCACGCGGGGTCGCACCTGCAGCTCGGGCTCGGCCAGATGGGTCTGGCGCAGTTGCTGCCAGACGCGCGCCGGGCCCTCGCCGTGGGCCAGGCCCGGGTACTGCATGGGAATGCTGGCGCAGCCGACCATGGCGTCCAGCTGGTTGCGCTGCATGAATTCGGCCAGGGCGCCCCACAGCGCCAGGATCACGCCGCCCTGGCGGTGCGACGCATGCACGCAGCTGCGGCCCAGCTCCACCATGCGCGGGCGCCAGGCGTGCAGCGGGGCGAGGTCGAATTCCTGGTCGGAGTACAGGCCGCCGGCGCGCAGCGCCTGGGTGGGGGTGAGCAGGCGGTAGGTGCCGATGACCACGCCCCGGTCGGCGTCGCAGACCATCAGGTGTTCGCAGAAATCGTCGAAGGCGTCGATGTCGTGTCCGGCCAGCGGCGTCTGCAGCACGGCGCCCATCTCGGCGGCGAACACCGCGTGGCGCAGGCGCTGCACCTGTCGCACTTCGTCAAGGTGCCGGGCCCAGCGCACGTCCAGCCGCAGCGGTTTGTCTGCGGCCTGGGGTGGCTGGAGAAGCGCGGAAAGCGGGGGCTTGGCGACGTCGATCGCCGCGTTGCGAAGGGTGTCAAGAACGTCCATATGCCCGCCTTCCTCGTCATGTTGGACGCAGTCGGTGACCTGCCTGTGCCACTCGGTTTGCCTGCGTGCCGCCATTGTGGAAAGCCGCCATGAAAGTCCCGCGACGGTTGCGTTACAGCAACATGTCACGTCGCACTGCAATGGTGCACTGCAGCAAATGCCTCTATGACAGGTGTTGTGCGCAAGTTGGTGCACGCCACCACAGGGTTGGCATGTCGTCAAAAATGAAACAAATTGTGCGTTAATGACAGGGCCGCATGCCCGGCCATCGCGGCTTGCGGAGTCCTCAGCCCTCCCTTGCCGCGCCATGCTCCAGACCCTTCGCTCCAAGATTCTTGCCATCAGCACAGCCACCGTGGTCGGCGCCCTTGCCATCACGGGGGCCGCCACGTACCACATCGTCCGCGGCAGCACGTTCCAGACCATCGAACAGGATCTGGACGCCATCACCGCAGGCAACACCATGGCCATCGACCAGTGGGTGGCCTCCAAGGCACGCGCCGTCAGCGCCGCCGCCGCCGTGATCGAGCATGGCGACCCGCAGGGCTTTGCCGCCCACATGGGCCAGGCCAGCGGCTTTCCCATCACCACGGTGGGCTGGCAGGACAAGACCTTCAAGTCCACCACCAGCACCCCGCCCGACTACGACCCCACGGCCCGCCCCTGGTACAAGAGCGCCGTGCAGGCCGGCAAGCTGACGCTGACCAAGCCCTATGGCGACTCCACCACGGGCGTGCCCTATGTGGCCTTCGTGGCGCCCATGCTGCGCGGCGGCGCGCTGCAGGGCGTGATCAGCGGCGCCGTGCCGCTGGAGGGCGTGCGCGAGGTGGTCTCCGCCATCCGCCCCACGCCCGGCAGCCTGGGCTTTGTGGTCAGCCGTGACGGCCAGGTGCTGGCGCATGCCGATGCCAAGCTGCTGCTCAAGCCCACCTCCGACCTCTCGGAGCTGCTGACGCCTGCCGCGCTTACCGCGCTGGCCAGCGCCACGGCACCGCTGGAAGTGAACCTGGGCGGCAGCGCCAAGCTGCTCAAGGCCCGCCCCGTGCAGGGCACGGACTGGCTGCTGGTGGTGGCGCTGGACAAGGCCGAGGCCACGACCGGCCTGCAAAGCGTGCTCAAGACGCTGGCCATTGCCATCGTGCTGCTGGCCTGCCTGGCCACGGCCGTGGCGGCGGCGCTGACGGCCCAGTCCTTCCGGCGCCTGTCGCAGGTGCGCGACGCCATGGACAAGATCGGCTCGGGCGGCGGCGACCTGACGCAGCGCCTGCCGGTGTCGGGCAATGACGAAGTGGCGCAGATCGCCTCGTCCTTCAACGGCTTCGTCGAGCAGATCGGCACCGTGCTCAAGGATGTGCGCAACGGCGTGGAGTCCATGAAGACCGCCACCGACGAGATCAAGCTGGGCAACCTGGACCTGTCCAACCGCACCGAGTCCTCGGCCAGCAGCCTGCAGGAGACCTCGGCCTCGCTGTCGCAGCTGACGGCCAATGTGCGCCAGTCGGCCGAGGCGGCCGCCATGGCCACGCGCCTGGCCCAGTCGGCCAGCAGCTCGGCCACCAAGGGCGGCGACGTGGTGGGCAGCGCCGTGAGCACCATGGACGACATCTCCAGGGCCTCGTCCAAGATCGGCGAGATCATCGGCGTCATCGACGCCATCGCCTTCCAGACCAACATCCTGGCGCTCAATGCCGCCGTCGAGGCAGCCCGCGCGGGTGAGCAGGGCCGGGGCTTTGCCGTGGTGGCGGCAGAAGTACGCAGCCTGGCCCACCGCAGCGCGGCGGCCGCCAAGGAGATCAAGACCCTGATCGACGCCTCGGGCGCCAGCGTGGCCATGGGCACGGACCGCGTGCGCGCGGCCGGCCAGACCATGGGCGAGATCGTGGACGGCATCCAGCGCGTCTCCCAGATCATTGTCGAGATCAACGGCGCCATGACCGAGCAGAGCGTGGGCATCGGCCAGATCAACCAGGCCGTGGCCGACATGGACCGCGCCACGCAGCAGAACGCCGCGCTGGTGGAGGAGTCCACCGCCGCATCGTCCGTGCTCAACGAGCAGGCCCACCACCTGTCGCGCACGGTGGCCGGCTTCACGCTGGAAGGGCGTGCGCCTGCCCGGGATCAGTTGCTGCTCACCAACTGAGCCGCAGCAAGCGACGGGCTCAGGCCTGGGCCGGCGCTCCCAGGCGCTGGGACAGACTGCGCGCCTGGGCCTGCAGCAACAGGGCCGGCCGGCCCTGCGGGTCCAGATCCAGCGTGGCCGAAGGGCCGATGGCGGCAATGGCCAGCACCAGCTGGCCAAAGCCGTCGAACACCGGCACGGCCAGCGCGCTCACGCCTGACAGCAGCTGGTTCTCGACCCGGCTCAGGCGGCTGGCGCGGATGGCGGCCAGCTCCTTTGCAAAGGCGGGCTCCTCCAGGCTGTGGCCTTCCGCGTCCAGCAGCGGCGCGATGCGCCCGGGCTCGCCAAAGGCCGCAAAGATCTTGCCCGTGGCCGTGTGGCGCAGCGATGCGGGCGTGCCGTGGCGCATGGCCACATAGACATGGGTGGGCCCCTCTTCCACGCGGATGATGGTCGGGCCCTGGCCGCTCCACATGGCAATCGACACCGTGCTGCCCACCTCCTGCGCCAGCGCGGGCAGCTCGGCAATCGCCAGGCGCACGGGATCGGCCTGCTGCAGGCTGATCAGCCCCATCTGTATGGCCAGCGGCCCCAGGCCGTAGTGGCCGCTGGCGCGGTCCTGCTCCATCAGGCCCAGCTTGCAGAAGCTCACCAGGTAGGGATGGGCCTTGGCCGCCGTCATGCCGGCCTCGCGCGCCAGATCCTTCAGCGCCATGCGCCGGCCCGTGCGCGCCAGCGCCTTGAGCAGCTGGCCGCCGACCTCCACGCTCTGGATGCCGCGCGGGCCGCGCGCGGGCTCGTCATCGGCGCTGTCGGAGGGGAAGACGGGGTCGTTCGGGGAGGAGGCGGCATCGGACATGGCAGGCATTGTGAAGGCTGGAACCCGAAGTTTGCGGCTCCGAGGGTTTTTCACTATGTCAAATGAATTGTTCAATGTTGAATTTTTCCCTAGCATTCAGGCATTCGATAAAAACAAATGCATTTGTCCATCTCAAAAACAGGATGCCCATGACCACCAAGACCTTTGCCTCCGCCGCCGACCTCGAAATCAAGCAGGTCAGCTTCGACAAGCTCTCCGAGCACGCCTATGCCTACACGGCCGAAGGCGACCCCAACACCGGCATCATCATTGGCGACGACGCCGTGATGGTGATCGACACCCAGGCCACGCCCGTCATGGCCCAGGACGTGATCCGCCGCATCCGCGAGGTCACGGACAAGCCCATCAAGTACGTCACCCTCTCGCACTACCACGCGGTGCGCGTGCTGGGCGCCTCGGCCTTCTTCGCGGAAGGCGCCGAGCACATCATTGCCAGCCAGGACACCTATGACCTCATCGTGGAGCGCGGCGAGCAGGACAAGGCCAGCGAGATCGGCCGCTTCCCGCGCCTGTTCCAGAACGTGGAAAGCGTGCCCGACGGCATGACCTGGCCCACCCTCACCTTCACCGGCAAGATGACGCTGTGGCTGGGCAAGCTCGAGGTGCAGATCCTGCAGCTGGGCCGCGGCCACACCAAGGGCGACACCGTGGTCTGGCTGCCCCAGGACAAGGTGCTGTTCAGCGGCGACCTGGTGGAGTTCGGTGCCACGCCCTATGCGGGCGACGCCTACTTCCAGGACTGGCCGCACACGCTGGACGCCATCGCCGCCCTGCAGCCCGAAAAGCTCGTGCCCGGCCGGGGCGCCGCGCTGCAGACGCCGGCCGAGGTGCAGGCCGGCCTGGCCGGCACGCGCGACTTCATCAGCGACCTGTGGACCGAGGTCAAGGCCGGCGCCGATGCCCAGCAGGACCTGCGCAAGGTCTACGAGGCCGCCTTCGCCAAGCTGCAGCCCAAGTACGGCCAGTGGGTGATCTTCAACCACTGCATGCCCTTCGATGTGACCCGCGCCTATGACGAGGCATCGGGCCACGCCGACCCGCGCATCTGGACCGCCGAGCGCGACCGCCAGATGTGGCTGGCGCTCGAAGGCTGATGCACGGCGGCGTCCGGGCCTGAACACCGGCACGCCCGCCCATCGCACCCGTCCGTGACCCGGCGCCCTGGCGCGCCGGCGGGGATGGCTGCGCCCTTTTTTCCACACTGCCCACGCCAGAGGACGAACACCATGTCCCACCCCGCCATCTCCCTGCAAGCGCTGCGCGGCAGCGGCGCAGACATACAGTCCATCCACATTCCCTACGAGCGCCATGCCGACCAGGACGCCGGTGCGGACACGCCCGCCCGGCATCCCGTGGTCATCGTCGGCGCCGGCCCCGTGGGCCTGTCGCTGGCCATCGACCTGGCCCAGCGCGGCCAGCGCGTGGTGCTGCTGGACAACGACTGCCGGCTGTCCACGGGCTCGCGCGCCATCTGTTTTTCCAAGCGCACGCTGGAGATCTGGGACCGCCTGGGCGTGGGCCAGCCCATGGTGGACAAGGGCGTGTCCTGGAACCTGGGCAAGGTCTTCTTCAAGGACCAGCCGCTGTACCGCTTCGACCTGCTGCCCGAGGACGGCCATGAGCGCCCGGCCTTCATCAACCTGCAGCAGTACTACGCCGAGGCCTACCTGGTCGAGCGCGCACTGCAGCTGCCGCTGATCGACCTGCGCTGGCACAGCAAGGTCACGGCGCTGGAGCCGCAGGCCGAGGGCGCGCTGCTGACCGTGGAGACGCCCGATGGCAGCTACCGCATCGATGCGCAATGGGTCCTGGCCTGCGACGGCTCGCGCTCGCCGCTGCGTGGCCTGCTGGGCCAGGAAAGCCATGGCCGCATCTTCCGCGACCGCTTCCTGATCGCCGACGTGAAGATGCATGCCGAATTCCCCACCGAGCGCTGGTTCTGGTTCGACCCGCCCTTCCACCCGGGCCAGAGCGTGCTGCTGCACCGCCAGCCCGACGATGTCTGGCGCATCGACTTCCAGCTGGGCTGGGACGCGGACCCCGAGGAAGAGAAAAAGCCCGAGAACATCGTGCCGCGCATCCGCGCCCTGCTGGGCAAGGACGCGCCCTTCGAGCTGGAATGGGCCAGCGTCTACACCTTCGCCTGCCTGCGCATGGACCGCTTCGTCCATGGCCGCGTGGTCTTTGCGGGCGACAGCGCCCACGGCGTCTCGCCGTTTGGCGCACGCGGCGCCAACAGCGGCGTGCAGGATGCCGAGAACTTGGCCTGGAAGCTGGACCGCGTGCTGCGCGGCCAGGCCGATGCCTCGCTGATCGCCACCTACGGCGCCGAGCGCGAATACGCGGCCGACGAGAACATCCGCAACTCCACGCGCGCCACCGACTTCATCACGCCCAAGAGCGAGATCAGCCGCCTGTTCCGCGACGCCGTGCTGGACCTGGCGCGCGACCATGAATTCGCGCGCCGCATCGTCAACAGCGGGCGGCTGTCCTTGCCGGCCACGCTGCATGGTTCGGCGCTCAACACGCCCGACACCGACACCTTCGACGGAACGCAGCTACCCGGCGCCGTGCTGGCCGATGCGCCCATGCGCCGGCCCGGCGCAGACGGCACGGCCTGGCTGCTGCGCGCTCTGGGACCGGACTTCACGCTGCTGCACTTCGGCCCCACGCCCGCCTGGGCACAGGCGCTGCCCGGCGTGCTCAACCTGTCCATCGCGGCCGAGGGCGAGGCCCATGCGCACGGCGCCGACCTCATCGATGCGCGCGGCCTGGCGGCCAAACGCCTGGATGCACGCCCCGGCACCAGCTACCTGCTGCGGCCTGACCAGCATGTCTGCGCGCGCTGGCGCCGCCCCGACGAAGCCGGCGTGCGCGCCGCTCTCCAAAGAGCCTGCGGCGCCGCCGCCACGGCCTGAACCTCTTACGCCCCATCCACAGGAGACCGCCATGCTGCTGTCCACCCACCCCAACCTGCAGGCCTGCGACGATTTCTACGAAGCCCTGATCGCCACCCACCAGGGGCTCGATACCGCGCAAAGCCATGCCCTCAATGCCCGCCTCGTGCTGCTGCTGGCCAACCACATTGGCCACCAGGGCACCTTGCTGCATGCGCTCGAACTGGCCCGCGCCAGCGCAGGACTTGCCCCTGCCGGCGCGGACCCGGCCGAGCGCGGCGCCGTGACGCCGGTCGCCCCGGTGCACGCGGCCGCCTGAAGCCGCGCGCCGCCGCCCGTGCGGCGGCCTGCCATCCCCACAAAGGCGCCCGCCTCACAACTCGGACATCTCACAAGGGCGCCGCATACAACATGGAGACAAGGATGCAACGCAAGCAGTTTCTGGCCGCACTGGCCTGCTCGGGCCTGGCCCTGGCCGCAGGGCCTGCCGCCCTGGCACAGGACAAGCCCCTGGAATGGGTCGTCGGCTATGCGGCCGGCGGCGGCTCGGACGTGGTCGCCCGCGTCATCGCCGAGGCCATGGGCCGCAATCTGGAGCGGGTCATCGTCATCAACAACAAGCCCGGCGCAGGCACCAACATCGCGGCCGAGTACAGCGCCCGCTCGCGCGACTACGGCAACCTCATGTTCACGGCCGACTTCGCCACGCTGGCGGCCAATCCCTTCCTGTTCAGCAAGCTCAACTACAACGCCGAGCGCGACTTCAAGCCCGTGGGCATGCTGGTGCGCTTTCCCATGCTGCTGGTGGTCAACAACGAGGTGCCCGCCACCAACCTCGCCGAATTCCTGGCCTGGGCCAAACAGCAAAAGACCGGCGTGAGCTGGGGCTCGGCCGGCCTGGGCAGCCCCCACCACCTGGTGGGCGAACTGTTCCGCGAACAGGCGGGCATCAGCAACATGACCCATGTGCCCTACCGTGGCGCCGCCCCGGCCGTGCAGGACGTGGTCGGCGGCCAGATTCCCGCCATGTGGGCCGACAGCGCCACCATCATTCCCTTCCTGAGCGAGAAAAAGCTCAAGGCCATCGGCGTGGCCAGCCCCGCGCGCGTGGACGTTCTGCCCCAGATCGCCACGCTGCAGGAGCAGGGCCTGAAAGGTTTCGAGGGCTACGCCTGGCAGGGCATCGTCGTGCCCACGGGCAGCTCGGCCGAGGTGGTCAAGAAGTTCAGCCAGTCGCTGCAGCAGGCCCTGGCCGACACCCGCACCAAGGCACGCCTGGCCGCCATGGGCGTGGAGCCCATGCCCGGCAGCGCCGACCAGATGGGCCAGTTCGTGCGCGCCGAGCGCAGCAAGTGGGGACGGGTGATCTCGGCCAACAACATCAAGCTGGATTGAGCGGACATATGTTCTAGCTCTTGAGTCCGCCCTGTAAATTCACTTCTTCCTTCAGGCAATCATCGATGTCTGAACACGCAGACGCTGGAGCAGCGGGGCAAGGACGGTAGTCAGCCTTGCGCAACAGCTGGCGCAATAGAACCGCAGCACGGCCAAGATCGGTTGCGCCTTGTGTCATACATCACGGCTTGGATACCATCGCCAAGCGGTCCAGTATTTCAGCTAACTACGGCCATCATATGGGTGCCCGGCATTGTGAGCGCATGCCCATTGCCTGGCTTTCCTTCAACGTGGTGGCGATTCTCACCTTCGCTTCCAATTCGTGCGATGTCCTGGCTTTTCCCTTTGAGGTGCACTCCACTCGCGCATGCTGGGAATACAGCTAGTTCTCTTTTTTAGGGAACTGGCGGAAGGTGCGGTCCGTGTACTGCGGCAGTGGAGCCGAGCATGCTCGGGCACTCAATCAATCTGGGACCGCACGGACCCATGCACACTTTCCAAGCTCGAGCGCCGGGTACACGGCCAAGCGCATGCTATTGAATTGCCTGGGATGGGCATACCTGCCGATTTGCACGGCCGGCCAGAGCGCGACACATTTGCGCTGCTAGCGAAGGCGTAGACCGTATTGCTAGGCGGCTCGCCCAAGTATTGCCGGGTCTTGTCCATTAGGTACCCTCAATGGGACGCACCACCACTTTGGATAGCACGCGTCGGCATCCACACCCGCTGCACGCAGGACTTGTTGATCAGTCCAAGGCCCTGAACGCTCACCAGCGTTAACGGGCAGCAGCAGCACATCAACATCTTGCCCGCCGGTACGCTAGTAATTGGCCAAAGGACCCATGAAGGCCGGTCGCCAGTTGAAGTTCAGCGCAGATACGCATGTTGTATGGCCCTCTCATGCAGGCGGATTTCTATACGTTCTCTAGTTCAAAGCGAAGAGCTCACATCCAAGCAAAACTCTCCGTTGAGTCACACTTCCACCATTCGGGAGTCCTTGAATTTCTTGTTCAACCATCTTCTAGGACTAATCTGAGCAACCACTTCGTAAATAAGATTAATCCTACTCTTTACAGGTGAATTTTAAGAATCTTCCCTATTTATTTTTTGGCAAAAAAATATTTCAATTCAATCTTCTTAGATGTCACGGATTTTGAAAAATAAGTCTTAACAAAATTCCTTTACACGATTTTCCCTCGTCAGAAGGACCTATATTTATTAAGTAAAAAAGATTACTGCCGTCAATTCATATCGCATAAAGCAAATTAATTTTAATTGCTGAAATTATTCTAAGATTTAGCATATTTACAAACCATGAACATGGGCATTACCAGAGAAGAATTTATTGAAAATTATTTTGAGCAGAATTTCCTTTTTTGCCATAATGCACTATATCCACATAAAATTGATTGGAATCATATAAATGAAGTGCTATTTTCATCAGATCCTAGTGATGGGATGCTGAGCATTTTCAAAGATGGACTAATTCCGATCGAAAAATATACTGAAAACTTTATAGATTTCAATATAAGAAAAACCCGCATCACAAAGCGTTTATTCAATGAATATATGCGCAATGGTGCGACGCTGGTAATTAACCGAATAGAAACCAAATCCTCTCTGATCAACGAAATTACACGAAGATTCGGTAAATTCATTGGAGAGAGGACTGTCGCAAACGGTTACGCCGCATTCGGCGGAGAAGGAACATTCTCCAAACATTGGGATACTCATGATGTGTTTGCGGTTCAACTAATTGGACAGAAACGATGGAGAATCTTTGAGCCAACATTTCCCCTGCCACTCCCACATCAGAGAAGCAAGAATTTCAAGCATGAATGCCCTAAAACACCTGTTTTTGACCGTGTGCTAAACGAGGGCGATGTACTCTATATCCCAAGAGGCTGGTGGCATGAGGCGGCTCCTATAAAAGATAGGGAGACTTTTCACATTGCAGTTGGAGTTCACACACTTCACATAGTTGACTACATACTATGGTCCTGCATTAATACATTTTCAGAAATCCCCGCATTACGAAAGACAATCAAACACGAAGACTATTCCACAAATGGTATAGAAAAATCAATTCACTTCATTAAAGACATATTAATCAATCAAGACAACATAGAAGAGTTCAAAAACCATCAGATTAGCCAGGAGAGAATTCCCTCAGAATTCAATATCCAAGATACTTTCAAGAAAAAACTGTCATCTCAATATTTAACCAGATCAATTAAATTTAACTCCTCGCTATATTCACCTCACAGCAAAAAGATACACGCAAACGGAATAGCAATCTCCTCCGACGAGATATCCAAATCAATATTTTTACAAATTTTAAACAACCCTGGAGATAGCATAGAAAAAATCATCAGAAATATTGATCCAAATTTTCAAGAAAGAGCACTATCCCTAATAAAAAATTTAATAGAAAACGACATAATTTATTTAGATTAGCCAGAAACAAAATTCACAGCAACGATATTGGAGAATTAAATGCGCGAACTAGTAATTTCAGAGATGGAAGTCGTAAATGGCGGAGCAGACTGGGGGGAAGTAGGGACGGGGCTTGCTGGTGTTGGTTTAGGCATCGCAATAGTCTCTACTCCCGTTGGAATAATCGGACTCCTCGGAGCGGGATTGGTAAGTTATTGGGGAGGAGTAGCGATCGGCGACGGCCTCATCGATGGGAAAGCCTTTGATTTTGACGGTGATGCATAGTAGATAAAAAATGGCCAATCAACTCACTGATTGGCCATTAATTTACCGCAAAAATTATCCAACACAACATGACCGAAACTCAAAAATTACTCGCAATCATAAACTTAATAGTTTTTATCGTAATAGCAATAATATACGCAGCAACAAACAAGAATTCACTTCGCAGAAAAATCACCAGCAACCGCAAAATATTTATATTAGCCATATTTATAACCATTTTCACACCAATAATCATGACATTTCTTGCAAAGAAATAAATTAATATTCATAAATTTTATTACATCTAAAATAACGAAGGCAAAAATAATCTCAGATGACATTATTCCGAAAAGAATCTCTTGATTCCAAGAGATTTAAACTGGACGGCCATGTCTTAATGATTCGTCCATTTTCCTTCGCAGTTTTAACGACATTCTCCATTACAACCTTCCTATCGATAGCAATAATTCTTTTATTTTCAACCTATTCCAGACACTCAACAGTTAAAGGTCAACTCCTTCCAGCTACGGGGCAGATCAGAGTTTTTTCTCAACAACCAGGTGTTGTTATTGCAAAGTATGCAAAGGAGGGGCAATACGTCGAGAAAGGCGATATTCTTTATAAAATCTCCAGTGAGCGTTTTGGTGAAGATGCGGTAGCAGTTTTTTCTCAAATCACCCGAAGCCTGGAACAAAGGCGAGAATCGCTCATTGACGAGCATACGAAATTTCTGCAGCTGCATCTCGCGGAGCGGCAAACATTGAATAGAAAAATTGCAAGCCTTCGCGTGGAACTGTCAGTGCTAGCGGAGCAGGTTAAAAGCCAGCGGAATCTACTTGCCCTAGCAGACAACGCCATTCAGAGATACCAAGGATTGTTGGACAAAGGCTATATCTCAAAGGATCAATTTCAGCAACGTCAGGCGGAGCAACTAGGTCAAATACAGGTGCTTCAGCGCTTACGTCGTGAACAGACAAGCTTGGAGCAGCAGGCGGTAGAGCGCACCAATGAACTCGCAGGGCTTGACAGTCGACAGAAGAATCAACTAGCACAGATCAACCGACAACTTTCGATGCTCACACAGGAACTCACGGAGAGCGAAGCGAGGCGAGCCTTCGTCATTACCGCACCAGAGGCAGGCACGGCAACCGCGGTATTCGCTGAAGTTGGCCATAGCATTGATGCACGCCTGCTCCTGATGCTTATTGTTCCAACGGACTCATACCTTGTGGCAGAGCTCTATGCACCAAGTAAAGCCATTGGTTTTATAAAACTAGGCGACCCCGTTAATATTCGCTACCAAGCCTATCCATATCAAAAATTCGGAATCCACCGGGGTAGGTTGGCTTCTATCTCTCGCACGAGCCTTTCACCTTTCGATTTTTCCAGTACTGTCAACCTGCTCCCAGGTTCTGGCGAAGTAGCGGAGCCACTGTATCGGCTACGAGTAGAACTTGATAGTCAAGCCGTCACCGCGTATGGGAAGGCGCAAGAACTTCAGAGCGGCATGCTGCTTGAAGCAGATATTCTTCAAGAGTCTCGCCGTCTCTACGAGTGGATTCTGGAGCCGATTTACAGCATTTCAGGAAAATTCCCAAAATAACCATGATTTCTTTAGATACGCTAGCACTGCGCTTCGGAAAGCACTTGCCGATTATCTTGCAGACAGAAGCCGCTGAGTGCGGTCTGACTTGTCTGGCAATGATCACAAGCTATCATGGACACAACGTAAATTTAAGGGAAATGCGCCAGCGGGTCAGCATTTCACTTAAGGGAATGAGCCTTGCCCACGTGGTTCAGGCTGCGCATCGCTTTCGCTTGGGCACCCGGGCTGTGCGCTTGGAACTGAATGAGCTTTCAAAACTGATCGTGCCTTGTGTACTGCATTGGAATATCGATCATTTTGTGGTGTTGAAATCCGTTAGCGCCCGAGGCGCGGTAATACACGATCCTTCAATCGGAGCTCGCCAAGTCAGCCTCGAAGAGTTGTCGCATAAATTCACTGGAGTTGCTCTGGAACTTTGGCCGAATAAAGATTTCGAGCAAAAGAAAGAAAAGCCAAAGGTCAAGCTACTTAGTTTGATAGGGGAAATCAGCGGATTACGCCGCTCACTGCTGCAAGTGTTAGTGATGGGCGTGGCACTGCAGATGATCGCGCTCATCAGTCCGTTCCTGCTTCAATGGACCATAGACAATGCGATTGTCGGTGACGATCGACATCTGCTGGCCACCCTGATTCTGGGTTTTTCGATTGTCTTGCTGATACAGGTTTTTATTAGCACCGCCCGGGCCTGGGCACTTATATACCTGGGCACGCTATTCAGCCTGCAATGGCGGAGCAACGTGTTCAGCCATATGCTGCACCTGCCCAGTCAGTTCTTCGAGAAGCGCCACCTTGGTGATGTAGTCTCACGATTTGGATCCGTCGATCAGATACAGCAAACCCTGACCGCAAGCTTTTTCTCGATCATTCTTGATGGAATGATGGCACTTTCCACCTTGGTGTTGATGCTTATATACAGCCCCCGGTTGGCGGCCGTGGTCTTCTGCACCATAGTGCTCTATGGACTGATTCGCTGGGCGTGGTACTACCCGCTGCGAAACGCCACCGAGGAACAGATCGTTCATGGGGCCCGCCAGCAAAGCCACTTCCTCGAATCAGTGCGAGGTATTCAGGCATTGAAGCTATTTCAGAAGCTTGATATGCGAAGGTCGATATGGCTGGGCCTCTTCGTGGAGCAGATCAACGCGGGCCTGAAGTCTCAGAAGCTACAACTTTTTTATGGGCAAGCCAACGCATTGCTATTTGGTGCCGAGAACCTGCTGGTCGTTTGGCTAGGCGCAACCATGGTGATGGATGGACAATTCAGCGTAGGCATGTTGATGGCCTTCTATTCCTACAAGTCTCAGTTCGGCAGTCGAGTCGGCAGCCTGATTGATCAACTCTTCGAGCTGCGCATGTTGCAGCTACATAGCGAGAGGCTGGCCGATATTGTTCTTCACCCCCCCGAAGAAGAGGCTTGCGCACTCGTCACCGAGGAACGCAACAATCGGGCAGATATTGAAGTTCGAGCTGTGGGTTATCGCTATGGGGACCAAGAACCCTGGATCCTGGATGACGTTAACTTCAGCATCGCTGCAGGCGAAGCCGTGGCAATCATTGGTCCATCAGGCTGTGGCAAAAGTACGTTGTTCAAGGTGCTGTTGGGTATGCTGCCAGCGGCAAGAGGGAGCATTCGCATCGCTGGCCATGAGCTCGACGGACAGAACCTATCTGTGCTTCGGAGCCTATCCGGTTGCGTGATGCAAGACGACGCGCTTTTTGCGGGAAGCCTTGCAGAGAATATCTGCTTCTTCGATCCTCAACCAGACGCGCAATGGATGCGACAGTGCGCGCGCACCGCAGGAATCCATGGCGACATCGAACACATGCCCATGGGCTACAACACCTTGGTTGGAGACATGGGCACAGTGCTTTCCGGCGGACAAAAACAGCGAATACTGCTGGCGCGCGCGCTGTACAAGAAGCCCCGAATTCTGTTCCTCGATGAGGCAACCAGCCATCTCGACGTGGCAGCCGAACGGCAGGTCAACGCCGCGATCCAAGCACTCGATATCACTCGGATCGTGATTGCCCACCGTCCAGAGACAATTGCCTGTGCAGACAGAGTCATCGAATTGGGCCATGGCAGGGTGATCAACGATGTGCGAGTACGAGCAATACAGCGCAGGCACCAGCAGGGGGAGTGACTGTGCACCAGCTGCGCCTTCTTGTCTTCGTTGCCGGTGTAGTGCTGCTCAATTCTGTGTACGCCATGTCTTCATATGATGCGTTCTCCACGGAAGGCCTCGCAATGTCTCCACCAATGGTCTCAGCAGCAAGAGTGGGCATCTGCCCTATCGGCAAATTGCCGGAACAGCTGACCGTGCATGAAGCAATCACACGAATCCTGTGCCAGGACCCGGCCATTCGGCAAGCTTGGTCAACAGCCCGAATGCGAGCAGCCCAACTAGGTTTGCGCAAGTCCGAATATTTACCGCGTCTGGATGCACGGCTGAGCCGCTCAGCAAACCGCAGCTACGATGGCTATGCGGAAGCGATACACAGCAACAACAGTACGGGCAACTTCAGCCTGAGTTGGGTTCTATTCGATTTTGGACGCCGGGACGCGGCACTGGATTCTGCTCATCAATTGCTGTCAGCAGCTAACGCCGATCAGAACGCGGCCATCCAGAACGCATTTCTAGGTGCCGCTCAGCTGTATTTTGCGGCGCAGGCAAGCAACCAGCGGCTTGCTGCTGCTCAGCAGGTAATGGATTTGGCCAAAGACACTTATATTGCCGCAGCAGAGAAGTACAAAGCCGGTGCGGCAGCCCTGTCCGATCGCTTGCGAGCCAAGACGGCCTACACTCAGGCCAGTTTGCATGTATCCCAGGAAAGAGGCGCGCTGTCCAGTTCTTTGGGCACTATGGCGCTTCGCATGGGTCTGCCTGCGCATACTCTCGTACGCCTAGATGAGCATGGCGAAGCTTTGCCTTCATTGGACTTCATTATTGAGGTCGACGAACTCATCCGCCTTGCGGGCCAGCAGCATCCCCGCCTTGTTGCGGCCGAAGCTCGCACAAAAGCCGCCCAAGCTGCAATACAAGAAGCCAGCGCGATGGCTAGGCCAAAGATTGCACTGACCAGCAGTTTTGGGGTCACGGATTCCTCCGTGCATGGTCGCGGCAGTCGGCGCAAGGATATGAATATAGGTCTGCAACTGAGCATTCCATTGTTTTCCGGATTCGAGCAGACTTATCAGATCCGGGCGGCTAAGGCTCAGGCAGCCACTTATGCTGAAGAGGCAGAGGTTGCGCGCTTGCGATTGTCAGTGGATGTCTGGACTCAACACAACGGTCTCCGCACGGAAGCAGAAAACCTTGTACACACCTCAGACCTTGTCAATCAATCCAAGCAGGCTATGGACATCGTGCAAGGCCGTTATCAGTCTGGTGTAGGCAGCATGACCGAAGTTCTGAACGCCATGGAGACCTATGCCAAAGCGCAGGAACAACATATCAGTGCGATGGCAAACTGGCGGGCATTGCGCTTGTCACTGGCAGCTCAATTGGGGCGTTTAGGGTTCTGGGACCTTGACTAGAGGCGAGACCCCTTTAACTCAGGCCACCTCCGCACTACGCCCCATACCCAGATAGGTATCGATGATGCGCCGGTCGTGCAGCAGCTCCCTGGCCGCGCCGCTGAGGGCCACGGCGCCCATCTCCAGCACGTAGGCACGGTCGGCCACCTTGAGGGCGGCGCGCGCGTTCTGCTCGACCAGCAGCACCGAGACGCCGTGGTCGCGCAGGCCGGCCACGACCTGCAGCACCTCGCGCACGATCAGCGGTGCCAGGCCCAGCGAGGGCTCGTCCAGCAGCAGCAGGCGCGGGCGTGCCATCAGCGCGCGGCCGATGGCCAGCATCTGGCGCTCGCCGCCCGACAGGGTGGAGGCCATCTGCGGGCGCCGCTCCCTCAGGCGCGGAAAGATGGCGAAGACCTCGTCCATGCGCTGCGTCTGGTCGCGCAGGCCCCGGCGCCAGCGCGAGAAGCCGCCCAGCAGCAGGTTGTCTTCCACCGACATCTCGCCGAACAGCTCGCGCTTTTCGGGCACCAGGGCCACGCCGTTGGCCACCATGACCTCGACGCCGGGGCGTGCGATGCGCTTGCCGTCCAGATGGATCTCGCCGCGCGAGGGCAGCAGGCCCATGGCGGCCGACAGCAGCGTGGTCTTGCCCGCGCCGTTGGGGCCGATGACGGTGACGATCTCGCCACTGCGCACATCCAGATCCACCTGGTGCACGGCCTCCACGGGACCGTAGGACACGCTCAGGCCCTTGAGCTGCAAAAGGGTGTCGCTCATGCCGTCTCTCCGGTTGCCTCGTCGTCGTCGCCGCCGCCCAGGTAGGCATCCAGCACGCGCTGGTTGACCTGGATCTGGGCCGGCGTGCCTTCGGCGATCACGGTGCCGAACTCCAGCACCGTGATGCGGTCCGCAAGATTCATGACGAACTCCATGTCGTGCTCCACGACGAGAATGCCCAGCCCCTCGGCGCGCAGCTGGCGCAGCAGGTCAGCCAGGGCCTGTTTTTCCAGGTGGCGCAGGCCGGCGGCCGGCTCGTCCAGCAGCAGGGCCGCGGGCTGTCCGGCCAGGGCGCGTGCGATCTCCACGATGCGCTGCTGGCCCAGGGCCAGCGAGGCGGCCGGCACGTCGGCGAAGGCGCCCAGGCCGCAGCGCTCGATCTGGCGGCGCGCCTCGGCCAGTACCGAGGCCTCCTCGGCCCGGTCCAGGCGCAGCATGGAGGCCAGCCAGCCCCGGTGCGCGCGCCGGTGCGCGCCCACGGCCACGTTCTCCAGCACGCTGCGCTGGCCCAGCAGGCGCACATGCTGGAAGGTGCGGCCCAGGCCCAGGGCGGCAAAGCGGCGCGAGGGCGCATCGTTCATGGCCTGGTCCATGAAGCGCACCTGGCCCTCGGTGGGCGAGTCCACGCCCGAGATCATGTTGAAGAAAGTGCTCTTGCCCGCGCCGTTGGGACCGATCAGCGCATGCACCTCGCCGGCCTTGAGCGTCATGGCCACATCGTTGTTGGCCACCAGGCCGCCGAAGCGCTTGGTCACATGCTCGGCCGCCAGCAGCACCTGGCCCGCCGCAGGCAGCGCGCGCTGCGCCAGCGGCGCCGCGTCCGCCAGCTTCAGATCGGACACGGGCCGGCGCACCCAGCGTGCCGTGAGCGCCTGCAGCGTGGGCCACAGGCCTTCTGCAAAGCGCTGCAGCACCAGCACCATCAGCAGGCCGAAGACGATGACCTCGAAGTTGCCGCTGGTGCCCAGCAGGGCCGGCAATATGTCCTGCAGCTTTTGCTTGACCAGGGTGATCAGCGTGGCGCCCAGCACCGCGCCCCACAGGTGGCCGGCGCCGCCGACCACGGCCATGAACAGGTACTCGATGCCCACGTTCAGGTTGAAGGGCGCCGGGCTCACGAAGCGCTGCATGTGGGCGTAGAGCCAGCCCGAGAGCGTGGCCAGCAGGGCCGCCAACACGAAGAGCTTGACGCGGTAGTGCGCCGTGTCGATGCCCATGGACTCGGCCATGACGCGGCCGCCGCGCAGCGCGCGGATGGCCCGACCCTCGCGCGAGTCCAGCAGGTTGTGCAGCAGCCACAGCGCCACCAGCAGCACGGCCCAGATCACCACGCCCATGGCGCGCGGCGAGGCCAGCGAGACGCCACCGATCACCAGCGGCGCAATGCCCGTGATGCCGGTCTGCCCGCCCAGGAATTCCATGTTCCCGAACAGGTAGTACAGGCTCAGCCCCCAGGCGATGGTGCACAGCGGCAGGTAGTGGCCCTGCAGCTTGACCGTGACCGCGCCCAGCAGCCAGGCCACGACGAAGGTGATGAGCAGGCCCAGCGCCAGGCCCACCCAGGGCAGGCCCGCCGCGCCCACCAGCCCGCCCAGCGCGGCCACCGAGGCCGGCGCCGTGCAGACCCAGGCCGTGGCATAGGCGCCGATGCCCACGAAGGCCGCCTGGCCGAACGAGGTCATGCCGCCCACGCCGGTCAGCATCACCAGGCCTGCGGCCACCAGGGCGAACAGGCCGATGTAGCTGAGGATGACGACGGTGAAATCAGGCAGGAAGCCCCAGGACGCGGCCAGCAGCGCAATGGCGGCCACCGTGAGCACGCGCGTGCTGATGCCGCCCGAGGCGGCCTTGGCAGGCGCTGCGGCCTGCGAGGAAACGGGGGCGCTCATTCTTCTTCCTCCACATGGTGGCTATTGCGCGATCGCCACCACAGCACCGGGATGATCAGCGTGAACACCAGCACCTCCTTGTAGGCACTGGCCCAGAACGACGAGAAGGCCTCCAGCAGCCCGACCAGCAGCGCGCCGGCCAGGGCCAGCGGGTAGCTGGCCAGCCCGCCCACGATGGCGGCCACGAAGCCCTTGAGGCCGATCAGAAAGCCGGTGTCGTAGTACACCGTGGTCAGCGGCGCGATCAGCAGGCCCGAGATGGCGCCGATCAGCGCGGCCAGCGCAAAGCTCACGTCGCCGGCCATGGCCGTGGGAATGCCCATGAGGCGTGCGCCCACGCGGTTGATGGCCGTGGCGCGCAGCGCCTTGCCGATCATGGAGCGCTCGAAGAACACGAACAGCAGGGCCACCAGCACCAGGGTCACGCCCACCACCACCAGGGACTGGCCCGAGATCGTGATGTCGCCCAGGCGCAGCTGCGCCTCGGAAAACGCGGGGGTGCGCGAGCCTTCGGCCCCGAAGAACAGCAGCCCCAGGCCGACCAGCACGCCGTGCATGGCCACCGAGACGATAAGCAGCATCAGCACCGAGGCATGGGCCAGCGGCCGGTAGGCCAGGCGGTACAGCAGCGGCCCCATGGGCGTGATCAGCACCAGGGTGGCCAGCGCCTGCAGCATCAGCGAGGACGGGCGCAGCCCCCAGGCCAGGGCCACGGCAATGGCCGGCAGCGCCAGGCACCACAGGAAGGTGGCGGGCCAGCTCACCTGGCTGCCCGCGCGCCAGCGCAGCAGGTCCACCACCAGCACGGCGGCGGCCAAGGCCAGCAGCAGCCACAGCGTGGTGGGCACGCGGCCGGCCTGCATCATGGCCAGGGTGAGCGCGCCGAAGGCGACGAACTCGCCCTGCGGAATGAAGATGATGCGGGTGACCGAGAACACCAGCACCAGGGCCAGCGCCATCAGGCCGTAGACGGCGCCGTTGACGATGCCGTCCTGCCCCAGCAGCAGGGCGATTTGCAGATCCATGATCGACTTTCGAGCAGGCGCGGCCGAGCGCCACAGCGGCCGCCGCCCAGTGCGGCAGCCGCTGCGGCCTCAGGCCCGCAGGTTCAGGGCTGGTACTTCCAGGTACCGTTCTCGATCTTGACCATGACGGCCGCGCGCTGGTCCAGGCCCAGGTGGTCGGTGGGCGTCATGTTGAAGATGCCGTGGGCGCCGGCCACGTCCTTGGTCTGCTCCAGCGCATCGCGCAGGGCGGCGCGGAACTCGGCCGTGCCGGGCTGGGCCTTCTTGAGCGCGGCGGGAATCGCCGCTTCGAGCACGCGGCCCGCATCCCAGGAATGCGCGCCAAAGGTGGATGCCGTGCCCTTGCCGTTGGCGGCCTCGTAGGCTTCCACATAGGAGACGGCAGACTTCTTGACCGGATTGCTGTCGGGCAGCTGGTGAGCCACCAGCACGGGGCCGGCGGGCAGCAGCGTGCCTTCCACATCCTTGCCGCCAACGCGCAGGAAGTCGGCATTGGCCACGCCGTGGGTCTGGTAGATCTTGCCCTGGTAGCCGCGCTCCTTGAGCGATTTCTGCGGCAGCGCGGCCGGCGTGCCCGAGCCTGCGATCAGCACCGCATCGGGCTTGGCGGACATGAGCTTGAGCGTCTGGCCCGTGACCGAGGTGTCGCTGCGCGAATACGCCTCGGTGGCGGTGAGCTTGAGGCCCTTGGCCTCGGCCACCTTGCGGAACTCCTGCAGCCAGCTTTCGCCATAGGCGTCGTTGAAGCCGATGTAGCCCACGGTCTTGATGCCGGCCTTGGCCATGTGCTCGCCGATGGCGGCGGCCATCATGGCGTCGTGCTGGGGCGTCTTGAAGACCCAGAACTTCTTGGCATCCACGGGCTCGACGATCTTGGCCGAGGCGGCCAGCGTGATCATGGGCGTCTTGGCCTCGGAGACCACGTCCACCATGGCCAGCGAGTTGGGCGTGATGCTGGAGCCCAGGATGACATCGACCTTGCTCTCACTGATCAGCTTGCGCGTGTTGGCCACGGCCGCCGTGGTGTCGGAGGCGTCGTCCAGGATGATGTAGTTGACCTTCTGGCCCGCCACCGTGCGCGGCATCAGTGCCACGGTGTTCTTCTCGGGAATGCCCAGGGAGGCCGCCGGTCCGGTGGCCGAGACCACCACGCCCACATTGATGTCGGCCAGGGCCGAGCCCCAGACCGTGGCCAGGGTCGCGGCCAGCAGGCCCAGTTTCGTCAAACGCTTCATGTCTGTCTCCTTGTGTTGGATGGGGCGTGGCACCTTCAGGCGTCACAATTTACCGTGGTAACTATTTTTTTGCCAGCGGTTTGATGCCCGGGTTTGCCTGGGGTCTGCACGGCCGGCAGGCCTCCGAGGAACAGGTCGGCCACCACGGGGGCCATGGCCTCGTGGTCCAGCGAGCCGTCGGGCCGCAGCCAGGTGAACATCCAGTTCATCATCCCGAACAGCAGCATGGCCAGCGCCTTGGGCAGGCCCGCGCCATCGGCGTCCGGCCGCAGCTGGGCCACCGCCTGGGCAAAGGTTTCGACCACGGCGCGCTCCTTGCCCAGCACGCGCTGGCGGTCGTCATCCTGCAGGAAGCGCACGTCCTCGGTCAGCACGCGGTGGGCATGGCGGGCATGGGCGTATTCCTGCACGAAGCGCTCGATCAGCATGCGCAGCCGCGGCTCGGGCGGCAGGCCCATGGACTGCACCTCGTCCACCAGGGACTGCAGCCGCGTCATGTGGCCATCGGTGATGTCCACCAGCAGCGCGTACTTGTCGCGGAAGTAGTGGTAGATGGTGGGCTTGGACAGGCCGCAGGCCTGGGCCACCTCGTTCATCGAAGTGCCGGGGTAGCCGCTGCGCGCGAACAGCGCGGCGGCATGGCCCAGGATCAGTTCGCGCTGGTCGTCGTATCCGGAAGATCGGCCTCGGGCCATGGGACTCCTGTGCGCGCTCAGCGGCTGCGGTGGTCGATCACGCGGCGGGCCTTGCCCACCAGGGTGCGCTCTATGGAATCGGGCCGCAGCACCTCGACCTCGGCGCTCACGCCGACCAGGGTCTTGATGCGCTGCTGCACCCACAGTGCCAGCGCCTCGGTGTCGCCCTGCGTGCCCGGCTGCATCTCGCAGCGCACGGCCAGCCGGTCCAGGTTGCCGTCGCGCGTGACCACCAGCTGGTACTGGCCCGACAGCTGGGCGTTCTGCAGAACGATCTCCTCGATCTGCGTGGGAAACAGGTTCACGCCGCGGATGATCATCATGTCGTCGCTGCGCCCCACGATCTTGCCCATGCGCCGGAAGCTGCGCGAGGTCGGCGCCAGCAGCCGCGTCAAGTCCCGCGTGCGGTAGCGCACGATGGGCATGGCCTCCTTGGACAGCGACGTGAAGACCAGCTCGCCCTCGCTGCCGTCGGGCAGCACCTCGCCCGTGTCGGGGTCGATGATCTCGGGGTAGAAATGGTCTTCCCAGATCACCGGCCCGTCCTTGCTCTCCACGCATTCGCTGGCCACGCCCGGGCCCATGACTTCGGAAAGGCCGTAGATGTCCACGGCATCCAGCCCCGCCTTCCCCTCGATCTCGCGGCGCATGGCCTCGGTCCAGGGCTCGGCGCCGAAGATGCCGATCTTGAGCGAACTCTCGCGCGGGTCCATCCCCTGGCGCTGCATCTCCTCCACGATCACCTGCATGTAGCTGGGCGTGACCATGATGATGTCGGGCCGGAAATCCTGGATCAGCTGCACCTGCTTTTCGGTCTGCCCGCCCGACATGGGCACCACCGTGCAGCCCGCGCGCTCGGCTCCGTAGTGCGCACCCAGCCCGCCCGTGAACAGGCCGTAGCCATAGGCCACATGCACCATGTCGCCGGGCCGCCCGCCCGCTGCGCGGATGGAGCGCGCCACCAGGTTCGCCCAGTTGTCGATGTCATTCAACGTGTAGCCCACCACGGTGGGCTTGCCCGTGGTGCCCGAGGAGGCATGCACGCGCGCCACCTTCTGGCGCGGCACGGCAAACATGCCGAACGGGTAGTTCTCGCGCAGGTCCTTCTTGGTGGTGAAGGGAAAGCGGGCCAGGTCGGACAGCGTGCGCAGGTCGGACGGATGCACGCCCTTCTCGTCGAACGCGCGGCGGTAATGCGGCACATGGTCGTAGGCATGCTGCAGCGACCAGCGCAGGCGCAGCAGCTGCAGCGAGGCGATCTCGTCGCGGCTGGCGGTTTCGATGGGGTCGAGTTCGCCGGGGGCGGGGCGCTGCAGGGACATGGCGGACCTCTTCAGGCGGGCTCTGTCAGGCCGGGCACAGTGGGCCGGCCCTTGAAGCTGTGCGAGCGGCCACGGAACAGCGCGATCACTTCCTGGCGCTGGTTGGTAACCTGCACGTCATAGACGCCGGTGCGGCCTGCGCGCGAGACTTCGCGGGCCTGGGCCGTGAGCACGTCGCCGGGCCGGCCGGGCGCGACAAAGTCCACGCTCAGGCCCGAGGCCACCGTCATCTCGTTGCGCGCATTGCAGGCATAGGCAAAGGCCGTGTCGGCCAGCGCCGTGATGAAGCCGCCGTGGCAGATGTCGAAGCCGTTGAGCATGTCGTCGCGCACGGCCATCTCCATGCGCGCCGCGCCGGGTGCGATGTCCGTGATGCGCAGGCCCAGGCCTTGCGCGGCGCGGTCGCGCGCCAGCATGCCGTCGCGCACCTGTTCGGCCAGGCGCTGTGCGGCTTCGTCCGGGGTGTGGGTGTCTTGCATGGCGCCGCTCCTCAACGGTCCGAGAACACGGCAGCCCGCTTGCCCAGGAAGGCGGCCACGCCCTCCTGGTAGTCGTGGGCCGCACCCAGCTGGCCCTGCTGGCGCGCCTCGCGCGTGAGCGCATGCTCGTAGTCCAGCAGTTGGGCCGAGTCCATGGCCTCCCGCGTGCGCGCCAGGGCCCGCACGGGCATGGCGGCCAGGCGCTGGGCCAGGGCCTGGGCTTCGCTGCGCAAATCGGCATCTTCCACGCAGCGCCAGATCAGGCCGATGCGTTCGGCCTCGGCCGCAGGCAGCTTGTCGCCCAGCAGGGCCAGCCCCAGGGCGCGCGCACGGCCCACCAGGCGCGGCAGCAGCCAGGTGCCGCCGCAGTCGGGCACCAGGCCGATCTTGGCAAAGGCCTGGATGAAGCTGGCCGAGCGCGCGGCCAGCACCAGGTCGCAGGCCAGCGCGATATTGGCGCCCGCGCCTGCGGCCACGCCGTTGACGGCGGCCACCACGGGCACGGGCATGGACTTGAGCCGCAGGCACAGCGGCTGGTAGCGGCGCTCGATCAGGTCGCCCAGGTTCTGGTCGGGCGCCGCCTCGGGGTCGGACAGGTCCTGGCCCGCGCAAAAGCCGCGCCCCGCGCCCGTGAGCACCACGCAGCGCACCGAGGCATCGCCGGCGGCCTGCTCCAGGGCCGAAAGCAGCTGCTCGTGCAGTTGCGCGTTGAAGCTGTTGAGCGCGTCGGGGCGGTTCAGCACCAGGGTGCGGACGGCGTCTTGCTGCTCAACCAGAACCAGCGATGGGGGCATGGAAGTCTCCGTGGCCTGTCTGCCGTCTTTATGCGGCAGATCAAACATAATTTACCGAATGGTCGGTAAATGTTAGTCGCCAGACCCTTTCCACGACAAGCGCCCAGGCACCGAGGAAACCCCTAGGCCCCATGAAAAAAGGCCCCCACGCTGCCCTTGCTGCGCAAGGTCCGCTGCCCCCCGAGGGGGCGTTTTTCATCTTGGGGCGGCCCGGCGATGAAAAAAGGCCCGCACGGGCCATTTTTCTTGAAGGTTCAGGGCTTGAAACCCGAGCGCTGCACCACCGGCGTCCACTGCGCGCGGTAGGCCTTGAGCATCTCGGCCGTCTGCGCGCTGCTGCTGGAGACCGGGATCAGCCGGCTGGCCTCGAATTTCTGGCGCGTGTCGGGCTCCTTCATGATCTCCTGCACCATGCGCGACAGGCGCTCGGCAATGTCGGGCGCCATGCTCTGCGGCGCGAACAAGGTGTTCCAGCCCATGCCCGACAGGTTCAGGCCCGATTCCTTGAGCGTGGGAATGTCCGGCGCCATGGTGCTGCGGCGCTCGCCCGACACGGCCAGCACGCGGATCTTGCCGGCCTCGTGCTGGGGCAGCAGCACGTCGAAGGTGTCGATGGCCAGCGGCACCTGGCCGCCCACCAGGTCGGTCAGCAGCGGGGCCGAGCCCTTGTAGCCCACGGTTTCGGTCCGGACCTTGGCGGCCTCGCCCAGCATCAGCGAGAAGAAGTGCGGCAGGCTGCCCGTGGCCGGCACGCCCACGTTGGCCTGCTGCGGATTGGCACACAGCCAGGCCAGCAGGTGCGACAGCTGCCTGACGGGCACGGCACTGGCCACGGCCACGCCGAATTCATAGCGATTGACCTCGCTGACCGGGCGGAAGTCCTTGTCGGGGTCGTAGCCCGAGTCGGGGAACACCAGGGGCGCCACCAGCATCACGGCCGGGTTGGCCAGCAGCAGCGCGGGCTGGGAGGCCGGCGCGTTCTTCACATACTGGGCCGACAGGCGGCCGCCCGCGCCGGGCTTGTTCTCCACCACCACGGGCGAGCCCACGCGCGCCTGCAGCTTGTCGGCCACGATGCGCGCCACGCGGTCGGTGGCGCCGCCGGGCGGGTAGCCGACGACGATGCGCAGCGGCGCCTTGCCCGGAAACAGCGGCTCGGCCGCCGTGGCACTTCCAGCCAGCCAGCTGGCGGCCGAAACAGCCGGGGCCAGGGCCAGGATCTGGGTCAGGGTTCTTCGCTGCATCGCAAACTCTCTCCTTGCATGGACGGATTCCCGTGCGGAACGCACGCCGCACAATGTAGCGGCCTCAAAAAGCCCGTTGCCGCCGATATTGACCAGGGTTAACCCGAGGCAAGACGCCCTGCGCTGCTCGGGCATCGCGACAGCCTGGCGAAGCCGACTCGGCGACAATCGCCCACCATGAGCTTCGCCCCCCTGACCAACGACACCTTCCTGCGCGCCTGCCGGCGCCAGGCCACCGACTACACGCCGCTGTGGCTGATGCGCCAGGCGGGCCGCTATCTCCCCGAATACAAGGCCACGCGCGCCCGGGCCGGCAGCTTCATGGGTCTGGCCACCAACGTGGACTACGCCACCGAGGTCACGCTGCAGCCACTGGAGCGCTTCCCGCTGGACGCGGCCATCCTGTTCTCCGACATCCTGACCGTGCCCGACGCCATGGGCCTGGGCCTGTCCTTTGCCGAAGGCGAAGGCCCGCGCTTTGCCAAGGTGGTGCGCGACGAGGCCGCCGTGGCCGAGCTGGCCGTGCCCGACATGGACAAGCTGCGCTATGTGTTCGACGCCGTGACCAGCATCCGCCGCGCGCTCGATGGCCGCGTGCCGCTGATCGGTTTCTCGGGCAGCCCCTGGACCCTGGCCTGCTACATGGTCGAGGGCAAGGGCAGCGACGACTACCGCCTGGTCAAGAGCCTGATGTATGCGCGCCCCGACCTGATGCACCGCATCCTGTCCGTCAACGCCGACAGCGTGGCCGCCTACCTCAACGCCCAGATCGATGCGGGCGCCCAGGCCGTGATGGTGTTCGACAGCTGGGGCGGTGTGCTGGCCGACGGCACCTTCCAGGAATTCAGCCTGGCCTATACCAAGCGCGTGCTGGCCGGACTCAAGCGCACGGGCGTCGATGGGCAGGACGTGCCGCGCATCGTCTTCACCAAGGGCGGCGGCATCTGGCTGCCCGACATGAAGGACCTGGACTGCGAGGTGCTGGGCCTGGACTGGACGGCCAACCTGGCCCGCGCCCGCGCCATCGTCGGCGGCGAGGTGGGCGGACCCGGCAAGGCGCTGCAGGGCAACATCGACCCCAATGTGCTGTTCGCACCGCCCGAGCGCGTGGCCGAGCAGGCACGCGCCGTGCTCGACAGCTTCGGCGCTCCGCACACCGACAGGACCACCACGGGCCCCACGCACATCTTCAACCTGGGCCACGGCATCAGCCAGTTCACGCCGCCCGAGCATGTGGCGGCCCTGGTGGAGACCGTGCACAGCCATTCGCGCGCCCTGCGCCAGCGCTGAGCGAGCCGCCTCCCCGCCCCCGCTTCTCCCGAACCCCAGGGCCGGACGCCAGCGCAGCGCCGGCCCCTGCCGGGGCCGCCAACGGCCCGGCAAGGCCCCGCTGTCCACAAGCCGGGTACCCGACAGCCGCTTGCTGCACAAGATGGCCACAGACCATCTTATGCACAGAAAAATCCGAGCGAGGCCCTAGGAGTTGCAGTTGTCATCCGCGCCTGCACGCCGGCGACATATCGATATAAGCCATTGTTTTTGAATAATTTTTTTGATAGCAACATTTTCAGCATGCACCGATTGGCAAGGCCGGATAAGCAGGTGCATGCCCATAGATCCGAATAATCCCCACAAAGTTATCCACAGAAATTGACGATATACCCAGAAACCCGCAGTCACCGGCCGGGGTGTCTGGTGTAGAACGCCGCACCCAGGCTCCGGGCAGCGCCAAAGGCTTATGCTTGGCGGCTTGGTTGCCGCAGGCCCTGCCGTGCGGCGCCCGCGTTTTCAGGCCCCGCTTTCCCCGCATTCGCATGTCCCTCCCCGCCCACACCGTCCATGTCGCCGTCCAGACGCCGGCGCACAGCGCCGTGGGCGAACTGCTGAGCTACACCTGCGACCAGCCCCTGGAGGCGGGCACCCTGGTGCGTGTGCCCCTGGGTCGCCGGGACCTGCTGGGCGTGGTCTGGGACGCCCCGCCCCGCCCCGCCGCCATGCCCGAAGGCGTGGAGCTGCGCCCCATCGCCGCCGTGCTGCAGGGCATTGCGCCGCTGCCGGCCGCCTGGCGCCGGCTGGTGGCCTTCGCCGCCTACTACTACCAGCGCAGCGTGGGCGAAATCGCCGTGACGGCCCTGCCCCCGCAACTGCGCGAGATGACGGCCGAGCAACTGGCGCGCCGGCTCAGGCCGACCAAGGCCGCGGCGAAGAGAGCGGCCAAGGCTGCAAAAGAGGAACAGGCGCAACAGGCGGAACAGGCGCCTGGCACTGCGCCTGCATCAGCACCTGCATCAGCGCTCGCACCGGCCCCGGCCGCCGCAGACATTCCCCCCATCGTCCTCAGCGCCGAGCAGGCCGACGTCTTCACGCAGATCGCCGCCCATCCCGGCCCCTTTCTGCTCTTCGGCAGCACGGGCAGCGGCAAGACCGAGGTCTATCTGAGAGCCACCCAGGCCGCGCTGGATGCCGACCCCGGCGCCCAGGTGCTGGTGATGGTGCCCGAGATCAACCTCACGCCCCAGCTGGAGCAGCGCTTCACGGAGCGCTTCGCGCCGCAGTACGGCGCCGACTGCGTGGTCAGCATGCACAGCGCAATGACCAACCCCCAGCGGCTCAAGAGCTGGCTGGCCGCGCACACCGGCGTGGCGCGCATCGTGCTGGGCACGCGCATGTCGGTCTTCGCCAGCCTGCCGGGCCTGTCGCTGATCGTGGTGGACGAGGAGCACGACGCCAGCTACAAGCAGCAGGAAGGCGCGCGCTACTCGGCGCGCGACCTGGCCATCTGGCGCGCGCGCGATACCGGCGCCAAGGTCATCCTGGGCAGTGCCACGCCGTCGCTGGAGAGCTGGCACGCCAGCCGCCCGCCCAATGCCGACGAGCCGCAGGGCGGCCGCTACCTGCGCCTGCACATGCCCAGCCGCATCGGCGCGGCCGCCCTGCCGCGCGTGCGCCTGGTGGACATGGGCCAGCAGCCGCGCAAGGCCGTGTTCTCGCCGCCGCTGATCGATGCCATCACCGAGCGCGTGCAGCGCGGCGAGCAAAGCCTGGTGCTGCTCAACCGCCGCGGCTTCGCGCCCGTGCTGTTCTGCGCCGACTGCGGCTGGAAAAGCGACTGCCCGCACTGCAGCGCCCACCAGGTCTTCCACAAGGCCGACCGCACGCTGCGCTGCCACCACTGCGGCTACACCCAGCGCGTGCCCATGGCCTGCCCCGGCTGCGGCAATCCCGACATCCTGCCGCTGGGCAAGGGCACGGAGCAGCTGGAGGAAGAACTGGCCCGCCTGCTGCGCAATGTGCAGCGCCCCGACCGAGAGCCCGCCCGCGTGGCGCGCATCGACGCCGACACCACGCGCGCCAAGGGTGCGCTGGAGGAGCAACTGGCCCAGGTGCATGCGGGCGACATCGACGTGCTGGTGGGCACCCAGATGGTGGCCAAGGGCCATGACTTCCGGCGCATCACCCTGGTGGCCGCCGTGCAGCCCGACAGCGCTCTTTTCTCCAGCGACTACCGAGCGCCCGAGCGCCTGTTCAGCCTGCTGATGCAGGCCGCCGGCCGCGCAGGACGCGACGCGCACTACGTGGCCGCCCAGGGCAGCCACCCGGAGATGTGGATACAGACGCACGACCCGTCCCACCCCGTCTACACCGCGCTGCGCTCGCACGACTACCCGGCCTTCGCCGCGCGCCAGTTGCGCGAGCGGCGCGATGCGGGCATGCCGCCCTTCGCCTTCCAGGCCATCGTGCGGGCCGATGCGCGCACCCAGGAAGCCGCCCAGGCCTTCCTGGCCGCTGCGGCCGAGGCCGCCCGCCAGGCCGGCCTGCCCCATGTGGACGATGTCTTTCTCTACCCGCCCATTCCCATGTCCGTGCAGCGCGTGGCCAATGTGGAGCGTGCGCAGATGCTGATCGAGTCGGCCCAGCGGCCCGCCCTGCTGCGCTTTCTCTGGGCCTGGCAGGCGCACCTGCACTGGATCAGGGCACAGCCCGGGCACCGCGCCCTCGTGCGCTGGCTGGTGGACGTGGACCCGCTGGCCATCTGAGCGTGGCACGGCCTCTGGAACGGCCCCAGAAAACCTCAAGCCTTTCAGGCCTTGGGCGCAATCCCGTAAAGCGTTCACCGCTCCTTTTTCGGAAGCGCTTTTAGCGCATTCGCTGCGCGGCTCCCATCGGGATTTGCGCTGATGCAGGCGGGGCATGTTTATTGCATCGTGCCGCATTCAGCCCACAAGGCTGGATCATTCAATGCCTTTCCAGGAGCGATACATGCCGTTCACCCCCTTCCGTATGACCTTGATGGCCGTCGCGCTTGCGCTGGCAGGCTGCGCGTCCCAGCCCGGCGCCAGCCAGGCCCCCACAGCCGCAGCGCCCGCCACGGCGACCGCCCCTGCACCCGCTCCCACCGCACAGGCCGGCAAGCCCAACGTGGTCGTCCTGGCCACGGGCGGCACCATTGCCGGCGCGGGCGCCAGCGCCGTCAACAGCGCCACCTACACGGCCGCCAAGGTGCCCGTGGACAAGCTGCTGGCCGGCCTGCCCGAGCTGAGCAACATCGCCAACGTGTCCGGCGAGCAGGTCTTCCAGATCGCCTCCGAGAGCTTCACCAACAAGGAACTGCTGACGCTGGCCCGCCGCGTCAACGAGCTGGCCAAGCAGCCCGGCGTGGACGGCATCGTCGTCACCCACGGCACGGACACGCTGGAGGAAACCGGCTACTTCCTGAACCTGGTGGTGCCCACCGACAAGCCCATCGTCATGGTCGGCTCCATGCGCCCCGGCACGGCCATCTCGGCCGACGGCGCGCTGAACCTGCTGGGCGCCGTGGCCACGGCCGCGTCCAAGGACTCGGCGGGCAAGGGCGTGCTGGTCAGCATGAACGACAACATCGACTCCGCACGCGATGTTGCCAAGCTGACCAACATCAAGACCAATGCCTTCGCCAGCCAGTGGGGCCCGCTGGGCATGGTGGTCGAGGGCAAGACCTACTGGTTCCGCGCCCCCGTCAAGCGCCACACCAGGGGCAGCGAGTTCAACATCGAGCAGATCACCGACCTGCCCGCCGTGGACATCGTCTATGGCTACGGAAACGTGCCCGCCACGGCCATCGACGCGCTGGGCAAGGCCGGCGTCAAGGCCATCGTGCATGCAGGCACGGGCAATGGCTCGGTGGCCGACCGCATCGTGCCCAAGCTCAATGAACTGCGCCAAAAGGGCGTGATCGTGGTGCGCAGCTCGCGCGTGCCGGCCGGCTTCGTGCTGCGCAATGCCGAGCAGCCCGATGACAAGTACGACTGGGTCGTCGCCCATGACCTGAACCCGCAGAAGGCGCGCCTGCTGGCCGCCGTGGCCCTGACCAAGACGCAGGACACGAAGCAGTTGCAGCGCATCTTCTGGGAATATTGATAGGCACCCCCTGAGGCGCTGGCGCGCCTTCCCCCTCTCTACCCGCTTCGCGGGGGAGGGGGACGACACCCTCGGTGCGGGGCGGCCCTTCCTCGGTGTCTCTCGCCTTGGGGTGCGTCGGTTTTTTGCGTTGCGCCCTGAAAGCCCGGTCATTTTTGGCCGGGCTTTTTCTATTGCCACTTCTTAGTTTGATGTGAACAGCGGGGTCAGGGGGCCTTGGGCGATGTGGCAGTGCGCTTGTTCCAGGGCCTGGGCGAAGGCGTCGGAGCGCAGGTAGGCGTATTCGACGGCGCGCTGGGCGCCTATGGCGTCGCCCTGGACGGGGGCGGTGGCGGGATGGCACATCATGAGGCTGCCTGGCTGCAGCTGGGCCAGCCATTGGGCCATGTGGCGGCCATAGCCTTCGGGCGTAGGCTGGTCGAAGGCGTAGACGCCGCCGAAGCCGTGGTTGAGCGGCACGCCCTGGCGGCGCAGGCGGCGGGTGGTGGTCCAGCCGCCCAGCAGGGCGATGATGGCGGCCTTGGGGTCGCGCCAGAGCTGGCCGGCCGGGGTGGTGGAGCGGACCCAGGGCAGGTCGTCGGCGTTGTCGCCATAGCGCTGGCGCAATTCCTGCACCAGCGCGGCGCGCACGCCGGGTAGCTGGTGCACGTGCTGATGGCCGTCGATGAAGTCGGGGGCCATGCCCAGCGCGTCCTCGAAGGCGTCGAGCTGGCGGCGCCAGGCGTCGCGCATGGCGGCGCCGCCGAGTGCGCCGGCATAGGCGCGCGCGATCACGGCACCGATGCCGGCGGCGGGCTGCAGGCCGTGGCCTTCGGTCAGGTTGAAGTGCAGGCCCAGCGACAGGCGCGGGCGCAGCGCGGGCAGGCGCCTGGCGGCCTGCCTCCAGTGCGGCGAGGTGGTCATGCAGCTGGTGGCCGACAGCCGGCCCTGCAGCGTGAGCTGCTCCACGGCTTCATCGACCAGGGGGTGCAGCGCATAGTCGTCGGCGCACAGGACGACGGTTCTGGCCGAGGCCTTCTCCCCGTTGTTTCTGGCAGGTACGGTGTTCATGAGGATTCCTTGCGGCCGGGGGCCGCAAAGGCCCAGAACTTGGCGAAGACGAAGGTGCCCACCGCCACCAGCACCAGCACCAGGGCCAGGCTCCAGAAGTAGTGCCAGTGCAGCCAGTGCAGGGCCACCCAGTACAGCAGCTCGTTGGCCACGAAGGAGGCACAGGCCACGGCGAAGTACTTGCCGGCCACTGCCCAGCCTCGCGCCCCGGCCTGCACGAAGGTGAACAGCGCATGGCCGTTGTAGCTGACCACGAAGGCCACGAGAAAGGCCAGCACGTTGGCATGCAGCGGCGCCATTCCCACCCGTTGCACCAGCAGGGCGACCACGGCCAGGTGCGTGGCGGCCGCGCAGCCCCCTACCAGCACGAACTGCAGCGCCTGCGGCAGGCGGCGCAGCTGTGCGATCACGTCGTGCATGGCTAGTCCCGTGGCGCCAGCGGGCTGCGGTCTTCGTCGCGCGCCAGCAGGTAGGTGGGACGGCGCTTGACCTCGTCATAGATCCGGCCGATGTACTCGCCCAGGATGCCGATGGACATCAGTTGCACGCCCGAGAACAGCATGATGCTGGCCGCCAGCGTGGGCCAGCCGTCCAGCGGGTTGCCGAAGATCAGCGTCTCCATGGTGATCCACAGGCCGTAGAGCAGGGCCGCCAGCGAGATGATCCCGCCCACCACGCTCCACACGCGCAGCGGCAAGGTGGTGAACGAGGTCAGACCCAGCAGGGCCAGCGAGCCCAGGCGCCGGAAATTGAAGCTGGACGCACCGGCCGTGCGGTCGGCCGGCACGAACGGCAGCGCCGCGGCCTTGAAGCCCACCCAGGCGTACAGGCCCTTCATGAAGCGGTGGCTCTCCGGCAGGGCCTTGAGCGCGTCGGCCACGCAGCGGTCCAGCCAGCGGAAGTCGCCGGCATTGGGCGGGATCTTCACCAGGTTGCCGGCATTCATGAGCCGGTAGAACAGGTTGGTGCCCACGCGCTTGGCGCCGCTTTCAGCGCCCCGGTCGGCGATCACGCCATAGACCATGTCGTAGCCGGACTGCCACAGCTCGCACATCTGGGGCAGCATCTCCAGCGGATGCTGGAAGTCGGCGTCGATCAGCACCACGGCGTTGCCGCGCGCATGGTCTATGCCGGCCGACAGCGCCGCCTCCTTGCCGAAGTTGCGCGACAGCGCCAGATAGCGCACGGGCAGTTCCTGGGCCATGCGCAGCGCGATCTCGTGCGTGGCGTCACGGCTGCCGTCGTTGACGACGATCAGCTCGTAGTCGGGCGTCAGCGTGCGCACCGTCGCGTCCAGGGCGCGCAGGAACGCCTCCAGGTTGCCCTCTTCATTGTGGGCTGGCACCACGCAGCTCAGCCGCAGCGGGGGGCGCGGCAGCATCCCCTTGGGAGCGGCCGGAGCAATGTCAGCATGCAATTCGGTCATAGGCCAGCATTGTCAGCGGGCTGGCTGCCCGCGCGCGGCAACACGTCAAAAACCGCATAGGCATAGGGACTGGGCCGAGGAAAACGCCAGCCCGAGCGTTGCACCGTGAGCACACGCGCCTCCTGCGGCAGGCCCAGCTTCGCCAGCCAGGCCTGCGCCTGCTGCTCGCAGTCGCGCGATTTCGCGGTCGGGCCGGGCTCGCTGGCCACCGGGCCGCGCGGGCACAGCAGCAGCCCGGGCTGCTGGCGCCAGTCCGGCAGCGCCAGCACGCGCGCATATTCGCTGTCGGGCAGGCCGGGAATGGTGCGCAGATGCGGCTGGGCATAGAAAGACAGCATGGCGTTTTCCGCCCAGTCGCCGCCCACCCACTGCAGCGGCTGCTGCGGGTGGCGCTGGTTCCAGGACAGCACGATGGCCTGCGCCGCATCGGCCGCAGGGCGGTAGTAGTCGGAGCCGCTCTTGCGCGCATTGCCCCAGCCCACGGCCAGCCCGATCACCAGCACCACGGCCATGCTCGGCCACCAGGCGCGGCGCAGCGCGGCCAGGGCGGCCTGCGTCACGGCGGGCGCCTCGGCGTCCAGGTTGCGCAGCCACAGCAGCACGAAGGCATAGCCGATGGGAATGGCCCAGGGCGTGGACAGCTCCACCACGCCGGTGGCGCCAAAGCCCAGCGTCGCAAGCCAGGGCATGAGGGCCAGCCAGAACAGCGTGTCGCCGCGCCCCTGCCAGCACCAGCTGCGGCGCAGGAAACGCGCACTCCAGCGCAGCCAGCCGCCGCCTTGCTGGCGGGCCTGCATGAAGCCATACACCAGGCACACGGCCAGCCAGGCCGGCAGCCAGTAGAAGATGGGCGCCAGCGCAAAGCGCAGCACATAGCCCCACACCACCTGCCCGCCGCCCTGGTCCATGGCATAGCCCAGCGTCACCCACTGGTGGTGGGCAATCCAGGCCACATGCGGCGCCAGCGCCAGGCCAAAGGCTGACAGCGCAACGTAGGGCCGGGGTGTGAGCAGCCACTGGCGCCCTTCACGCACCAGGAAGATGGGCAGCAGGAAACCGGCCAGGAACACGCCGCTGTAGTACTTGCTGAGCATGCAGGCGGCCGAGACCACGCCCAGCGCCACGCTGAAGGCCACGCCGCGCGCCCCCTTTTCCTGCCAGCTGGCCAGCAGCAGGGCCGCCGCCCAGGGCCACAGGGACAGCAGCTGGCTGTTGGCGTTGAACTTGCCGGCCAGCGTCGTATACGGAAAGCACCACAGCAACAGGGCCGCGCCCAGCGGCGCCAGGCGCGCCAGCCCCAGGCGCCTGCCCAGCACGTAGACGCCCCAGATGCCCACGCCCACATTGGCATAGGACAGCAGGCGATAGAAGCCGTCGTTCTGCGGGAACACCATGAACCACAGGCCGACCACCCAGGCGAAGAACGGCGGATGCTTGTGCGTGCCCAGCTGCAGCGGCTGGGCCCAGGCATAGTTCTCCAGCATGTCGTGGTAGCCGTCCAGATTGCCATTGGCCAGCCAGGACACCAGGGCCCAGAGCAGGCAGGCCAGCGTCACCATCCAGAGCAGGGCCGCGCCCGGGGGAACGCCTGCCGGAGCAGAGGGGGAGGATTTCATGCGATCCCGTCGAGGAGGTGAAAAAACATGGGCGGGATTGTAGTGAGCACCAGCATGCCCGTGCGCCCCGGGCCTGCCGCTCAGGTGTGCCCGGGCCCTGCTCAGGTCATCAGCGCCACGGCGCCCGAGAAGCTCAGGAAGGCCAGCACCGTGGACACCAGGATGATGCGGGCCACGCGCCCGCCGTGCGCCCCGAAGCGCTCGGTCAGCAGCGAAACATTGCTGGCGCTGGGCAGCGCAGCCAGCAGCACCAGCGCCACAAAGGCCTCTTCACCGAGCGGCAGGCCCAGCGCCATGGCCGCGCGGGCCACGGCCCAGACCAGCAGCGGGTGGACGAGCAGCTTGGCCAGCGCAATGGGCACGTAGTCGCGCGCAGCCACGCGCTCGTGGCTGTTCATCTGCGAGCGCGCCAGCACGGCGCCAATGGTGAACAGCGCCACGGGCGAGGCCGCGCCCGCCAGCATGGCCACGGTGCGGTCGATGGGGCCCGGCAGCGTCCAGCCTGCCGCCGAGGCCACGCCACCCAGCACGATGGCCCAGGGCATGGGATTGGCGGCCATGCCGGCAAACGCCCTGCGCAGCGCCACGGACACGCCATGCCCGCCCGGCAGCCCCAGGCGCGACAGCGCAATGCACAGCGAGGTGGTCACCACCATGTCGATGGCCATGGTGACGATGACCGGGCCTGCGGCACGCTCGCCCAGCAGCGCCACCAGCATGGGCACACCCATGAAGCCGGTGTTGGGAAAGGCCGCCACCAGCGCGCCAAAGGCCGCATCGTTCCAGCCCACGCGCCGCACGGTCAGCGCCACGGTGGCGCCCACCATCAGCAGCGCGCACAGCAGGTAGACCACGGAGACGCCCACATCCAGCAGCTGGGCAATCGGCGTCTGCGCGCCAAAGCGGAACAGCATGCAGGGCAGCGCGAAATACAGCACGAAGGCATTGAGCCCCGGTATCGCCGCCTGCGGCAGCACGCCACGCCAGGTGGCCGCAAAGCCGCAGGCCACAAGCGCGAAGAAGGGGAAGGTGATCAGCAGGACGGACAGCACGCGGCGATTCTGGCAGCAAGCCGGTGCCGCTGCCGCGCGCCCGTGTCACCGCGCGGACGCCGGGCGAAAAAAAACCTGCCGGAATCCGCATCCGGCAGGTCGGGGCGTGAGCGCAACAAGCGCGTGCGCTTACAGCGCCAGGTCCTTCTCGACGTCCTGCACCTTGCGGCGGGCCAGCGCCAGATTGGAGCGGCTCTTGTCCAGCACCAGGTAGAAGAACACGCCTTCATGGGCGGCCACGGGCCGGATGATGTGGTACTGGTGCGTCAGGGTGATCAGGATGTCGTCGATGGCGTCATCGAGCTTGAGCATGCGCATGGTCTTGAGCTTGGCGCGCACCACCTCCGTGTTGCCGGCAGCGGCCAGCTCCATGTCGAGGCCGGAGCCCACGCTGCCCATGAGCATGCCGCTGGTGCTGTCCACCAGGGCCGCGCACAGGGCGCCATCGATGCCCAGCAGGCCGTTCAGAGAATCATGTATCGAAGCCATATGCCACCTTTTCAAATAGCAAGGGCAGGCTGTGCGATGGACCACCGCGCCCGCTCCTCGGGGGGGAGAAAACCAAACTTCTGCAGCGGATGCCGCGGATCAGGAACGGGACAGTTCGGAGGCCACTTCGCCCGCCGCCCACAGCGCGCGGCCCAGCTGGGCGCTTTGATCGACCACCATGCACAGGATGGCCGGCTGGTTGCCGGCCACGGCCTGAAAGAGGACGGTGCCCAGCTCGGTCTCGAAGGTCAGCCGCCGGCAGGACTTGTGGCCTATCTCGGTGGCCACGGCCCTGGCCATGGCCATGAGCGAGCCCGCCATGGCCGAAAGGCGCTCCGTCGGCAGTTCGCTCCTGACCCGCAGGGAGGTGATCTCGAAGCCGTCAGGCGTGCACAGCAAGGCGATGTGCACGCCCTCCAGGGGCGCCACCACGCGGTGGAGCACATCGCTGCCAGCTTCGATCAGAGAGGGAGGAATCCGGGGAAGCGTTGGTGTCTTCATACCTGACTTTGCAAGGAAAGCAAGGAAACGAGCACCCCCAGCGCATCCAGCAACTGCTGCCGGTCACGGGGGTCCGCCTGGATGACAGGCACTATACCGTGACCTCTGTCCGCCAAGGCGCTGCTGAATGCTTCCTGCTGTTGCTCGCTGGCATCACGGCAACTGACCACCACCACCAGGGGCCCGGATTCCAGGGAGGCGATCTCGGCCAGGCACTGTGCTGCGTAGTCCGGTGCGCGGGCGTCGCAGACATCCACCATCAGCAGCACGCCCACCGAGGCATTGAGCACCCAGCGGCGCACGAAGTCGAAGCGTTCCTGCCCCGGGCTGCCCACCAGCTGCAGCCGCTCTCCACCGCCCAGGTCGATCTCGCCGAACTCGGCACCCACCGTGGTGAACTCCTTGGAATGGGAGGCCCGGTCCAGATTGGGCACATCCGCCGCCGCCATCAACGCGCCGCACAGGCTGCGCAGGGCCGTGGTCTTGCCTATGCCCATGGGGCCCACCAGGCTCACCCGTACCAACCCGGCAGCAGGCTGCGCGTTCATCCACAGGCTCATGCCACTCCTCCGCGCCGGATCCATCCGGCCAGCTTCTGCACCCACTGGCGCGGCAGGCCGGCCACCGCGTCGGGCGCCTGTGCGCGGCTGCGGCGCAGCGGCGGGAGATCGTTTTCGCGTGCGGGCCGCAGGCTGCACTCCAGCAGGCTGCGCAGCCGGGGATGGCGCAGCAGTTCGGCCACGGCGCGGGCCTGCATGCCGCTGTGCTCGCACAACAGGGCCACCTCCATGGGGCCACGGCACAGCATGGCCAGGGCACGCAGGCATTCGGAGTTGTTCCACGGCGCGGGCAGCGCCACCCAGGCCTTGAGCTGGAAGCGGTAGCGGCAGTCCACGCCCTGCTGCTGCAGATCGTCCAGCGCCCGCGCCAGCGTATGCGACGTCGCCACCTGCTGGCGCACCGTCCAATCCATGAGGAAGACGGCCGCCCGGTCCAGCATGTCGATCAGGTCGGACAGCGTGAAATTCATGTCCAGATAGGTTGCCAGGCGCTGCTGCGTGCGCTCCAGGTGCTGTCCCTGGGGCACTCCACCCACGTAGACCACGCAGGGCATCCACCCTGCAGCCTCGGGCGCGGGCATGTTGCCATCCACGACCAGCACCTGGGCGCTGACCAGGGGCACCTGCCGCCAGCCGCGCAGCGACTTGCGGGACGCCACGGCGAACAATGCCTCAAAACGCTGCTTGAGCAGAGGAGACCACAGCTCGGCAGCCAGGCCGATCTCGTCTGTAGTGCGAGCCATCTTTGACACCTCACCGGATAGGAACTGAAATGGACAAACCAGATTCGCCCGTGACAGAACATCGGCGAAGACTGATATTTTGGATAGTTTTTACACATTACTCACTTGATTTAATGTGAACTTTTCTATTTAGACCAACGCCGCCACAGTGCGGACCAGAGTGGCCGCGAGATTTGTCGCCGAATTCCAAGGGTGCTTACACCTGGCCTGATGGCCACGATCCCCGAAGCGGTATGCTCCCGCTTCCCTCACTTTCACGCCTTTCCCCGCGCAACGCACCCATGTCCGCAGGACTCAATCTGGCCCAGCTCCAGGCCGTCCACTACACCGAAGGCCCCTGCCTGGTCCTGGCCGGCGCGGGCTCGGGCAAGACACGCGTGATCACGCACAAGATCGGGCGCCTGATCGAGATGGGCATGGCGCCGCGCCGCATCGCGGCCATCACCTTCACCAACAAGGCCGCAGCCGAAATGCGCGAGCGCGCGGCCGGCCTCATCGGCCGCCAGGCCAAGGACGTGCTGGTGTGCACCTTCCACGCCCTGGGCGTGCGCATGGTGCGCGAGGACGGCCATGTGCTGGGCCTCAAGCCCCAGTTCAGCATCCTGGACGCCGACGACGTGACGGGCATCCTCAAGGACTGCTCGGGCGGCACCACCGACCTGGCCACGGCGCGCCAGTGGCAGTGGACCATCAGCAACTGGAAGAATGCCGGCTGGGACAGCCGCAAGGCCCTGGCCATGGCCCAGGACGACAACGAGCGCAGCACGGCGCTGATCATGCAGCGCTACGAAGAGCGCCTGACCGCCTACCAGAGCGTGGATTTCGACGACCTGATCGGCATGCCCATGCGCCTGCTCAAGAACCACATCGAGGTGCGCGAGAAATGGCAGCGCCTGCTGGGCCATGTGCTGGTGGACGAATACCAGGACACCAACGCCACGCAGTACGAGCTGCTCAAGATGCTGGTGGGCAGCCGCGCCCACTTCACCGCCGTGGGCGACGACGACCAGAGCATCTACGGCTGGCGCGGCGCCACGCTGGACAACCTCAAGAAACTGCCGGTGGAGTTCCCGCAGCTCAAGGTGATCAAGCTGGAGCAGAACTACCGCTCCACCTCGGCCATCCTGCGCGCGGCCAACAACGTCATCCAGCCCAACCCCAAGCTCTATCCGAAGACGCTGTTCTCGGAGCTGGGCGAGGGCGAGCCCGTGCGCATCGTGGACTGCGACACCGAGGAGCACGAGGCCGAGCGCGCCGTCGCCCGTATCCAGAGCCTGCGAGCGGCCAGCAACCCGCCGCCGGACTGGAAGGATTTCGCCATCCTCTACCGTGCCAACCACCAGGCCAAGCCCTTCGAGAAGGCCTTGCGCAAGGCCAGCATTCCCTACAAGGTCTCGGGCGGCACCAGCTTCTTCGACCGCGCCGAGATCAAGGACCTGTGCGCCTGGTTCCGGCTGTGGATCAACAACGACGACGACCCCGCCTTCCTGCGCGCCATCGGCACGCCCAGGCGCGGCATAGGCCACACCACGCTGGGCAAGCTGGGCGAGTTTTCCTCGCAGCACAAGCTCAGCATGTTCGGCGCCCTGTTCGCGCACATGCTGGAAGCGGCCCTGCCCAAGAAGGCGCATGACAGCCTGCTGGAGTTCGGCCGCTACATCAACGACCTCGAATACCGCGCCCGCCACACGCTGGGCGCCGAGCAGTCGCGCGGCTTCATGCTCGACTGGCTCAAGGAGATCGGCTACGAGCAGTACCTCTACGACAGCGAGGACAGCGAATCGGTCGCCGCCGCGCGCTGGAGCAACGTGCTGGAGTTCTGCGACTGGATGTCCCAGCGCGCCGGCGGCCAGATCGAGGACGCGGCGGGCACGACCACGCACACCGAGGTCAAGAGCCTGCTGGAAGTGGCGCGCAACATCGCCCTGCTGTCCACCATCAGCGAGCGCGAGAAGGAGCAGGACATGGTCATCCTGTCCACCCTGCACGCCTCCAAGGGCCTGGAATGGCCGCATGTGATGCTGGTGGGCGTGACCGAGGGCATGCTGCCCTTCAAGCTCGACGACGACAACGGCCGCCAGCAGAAGGTCAGCGACGAAACCGCACAGCGCCTGCAGGAAGAGCGCCGCCTCATGTACGTGGGCATCACGCGCGCCCGGCGCTCGCTGGCCGTGAGCTGGACCAAGCGCCGCAAGAAGGGGCGCGAGATGGTCTCCACCCTGCCCAGCCGCTTCATCAAGGAAATGGGCCTGGACGCCGCCACCTCGCGCGAGGACCCGCGCGAGAAGCTGCGCCAGCTGCGCGCCGAGTTCGCCCTCAAGGCACAGCAGTCCACGCCCGCCGACTCCTGATTCCAGAAAGACACCGCATGCGTTTTTACCGCCCCGTTCTCAGCCTGGCGCTGGTGGCCGTGACCACCGCCTGCTCCAGCACGGACCTGCAGACCACCACCCGGCCCACCCTCCAGGCCACGCCCAAGGCCGCCCGCGCTGCCACCGCCCTGCCACACGCCCCATGCCCCGGCGACGAGGAGATGAAGGACAGCCAGCTGCAGGGCGAATGGACGGGAACCGTCGAAGGCCAGGCCCAGCCCGTGCGCCTGCAGCTGGGGCCGCACCCCCAGTGGAAGGGCAACGTCAAGGGCACGATTGCGCGCGGCGCAGACACCCGCCCCATGGTCGGCGACGTGGCCGATGACCACATCACGCTGGAAGAAAGCGCCGACGGCAAGCGCATCACCGCCACCTGGCTGGGCGATGTCGTCGAAGGCAGCTGCGCCCGCGAGATCCGCGGCAACTTCATCGAAGGCGACGATGCGGCGCCCCGGCCCTTCGTGCTGCGCAAGCTCGCGCCGTGACCGGCCCCCGAGCCTGCACACGAGCCCCCTGCTCCCTCTTCACTCAATTACCCCTTACTCTTCGCTCCTTCCATCACCGGACCCAAGCCATGACGACTCCTACACACCTGGATCGCCGCAAGCGCCCAAGCCGCACGCCGACACCCCTGCAGTGGGCCCTGGCCATGGGACTGGGCGCCACGCCCTGGCTCGGCGCCCAGGCGCAGACCGCGCCCCGCCCCCTGTCCGAGGACGCCTGGCGCCAGTGCGCCGCCACCACGGACAACCAGTCTCGCCTGGCCTGCTTCGACACCTGGGCCCAGCAGCAGCAGCCGCTGACCGCGCCGCCGGCCACCGGCTGGAGTGCTCCGGCCGCCAGCGCCGCAGCCGATCCTGGCGCCCTGCCCACGCCCGCCCCCGTGGTGACGGCCGACAGCGGCCAGGGCCTGGCGCTGCCCACCACCCCCACCAACGGCGGCTGCCGCGACCCGCGCTACAGCGAGCTGTCGCGCTACTTCGAGCTGGAACCGGGCAGCGACTGCGGCACCTTCAGCTTCCGCGGCTACCGGCCCATGTCCGTGTCCGTGGTGACGGCCGACCATGTCAACCGGCAGCCCACCACGCCCGGCAAGGACCCTGCGCAGTCGCAGCCCTACAAGACCGAGGAAATGCGCGTGCAGCTATCCGTGCGCACCAAGGTCGCCCAGGGCCTGCTGACCAGCAGCACCTCGGCGGGCAAGGACTCGCTGTGGGTCGGCTACACCCAGCAGTCGTACTGGCAGCTGTTCAGCCCCGCCATCTCGCGGCCCTTCCGCAACACGGACCACGAGCCCGAGATCTTCTACGTCTACCCCACCGATGCCCGGCTGCCCTTCGGCTGGCGCTGGCGCTACAGCGGCGTGGGCCTGGTGCACCAGTCCAACGGCCAGAGCGATCCGCTGTCGCGCAGCTGGAACCGCTGGTATCTGATGACCGGCTTCGAGCTGGACAACCGCTGGCAGCTGCACGCCAAGGCCTGGCAGCGCATCCGCGAAAGCGCCGAGCACGACGACAACCCGCGCATCCAGGACTACATAGGCCGGGGCGAGGTGAAATTGGGCTGGAACGTCAATGCGCAGAACTATCTGGGCTTCACTGCGCGCGGCTCGCTGGGCCAGGGCCGCGGCTCCGGCCGCGTCGAATGGCTGCGCACCCTAGGCGAAGGATGGAACGGTGGCAAGAGCAATTTGCGCCTGCATGTCCAGCTTTTCAGCGGATACGGTGACAGCCTGATCGATTACAACTACAAGCGCACCGTGCTCAGCGTGGGCTTCAGTCTTCTGGACTTCTAGAAGACAGGCCCTCGCCGGGCACGCTTTGCCGCTTGCCCTTCGCGGGGAAGCCCCGCCCCGCTGGCTGCATTGCCAGCGGCCGGGGCCATGCGTCAGAATGCGCCGATGCCCCGGGCCTTTTCAGGCAGGCCCGGAAACCCGCCCCAGAACGAACCGCGGAGGTCCGCCATGGATTTGCAATACCAGCTCAAGGCCGGCAGTTACTGCCTGTACGACATGCGCGAGACGCCCAGTGCCATCACGGGCGAGCGCCGCTGCCGGCTCAGGACCGAGCTGGTGGCCATTGCCTTCGACCTGGTCACGGGCCAGGTCCATGAGCATGGCTCGCCCACGCGCATCCATGCCTGGGCGCTGTGCACGCGCAGGCGGCTGCGCGCGGCCGGCGACTGGGACCAGGCCGACAGCATCGTCGTGGTCTCCGGGCCCCTGCCGGTGGATGAGATCAACAAATGCCTGGGCATACGCGGCTACTGCCGCCGCATGTTCCAGCGCCTGGCCAGTCTGCCGCACGGCAAGCTGCAACCCCACGCGCATGCGCACGCTCATGGTGCCCACGGCGCCTACGGAGCTTACGGCGCCCATGCAGGCCGGCACCAGTCCCATCAGGGCCAGCAACGGCGGGCCGCCTGAAAGCCCGCGCGCGCCCGACCCCCTCACTCGGGACCCAGGTCCTCTTCCCCTTCTTCATCGTGCGGCTCGGCATGCTTGACGATCGTCACGGGCAGCCGGCTGTTGCGTGCCACCTCGCGCGAGACCGAGCCGATCAGCACGCGCCGCAGGCCGCCCTGGCCCAGTGCGCCGATGATGATCTGCTCGCAGCCCGTGCTCTCGGCAATGTCGGCCAGCGCGGCGGCGGGCTCGCCCAGGCCGATCTCCACCTCGTAGGAAATGCCGGCGGCCCGCACCAGGGCCACGGCCGGCGCCACGAGGTGCATGCCGGCGTCCACGCTGGCGGCGGCGATCATGTCCGAGTCCTGCGTGGCCAGCTCGAACAGCGAGGCTTCCTGCTGCACATGGGCCAGCACGAAATGCGCCTGCAGGCCCTGGCGCACCAGGGAGATGGCGTGGTGCACGGCATCCAGCGAGGGCTCGGACCCATCGACGGCAATCATGATCTTCAGCATGCGGACCTCCTTTTTTGTAGCTGGCGAATCGCAACCACCCCAGTGTAGACGCGGGCCGGCTAAGCCAGACGGGCTCCGGGGGCAGTCCCGGCGCGTCCGACACGCACATGCGGCCATCTGGGACAATGGAGGGCTATGCTGCAATTCGACCTGCTCAAGACCGATCCCTCCAGCCACGCGCGCCGCGGCCAGCTCACGCTCAACCACGGCGTGGTGCAGACACCCATCTTCATGCCCGTGGGCACCTATGGCACCGTCAAGGGCGTGATGCCGCGCAGCCTGCAGGAGATGGGCGCGCAGATCATCCTGGGCAACACCTTCCACCTGTGGATGCGCCCGGGGCTGGACATCATGCAGAGCTTCGGCGGCCTGCACGGCTTCGAGAAGTGGGACAAGCCCATCCTCACCGACTCGGGCGGATTCCAGGTCTGGAGCCTGGGCGCCATGCGCAAGATCACCGAGGAAGGCGTGCACTTCGCCAGCCCGGTCAACGGCGACAAGCTGTTCATGTCGCCCGAAGTCAGCATGCAGATCCAGACCGTGCTGAACTCGGACATCGTCATGCAGCTGGACGAATGCACGCCCTACGAGACCAACGGCCACAAGACCACCGAGGCCGAGGCACGCAAGAGCATGGAGATGAGCCGCCGCTGGGCCAAGCGCTCCAGCGACGAGTTCCAGCGCCTGGGCAACCCCAATGCGCTGTTCGGCATCGTGCAGGGCGGCATGTACGAGAACCTGCGCGAGGAATCGCTGCAGGCCCTGGTCGAGATGGACTTCCCCGGCTACGCCGTGGGCGGCGTCTCGGTGGGCGAGCCCAAGGACGAGATGCTGGCCATCATGGCCCACACGCCCCACCGCCTGCCGGCCCACAAGCCGCGCTACCTGATGGGCGTGGGCACGCCCGAGGATCTGGTGCAGGGCGTGGCCGACGGCGTGGACATGTTCGACTGCGTCATGCCCACGCGCAATGCGCGCAACGGCACCATCTTCACGCGCTATGGCGACCTGAAGATCCGCAACGCACGCCACAAGACCGACCACCAGCCGCTGGACCCCAGCTGCACCTGCCATGCCTGCGCAGGCACCAGCGGCGTGAGCTGGGAGCAAGGCGGACGCGACGGCTTCTCGCGCGCCTATCTGCACCACCTGGACCGCTGCGGCGAGATGCTGGGCCCCATGCTCACCACCATCCACAACCTGCACTACTACCTGAACCTGATGCAGGAAGTGCGCAATGCGCTGGAGGCGGGCAACTTCACTGAAATGCGCGCACGCTTCAAGGCCGAGCGCGCCCGGGGCGTCTGACGCCCCGCAGCCGATCGTTCAGGTCACTCAGGTGGCCAGGGTCGCTCAGGTAGCCAGGTCCTTGAGCGACCAGGACACGCCGGTCTCGAAGCCCGCGCGCATCTCGTCGGCCACGCGCTCCAGTTCGTCCAGAAACAGCCGCATGGCGGCTGCCTTGGTGTAGCCGATGCGCTGGTACAGGCAGCCGGGCAACTGCGCCCCTGCGTCGTGCAGGGGCCGCCAGAGCAGGCGGCCGGCCGCCACATCCTCGGCCACGTTGTCGGGCACCAGGAATCCCAGGGCCGTGCTGCCGGCCACCAGGCGCCGCACCATGGGCACGGAGCTGGTCTCCACCAGCGGCCGCTGCTGGTGCAGGGCCGCGCTGTCCATCTGCTCCAGCATGCTGCGCAACTCCATGCCCGGCGCCATCAGGATCAGCGGATAGTCCACGCAATCGCGCAGGCGCAGCAGGCGCGGCTCGGTGGCCAGCGGATGGCCGGGGGCCATCACCGCGCCCAGCGGCTGGGGCCAGGCGCGCACCTCCTGCACGCCGGGCGGCGGCGGGCGGCGCAGGCAATAGGCCACATCGATCTCTCCCTGCGCCACGCCGCGCAGCAATTCCTCGCCCGTGCCCGAGCGCACGCTGAAGGTAATGCCCGGATAGCGCCCATGCAGGCTGGCGATCACCAGGGGCAGCAGGTACTCGGCCGTGGCATGGGACACGCCCACGCGCACATGGCCCCGGCGCAGGGCGCGCAGGTCCTCCACCTGGGCCAGCGCGTTGTCGAAGTCACGCTGGCTGCGCCGCACGGCCGCCAGCATCAGCTCCCCGGCCGTTGTCAGCTGCATGCCGCGCGGCAGGCGGTCGAACAGCGGCACGCCGACCTGGGCCTCCAGATTGAGGATTTGCTGGTTCACGGCGGCCGCCGTCAGGTGCAGCGTGACGGCGGCCTTGCGCACCGAGCCACGGCGCGCCACCTCGTCAAAACAGCGAAAGGCCTGGGAGATTGCGGGCATGGCGCGGAGTGTAAATTTTTATCTGACACCTCATCCAAAACAAACAGCTATTCCTGACGCTTGCGACTGCCTAGAGTGGCGCTCATTCCCGGCCCCCTTTGAAAGCAGCCCATGGCAAGCACCGTAGACCAAGTCACCCAGCGCCGCCGCGGCGTCGGACTCATCGCCCACGACCCCGCCCTCTCGGCCGGCGGCTACACCCTGATCGCGCCGCAGACGGCCGACGGCCATGTCTACCTGGTGGACATCGAAGGCCGCGTGGCCCACGAATGGAAGCTGCCCGTGCGCGCGGGCCGGCACGCCGTGATCCTGCCCAACGGCAACCTCGGCTACAACGGCAACCACCCCCGCTCGCCCGATCGCTATGCGCCGTGGTCCATGTGGCATGGCGGCGATTTCTACGAGGTCACGCCGCAGGGCGAGATCGTCTGGCGCCACGAGGACCCGGACCACCACCATGACGCGCAGTGGCTGCCCAACGGCCATCTGCTCTATGCCGCCTGCGCACCCGTGCCTGCGGGCTTTGCCGAGCGCGTGCCCGGCGGCACCGCGCATGGGTCCGGCGAGGTGATGTACGGCGACGTGATCCGCGAAGTGGACCGCAGCGGCCGCCTGGTCTGGGAATGGAAGGCCTGGGAGCATCTGGCGCCCGAGGACTTCCCCATCCACCCGGGCTTTGGCCGCTATCACTGGCCGCTGGTCAACGGGCTGGGCGTGAGGGCCGACGGCAGCGTGCTCATGAGCCTGCGCACCACCTCCGGCATCATCGCCGTGGACAAGGCCAGCGGCGCGGTGACGCTGCACATTCCGCCCTCCGTGGTCTCGCACCAGCATGCGCCCGTGGCGCTGGACAACGGCCACATCCTGGCCTTCGACAACGGCAACTTCCGCGAAGGCGCACATGTGGCCTTCTCGCGTGTGGTGGAGATCGATCCTGCCGACCACCGCGTGGTCTGGAGCTACCAGGACGAGATGGTCAACGCCTTCTACACCGCCTTCATGGGCAATGCCCAGCGCCTGTGGAACGGCAACACCCACATCACCGAATCGGCCACGGGCCGGCTCTTCGAGGTCACGCCTGCGGGGGAGGTGGTCTGGGAATACATCCTGCCCTGGTTCGCCGAGTACCCCGATGCCGCAGCGCGCCGCACCGGCCCCGGACGGCTCAACAGCGTGTTCCAGACCTGGCGCTACCAGGCGGACCAGCTGCCCTGGCTGGGCGCCGCCGGGAGGCTGTCATGAGCCTCAACCGCAGGCAACTGGCGGCCTGGATGCTGGGCGCGCCCTGGCTGTCACCGGCAGCCCGTGCGTCCACGGCTGGAGCCGACGCCTGGCCCAGCCAGCCGCTGACCGTGGTCGTGCCCTTTTCGCCGGGCGGCAGCGTGGACGTGGCCGCGCGCCTGGTCATGCCGCGCCTGGCGGAGCGGCTGCGCCAGCCCGTGGTCATAGAAAACACCGTGGGCGCCTCGGGCACCATCGCCACCCAGCGGGTGATCAAGGCCAGGCCGGACGGGCATACCGCGCTGTTCGGCGTGGCCAGCTGCGTGCTCATTGCGCCGCTGGTGTCGCCAGAGCGCTTCCGGTATGACGGCCTCAGGGAACTGCTGCCCGTGGCGCCCGTGGCCTCTTCGGCCTTCGTGCTGGCAGGCCGCCCCGACCTGCCGGCCACCACGGCGGCCGAACTGGTGCAGTTGTCGCGCCAGCAGCCGGGCCGGCTGACCGTGGGCACCGATGGCGTGGGCACCAGCCTGCACCTGACCGCAGAAATGCTCCAGCAACAGGCCGGCCTGTCATGGACGCATGTGCCCTACAAATCAGGCCCGCAGGCGCTGACCGAGCTGGCGGGCGGGCAGATCGACCTGGCCGTGCTGCCCGTGGCCCTGGTCCAGTCCTTCGTGCGCGAAGGCAAGCTGCGCGGCCTGGGCGTGACTTCCCGACAGCGGGCCGCCACCTTGCCGCAGACACCCAGCCTGCAGGAAACGCCGGTCTGGCAGTCCTTTGATGTCGAGGCCTGGCAGGGCCTGCTGCTGCCGGCCCGCACCGATGCCCGCATTGCCGAGCGCCTGGCCCGCGAGACCGCAGCCGTGCTGGCCGAGCCGGATCTGGTGCGCAAGCTCGCCGACGCCGGCTTCAAGCCCATGGCCATGGAGCAAGCCCAGTTCATTGCCCACCTGGAGAGGGAGAGAAAGCTGCTGGAGGCCACGGTGCAGGCCGCCCGCATCCACGGAGCGGGCTGATGCAGCCGCGGTAGCCTCGGTGCGGCCGGCCAGGCCCTACTGCATGGCGCCGGGCGCGGCAAACGAGAAGCTGGCCACCTGCACCAGGGCCCGGCCCCGGGTCAACAGGTAGGAATGCGAAGGGGACTGCGCGCGTGGCTGCAGCCTGAAGAAGGATTTGCCGCCACAGCACTGGCCCACCATCTCGAACTCCGCGCCCTCCAGCCGGCAGCCCACCTGCAGGCCGGGCGCAGGCTCATGGGTGATGGCGGACAGCTGCGACACGCGCAGCAGCGCATCGGGCTCGGGCAGCACAGTGCGTTGGGCACTGCCATCGGCATGCTCCACATGCACTGACCGGCCCGCCAGCGCATTGCGCGGATAGACGATCTCCAGCCCCGCGCATCCACCGCGCAGGCCGCGCTGCAGGCCTCCCTCCATGCCATCCAGGGCGCGCGCCCAAGCCGTGAAGCCCAGCCCGCGCGCCGACCCCGCGATGCGCACGCGCCATGCCAGGCGCAGGGCACCACAGTCCACCGCGGTTTCGTAGAGGACCTCGAAGCGGTCGTCTTTCTCGCGCAGGCTCAGTTCGCCGCTGCCATGCACGCAGCGGTCTCCTTGTTCATCACGCACCGCAAAGGCCACGGAGCGCAGGATCTCCAGGCTGCCGTAGCGGACGCTGCGCAGGCAGCCATCGGCCAGTTCGGCACTGAGCGGCCCGGCCTGCAGCTGGCGGGGCCTGGACGACAGATGCCCTTCCCAGCCCGCAATGTCTACGGCCATGTTCCCGGCGATGTTGCCGGCGGTTTCAGCGATCCATTGATTCATATGCGCATCCCAGCCCGTCCTGGGCAGGGTGCCGATGCTATGGACGATCCGTGCGAATGAATAACGATGTTTTCTGGCACTCGTCGTGAGCTGCACTCACAAGCCACACGCCACAAGCAGTCAGGCAGGCGTTGCGCTGGGGGCCGGCCGGGCCTGCTGCGGCTCCAGCACGGTGCAGTTGCGGCCCTGGGCCTTGCCACGGTAAAGCGCCGCATCGGCACGTGCAATGGTCGCCTCCACCGACTCGCCCGCGCGGTACTGCGCGGCGCCCAGCGTGCAGGTGACGCGGGCGCCCTCGCCCAGGGTCTGCGTCCACGGGGCTTCGGCAATGCGCAGGCGCAGGCGCTCCAGCAATTCGCTGGCCTGGGCCAGGTCGGTGTCGGGCAGCACCAGCAGGAATTCCTCACCGCCATAGCGGCCCACGCCATCGGCACTGCGCAGCTGCGACTTCAGCAGCGTTCCGAAGGCGCGCAGCACGCGGTCGCCGCCCTCATGGCCAAAGCTGTCGTTGATGCGCTTGAAGTGGTCTATGTCCAGCAGCGCCACGCACAGCACCGTGCCGCGGTCGTGGGCGGCGGTGCGCACCTCGTGCAGCCGCTCGATCACGCCCCGGCGGTTGCTGACGCCGGTCAGGTCGTCATGGCGCAGCAGGGCCTCGATCTGCGCCAGCGCCGTGGCCAGCTTGTCATTGGCGATGCCCAGCCGGTACTGCATGCTGCGAAAGAAGGTGGCCTGCACGCTGCAGCGCACCACGGCACCGAGCACCACGCCGAAGGCCAGCAACTGGCCTGCAGCCGTGTCCGTGGTCATGCGCATCAGCGGCCCCCTCCAGAGAATGATGGCCGCCACGGCGATGAGCGTGCCTATCCAGGTCAGCCAAAAGCTGGTACGGCTGCGCGCCAGGAAACCGTCGGCGCTGAAGGCGATCAGCATCACCATGGACTGGAACGCCAGCGCAGGGGCGGCCATGACCATGCCCAGCACGCCGATGATGGACACCAGCTGGTGCGTGAGGAACATGCCCGGATCGCGCAGCCTGTGGCACCAGTCGCTGGCATAGGCCCAGGTGATGAAGCCCATGCCCGCCGCCACCCACAGGCCATAGCCCAGCACCACGGCCCAGGGCGCATAGCCGGCCCAGGCATGGCCCAGAAACAGCAGCAGCGCATAGATATGGCTGACCAGCACGGAGATGTGCAGTTGCCAGGTGCGGCGCTTCCAGCGCTCCAGGTGCAGCGCCTCGTCCACCAACGGCGACGCCGGCTTCGGCCCCCACAGGAGACGGTCCGGGAAATTCCGAGAAATGGAGGAAAGCACGGGCATGCGATGAAGCGCGGCGGGCCGGCGGCCCTCATGGGCGCCCATTGTGACCGCATCCGGGAAATCCCGGGGATTGCATCCTTCTCGCCTAGGAGGTACGTGGCGGCCGCACGTCCTCGGCCACCACGATCTGGTTGCGCCCGCAGGCGCGGCCATGCGCGAGGGCCGCTTCGGCACGCTGCACCAGCCGCTCCGAGGTTTCGCCCGCCTGGAACTCCGCCACGGCCAGGGTCAGGGTCAGCGGGTCCTTGTCGGGGTCGGGGATGGGCTTTTCGCTCCAGTGCTGCTGGCGCACGCCCTCGCGCACGCGCTGCAGCGCCCAGACGGCCTGGACGGAGGCGGTATCCGGCATCACCAGCATGAAGGTGTCATCGCGGTAGCGGCCTATGCCGTCCACCGTGCGCAGGTGGGTGACCAGCAGGCCGCTGAGCATGAGCAGCACCCGCTCCTGCAGCGATGGTCCCTTGTGCGGCGGGTGCACGCCCGCACGCTCCACCCAGGGGTCCAGCTCCAGCAGCACCACGCAAAACGGTTCAGGCTTGCGCGCATGGCGTTCGCGCAGGCCATCGACGGCATCCATCAATCGCGAGTAATTGGCCACGCCGGTCAGCGTGTCGCGCCCCGTGGGCAATTGCAGCGAGCCCACGCGGGTCTGCAGCTGCTGCACATCGTCGGCCAGTTGGCCGCAGTAGCTGGACAGCTGCGCCAGTTCCTCGGTGTACTGGCGCTGCATGCGGCTCAGTGCCTGCCACAGGGCCAGCGCATGCACGGCCAGCGGCAGCAGCACGCTGGCCAGCCACAGAATGCGCACGGCGACCGAGCCCGGTGCCATCTGCGGCATGGGCCTGGCCACCACCACGGCGCAGAGCATGGCCAGCATGGCGCACAGCAGCACGATCTGGCCTGCGGGCAAGTGCAGCGCCTGCTCGCGCTCGCCATCCCAGGGCAGCCAGGCGATGGCGGCCAGCCACAGCAGGGCAGAGGCCCAGGCCAGCGAGGGCTGCCAGGCCGCCAGCAGCAAGGCCATCGTGGCCTGTATCCAGCCGTGGCCGCGCAGCGTCCGGGTCAGCGGCAGGCCGGCAGCATGGCAGCGCCAGACCCAGGCCATGCCGGCCAGGGCCGAGAGCGCGGCGTAGGCCGCCCAGGCTTTCCATGAAGAAGGGCCGGCCAGCACATGGCCGGCCAGCAGGGCAGCCCCCACGGCCCAGGCCGCCAGGGGAAGAAGATGGGCGGACGCGCCGGCCGGTGGGTGGGCGGGCTGCGCCGGCGTGTGTTGTGGGGGATACGGCAGCTGGCGTGACATGGCATCCTCGCTGAAGACATCTGCGCCCCGGCCGAGCGCGCAAGCCATGGTGTACCACAACCCCGCGCAGCTTCAAGGGTCTTGCCGGCTCCGGCCGACACCGCCACAGCCGCCGCCAGGGCCACTTCAGGCGGGGGTCAGGCGGGCTCAGCCAGACTCAGCCCGGTGCCGGCCCGGCCTCCTGCACGGGAGGCACGGGAGCCACGGCAGGCGCAGCAGACGTGGAAGGCAACACGGCTCCCGGCTTCCTGCGGTTGCCATCGGCCTGGGTGCCGCAGCTGTGGCAATAGTGCACAAAGGCGCTCTTGCGGGTATTGCAGCTGCCGCAGCGGTCGAACAGGCCTATGCCGCAGTGGGGGCAGAAATCGATGGTGCCATCCTTCAGGTCCACGGGGCGCTCGCAGCCTGGGCATACGCCCTTGGCCAGGCGGGCCAGGGCCACGTCGTAGCCCAGTTCCTGACGCCGCTGCGTCTCGGGCAGTGACTCCTGCTGCTTTTGCCGCTCCAGGTAGCGGTTCAGGCCCAGAATGGCCGCACGCCCCAGCAGCACCGTCACCACGATGCCGACCACATAGCGCACGTAGCCGCCGTAGTCGGGCAGGTAGGGCACGAGTTCGACGAAGAAGGCGAACAGCGCAAAGAAGATGAAGCCCCAGACAAAGGGCCACCAGGTGCTCTTGCGTTGTTTGGCGAACAGCCAGCCGGCCACCAGCAGCAGGGGCAGGGTCAGCGCCAGGCGGTAGAGGAAGACGCGCAGCTCTATGGCGCGCATCTCCTTGCGCCAGGCCTCCATGGCACCGTCGCGCAGACCGTCCCACTGGCGGTTGGCCGCGTCCAGGCGCTGGCGTGCCTGCAGGCTGGCGTCCTGCAGCCGCTCCACGGAGGCACGTGCGGCGTTCTCTTCCTGCTTGATGGCATCCAGCGCCTGGGTGCGCGACAGCAGCTCGCTGTCCTGTTCGGGCCGGGCCGTGGCGCGGCGCGTGGCCACCCAGTTGTCGAAGGTCTCGCGCGCAGAGCGGTAGCGCGCCTGCGTGGCCTGGTACTTGAGGCGCGCGTTCTGCAGCGCCGTCTCCGCCTTGTCGTGATCGGCATCGGCGGCCTTGATCTCGGCCTTGACGGGCTCGGCCGCAGCGGGCGCGATGAAGTCATCCACCGTGCGCGGCGACTCGACCTGGGGCAGATCCCCCACCACCAGGCCGCCCAGGCCGATGAGGAACGAGGCGAACACCACCGCCACCAGCCACAGGCCTCGGCGGAACCATTTTTCGGGCAGACGCAGTGCCTTGCTCATGGGGAAACTCCTGTTTCAGTGTCCTGCGGCCAAGGAAGACCGCAGGCGGAGGAAGAGCCGGTCCGGCTCAGGGCAGCACGCGCACCGGACCCGCCAACTGGCTGCGCTGCAGCCACTGCGTCACCGATTCCACGGTCACGGTTTCTATGCGACTGGCATAGCGCTTGTCGTTGGGATGGTCGTCGAAGGCGATGTTGGCAGCCGTCACGCGCCCGCCCAGCCGCGACAGCGCGCGAATCACCAGCACGCCGGGCTCGTAGCCCTTGAACTGCAGCCAGGCCTGGGCCTGCTCGCGCCGCTGCACCGTGGCCGGCTCCATGGCGGCGGCCAGGGTTTCGGTGGCCCACTGGTTGGACTGCTGGTAGCGCTGGCCCCAGGCATAGCTGACCATGCTGTAGGGCTCGTGCTGCAGGCGCAGCACGGTCTGGGGCTGGGTCAGAAAGGTCCACAGCGCCTGCTGCACGGCGGGCGTGGGCACCTGAACGCCGGCCTCGTAGCGCCACAGGTCGTCCAGAAAGAACTCGCCCAGGCCCTGGCGGTAGACATGGCCGCCGGCCGTGCCGCATTCGTTGAGCTTGTGCGCCACGCGCCAGGGGCCTTCGGGGGTCCTGTAGGCCCAGCCATAGTGGGAATAGTGCAGGTCGTACTTGCTCAGGTCCTGGCCCACGCGCGCCAGCAGCACGACGCGGGTGCCGTTCTTCGCATATTCGGCATCCAGCGCCTGGGATGTGCGCTGGGCCAGTTCCAGGCCCTTTTGCAGGGATTGGGGGGTGAGGGGCTTGTCCTCGCAGCTGCGGCCCGCATGGGCCGTGCCCAGCGCGGCGGCCAGCAGCAGGCCCAGGCAGGCGGCACGGGCCACAGGGGAAGGGGAAAGAGGCGGTTTCATGGCAGACATCACAGGCGTTCGTTGTGCAGCAGGGCCTTGCCCATCTCGTTGGGAATGAAGGCCAGCACCTTGCCGGCCGCCGAGATGACAACGCCTGCGCCGATCACGCTGCAGGTCAGCACGGTGCCCACGGCATAGGCCGAAGCGGAGGCGCCCCGCCCCACCACTTCCACGCTGGCCTGGGCGCCGTCGGAGGCACGCTCGAGCAGATAGACCGTGCCCGTGGCCGAGGCCTGCACCGCCTTCACGGTCAGCACCGCGCCGCCCACCGACAGCGCGGCCGGCAAGGCCACCACGGCGCCAGCGGCCGTCGAAGCCACCGAAGCCGTACCCACCACGGAGGCCACGGGCAGCATGGACAGCGCCACCGAGGCCTCGCTTTGCGCATGGGCAGGCGCCATGGCCAGGGCTGCGCACAGCGCACCAGCGGTCAGCAGGGCACGCGGCAGGCGCGCGAAAACGGATTGGTTGACCATCATTGCTTGGACTCCTGGAAATGCGGGGAAGGGGTGGACATCACTCGGCGTCGGCCGGTTGCGCGGCCTCGCGGCGGCCATGCATGCGGGCCTGCGCCAGGTCGGCCTCGTGGCGGTCACGCAGCATCTTGGCCAGCGTGAAGGCGGTGGTGATGAGATAGAGCCAGCTCACGCCCAGGAAGGCCTTGTAGGTCACGTTGATGTCCATGCTCACCAGCCCCCAGCCAGTCAGCGCCATGGACACGGCAAAGCCGCCCCAGACCACCAGCTTCCACATGGGCGTGTCGCCTGCGCCGCTGCGGCCGCCCTCGTTGTCCCGCACGAACTTGGCCAGCACGAAGGCGGCCGAGAGGCAGAACACATAGCCCATCACCATGAAGGCCTGCTCCAGCTGCTCGCCGGGCAGCCATGCCAGGCCGATGGCGCACAGCGAGACCGCAATGCCGAACGACACCCACACCTGCAGTTGCCAGGCCCGGGTATCACGCTGAACGACGATGGGAGAAGAGGACATTTGCCGAGGTGCCCCTCAAGGGCATTGGTTGAACACGGGACGCATGGTGCCCAGACGTAACTTGCGTGTCTGCATTCAACCGTAACAGTGGCCAGACACAGGCCATCGAGTATCTTCAAACGGTACTTTTCAAGTTTTTGACTGTTGTTTACACCCCAAAAAGTTCCCGCATGTGACACCAGCACACAGGACATCGGGCACGGCACCTGGGCGACAGGAGCCCTGCGACGCGCCACAGACAATGCGCCCACCCCGGCTGCAGTGCAGCGGGCAATCGCACGTTCGCCACGCTGATTGATGGAGATCTCCCATGACCAAACCCTTTGACCTCGTCGTCCACGGCGCCACCGGCTTCACGGGCCGGCTGGTGGTGGAGTACCTGCTCAGGCGCTACCCCGCAGGCAGCGGCCTGCGCTGGGCCATGGGCGGGCGCAATGCCGCCAAGCTCGCGGCCGTGCGCGACGAGCTGGGCGCGCCCGCCGATACCCCGCTGGTGGTGACCGACACCGGCAATCCCGCAAGCCTGCAGGCGCTGATGGAGCAGACCCGCCTGGTCCTGACCACGGTGGGCCCCTACCAGCTCTACGGCAACGAACTCGTGGCCGCCTGCGCCAGCGCCGGCGTGGACTATGTGGACCTGTGCGGCGAGCCAGCGTGGATGCGCCAGATGATCGATGCCCACGAGGCCGCAGCCCGGGCCAGCGGCGCGCGCATCGTGTTCTCCTGCGGCTTCGATTCCATTCCCTTCGACCTGGGCGTATTCATGCTGCAGCGAGAGATGCAGGCCCGCTTCGGTCAGCCCGCCCAGCGCGTGCGGGGCCGGGTGCGCAAGATGAAGGGCACGTTCTCGGGCGGCACGGCGGCCAGCCTCAAGGCCACCATGGCGGCGGCCGCCGCCCAGCCGGGCGTGCTGGAGCTGCTGCGCAATCCGTTCTCGCTCACGCCGGGCTTCGAGGGCCCGCGCCAGCCTTCAGGCAGCAAGCCCATGGTGGACGAGGTGCTGGGCCTGTGGGTGGCGCCCTTCGTGATGGCGGCCATCAACACGCGCAACGTGCACCGCTCCAACTTTCTGCTGGGCCATGCCTATGGCGCCGACTTTGTCTACGACGAGATGATGGTCACAGGCGCGGGCGAGAAGGGCGAGGCCCTGGCCAACGCCGTGGCGGCAGACAAGTCGCTGGGCGCGGACGACGGCCCCAAGCCTGGCGAGGGGCCATCGCGCGAAGAGCGTGAATCGGGCTTCTACGACGTGCTGTTCATCGGCACCGACACGGCCGGCCACAGCCTGCGCGTGGGCGTCAAGGGCGACCGCGATCCGGGCTACGGCTCCACGTCCAAGATGATCACCGAGGCAGCCGTCTGCCTGCTGCAGGACGCTCCGGACACGCCTGGCGGCATCTGGACCACGGCGCCCGCCATGGGCAACGCGCTCATCGCCAGGCTCAAGGCCAATGCCGGCCTGAGCTTCACGGTGGAGGAACAGAACCCCTCTTAGGCCGCCAGCAGCCGCAGCACGCGCTCGCGCAGCAGCGCGGGCTGCACCTCGGCCTGGGCCATGGGCTGGCCCACGTTCAGGCCCACGCGGTTGAACAGGCCACGGCGGAAGGGCCGGACCATGGCGCCGCCCTGCTCGATGCGGCTGAAGTACGAGCCCCAGAGATTGGTCAGCGCCATGGGGACCACGGGCACCTGCAGGCCATCGGCCTGGGCGCGCTCGACGATCTTCATGATGCCGCCACGGAACTCCTGCAGCTGCCCGTCGCGCGTGATGCCGCCCTCGGGGAAGATGGCCAGCAGATCACCCTCGCGCAGCACCTGGGCGGCGCGCTCGAAGGCTGCCTCGTAGGTGGCGGGATTTTCCTTCTGGGGCGCGACGGGAATGGCCTTGGCCAGGCGGAACAGCCAGCCCAGCACGGGCACGCGGAAGATGCGGTGGTCCATCAGGAAGTAGATGGGCCGGGGGCTGGCGGCCATGAGCAGCACGGCATCGACAAAGCTCACATGGTTGCAGGCCAGGATGGCCGCGCCGGTGGCCGGAATGTGCTCGTCGCCCTGCACCTTGAAGCGGTACACGAAGCGCGAGACCACCCAGGCCACGAAGCGCAGCAGGTACTCGGGCACCAGCAAGAAGATGTAGGCCGCCACCACGGCATTGGCAATGCCCGTGATCAGGAACACCTGGGGAATGCTGAAGCCCGCCGCCAGCAGCGCGCCGGCCAGCACGCTGGAGGCGATCATGAACAGCGCGTTGAGGATGTTGTTGGCCGCGATGATGCGCGCGCGGTGCGTGGGCTGGCTGCGCATCTGGATCAGCGCGTACATGGGCACGCTGTAGATGCCGGCCGACAGGGCCAGCATGCCCAGGTCGGCCATCACACGCCAGTGCGCGGGCTGGGCAAAAAAGGCGCCCACGCCCATCAGCTCGGAAGCCGGCAGCGCGCGCGAGGCAAAGAACAGGTCCACGGCGAACACGCTCATGCCGATGGCGCCCAGCGGCACCAGGCCGATCTCCACATGGCGGCGGCTGAACACCTCGCACAGCAGCGAGCCCGTGCCAATGCCTACGGAAAACACCACCAGCAGCAGCGAGGCCACATGCTCGTCGCCATGCAGCACCTCCTTGGCAAAGCTGGGGAACTGGGCCAGGAACACGGCGCCGAAGAACCACATCCAGCTGATGCCCAGCAGCGAGCGGAACACGGCGGGCTGCTCGCGGGCCAGCTGCAGGTTGCGCCAGGTTTCGGTAAAGGGGTTCCAGTTGATGACCAGGTGCGGGTCGGTGGCCGGCGCATTGGGGATGAACTGCGCAAAGATCCGCCCGATCACCGCCAGCGCCAGGCAGGCCACGGCCACCTGCATATGGCCCACCTCGGGCACGGCCACCAGCAGGCCGCCTGCCACGTTGCCCAGCAAGATGGCCACGAAGGTACCCATCTCCACCATGCCGTTGCCGCCCGTCAGTTCGCGCTCGCTGAGCACCTGGGGCAGGTAGGCGAATTTCACGGGGCCGAACAGCGTGGAGTGCAGGCCCATCAGGAAGACGCAGCCCAGCAGCAGCGGCACATTGGCCTGGATGAAGCCCCAGGCGGCCAGCGCCATGATGGCGATTTCCAGGTTCTTGACCAGGCGGAACATGCGGGTCTTGTCCCACTTGTCCGTCAGCTGGCCCGAGGTGGCCGAGAACAGCAGGAACGGCAGGATGAACAGCGCCCCGATCACCAGCCCCGCCATGGCCGAAGGCAGCCAGGAGACGCTGAGCTGGTAAGTCACCATCACGGTGAGCGCGAACTTGAACAGGTTGTCGTTGGCCGCCCCCGAGAACTGCGTCCAGAAGAACGGCGCAAAGCGCCGCTGGCCCAGCAGGGCGAACTGGTTGGGGTGCTCGTGCGCGGCCGATGGCACGGCGCCGGCCGTTGCGGTGGGGGCAGACGGGCTGCCGGTCTCTTGCTGGAACATCTTGTCTTCCCTCAACGGTTGGTGGCGCCGCCGTGGCCGCACGCATCGGCGCACATTGTGCCCGTACTGGTCATGCGCGCCGTGCCGGCCGCACGCAGCGCGGCGATCACGGGCAGGGCGGCGGCCGCCGCCACCACATGCTTGAGGCTGTGGCCGGACACCAGCCCGGCCGTGGCCTCGAAGACGGCCGCATCGCCCCACTCCAGCAGCTTGGCCGCGCCATACCAGGCGATCACCACGCCCAGGCGCAGCGCCAGCGCGCCATGGCGCAGCGCCACGCAGGCCAGGCCCAGCACCGCCAGCATGCCGCCGCCCTGCACCAGCGCCCAGGGCAGCAGGTTGCCGCCATGCAGCCAGACCAGCACCGAGGCCACGGCGGCGACCAGCATGGCCACTGCGGCGCGCACGGCCACGCGGTCGGCAATGCGCGATTGCAGTGCCAGCCCCAGCATGCCGGCAAAGGCCATGGACATGCCCAGCCGGTCGCCGGCCAGGGTGGCATCGTGGGGTGCCCAGTGGTAGACGGACGAGCCTATGGCCGAACACGCCAGCCCCGTGAAGAACAGCGCGGCCAGCCAGCGCAGGGCCGGCGCCAGCGCTTGGCTACGCCGGTCCAGCAGCAGGCGCGCCCCCGTCACGGCGGCCCAGGCAAAGCCCAGGTTGCTGAGCACATCCAGCGCATGGGGCAGCGCCCCCCAGGCACGCTGGTCGGCAAACGCGTGAAAGTCCTGCGGCTGCGGCACGGCGGGGCCAAGCCAGGCGGCCAGCAGCAGCAGGGCAGCGCCCCAGTACAGCGCGCGCAGGGCGGCGGCAGGTGAAATCGATACGGATGGCATGTGTTGCTCCTCGTGAAAAGTGAGGCGGAGTGTGGCGAGCCATCGACCCTTCCAGCATCGTTTTTCTACACCCGCCGCGCAAACCAGCACCTCGGGTATCGATAATCGCTACCCATGAGCACCACTGCCGACCTCGTCATCGCCCTCAAGAAGGAACTCAAGGCCGCCCAGATGACCTATGCCGACCTGGCGCGCGCACTGGGCATGGCCGAGTCCAGCGTCAAGCGCATGCTGGCCAAGGGCGACATGCCGCTGTCGCGCATCGATGCCATCTGCCGCGCGCTGAGCCTGGATTTCGCCGACCTGGCGCGCCGCGTGGCCGACAGCCAACCGCTGCTGCAGGAGATGACGCCCGAGCAGGAGAACGCCGTGGTCGCCGACCGCAAGCTGCTGCTGATGGCCATCTGCGTGCTCAGCCAGTGGACGCTGGAGCAGATCGTGGCCACCTACCGCATGACCGAGGCCGAAGGCATCCGCTACCTGGCCCAGCTGGACCGCATCGGCATCATCGAACTGCGCCCCGGCAACCGCTACCGGCTGCGCCTGGCCAAGACCTTCCGCTGGCGCGCACGCGGGCCGGTGATGGAGTACTTCCGCGAGAACGCCGTGCTCGACTACTTCGGCGGCGGCTTCGACCAGCCCGGTGAGGGCATGCTGATGGTGCACGGCTCCATCGGCCGCCATCTGGCGCCCAGCTTCGTGGAACGCATACAGCGGCTGGCCCATGACTTTTCCCAGCAGCACCTGCAGGACCAGCGCCTGCCGCCGGGCCAGCGCGAGGGCTACACCCTGGTGCTGGCCATGCGCAGCTGGGAATTCACGGCGTTCACGGCGCTTCGAAGAGGCACTGTCTGACGGCGGCTGCAGGACGGCAGCCCGCGCTGCAGCGCCTGGCAACAAGGCTTCACCAAGGCGATACACAAGATTGCAAGACTTCGCGGCGCGGCAACCCGGGATTGACGATGGACCTGCACCATGCAGTCATGGATTCCTTTCACCAGGACTCCAGCCCGATGAACCAAGGACAAGGAGCCGCCATGATTTCCCTTCGCACACCGCTGATTGCCGCCACCCTGGCCCTGGCCGGATGGGCCGGCACCGCGCAGGCCCAGGCCAACGTGACCTATGCGGCGCCGGGCGCCGCCATCTCGGTCCAGTTCGGCGCGCCGCCTCCCATGCGCTACGAGGCGGTTCCTGCACCGCGCCGCGGCTACGTCTGGGCACCCGGCTACTGGCGCCCGCAGGGCCACCGCCATGCCTGGGTAGCCGGCCACTGGGTCAAGGCGCGTCCCGGCTATGTGTACCGCCAGCCCGTGTGGTCGCAGCACGGTGGCCGCTGGGGCTACGCACCCGGCCGCTGGGACCGTGACCGCGACGGCGTGCCGGACCGCCATGACCGCCGCCCCAACAACCCCTACCGCCATTGATGGGCGCTTGCGCCCGGCATGAAGCCCGCCCCATCGGCGGGCTTTTTGCTGAGCGCTGCGGCCATGCCCACACTGGCTTCATACCAACATATGCATATAAAAGTGGCTCATTAAGTTCTCAGGAAAATATGGGAATTGATTCACCGGATTTCCCTGCACACCATGCGCCCCTCGTTTTTCCGCTCCTGGATTCCCGCCGCCGCCGCGGCCCTGGCCGTCTTCGGCTCCACCGCAGCGGTGGCAGCCGATTCGGCGGCTTCGTGGCCGCACCAGCCCGTGACCATGATCCTGGGCTTCCCGGCAGGCTCGGGCGTGGACGTGATCGCGCGCGGCGTGCAGGAGCCGCTGTCCCAGCGCCTGGGCCAGCCCCTGATCATTGACTACAAGTCGGGAGCGGCCGGCAACATCGCCAGCGAGATCGTGGCGCGCGCCAAGCCGGACGGCTACACGCTGGCCTTCGGCACGGCCGCCACGCACGGCAGCAATGCCGCGCTGTACAAGAAGCTGCCCTTCGATGTGGAAACCGACTTCGTGCCGGTGGCGCCGCTGATCGATGTGTCCAACGTGCTGACCATCAATCCCAGCGTGATCAACGTCAAGAACCTCAAGGAGTTCGTGGACGAGATCAAGGCCAACCCCGGCAAGTACAACTACGCCTCCACGGGCAACGGCGCGGGCACGCACATGGCCTTTGCCGAGTTCAATGCGCGCCTGGGCCTGAACATGGTCCACGTGCCCTACAAGGGCGGCCCCGAGGCCATCACCTCGGTGCTGCGCGGCGAGACCTGCTGCATCATGAACCAGGTCCAGACCGTGCTGCCCCACTACAAGAGCGGCAAGGTGCGCCTGCTGGGCGTGACCACGGCCAAGCCCGTGGAAGTCATCAAGGAAGTGCCCACCATCGCCTCCAGCGGCCTGACGGGCACCAAGGGCTTCGACAGCTCGATCTGGTTCGGCATCTTCGCACCCAAGGGCACGGACCCGGCCATCGTGGCCAAGCTCAGCCAGGCCGTGCGCGAGGTGCTGGAGCTGCCCGAGGTGCGTGCGCGCTTCGAGTCCCAGGGCAATGCCATCCGCATCGAGACGCCCGAGCAGTTCAAGAAAACCGTGCACAACGACCGCCTGAAGTGGGCGCAGGTGGTCAAAGACGCGAAAATCAGCATCGATTGATGCCGCGCGCGCCCGCAGGCCCTGCCCCGCTGGCGCGCCTTTCCTCGTGAGTTCCTGGTGAGTCTATGTCCCTGACCGAACCGGCAGCCCCGGCCCCTGCGGGCCTGGCTGCCCTTGAAGAACGCCTGCGCGACGACCTCGTCGCCCTGGGCTGGCCTGCCAAGGCCTGGATTCCTCCCTCCACCCGCGACGGCCAGCCCGTGCACGATGTTCTGGTCATCGGCGCCGGCCAGGCCGGCCTGGCCCTGTCGGCCGCGCTGTCCCAGCTGGGCATCGCGGCCGTTTTGCTGGACAAGGCCCCGCTGGACTTCGAAGGCCCCTGGGCCACGACGGCGCGCATGGAAACCCTGCGCTCGCCCAAGGAGCTGACCGGCCCCGCGCTGGGCCTGCCCTCGCTGACCTTCCGCGCCTGGTTCATCGCCCAATGGGGCCGCGAAGCCTGGGCCGCGCTGGACAAGATCCCGCGCCTGCAGTGGATGGACTACCTGCGCTGGTACCGCCGCGTGATGCGCTGCGACGTGCGCAACGGCCACCAGGTCACCGCCATCCGCCCGCAGGCCGACGGCACGGTCGAGGTCGATGTGACGGCCGATGGCGCCTCGCGCACCTGGCTGGCGCGCCGCGTGGTGCTGGCCACGGGCCGCGACGGCCTGGGCGGCCCGCAGATCCCCGCCTTCATGCAGGGCGTGGACCGCAGCCGCTGGGCGCACTCCTCCGACGTGCTCGACTACCGCCGCCTGGCCGGCCTGCACGTGGGCGTGGTGGGCGCGGGCTCGTCGGCCATGGACAGCGCGGCCACCGCGCTGGAGAACGGCGCCGCCAGTGTGGACCTGCTGGTGCGCCGCAGCGACCTGCCACGCATCAACAAATCCAAGGGCTCGGGCACGCCCGGCCTCACGCACGGCCAGTTCCTGCTGCCCGACGCCTGGAAATGGCGCATACGCCACTACATCAACGTGCAGCAGGTGCCACCTCCGCACGGCAGCACGCTGCGCGTCTCGCGTCATGCCAACGCCCACTTCAACCTGGGCTGCGCCGTGCAGAAGGTGGAGCAGGACGGAGACCGGCTGCGCGTGGACACGCCGCGCGGCGTGTTCGTGCTGGACTTCCTGATCGTCTCCACCGGCTTTGCCATCGACTGGCGCCAGCGCCCCGAGTTCGCCGACCTGGCGCCCCATGTGCGCATCTGGAGCGACCGCTTCGTGCCCGAGGCGGGTGCCGAGGACCAGGAACTGTCGGACTCGCCCGACCTGGGCCCGCTGTTCGAGTTCCAGGAAAAGACGCCCGGCGCCCTGCCCGGCCTGGACCATGTGCACTGCTTTTGCTATCCGGCTGCGCTGTCGCACGGCACGGTGTCGGGCGATATCCCCGCCATCAGCGACGGCGCGCGCAAGCTGGCCCAGGGCCTGGCCTCGCTGTTCTACCGCGAGGACCTGGAACACCACTACGCCCAGCTGCAGTCCTATTCCGAGCCCGAGCTCGACGGCAGCGAATGGACGCCCGCCGACCCCGAAGCCCGCGTGCGGGCCCTGGCAGACAAGACCTGAGATACCCATGACCACCGTCAACGACACCATCGACCGCCTGGCCGGCCTGACCGACCAGTCCCCCGTTTTCGCCACGCGCCACCAGCGCGACAAGGTGGCCATTGCCACCCAGGCCTGCGAGGACCTGCTGCTGGGCGACGGCCTGGCCGACAGCCTGTCGCGCGCCGAGCGCCTGGTGCTGGCCAGCGAGCAATGCCGCGTCAGCGGCGTGCAGGCCCTGGCCGATGAATACCGCCAGCGTGCCGAATCCCTGGGCGATGCCCTGACGCCCGCGCTGCGCACCGTGCTGGCCCAGCCCGGCGCCCAGACCGGCAACGCCCGCCTGGATGCGGCCCTGCACTTTGTGCGCACCCTGGCCCTGCACCCCGCCGAAAGCGACCGCGCCGCCCTGCTGGCCATGCCCGAGTCCGGCCTGTCCATCGACGACACCGTGCTGGTGGCCCAGCTGGTGGGTTTCATCGCCTACCAATTGCGCCTGTTCGCGGGCGTGCAGGCCATGGACGCGCTGGGCGGCCAGGCCAGCGCACCGGCTGCCGAAGCCGCCTCCGCACCCTTCGTGCACCCCGCCAACCTGCCGCCACCGGGCGAGCCGCTGCGCCGCAACGGCTACACCAGCGAAACGCTGGACTGGACGTCCTGGCTGCCCGTGCTCGACCCCGCCACAGCCACGGCCGAGCAGCAGGCCGTGCTGGACCTGAGCCACCCCAAGGCGCGCACTTCGGACTTCTACCTGCTGCTGGCCCGCCAGCCGCGCGTGCTGTCGGAGCGCTCGCAGGCCTTCAACGCCATCATGTATGCACCGGGCGGCCTGTCGCGCGCCGAGCGCGAGGTGGCGGCCACGGCCGTCTCGCGCTCCAACGGCTGCGTGTACTGCGCATCGGTCCACGCCCAGCGCTTCGAGCAGCTGGCCAAGCGCAACGATGTCATGGCCCAGATGTTCGACGACCCGGACACGGCCGGCACCAATGCGCGCGAACGCGCCATCATCCAGTCCTCGCTGGCGCTGACGCGCGCGCCGGGCAGCTTTGGCGCAGCCCAGCTGCAGCCGCTGCGCGATGCCGGCCTCACCGACCAGGAAATCCTGGACATGCTGCATTCGGCCGCGCTGTTCGGCTGGGCGAACCGGTTGATGCTCAATCTCGGGCAGGAAAAGTACATCACCCCCTGAGGCGCTTACGCGCCTTCCCCCGTGGCACGGCGCCTCTCTACTTGCTTCGCAAGGGAGGGGGACGACACCCTCGGGGCGGGGCGGCGCGGCCGGCGTAGGCCCTTCCTCGGTGTCCCTGACTTGGGCCGCGCCAGTTTCATGCGCTGTGCATTAAGACGCGGCGCTTCACCTCAGTACACATCCCTGCGGTAACGGCCTTCGACGATCAGGTCTTCGACGGCGGTAGCGCCCAGGATGTCGGCCAGCGCGGCATCGACGCCTGCGGCCATGCCGTCGGCGCTGCCGCAGACGTAGAGCACGGCGCCGTCGGCGATCCAGTCGCGCAGGGGTTCGGCGGCTTCGCGCAGGGCGTCCTGCACGTAGCGGCGCCGGGCCTGGTCACGGGAGTAGATGAAGTCGGCGCGCTGCAGCTTGCCCGCGGCCAGCCAGCCGGAGACCTCGGCCTCGCAGTACCCGTCATGGGCCCGCTGGCGTTCGCCGAACAGCAGCCAGTTGCGGTGGCGGCCTGCGTGCATGCGCGCCAGCAGGTGGCCGCGCAGGCCGGCATAGCCTGAGCCGTTGCCGATGAAGATGGCCGGAGCATCGGGCTCGGCACCTGCCTCTTCACGCGGCTCGAAGGCGCGGTTTTCCACCAGTCTCATGGCCACGGAGGTGCCCTGGGCCGCATGCGCCGTCAGCCAACCCGACGCCACGCCCAGGCCGCCGTCATGGCGGGCCTGGCGCACCAGCAGCCGCACATGGCCGTCCTGCGGCAGCGAGGCGACCGAGTAGCTGCGCGGCAGCAGGGGCCGCAGCGCATCGGCCACGGCCTGGGGCGCGGTGCCGGGGGCGATGTCGCCCGGGGCCGGCAGCACGCTGGCGGCCAGCGCCTCACCCAGCGTGCAGGTCTGCTGGCGCCATTGCACGGGGACCGAACCGTCACATTCCTGGGCGGCCAGCCAGGCCTGCACGGTGGCTGCGCCATGGCGTGGCAGCACCTCGGCCAGCGCACCAGCCTGCCACAGCGGAGCCACACCTTCGGGCGGCGACAGTTCCAGCACGTAGAGACCGGCGCCCTGGCTGCCCGCATTGCACAGGCTGCGCGCCTGCAGCGGCCATGCGGCAAAGGCCGTGGCATCGGCCAGCGGGCCTGCAGCGGACGCAGGCAGCGCATCCGATGCAGGCGGCATGGCCCCGAAATGTCCAGCCAGCGCCTGCTGCCAGGCATTCCAGGCCTGAGGTTGCTCGCCATCCATCTCGATCAGCGGAAACACGGGCTGCGCGCCCAGGCGGCGCAGCTGGTGGTCCAGCGCATGACCAAAGCCGCAGAAGGCTGCGTACTGCCGGTCGCCCAACGCCAGCAGGCCGTATTGCAGGTGCGGCAGGGCCGAGCCCGAGGCCGCGCCCAGCAGGCGCGCAAAGCGGCGCGCGGCATCGGGCGGATCACCTTCGCCGAAAGTGCTGGCCACGAAGAGCACGCGCCGGTGGTGGCGCAGCTGCTCGGAATCCAGCGCCGCCACGGATTGCAGGCTGGCCGCCATGCCTGCGCCGCGCAGCGCGGCCACGGTGGCCACGGCCAGGCGCTCGGCGCGGCCGGCCTGGCTGGCGAAGGCGACCAGCACGGTGTCCTGGCCCGCAGGGGCGGACGGTGGCGGGTCCGTCATCAGCGCCTGGCGCTCCTTGGCCAGGGCGCGCGCCTTGCGCCGACGGTCCAGGTAGAGCATCCAGCCCGTGATGGCGAACAGGGGCATGATCAGCGAGGCCAGCGTCATGAAGATGCGCCCCGGCATGCCGAAATAGGTGCCCATGTGCAGCGGGTAGATGGCGCCCACGGCGCGGCGGCCCGTGGGCAGGTCGGCATAGCGCTCGTCGCGCTGCACGGCGCCGTCGGGCAGCAGGGCCATCTGGTTGCGCGCGCGTTCATGGGCGGCCTCGGCATCCAGCCAGCTGATCTGCAGGGGCTGGCCCGCGCGCTCGGGCAGGCGCAGTTGGGCGAACTGCCAGCCATGGGCGATGCGCTCGAAGGCGGCCCAGCCGGGCGCGATGTCGATGGGCTGCTGCACGCCAGCCGGCTCAGGCCGGCCGCCACCGGGTTTCGAGGACGGCGCCGCGGGAGCGGCCACACGCGGCGGCACGCCGGCCCAGCCATCCACCGTGCTGCGCACCACGCCAAAGGCCCAATACATGCCGGTGCAGGTGAACACCACATAGGCCACCAGGGCCCAGGTGCCCGCCACCGAGTGCAGGCCCCAGAGAAAGGAGCGGCCCTTGAGCGCCGGGTCGAAGGTCAGCCAGGTGCGCCATGACAGCGGCCGGCGCGGCCAGCGCAGGTACAGCCCCGACAGCGACAGCATCAGCAACAGGCCGGCCAGCGTGCCCGTGATGGGCTTGCCGTCATCGCGCGACAGCAGCAGCCAGCGGTGCAGGCGCTCCACCCATTCGAAAAACTCCGTGCCGTGCTGCTCAGGCAGCTGCGCGCCCGTGTAGGGATCGACAAAGACCGTCTGGCCCCGGCGCTGGCCGGCCGGCGGCTTGAAGGCCACCTGGGCCGAGCGGCCGGGCTCGGCAAAGACGGTGATGCGCTGGACCACGCGCTGCTCGCCGGCCTCGCGCAGCGCCTGCGCAATCTGCGGCGGCGCCAGCGGCGCGGCATCGCGTGCGGGCACGGAGGCAGTGCCGGGATTCAACCAGCCCAGGATCTCCTCGTGGAACGAGAACACCGCGCCCGACAGCCCGATGACGATGAGCACCGTACCGGCCGTAATGCCGACGAACCAGTGCAACTGGAACCAGATTTTCTTGAAAGTCATGGGGAGCAGGCGAGCAGGCGGCGTCGGTCGGAAATCCATTGCGGTGCGCAACGGAACATCAGGACAGAACGGTGCATGGAAGGCAGGCGGGCAGAGATGAAAGTGCGCAGCACCTGTGCATCGGCCCCGGGCGGCGTTGGCCGGGACTTGTCGACGGAAGGCGCCAATCAGCGAGAAATTCTAAATTGTTCTCATTTACGGCGTGTTGCACGCGCGATAGGCCCGCAAGACGGCCTGGGGTTACGGGCAGGCTTGAGCCGCCGGGATGCAGTGCCTGCGCCCAATGGAAATCGCCTGCCGAAACAGGTTCGGCAGGCGATGGTTCAGCTCCTCTTCAGCAGTGTGTCAACCGCGTCTGCGGCGCAGATTCCACAGGCCTGCAGCCAGCATCAGCAGCATGGCCATGGCGAGCATGCGAGGTTCGAGCGCAGGGATCGGCGTGGCATCCGGTGCCGCACCCACACGCGCCGGACCGCTGGGATCCACGATCACGCCATTGGCTGCGCGATCGTCATCACCCTGGCCACCATCGGTGACCACCACCGAGGTCGTATTGCCCGACACCACCGCACCCGGAGGCTGATACCAGGAGTCCGCCGCCCCTGCGGACGCTGGACCGAACTTCCAGTACGCCATGCCGGTCACCGGCCCCGGCCAGGTGACGCTGACCGTGATCGAGCTGCTGGGCGTACAGCCGCGGGCCACGAAGTGCACATTGCCGTACGGGAAGCTCAACTGGCCCGGCGCACCCGCCGCAGCCGCGACGAAGGACGACTGCGACACATCGAACCCGCAGCCCGCGCCACCACCGCTCAAGGTCGCCGTGGCATTGCCTGCCCCGGTGGCTGTCGGACCCGTGAAGGTCGTTCCGAGCACGTTGAGCGAAGTCGTTGTGGCAGGTCCGGTGTTGCCATTGCCGGGGTTGGTCTGGGTCGCGCTGATCGTGTGCAGACCCGGCGTCGGCAAGCCGCCGCCTGGCGTGCAGCTCCACGTCTGATCGGCCGCGACGATTGCCGTACACAGTGTCGTCGAGCCATCCTTCACCGTGATCGTGTAGCCCGGCGTGCCGGTGCCGGATATCTGCGGATAGCCTCCCACCGTGGTCGGCGAAACCGTCAGCGTCGGAGCCACCGGCACCTGCGTGCTGGGAGTGACCGGCGTTGCTGGTGTCGATGCACAGTTCACAGTGCAACCGGCCGTCGGATTGACAGGGTTGATGCCGCCCGACGGATCGTAGGAAGCCGTGTTGGTGCTCGAACCCACCGCCGTCGGCACAGCCGGCAGGTTGAAGCTGGTGTTGCCACCGGCCGCCACTGCCGCAGTGAAGTTCACCGTACACGTCAGCACGGAGCTGCCGTTACCCGCAAACGGGAAGGTGTTGGGCGTGCAGGTCGCGCTGGCCACGTTTGCACCAGTCGGCACACCCGTGATGCTGATGCCTGCCGGCACAAGGTCCTTGATGGTCACGCTGGTGGCGGGGCCGAAGGCACTGGCAGCGTTGGACACGGAGAACGCGTAGTTGAAGGGCGTGCCCACAGCCAGGCTGCCGGGATTGGCCTTGGTGACAGACAGCGCAGGCGTGCCAGGCGTGACCGGAGTCGCCGGCGTGGAAGCGCAGTCTGTCGTGCAACCAGCCGTCGGATTGACCGGGCTGATGCCGCCCGACGGATCGTAGGAGGCCGTGTTCGTGCTCGAACCCACCGCCGTCG